>CAVVXH010000022.1:0-51690 GCA_963752155.1 uncultured Parachlamydiaceae bacterium | reverse complement strand
ATGACAAGATGGGAGAAAAAACTGAATTATATAACAGAATTTTATCTAAAATAAAGGATATCGCAAGCCAGGATAGTGTTCCCTATCAATCTGCGCTTGTAAAAGCTTCCAGCTTTTCTCGTTTTATCTTTAATGTACGAAATGTTTTTAGAGACGATATAGACAATAAGTTCCCCAAAATTTTTATGAAAATTAGAGATAATGATAATAACCGTAATGAGATAGTAAACAATAAATTTAAACAAATTGAAGAAGAATTAGACGTATATAATAAAGATTCTAAAAATTATGAGAAAGCATTAGAGAATGTAATTCAATTTGCGCGTGATCAACATTTCGATATTTATGAAGATGTTTTAATAAATAAAATGAATGGAAAAATTCATCTTGATTATAATAATAAGATGCATTCTCTATTGGGTAAAACTAATTTTGAGGAATTAAGCATTGATCTGCTTGATGAATTAGATGAAGTTAAAATTAAAGAAATAATTGAATTTACAGCTCGTTATGTAGGTTTATGTGATAAAATGAGAATTAAACCAAGAGATATATTTTTATCTAAAATTATGAAACTTGAAAAAGAGTGTTTAAATAATTGGCCTTCAATCATTAAAAAATTATCAGCTGGTTCAGGTCTGGATACTTACGTGAATACAATAATAAGATATTTAGATTCAAGTATTAGACAGGATGAAATTTTAAATAAAACGGTTGAGATCCCTTCATTACAAAATATTCAAGAATTAAAAGAACTGACGAAAAAATATCTCAAGTTCATGGACCCAAAATCAATATCATTTGATTTAAAGAAAAATTTAGAGATTGAAAAATTCCTGGAATTATTAATTTATTTAAATAGTATCTTTGCTTTTGTATATCAAGTTGAAGATATATCACCTATGCAATCTCAAAATGAAACTTTAAATTTTATAAAAAATTTTAAAGAAAAAATTCTTGATCCCAATAAATTAGATATGAAGATACCAATTCATACTTTAGAACCTGTTTTAAAAAAAATAATGGAAAATAAATTAAATTCTGATTATGAACGTTTAATGATCGCTTTAACAGAAAGTTTCCAGCCTAATGAATTAGACGAACATTTAAATGCAATTAATAGTTATTACTTAAAATGTTGTGCAGAATTTGATATATCCCCAGAACTTGAATTTTTACCATCTATTAACAAAGACATTCAATTAACAGAAGTATTTAGAGTAGATAAATTTTTTAATGATGGTAAAGAATTAAATGAAGATGAGGTAGTTGGTGTATTAAATACAATTTCATCAGCTAAAACATATCTAGTTGAACTGGAGAAAATTAGATTAAAAAATGATCTTAATTCTAAACCACCTGCTTGGGAATTAGATCTAAAGGAAAAAATATGTAATATTGAAAAAAATTGTTATGAAATTGCAGTTAGAAAATTTAAAGATGTTCAAAAGAAAGTTGAAGACTATTATAAAGAAGTTGAGGACCTTATTAATTTCAGAAAAGAGAAACAAAAAACTCATCCATTGTGGAAGACACTCTCTATAGTGAGAAATTTTAATTTAATACTACCTCTTGAAGAGAATAGAAAAGAAATAGATGAAATCAAGGAAGAATGTAAGAAAATCTGCACCCTTTTTTTCAAATTAGCTTATGAAGCAATTAAAAATGATATTGAAGAGAAGAAGGAGGTGAACGAGGAATTTAATTTTGATAATAATGATATTCAATCTTGGCTTTCGTTCGCAGATACTATAGAGAAATCGGGTTTTGCAACCCCTGAAATTATTAAAATGGCGGAAGAGTTGAAAGAAGCCGGTTGATGCCTGGCCAGCAATTCCCACTAATTTAGATTCTTCGGTTTCTTTTCTAAATTTTTAAGAGGAACCCAGCCGTTAAGTTCAAAATAATGTTTATTGAGATAGTGGCCAACTTCTACCCATTCTCCTACTACCCGCCGCGCTACAACGGATTCTTTGTCATGTATATTTCCAAGAGGCATAGGGTAAATTCTGTTTTCTCTATCGATTTGTTGTGTTTGATAAACATTTAAAGCACTTGAACTAAAAGAACTAAAAGGAGTTTTGACTAACATCTCCTCATTTATCATTTCAAGTTGATTTATCTCTTTTTCTTTCTGAAGAATTACATTGGGAACCCAACCCTTACCTTTTTCCCCCGATCTTCCTTGTAATCGAATATAAGTCCAATGGATACCCATTGAAAATTGAGCCCCTTCAATGATGAATCTATCGTTAGGCAGATCAAAAGATATTAAATCAAAGGTTGGTTTTTCTGCTAGTGTGCCGTCTTGCAGTGCATCCTGAAGCCATGCTTCTGCGTTGAAACCCATACAAGCCCAATGTTGATCTCCTTTTTTAAAAGGGGCATCGTTTGGGAAATCCTGTGGGGGGAGTTTTGGATTTTCATTTGAGGAAAGAGGTCCTTGCGGCAGATTAAGAATGTAGGTAATAATCGCAGCGATATGCCCTATTGCAGGAATAAGGTGTATGATCCCTAAAGAAAAATGTTTAGCTCTATCGGTCAAAGATGGAGATAGATGGCCAACGTTATTATGAGATTTAAACGCTATTTTCATATGCCTAAGTCCATAGCGATAGGGAACGTCTAAAAATAGGCAATATTTAGAACTAGATGGAATGGATGTTTGAATTTGCATTTTCTTCCTTAATTTATTATTTAGCTTATTATAGTTGACGACATAATAAATGTCAATACTTTGGCGCCGTCAATTAAACAGAAAGCAAGACAGTTGCGTGTGGCGCCCCCTATTGGGAAATAACAAATTTTTAAAGCTCCTTGCCATTGGTACCTGACCTGATATTCTGACTTTTGCCCTTTAGGAAGCAATGTTATTGCATCGGCAAATGTCAGAATATCAGGTCAGGCACCAATGGCAAGGAGCTTTAAAAAAGCGAATTTGTCTCCCTTTGTGTTGAATTTTAAAAGGCGTAAAATTCTACCTTAGTTTTCTTTTTATTTGGTGTTCGCAATAGGACTGTCGAACATTCTACAGCCTGATCATATCCAACAAGAAGATCTCCTGTCAGAGCTGCATCGCAATGTATCGCTCCTTTCTTTGTATAAACAGCCTGTCCATTGGGAATTTTAAAACCAGTAATATGTAACTTCGTCTTTTCATCATTTGAAAAATTTTGGATAGAAAAATCACCACAGTGGTGACGATAAATATTCCAAGAAGAGCTTTTATGATCGAAGTAAACGGTTCTATAAAAAATACGTGTTCTAGAATCGTTTCTTTTGGAATGTCTAGATAGCTCTTCAATCCTGGAAAAAAATAAATGACTGATTTTTGAAACCAGCCGCTGCAACCCAATGGATTTAAGAATTGCCCTATGTGGAAGTGTTGAAGGAGCGGTAGAAAGGAAAGAGCGATGCAGGGGATCAGCCGAAAAAAGGCCCGTAGCCGATAATTTTTAATCTGACATAATCCTAAAGACCCTTCAACAATGAGTGCAAGTGTTACGAAGACAAAGAACGCATCGGAGAGATATGAAATTAAAAAAAATAAATTATTCATATTTTTTCTTTGCCTTTGCTTCTTGAAGCATTTTTTCCATTTGAGCAAAGTCCTCGTCGGTTAAGTCCTCAGCAGATTCCAACAAATAACTGACCATAGCGGAAGTTTTCATCCCGAATAACTTTTCTTTAAATCGATCCAAAAGAGAGACCGATTTGGATTGTGCAATCCAATACTGACATTGCAATCCACATCGTTCTCTTCCAAGTACCCCTTTTTCCGGTTTCTGCAAAGGCCCCTACCGGGAAATAACATGTTGTTTGATAGGTGAGAAGGATGCTACGATATTAGGGTATAAAGTATAGGAAACGCAAAGAGCACAAAGAGATCTTACATATAAAGTATAATATTTTTCTTTAAATTGAAGATTCTTCGCGTAAGATCTCTTTGTGCTCTTTGCGCCTTCGTGACTTTGCGTTTAATTTTTTCCTATACTTTATATCTTAATAATTTTTGCGAATTTTCTTTCTTTTTAAATCAATATTTGTTATTTTGACCTTAATAAAGCACATGTATCCCTTAGTCGTATCCATATAAATTAAAGTAGGCTTATATGCAGAAACTCATTGAATCTTCAGAGGGTGATTACCATTATTACCATACTCAAATCAACATGTATTTAGGGACTACACTCAATGATAAAGATAATTGTATCATTGTAGATCCAGACACACTGACAAAAACCGCTAAGATCAGCGTCTCCTCATTAGTCAATTGTGCCGATAAAGAAAAGGTTCGCGACGAGCAGTTAAGTTTGATTGGAGCACTCATCCTAAAATTAAATAATGGTGATCCGGTTTCTGATAGAGACCCACTCCTCATCTATAAACTTCATGCTTTATTCAGGATAGCAATCGATAAAATTTTTTGGCTTAATGAATCAGAAAAAGAACATCGCAGTATTTTGGCCTCTGCTCTCCAAAAACACATGAGAGCTAACTTTGGAATGAGAAAACCTAGGTTAAGATTAAGTGAAAGCCCTGAACCCTATTCCACGGAAAGTGGAAGTGGTTCTCCGCAGCGAAAAATAAATTTGGATGTTAATTCCATTAGTTTTAACAATTTTGGCACCGCTTGTAAAGATTCTTTAGAGACACCTACTTCTAAAAATCTTAAAATCCCGGAAAATATATTCTATAAAAAGTCATCAGTGTCGAAAAACCTTCAAGCAAAATTACCTAATCCAGAATTAATTCAAAGTGAAGAAAATAGCATAAAAACTTCTAATAAACATCAAAGAATATTGAATGAATTAAGTTTTCCTGGATTAGAAATTTTTAGATACGTTTGGATTCACTTATGTTCAACCTCTAGTCCAATTCCTTTAAATAAATTAAATGATGAGATTGCTCTTAAAGAATTAAAATCGGAAATGATCAAAAAAATTTCAAAAGCCAAAATAAGATCGTTAAAAGAAAAAATAGAAAAAGAATTTGATTTTATCAATTTATTTTTAGATCCAGGGATGACTCATCTAGTCGAGCAGCAAATTTGTCGAATGAGTTTAATGAAGGTAGACGATAGAAATAAGAAAGCACTTGCTGCAGATATAGATCGTCTTATAGGGAATATTGAAGTGCAAATTCATGACAGAAATATTCTGAAATTAGGCCAAGCATCTCCTAGCCAAAGTGTTGAAGTTATTGTCTTGGATAAAGTTGAAAGATTTAATACTTGGGTGAAATTTTTATTGAAAGAATTAATAACAAGAGAAGAATCATTAAATAAGCTAATAAATTCTGATTGTTTAATAGACGAAGCAAAAGCAAGTGAAGGCGATCGGAAGAACGAAATACAGGCTGAATTGGAAAAGATTATTCATGAGGAAATTTCAACTATTGCACGTGAAACTTTTTTTAATATCTGTGAAAAATTCTTAAACTATTTGCTTCCAGAAAAAAAGAAGAGAAGAAGTCTATCATTAAAGGAAAAATTGGCCTCTTTGATTTTATTGATTAATCAAGAGTATTTTACACTTTCTTCAAAAGCAGTTCTGGAATGCTTACCATCGACTTCAATGGAGATAAAGAAAGAGAAGGCTTTAATAAAATTATTTTTTCAGAACGATGGGAGCATTGAATTAAATGTCATTTCAACAATCATTCCTGCGAAAGATAGTGGGATTGGGAGTTTTGAAATTATCGTTGATAATAAAATTTATCGTTCTGTAAAAGACCCTCAAATGTGTAGATCAAATGTATCAATATCCATCAAGGAAAAAAAGGAAAAGAATGGGATGCATAAGTTTGTAGCTAATTTGTTATCAGCTAAAGAGAGTAATGTTCCATTCTTTGTAACTGAATCTCTAAGAAAAGTTGGCTTTGAGTTTTCTTTATTAACGGAATAATACCGAGCCTGATATTATAAGTCCTCTTCAAGTTTTTTTCGAATCCAAGCACATGTTTCCATTAGAAGCTTGTCTCCTTCTGCTTCGATTTTCTGTAAAATCTCTTCGGAACAGGCAGCTTGCTCTTTATAAAATTCGTAGAGAGCTGTTGAACGGCAAATAGGAGACAGATATCCTTTTTGGTCTAAAGCTATTCCTAATAAAAATGTCATCAAGGCGGAACCTTTAAGAGGCGCTATGTGAATAGATTTCTTCTGGTGAATCGCTGAAATGGAAGAAAGAAGCATGCTGGAATGTTTTTGAGTCAAAAGTGTTTGCAAGAGTTCCATGGCATACTCTTGATGCTGGATGTTGTGCGATTTGGCTCCAAGCATCACCTTTTTAAGCATGTCAGGAGAATAGTAACATGATAATATTAAATAAATACGCTGTTCAGAATTTAATAGTTGTCTGCGCAGAGAATGATATAAAAATGAAAGGCCCTTTTCCCGAGGAACACGTTGGCACTGTCGCAAAAGATGTGTCAGACGGGCACTTTCTTTTACAATGTCGATGTCGAGCTGTTGAATGCTCACTACATCTTTTTTATGGAGATGATAGCCTAGCTTGGTGAGCGTTTCCCAAAGTGCAAAACTGACACCGTCACTTTCGGTGTGAGCCCAGGCTAAAAGCGTCATATGGAGAGAAGTCTTCACTTCGTTAGGCACCTTCATATGTGAGATCAAATAAAGAATTTGAATTTTTCCTTGATCTGTTGAAGTTGGAAATTCATCCATCAGTAGATTGAGGAGGTCGGAACCCACTGCAAGAAATCCGTGTAGGACTGTGTCTTTAAAATGAGGGTCTGTTAGCAGTTTAAGCAGGTTGGGGTAGTATTTCGGATGTGGTAGTTTAGCGATAGCTACAATTGTCGCTCGGATGACTTCTTTTTTAGGATCATTTAACAGGATTTCAATCAATTCTGAATTTTCAAAAAGGGGAATTTCACCCATGATGAATGCGGCTTCTTTTCGCTTTTTATATGAGGAGGAATAAAGTAATTCATAGAACTCTTTAAGGGCCATTTCAACAGAAGATTCTTCTCCATATTGTAGGATTCCGATAATGGCAGCAGTGCGTAATTTTAATGTTTTCGAATGAAGTTCGATGGCAACAGGCTTAATATCCTTATCATAGGATCCATTGGCAAGCGTCGCTACTGCTAAAAGAGCAGCGGTTCGTACTTTGAGATTTTCTGAAGTATCTCTGCTTAATTTTAAGGCTTGAGGATAAAGCTCATTTAAGTGATAGTTTGTTAATTTGGTGAGCACCTGTTGTTTGACTAGAGCAGAACTGTGTTTTAAGGCTCTAGGCAGCGCTTCAATGAACAAATCTTTGTCGATTTCTTCTAAGATATTTAAGCTGTATATCATTCTACCTGGATTTCGACTTCTAAGTCCCTCCTGAATTAACTCTAAACTTTCTTTTCCCCATGCAATAGTACTTGTTGTCGGAAAATATTCCATTTTCAGTGATTCTACAAGGGATTGGATATATTCTGTTTTGATTGAAAAATTTACAGCCAGCGAGGCAATGGCTAAAATAAAGGTGGCTCCTAAAATGACTGAAAGGGAATTGTTTGTGGCAAAGTCTATTGCAAGAATGGCTATAGAAGCAAAAAGAGCTGCAGCTGATTTAATTGTAATTTCTGTTGTCGAGTGTACCCACGCTCGTATAGGAGGGGTTAAGACTTGATACATCAAGAGACGGGCAGGCTCGAATATGGATGGCCTAAAAGAGTTATCGAGGCTTTTGTTTAATAAAATGAGCCCAAAGAAAATCGTTGATTGGGTATCTATAAAATAGAAAATCAAAGTTAATAAGGCGATTGGTGTAATTCCTACAGCCAAAAGCGAAGCTGAAGTGATCACCCCAAAATAATGAATGATAAAGGGAAAGATAAAAAGGCGGAACAAAAGTTCTACGGAGGTGACGATCGCATAGAAACGGCTTAAAAAGTTTGTCATCTCTTGATTATTGAAATAATGCTCTTGGATAACGACGCTGAAACTAAAGTCGATAGGGTACCATAGAGCAGACATTAAGAATGTCGTTGTAAATAGCTGTAAAATGTAGGGCGTTTTAATATTTGAAAATGAGGAGAGATTAGGGCTTTGGGGAGTTTCCTTCTTTTTTTGTTCGACTTCTTCTAGTTCTCCTGCCATTTCTCTAGGAAAAGAGAGATTTAATTTCCAAAGGATAATAATAAAAAGGAAAAGTAAAACGGATGTTGAAAAGAAAATGTTGATGACACTTATAAAGGGAGTCAGAAGTGGCAGGGCAAAACTTGCTGCGATGCTTCCTAAGTTATATGTGGCACCAATTGTGCCGAATAATCTTTTGCCTTGTTGTAACGTAAAAAGACGATTGAATAGTCCCCAGAACTCAAGATCCATGAGTTGTTCGATCAATTGAGCCCATACAAGCAGCAAAAAGATGATGATTTTATCTGAGGTCGAGAAGGCTGCGCTTAAATTAAGTAAGAACAGGGGAACCATCATTGTCAGCAGCAAAAGCAAAAAAAGAGCAAAAAATGAAAGCCTTTTCTCAAAAAAAGAATAAAGAAATCCTAGAGATATTGATAAAATTGACATCCCGATGTAGATATAGGGAAGCATGCTAGCAGGGTATTGTTGAAGAAAAAGGGCTACAGGGATAATTTGTAGCAAAATTTTGAATATGCCGGCCCCGAATGCTTGTGTGAAAGCGAGGGAAACTTTTTTTTCCTCTCCAGGATAGATTTTTAAGAGGGAAGCGAGTGTCATCGGATCGCGGTTGCCACGGTGCAAAGTGCGCTTCTCATGCAAAGCCTTTTTGTCATGGGTTTGATCAGAATATTATCATCTAGGAAATTCCCGTGCAAGTCTTTAAATCCCTTATTTCAACCGGTTCTTCAGGTTGTCGAGCCGCGGTTCTAAGAATTTTTTATCTTTTTGACTGATTCGATCAAAGAAAAGCACTCCATTGATATGATCGTTTTCGTGCATGGCCGTTCGAGCGTCCCATTTTGTCAATACTCTCTTAATTAATTCCCCTTCGAGGTTTGTGTATTCGACGGAAATCTCTTTAGGGCGCCGTACGTTTGCACGGATTGTTGGGATCGATAAACATCCTTCTTCGATATCGCAAGTTGCTTGGCTTGGGGAGGAGAGGATAGGGTTGATAAAAACTTCCACATTACCTGGTGATAACTTACCTTCAGGGCCCTCGATAGGCGCTTTGGTGATAAATAGACGTAGCGATTGGTGGATCTGAGGGGCTGCCAAACCAATTCCTGAAAAGGCTTCCATAGTCTCGATCATCTGATTAACAAGTAATCTTGTTTCATCCGTAATTTTTTCTACCGGGGATGCCTTTGCCCTTAAAACGGCTTCTCCATGGTAAGCAAGGGGTAAAACTTGGAGGGGGGCCTGGGTATTTTCTGGAAAAATCGTGCCCCTAGTAAGTTTTCCGCGCAAATAGTACCATCGACCTTTCATTTTTTCAAAAAGGCTTTGCTCTGTGAACGTGGTTTCTTTATTATCTTGGTAGAAGTGAGTGACAAAGGTCACTATTGCTACAGGTCCATTTTCACGAAAATCGAGGATTTCGAGTCGTTGGAAAATGACACTTTTTGAAAAATTTGAAAGATCTTTCTTCCAAAGAGATTTGTTTTCAATATAGTGTGAACTCGCCGGATGAGTTGTTTTAATGATGTAATCTGGAAGATCTAATACATATGCCGAATATCTCGATCGCATCAGCTGAAGAGCATTTTCTGGTATGGCTCCTTGGTGGAAACGACCACAGCATTGATCGTATTTATCTTGGCTTCCACATGGACATGGTTTTTGAAAATTCATCATAAATTACTTATAAAATTTATTCATTTGTCAGCTCTATTGTAGAGACATCTAGAATGGGATAGCAGTTTTCGCTCATGTGATCAAAATGCCACCATTCACTTGGCGATGGGATAAATCCGAATTGTTCCATCTTTTTCTCTAATAGATGTACGTGGTGATATACATTTGCTGGGAGCCATCTGTAATCACGAGCTGTTCCGGGGGCATATTGACCAAAATCGGTTGGCATTTTAAGTTCGGTTCCACTTGAACAGACCAAAGTGACATCGACAGAAGTTCCTCGACTATTTCCATTGATATGATCTAATGCATATAAACAAGTTTTAAGGTTATCATAATAGCCATTTTCATGTGTAGATAAAAGAAGCTGCTGATTATTTGGTCGGTAAGCATCCCAAACCTTTAATCCATAGCCAAGTTTTTCTAATTCACGCTGCACTCCACTAAGTTTAAGGGCTACTTCTTTGACTAAATAGCATTCGCCAGAAGGGTAGAGTGGAACTCCCAAAGGATTGTCATCCGTTGCATAACGCATCTCAATTAAGATGTTAGGATTGATGGAATGCACATTAACTAGATCAAAGTTTGAGGCTGAGAGCGTTGCACCGGCAATAAATATAAGCATGGTGAATTGTAGGAGGTTATAAAAGTGCATAAATATATCTTCCTTGTCTTTTGAATGCTATTTAAGATATCTTAATCTTAAATCCCACACTACTATGAATTTTATTTTTGTGCTATCACTTTCAAAGATGAGTATAAAATTCAAAAAAATTTATTTATTGCTTCCTTTGGCGCTCCCTTTGATCCTGTATTTGATTTTAGAGGGACTATTTGCGCTTTATCCTGAGGCTTTTTTATTGCCGGAATCTGTTCTGTCTTATGAAGTTCCGATTATAATAATCAGTAGCATCGGATTGTTTTTCTTGGTTCATTTTTTTATGCCGGTGATTCTTGTAAAGATCTGGCGTTGTCAACCTCTTGAAGGGCCGATCCGAAATCGACTTGAAGCATTGTGTAAGCGGGCCCATTTTCGATGTCGTGATATAAAGACCTGGGGAATTATTGACAACACTTTGACAGCTGCTGTCATTGGGATTTATCCTCGATTTAGATACGTTCTATTTACTAAACGTTTGATTCACCAAATGAAACCTGAATGCTTAGAAGCCATTCTTTGTCATGAAATAGGACATAGCTATCATAAACATTTATGGATTTTTCCTTTTATTTTTGGGGGAATGGGTTTTTGTGCAGTTGCAGTGTCTTATTTAGTCACTTATGCTTTTGACAACCCGTATTTTTATTATTTCGCGATATTCGTGTCATTTTTGGCAACTTCATTTCTTTATGTAAGGGTTGTTTACGGATTTTATTCCCGTCTTTTTGAAAGACAAGCAGATTTGCATATTTTTGTTGTAGGACTCAATCCAGTGTATCTTATTGAAGCACTGAGTTATTTTGCGGCTGCCACTGGGCAAGATCCTTGTGCTCCGGATTGGCATCACTACAGCATTCAAGAAAGGATAGACTTTATAATGAAA
Organism: uncultured Parachlamydiaceae bacterium; assembly: GCA_963752155.1. Taxonomy (GTDB): domain Bacteria; phylum Chlamydiota; class Chlamydiia; order Chlamydiales; family Parachlamydiaceae; genus JACCRY01. Next base: position 40,356 of record CAVVXH010000022.1, on the reverse strand, counting down.
GCATCGGTTGATAGAAATTTAATTGCAAGACATCATCGATATGTGCAAACTATGGTTTATATCTATTTGGTGTGTTTTTTTATATTGGGCTGTCTTGCCATTGGCGTCTAATTTTTTTTACTCAAGGTTTATATGAACCAAGATTTACGTAAACTCTATCGTCAAAATTCAGAAGAAATTTTACGGGATTATTTCACTTTCCTTTCTTTTCAAAGTATCAGTTCGGACCCCAAATACAATGGTGAGATGATTCGTTGCGTAGAGTGGTTAAAGGAATATATCCAAAAAATAGGCTTTAGGTTTAAATGTGAATTATGGCCAACATCGGGTCATCCGGTACTTTTTGCCTCTTGGATGGATGCAGGACCCGATAAACCTACGCTTCTTATCTATAATCATTATGATGTACAACCTGTCGATCCGCTCAATGAATGGGAAACTCCTCCTTTTGAACCGACTATTCGCAATGGTGAAGTCTATGCTAGAGGCGCTCAAGATAATAAAGGGCAATGTTTTTATGTTTTGCAGGCGTTAAAATTGCTTTTTGAGAAAGATCGACGCCTTCCCATCAACATCAAGTTGTGCATAGAAGGGGAGGAAGAATGTGGGAGCCATGGACTGAGTGGGATTCTTGACAAACGTAAGGAACAGTTAAAAGCTGATTATTTGGCGATAGTCGATCTTGGGATGAAGAGTTCGACTCAGCCAGCCTTGACGCTAGGCCTACGAGGAATTACTACTATGGATGTCGAGTTCATCGGAGCAAACTGCGACATGCATTCCGGTGAGCATGGAGGAATAGCCTACAACCCTATTCACGCGCTCATTGAAACTTTATCAAAGCTTAGAGATTCTTCAGGAAAAGTCATGGTTCCTGGATTTTATGATGAAGTGCTTCCTCTTGAACCGTCAGAACTTCAGCAATTGGCTGTTGACTTTAATAGAACGGAATATGAAAATTTATTTGATGCGAAGCCTTTAGGTGGAGAAAAAGGATATTCTCCTTTAGAACGAGGTTGGACGCGTCCTACGCTTGAAATCAATGGGATTACAGGTGGGTATAGTGGTCAAGGATTTAAAACGGTCATTCCGGCCAAGGCTTCTGCCAAAATCTCATGCCGTTTAGTCCCTAACCAAGTTCCTGAGGTCATTGCTAGGCGAGTTGCCGATTATATTAAAAAAATGGCTCCTGAAGAGGTAAAAGTCGTCGTAACCCTCCATCCTGGCGGAGGGTCGCCATTGCGATCGTCTTTATCTTCTAAGGTGGTTAAAGCCTTTTCTAAAGCTTTTGAAGAAGTGTACGGAGTCCCATGTAAATTCATACTAGCCGGTGGATCTATTCCTATCACCGTAGAGCTCGCTTTGGCAAGCAAAAGTGACGTGGTTCTTTTAGGTCTTGGCCTTGCTGATGATCGCATTCATGCTCCTAACGAACATTTTGGAATCGATCGTTTAGAAAAGGGAGCTTTAGCAGTGGCAAGGGCTTTGGAACTGCTATAGATCTTTCACATGACTTTGTAACAAAATTCTGCATCTTTTGACAAAATCTGCTAGAATTTTGTTACGAAGTCATGTGAAAGATCTATAGGCTTAAACAAAAGGGAAAATAGATGTCGAATTTAAAAAAACAAATCTTTTTAATGGCTGCCATCTGCAGCTTACCTTGCCTATCTATTTCAGCGAAAGTTGCAGAAATTTCTCAAATGACTGAAAGTTCTGCTGATTTTAGAGGCACAGCAAAGGTCGCCATGCCGGCGGTAGTTTCAATACGGGTTCAGAGTTCAAAAAGTCATAAGGCAAAAAATAAAGCCGAAAAAATCGATCCATGGGGTCAATATGGCGATGATGATGATGAGGAAGAAGACTCTGTCCGTGATTTGTGGAGACGATTTTTCAATGCGCCTTTCCGTGAAAAAGAGCCTTCAGGAATAAGTGTTGGGCAAGCTTCTGGCTTTGTTGTCTCGTCAGATGGGTATATCATGACAAATAATCACGTTGTCGAAGGTCGCGATGAGATCAAAGTGACATTCAATGACGGTACAGAATATACAGCAAAATTGATCGGAACAGATAGCAACACAGATTTAGCTTTGATTAAAATCGATGCTCAAAATCTACCTTATTTAAAGTTTGGAGACTCTGATCAATTGGAAGTGGCACAGTGGATTATGTCGATCGGAACCCCTTTGGGGCTTCAAGCGACTGTCACTCTAGGAGTTGTAAGTGCTAAGGGAAGAAACAATTTGGATTTAGCACGCATCGAAGATTTCATTCAAACAGATGCGCCGATTAATCAAGGGAATTCAGGTGGACCGTTGCTCAATGTGGCAGGGGAGGTCGTGGGAGTTAACACTGCGATTGCTAGCAACATGGGAGGCTATATGGGCATTGGATTTTCTATTCCAAGCAATATTGCCAAAAATGTGATGGAGCAGTTGATTTCAAAAGGAAGTGTCGGTCGCAGTTTTATTGGATTGGAGTTGCAACAAATCGACCATGATTTGGCTTCAGCATTTGGTTTACATCGAGCTGAAGGAGCTATTGTCGCGCAAGTTGTCCCTGGTTCTCCTGCAGAAAAAGGAGGCATTAAACAAGGTGATATCATTCTAAAATTCGATGGAGTGCCTGTAAAATCAGTTGGAGCTTTCCGTACATCCATAGCATTGATGCCTCCTGGTTCAAAACTGAAGTTGCAGATATTACGGAATGAGAAGCCGCTAGAGATTGCGCTAACTACCGGAGATTTTGCGAATAGTGCGGTGGGTGCGGTAGGAGTCGTTCAAGAGAAAAGCAATAAGGTCGATATGCTTGGTATTGTTGTGACGAATCTTACCCCTGAGTTATCGCAAAAACTCAATTTTCAAAATGAAACCGGCGTAGTCATTACCCAGGTAGATCCAAGCAGTTTAGGGCAATTTGCAGGCCTTCGCAAAGGGGCTTTGATCATGGCGGTTAATCAGAATAAAGTCGTGTCTGTAGACCAATTTAAGAAAGAGCTTAATGATGCGGATAAAAATAAACCGATTTTACTTCTTGTTAAAGAGGGGAATAGTGTTCGGTTTATTTCGTTGAAGATTAAATAGGGGCGTTCACGGGGTGAAGCAAAAAGGCCATTGCATATTCTGCACAGCAGAATGGCAATGGCCTTTTTGCTTTACCTCGTGAACGCTTACAATTAATTCTGAGGCAATTCGCGGTTAAAGGTTTTTTCTAACGGAAAAACACCTGTTTGTTGAAATGAACAAGAAATATCCGGTCCTCTAGATCCTGATTTCATTTCTTTTACACCTTGTACTTTATTTTTGATTTTTCACTTCATGCAAAATCTCAAGTTTATCGCATACTAAATAATTTATGAAAAAGGAGCAAGATAAAAAATATCGAAAGCACAATAAATTAAAAATACGTTGATGTAGGGTTGACGTCGATGGAGAGATGTAATTCCTTTGGAATTTTTATCGTTTGTAGCAGAACCTTGAGTGCGTGATTAATCGGGTAAACACTTGGACCGCGTACCAGAAATTGGAAACGATATCGATTTTTAATTTTAGCATAGCCACAGGGGACTGTTGGATTGGTTTCAAAATTTTGAGGCAACTGTAGAGAGAGCTGGCTGCGCAGATGTTCGGCAAAGTTTAATACCAAAGCCTCCACTAAACCTGAAAATCCCACTTTGACCATTTGTGAAAAAGGAGGGTAGTTAAAAAGTTCGCGCGATTGTATCTCATCAGCATAAAAGCTAAGGTAATCGTTTGCGGCTGCATGGAGAATCGTTTGATTGTCAGGCATGCAAGTCTGGATAAAGACTTCTCCAGGCATTATACCTCTACCGGACCGACCTGCAACCTGAGTAATAAGCTGAAATGCGATTTCTGAAGCTTTGAAATCAGGCAAATTTAATGTCGCATCGCTGTTTAAGACTCCAACCAAGGTCACTTGAGGAAAATGTAGTCCTTTGGCAATCATCTGAGTTCCAATGAGGAGATCTGCTTTACCTGTAGCGAATTCGCGTAAAAGGCGTTGATGGCTGCCTTTATGTCTTGTAGTATCAGCATCGATCCGAATCGTCCGTAGTTCAGGAAAAATGGCATGCAGTGATCTTTCAATTTGTTCAGTGCCTACGCCTTTAAATTTCATGGGGTGTTCATTTTTACAAGCAGGACAGCATTTAGGAGGGGGCGTCACTTCATAGTTGCATAGATGACATCTTAGGGAGCTCTCTCCTTTATGAAATGTAAGAGCTAGATCACATTGAAAACAGCGGACAGAAACTCCACATTCTTGGCAAAGAAGTGACGTGTGGAAACCTCTTCTGTTGAGAAATAAAATCGTTTGTTCTCCAACTTCTTGTCGCTTTTTAATCCCCATGAGCAAAGCTTCTGAGAAATTTGTAAATCCTTTGGCCTTATTGTACTCTTCTTTCATTTCGATAATTTTAATGGTCGGCATTGATGAAGAAGCGGCACGTTGCTGTAAAGTACTAAGATGATATTTACCATTTTTAGCATTGAAGTAGCTTTCGAGGGAGGGTGTTGCACTCCCTAGGATGACTGTGCTATTTGTTAGTTTGCCGCGCATGATCGCCATGTCTCTGGCATGATAACAGGGAGCCTCCTCACTTTGTTTGTAGGAGTTTTCGTGTTCTTCATCCACAATGATGAGTCCCAGGTCGACAGAGGGACTAAAAACCGCTGAACGGGCTCCGATCACAATTTTTGCCTCGCCTCGTTGAATTTTATGCCATTCGTCAAATCGTTCCCCTGCACTTAAGCGATGGTGTAGGATGGCGATATTTCCTTCAAAACGAGAGCGAAAGCGTTCGATGGTCTGAGCAGTTAGGGAAATTTCGGGGACTAGCATGAGGCTGCTTTTATTCTGTTGGAGAGCCTTTTCAATAGCTTGTAGATAAATTTCTGTTTTACCACTTCCTGTCACACCATGAACGAGGTGAACTCCAAATATTTCCTGATCTAAAGTTTTTGAAATGGTGTTGAAGGCTGCTTGTTGTTCTTCATTGAATTTTTTGGGTTTCGTTTTGAAATATTCTTGATTTTCGAGAGGGGAGCGATCGATTTGCATATTTGCAAGTGATAGCAGTCCTTTTTTGACAAGAGTATCAACAGGGCTCCTTGAGCCCTTTGTTATTTCTAGCAACTCTGAAAGGCAAGTTCCTTTGGTGACTTGAAGCATTACGTCCAAAACTTTTATTTGACTCGGATACTTATTGCGATTTTCGCGACAGTAGTCTGCGAGTTGTTCACGTGTTTTGTTTCGGGTGACATAGAGCTGTTCTTTGGTCGTAGTATTGCCACGGAGGCTGGATGGAACCATGACTTTAAAGATCTGGCGTAAGGGAGAACAATAATAACGTGCCATCCATAAAGCAAGTTCAAATAAATCCGGAGTAATGAGTTCCACTGACGAGAGGATAGAGTGGATCGGTTTCACAGGGGAAAAATCTGGCTGGTTTTTGATTTTTACTACATAACCGGTTTGTAGTTTTCCTTTTAAAGGAACTTCGACGCGCATGCCAGGGCGCAGCATTGGCTCAAGATGATTGGGAATGCCGTAATCGAGTAACTTATCGATGGAGAGCTCTAGGATGATAGAAGCATATTTAGTAAATTGTTGTGTCATGTAGAAGATAATACATGACACTACTTAACTTGTCATTATTTGATAAGGTTTTGATAATCCAATGCACCAAGTTCGATGATTTTTTGTGCTTCTTTTTGGCCATAGGTCGATAAGATTTCAGTTTGAAATGTACTTCTTCCCGGGGCATCTTTATAGGTGAGAAAATAATGTCTAAGTTGTTCAATTAAACTTTGAGGGCATTCTTGAATGTCCTTGATATTTCCAAAAACAAGGTCATCGACCATCACTCCGATGATTTTATCATCGACTTCTTCGCCATCTAATAGGCGGAAGCCTCCAATGGGCGTAGCCCTGACAATAACGTCTCCGTGTGCAATGGTATTTTGAGTAAGGATGCAGATGTCTAGAGGATCTCCGTCACCTTTTAGACCCGTTCGACCCGATTTTTCAATACAGAAACGAGCGACGTTTTCTCCAGCGTAAGTCTGAGGAAGTAAGCCATAAAGCGAAGGACAGATACTAGAGTATTTTTGAGGCCGATCGACTTTTAGGATTCCTGTAATTTTGTCTATTTCATATTTGACTGTGTCGCTAGGAACCATTTCAACATAGCAATTGACAATTGCCGGCGAAAGTTTCCCAAGCCCAAGCCCGTGCCAGGGGTGAAGTCTAAATTTTACCAAATCTGATGGATCCATAGTCATCTCTCTTAATATCCGTAAATTAGGCGAAAGGTTTATTGCTGTCAAATTATTTGTTGATACAGGAAGGTTGACAGGTTGGCATCTTTAAACTTGCTTTCTTTTTGCTTTATTAGCAATGATTAAGAGTAGCTGGAGTGTAGATTTTTTTTAAAGTTGGGCAGTCATCTATAAAGGTTATGTATATTTTATGTCTGGAAGATGCATTTCCCCATTTCAAATTACTCCTAGGATTAATAGGGATTTGTTGCGTGTTGAAGCTGTTAGAGAAAAAATGTCACAGAATCCTGCAGAACCATTACAACTGGCATTTTTTCAGGAAGCATCAAAATTTTACTCTACATATTATTCTACATTGATCGAAGGGAATCGGCTTGAGCCGGAGCAAGCCTATGCAATTTTAAAAGGTGAAGAATTTTTAAATGGTTGTGATATTGGTGTGTGTGAGATTAAAGGCTATTTTGCAGCATTGATTTACATTGAAAAGTTAATAAAGGATAAGCAACCTCTGACTGAGACGATTATTCAAACTTTTCATTCTTTAGTGATGGGAAATAAGAGTGGATCTAAGCTATCAGGCTATCGAAAAGGTCAAAATCTTGTTTATAATGGGCGAACCAGCTCTGTGGTTTATGTCCCTCCGGATGCTAAGGATGTGCCTGGATTAATTAAGAATTTAATTGCATGGATGAATGACGTTAGTAACATCCCTGGTCCAATTATTGCCGGAATTGCGCATTATCAACTGATTACCATTCATCCTTTTTATGATGGAAATGGGCGACTTGCGAGATTGATGGCATCGTATATTTTACGTCAAAGGAATTATGACCTTGACGGGATGGGCTTTTTAGAAGAATACTATGCCTCCAATTTAAACGCGTATTTTGAAGCTATGAGCATCAGTCCTCTTCATAATTACTTCATGGGGCGTTCACAAGGAGATATTACTCCGTGGGTTCAATATTTTATGGAAGGATTGGCAATTTCATTGGAAGAGATCTATAAAAAAGTTGAAAAGGCAAAACGTGAGGGTTTGCCAGCTGAGAGATACCCGATGCCCAAGTTAAGTGCCAAGCAACTCCAGGCACTTGCTTTTTTTTCAGAATTTACCACAATTCAGGCAAATCAAATTTGTTGATTTCGCAAATAACAAAATCGACTGATGCGGAATACTAAGAAAAATTAAACGCAAAGCGAGACAGTTGCCTGCTGCGCGCCCTATTAGGAAATAACAAATTTTTAAAGCGCCTTGCCATTGGTGCCTGACCTGATATTCTGACATTTGCCCCGATGCGATAACATTGCTTCCTAAAGGGCAAATGTCAGAATGTCAGGTCTGGAACCAAGGCTAAACGTTACCCCCAAGATTTACGCAACTGAAAAAAGCGTCATTTTCAATTAATAACAAGATACTAAATTCTGAGAGGTAACGTTTAGCCTTGGTTCCAGACCTGACATTCTGACATTTGCCCTCCTGGGAGGTTACGTTATCATTGTAGGCAAATGTCAGAATATCAGGTCAGGCACCAATGGCAAGGCGCTTTAAAAATTTGTTATTTCCCAATAGGGGGCGCCACAGGCAGCTGTCTCGCTCTGCAATATTCATCAATTAATTATATAATAAAAATATTAGTATTGTTTTTTTAACAAAACTAATTATATAATATAATTAAATGGTGGTGAAATGCTGGGAGGTTAATATGAATGTATCCCCTAAGTCTTCTTTAACTATTGGTTCAAATGCTAGTAATATTAAATCTAATGAAGCAGAAAATAATGTCGGCGAAGTCAGCGAAACAATTAGTCAAGAAAATGTTGAGATTGAAGTTTCTAATCTCTCCAAATTATCTAATTCAATTACAGATTTATTTGAAAAAACTAAGGACTATGTAGATCGAAAAATTGATGCACGAGATATAATGAATAATGCTGATAAAATTGTTGAGAAATTGGCCAATACTCGCGATAAATATCTTCCACGCGAAGAGGAATTAAATCAAGAGGTTGCAAGTTTTATTGTTGAATTTCAAAATGAAAAGAAAGATCGGGAAAATGTAGTGAATTGTTTTATTAATAAACTTCAAGTATCCTATGATAATGAAATTGAATCATTAAATTCCCTTCAAGACATTGATGAAAAAACTTTTAAGTTAGAAGAGATTGCAATGAAGTATACAGCTATTGGCCAGAAAATAGGCGAAATGACAAAAATGTTTGATGATACTACTTCGTCTAAAATCACTTTAATGTTAAGTAAATCGAATTTTCCGTGGATAGAAGTGGGTTTTTTAAGTCACCGAAATTCTATACTCTCTTTGAAAATTGAGTTTTGTCAAAATGAAGTGAATTCTGCAGTTACTTCTTTAAATAATAGAGCTTTCTTATCTGCTGCTGAAATTGTAAATTTAGAATCAAAAATTTCACTTACCCAAAAAATAATTTCAGATTTAAAAATTGAACAGAGGAATTTGACATTTGAGATTGTTAAAAAGGGGCTTGGAGGATTAGCATCCAAATTGGAAAAAGGAGAAAAAATTATATCAACTTTACTAACTTCAGGTCCAATTAAAGATGGATTGGGAATGTTTGTTGATATATCAATAGCTTCACATGGAGCGCTTTTAGGTGGAGCAGTTATTTCTTTAGCTGCAAAAGCTTATCGAGTTGCTCAATCATCGGATCAACTTATTACTTTAAAGCAAAATATAGAAACCTTAACGAAAGAATATGAGAAAGAGGTTGATCCCTATAAAGGAGTTCTTCTTAAGGCTAAATTGAATCGGCTGGAAGTCGTAGAAAAAGAAGTTTCTATTGAACTTGCTCAAAATGTGATGCAAGGAGTTGTGGCTAGTTTAGCTATTTGTACTTCTGTAGAAGCTCTTCTTTTGGCTGCAGGAGTTACTTTGACTGCGGCGACTTCTTTATGCCTTAGTGCTACAGGGATAGGTGCTGCTGTATTAGGGACTGCTGTGACTGTTGGAGGAATGGCTTACTCGGCTTATGTTAACAGACATGAAATTCGTCATACTCTTCTGACGGCAGATATTGCGCCGCGTAAACTGTTTCTAGAGTATCAATTGCATAAGGAATTACAAATTTATGAAGAGGCTAACAAGATCTTTAAGGAATTGAGTAGTTCTATAGAAGTATTACAAATAGGTCTTTCTACTGCATTGAAGGGAAAGGATGATCTTGATAAACGTCGTGAAGAAGGGGCCATTAAACAGCAATCAGGAATCACAGGTGTTTGGCTCAGTATGAAGAAAGAACTTGAGGGATCTGTAGAGCAAGTTAACAAGGCTACTGCTGTGATGCAAATAGCTCTTCCTCGAATAGAGCAACTCAAGACAGAACTGGCAATCTTATCGAAGAGGAAAGAAGTTGAAGATACCCTCTTGGCTTCAAAAACTCTGGCTTCAAGATTTTCAAATTATGATATCCATGGGGTAATGTCAGTACATAAAATTATCAAAGAAGGTTTGGAGAAACCTGAGATAAAGATTAAAATAAAAGACTTGATGTTAGCACATCGTTATCCTTGTGTAGAACCTTTACTTCCAGAGCAAGTATTTGATTTTATTATGGATTCTGAGCAGGTCCTTAAGCAGCATATTTAAGATCTCTTAAATAATAAAATCGTGCGGGCTGTAGCTCATCATTCCGATGTTGAGTGCAGCCACGCAGCCTCCATGTAGCCTAAACTACTGTTTGAAGTCGTAATAGCTAAGAAATTTGCGCAATTTCTTAGCTATTACGATACTTAAGATTTCTTTGTACCTTCGTGCTTTTGTGTTTAATCTTTCCTATACTTTATCCCCCAATATCACAGCATCTCAGCAATTCTGCGCGAAGCTCAGAATTGCTGCCTTAAGCATTGACTAATTGAAATATTTAACTTAACATGTGTATAAGTTTCAGTTTTGAGTTTATTCTTCCTTTAAAGAGAGCTCGAGAGAAATTCTAGCATTTGAAGGTTTGAAAATAAATTCATTATTTTAAATTATAATCTTTTGCTAGGGAGGTTAGATATGGAAGCTCTATCAAGTGCCCCTATAGCTTCAGTTCCATCTATAGCTGGAACTAACGCTACAGCTGGAAATGCCCATGATTATCTCAAAAAGTCTTCATCTGTTTTAAATGCTCGATTATGGATTCACCTTATTTGGAAAAACCAATTCAGGACAATCGTTGCAAAAATTGATCCTCATTTCTTTGATGCTGATGTAAAATTCATTGATAATGAAACTAAAGAAAAAACTAAATACGTGTTAGACTTAACAAAAATCTTTATAATAAATAAAGAAAATCCTTATCTTTGTACAGTTGAAATCTGGAAAAGATTATTTTCTTTTTCTCCTGATCCAAAGTTAGGGGTGCAGATTCCTGTCCAAGAAGAGAAAAGTACAATCGCTTACTTAGAATCTGATGAGATCAATAAGCCATTTAAGAAATCAATCTATTTAAAATTTAAAAATACTTATTGGAAATGTAAAGTTTTTTTTAATATGAGAATAGAAGAAAGTATTTGTTGGGTAAAAGACATAAACGAAAATAAACCCCACAAATATGCAAAAACTGCTTTGGATTTAAGTAATTTATCTTCATTAAATGGAGACCAATTAGAGAACATTTTACTTAATTTTCAATCTCATCCTCTAAATATTCATTTGGATAGAAACAAAGAAAAAAATAGAGTAAAAATATTTAGAGAAGAAGATCCCGATATTTCTTGTAAAAATGCGATAGAGTTTATTCGAGGATTCAAATCAGGAAAACCTCGTGGATGGCTTAAAAGTGTCCCTGATCATGTAGCATCACTTTTTGTAAAGAAGCGCCGGTTAACAACAGATTCACTAAAAGAAATTGCACTCTTTCTAGATTCATTTTCATCTGAAAGGAGGCAGCAAGTGATGAGAATATTGCTTCATGAATTAAAGAGTAAAAAATGGGAGGATGATTCAGAATTTTATGAAGCATTTTTGTTCTTTTGCAAGCATCTAAAAAAAGCTCAAGATCTCTTAATTTTTAATTTGATTAACAAACACTATGAAGAGAAGACTTTTGTTATTGAGGATATTTTCAAAGATCATTCGTTAGAATTAAATAGAATAATAGATAGAGATGATTTTACTGCATTATGTAGTATTTTTGCAGACAAATTGAAAAATTATTCTAAAAAAGAAGGTAGTAAAATATTATTATTGACTATGATGGAGCTTTTAGAAATTAGCATTACGATTGGAAAATCTAGAATCCATTTTAAGGATATTTTTGCAGGGTTTATCGAGTCTCATCTCCTAAAATTGAATAGTTATGTGGTTGAAGTTGGGTGTGTGATTGAATTCATGAATATAGAATACGATGATTTCAGAAAAGGATATTTGTTACTAAGAGAATCCGTCTATGATGAATTCACTTTGAGTCATAAACTTAAAGAGATGCTCGTTCCTTCTAACCCTCAGTTTTATGTAGGCTATTTTATATTGCGTAAAGTGGCTAACCAGATGTTTTGTTTACTTCTAGATTTGGTGCAAATGTTATCAGAGCCTAGCTTTGGGAGACTTGGATGGCTTGTAACTAACTTGCTCGAGGATACTTTAGATGATCCCATGGTGACTACTTGGATCTTTGAGGAAACAGAAAAAATATTAAAAAACATCTGTTTTGAAGATCGCTTACATCTTGATAACCATCTTACTTCAATAAAAAGTAAATTAGCTACGCAAATTGAAGCTAGAAAGCATCCTAAGACAATAGAAAGTCATTCTTCTTTCCCCTCAGGGCTTTTAGGAAAGACTTTAATGAGATATGCTCCGATAGAATGGAAATTAAGACACAATCTGAGAAATGAATTATCTAAAATCGCTTTTGCTGATCAGTGGAACATTGAAGTTAATGGAACAGAAGGGGTAGCAACGCTTGAAACCTATACTCAATCTTTTTTGGAAAATCAATCTCTTTCTGTAATGCTTCTAACTGGACCTTCTGGAACAGGAAAAACAACTTTTTTTAAAAAATTTGCATGGCAAAAATTAGCAAGCAATATGTTAGTTCCTCAAGATGAGTATTTAGTTGTTTTTGTTTCTTTAGGATCCTTAACAGACCCTTTTTATGCTGCAATTCCAGAAGGATTAGGCAATTATGAGATTTCGGATGAGCGGCAAATTAACGAATTGGATGAAAGAAAAGTACTCTGGATATTTGATGGATATAACGAAGTGAAGTTTTCTGAGAGCCAGGGGGAGATTAATTATAAGAATCTTTACAGGACGAATCAGTTAGTCAATTATCCTAATGCAAAATTTATTTTTATTTGTCAAGATGGCATCTCACCTGATTATTTTCGTCCTGCTGTCGATTCATTTAAGCATGTACAAGTAGTTTCGCAATCAAATAAAAATTTTAGAGAAACCAAGGAAAAGGACACTTTGATTCTAAAGGAAATCGAAAATCCCGTGAGTTTAAAAGCTGTTCCTAAACAAGTTTCTTCTGATCGACAAAGATGTGTACTTATTCGCATCAATGTTGAAAAGAAGGGGATTGATTTATCAATGGAAAACAAAGGTTTAATTCTTATAAAAGGAGAAGACAGGAAAGGAAAATTCTCTTATATGATTTCTTTAAACATTATTGAATTGGAGAAAAGTTCTTGTTTAGTAACTCAAGCAGACAATCAATCATTGATTGAATCCTCAATTGATTTAAGTAATTTGGTATGCTTGGAACCTTCCAAAATTAAAAATCTTTTACTCGACTCTTCTGATATCTATTTGCAAATAGAGCAAAGGGGAAACAAATGGATTTTTAAACTTATTCAAAAAAAATGTCCAGATGTTAATATCCAAAATTCAATTGATCTTGCAAAAACAATTAAGTTACGAAGAGAAAGAAACGATTGGCTCATTGATGTGGCTTGCAAAATGGTAGACGATTTTTCGGGGATAAGAGATTTTCCTCCTCGTATTGAGGAAATTAAAGAAATTGCAGAAATAGTGGAATTTGTCTCCGTTAAACATCAAATGGATATTTTTTTGGCTTTAGTCAACCTATTGATCAAGCGTGAACCTGCACACTCACAGGATCTTCTTTTTGTCGTGATAGCAACTATGCGCAACATGAAAAAAGGAAGGATGGATGCCTTAAGAGTAGCTTCTGGGAAAGGTGAGTCAATACAAGAAAATAATGGTTTTGATTGCAGTCGGCTTGAAATAGTGGCCAATTTTTTAACAGGAAAAATCGAAGATTCTGTCAAAGAACAGTTCAAAGTTAAATTTCGAATTGAGAGTTATCTTGAAATGGCTACAATTTTCTTAGAATGGGTGGCAATTGGAAATTTAAGTAAATGGATTAAGAAGTGTAAAGATTCTCTTCAACAAGCATTTGAACCTTTTGGATCCACTCCAAATGATGAACGAACAATCTCGTTAGCAAGGTATGCAATACAATTATTGTCTGATCCTTGTTTTTTTGAAGAAAGCCCGATTTTTGTTGGGAAATTACTTGAAAGAATCGAGAGGCAAAATTTGCAAATTTTGGAGACTAAAAAATTAGAAAAAATCCCAAGCGCCTTTTTTGAAAAGGCTTATTTAAATAATCAGCCTTTAGACTGGAGATTTAGAAGGTTGTTAAGCGATGATGTTTATTTTCAAAGTGAGTTACCGTATTATCAATCTCTTATCTGTTCTGATCGATTATTTTCTCCTGTAAATATTATTGAAGATGTTATTTTTGAATTTCTCGAGAAAAAAGATGTCTCTTGTTTATTGCTTACAGGGCCTCCAGGAAGCGGAAAGTCTTTTTTTGCAAAGAAATTTACGTGGGATTTGCTAAATACCTATAATGAAGAAAGCTATCTTCCGATATTTGTGCCTCTTGCAGATTTCAATAGTAGGCAATTAACAGAATGTTTTGTCGATGTGGCTTTAAAGAAATATGGAATTGGGAAGGAGAAGAGTGCAATTCCAGATCGGTTAAGAGAACAAAAAATCCTATGGATTTGTGATGGGTATGATGAAATAGCTTTTGAAAATGTTAAAAATATTTATAGGACAAATGGCTTCCAAAACTGGCCTCATTCGAAATTTTTATTTACCAGCAGAGAAGGCTATTTTGATCCTAGTTACTTTAAAGATTCGAAAGAGAATTTAGAGCATTTTAAAATTCATCCATTTACTTATGAGGCGTTCAAGGACTATATTTTGACATCTGAGTTTGAGGGAAAATTTGAGTTAAGTGATTTAAATTTATTTCTAAACAACGGTTTTGATTTTAATAAAATAGGCTTCAATCCATTTGTTTTAAAAGTCCTTCTACATGCACTTCCAAAGCTTGTAAAAACAAAAAACCATATCGATGACATGTTATCTAAAATTTATGAGATTATTGCCGGAGCAACCATCATTAGAGCATTTCAAAAAAATCAGATCTCTTCAGATACAATCAAACTTGAAAGCCTCCTCAATTATTATGTGAAAATAGCAAAAGCAATTAGTGATGATGGTAAATCGCTTAAAGGGTTTACTTTAAAAGAGGTTTGTAGTGCCTTTAAGGAAATAGCTTTTCAAGATAAAGAGGAAAGGATATTTAGAAATGCTTGCCTGGTTTGTTCTAATGGTTTTTGGCATTTTGCCGAAAGAGATTTATATGCATATTTTTTGGATCTATCTAAAAATGAAAATTTAAAGAAAAATTTGTTTCAACAGCTTAAATCTGAAGATGGTTTTATGAAAATCAAATTATACATGTAGAAAAGTAAAAAAAAAATTAGACAAAAAAGACTTTTTATATTTACGATGTGGAATAGATTCAGATTGTGAGCCTAAGTAGGTTTATGGGGTCGTTCATCGTTTTCGAACAGATTCTAGAACCTCAACGAAGTCATTGAAAAAAGAAGGAGAAGAAGATGATTCCTTTTAATACATCTATTCAAATATGGACCTCAAATAACGAAAAAATCAATATAAATCTTCCTCATTTTACAGGTACTGTAAAAACTTTTGGTAATGGAAATAAAAAAATAATTGCAAATGCCACATCTCAACAATTTAAGACTACTGGTCTAAAGTCGTTTTGTCAAAAAGTGTTTTGTGATACTAATTTCTTTAAGATTACCCCTCTTGAAGATAGTGAAAATCAATCAGTGGGTCTCGTAAACTTATCCATTTTAAATACCCCTCTGAACGGGAACTCTTATTTTGATTATCGATTAATAAAAATCAAAGGGCCTTTTCTAGCACCACCGTCTCTGTTTAACTGTAGCATTCAAATTCTTCCATGCCAGTTACACAAGAGCAATGTAACATATCGTTTAGGGAAAGGCGAAAAGGTTCAGGAGAGAAAAAGATATAAAGCCACTTTGGACTTAAGAAATTTGGCTTGCTTAAATGCGTCTCAAATTGTTTCTCTTTTTGATACTTTTCCTTTTCAGATCCAGCTTCAGGTAAAATCATTAGAAAACTCTTTTCTCTTTGAAATTTATAGAAAACAAGCGACTGATTTTAATATCAAGAATGCATGGCAATTAGCTCAAATACTAAAAACGATGACATCAAGATGTTGGCTTCATGCAGTTGCAGAAGAGATGATTAGTTTGTTTGACCTATCTACGCCGTCTGTAATTGCTGAAATTGAGGAAATCGCACAAGTGGTAGAATTTGTTCGCCCTGAATATCAAAAAAAGATTGTATTTTGTCTCTTAAAAGTCTTAAGAGAAAATTCTATTTCTTTACAAATGATTTCCATTTTAAGCTCTATTTTGACGAAATTAAAAATCACTGCTGAAAAAAATAAAGCATCTGATTATCGAGAAATCGATGCGATTATTGATTTTACTGGTTTGGAAACATGTTTAAAAAAAGATGCGCTTGATGGTGATGATTTGCTCGACATCATTAAAGAGGTGATGAAAAAGCTTAAAAAAATGGAAGAAGTCACTGATAAAGACCGAGATGACAAAATTGTTGCCTATCTTGAATTAATGATTGTTGCAATTGAATCAATGGTAACTGCTAGTACCATCCTCCTCGGTCAAAATATACATGATGACATTCGATTAGTATTAGAGCAATTTACCAATGGGAAAGAAAGCTTGAAAATTACTTACTTAGCTTCTTTTGGATCTCAGCTTTTAAATTTCATCCCAAAGAAAGGGACTGAATTAGAACAAGTCGTTCACTCGGTGAAGCAATTTATGAAAGGTATTGTCTGTATTACTGATACTATTGATTTGAAAAAAACTATAAGTATCTTACCTAAATTATTAATGGCGTTACCTGATGCTAAAGAAAAATTTAAAGATGCTTACACAACAATATCGATAACTCCCCAAGCATGGTTTTTGACTTTATTCCCATTTAAATTGCGAGCTGAAATAGATCTTGATTGTTTATTGCTTTTAGATCCAAATCCTACAGGGCTCATGCTAAAAGATCCCTTGGTTGCTATGGGATTGATTCATCTTTTAGAAAAACTTTTAATTGGTTTTAATCTAGATCGATCTTTTGCTAAGAAAGTCATATTTTATCTTGAAAAAATCTGGGAAGCAAATTTGCCTGAGAATGATGATCCATTGAAAATGAATTTTCGCATAAAAAGTGAGAAAAATGAGCAATATCAAGAAATACGCACATCCATTGAAACTTTCCTAATATCAATATGCCGAACTCACTCTAGCTACGAAATTCGCACGTTGTCTAATTCTTCAATCGTATTGAAAAATAAAAATTTGGAAATTAAGAAACCTGAAGAATGTTCGAGATTTTTTTTTGATCAAGTTTATTATAAGAAACAACCTTTAGAATGGCGCTTTCGTCGATTACTTAAAAGCGATCTCACATTTCAAAAAGAGTTGACTTATTATCAACTTTCAAGCGGGAATTTATCAACTGCTTCAAATTCTCAGGGAACAGAAAGTGCAGTTTTAAGTTTCCTTAAAACACCTAGTCAAGTTTCAATGTTAATCACAGCTTCGCCAGCTTCGGGTAAATCATTCTTTGTTAAAAAATTTGCATTGGACCAATTGGAAGTTTGTAATCCAGAAGATAAAGATTATTATCTTCCTATTTATGTTCCCTTACCTAAAATGGCAAGACATGAAATTCTTGGAGAGATGATGGTTTCTGTGCTGAAAAGATATAATATCAAGAATAAAAATAACCAAATATCTGAGGAGTTAAGTGAAAGAAAAATATTGTGGATTTTTGATGGATATGATGAAGTTCATTTTGAAGAAATAACTAATGGTACTCTCAATATTAAGAGTATTTATGAGACAAATGGATTTGTGAATCTCAATAAATCTAAGTTTTTATTTACCTGTAGGGAAGGTTTTTGCGATAATTCACTTTTTAAACCAAAAGAGGGAGAACTTGTACACTTCAGGTTAAATCAGCCTGATCCCAAAGAAATGCTAGAGCGTTATGTCGGAATTTTTTGCCTAGAAGAGCGCAATTTGACTCCAAAATGGAAAAAGAGGAGATATTTGAAAGTTTTAAATTTATTAACGGGAATATGTAACCCTTTTTATTCTAACTTTGTTTTGCTCAAGGCTATTTTATTAGCTTTGCCTATTCTTAGAAGTAAAGAGGAAAAGTTATTTGATGATTTTATGAAAGAGTCAATGGCAATGGAAGTTAATTCGCAGAATACAGCGGATAAAGCACCAAAATTAGTGAGTAGTGATGTAAAAGAAGATTCAATGGAGAAATCTTCTAGCCATCAAAGGGTGCATTCAGATGGACAATCCAAAATAATATTAAGTTCTCAAACTAGAGATAGACTTCTCATGCATATTTACGATATTGTTGTTTGTGCTACTATTAAAAGAGCGATCCAGAAAAATGGTGCCAACGGACGAGAAAAAAACATAGTGCTCGATAGACTATTTGCCTATTGCTCGAAGATTGCAGAAGGAACTATCATTCCTGGAAAAGCGCTTCTTGGCAAAATCTCGCGTCAGAAAGCTGAGGAAATAGCTAAAAGTATAGGAATTACGGGGAAAGATGAGTCTTTGTTTAGGACTACTTTCTTAGTTTGTGAAAATGACCAGTGGTGTTTTCCAGATATTTCTTTACGAATGTATTTTTACGATCTCGGGGGTGAGGGTGAGAAAGGAAGGCGTGAACGTTTATTAAGATTATTGACAGAAGATCCTTATAGATTTGATGAGAAAATATTTTATCAATAAATCTTTTGTACAATCTACTTCATTATTCGTATGAAAGAGATAAAAAGCTTTCTGTCTAAAACTAAACATAGACAGTTTAGAAATTTGCGCACACCGTAGCTCATCATTCCGATGCATACGCATCAGGTTAAGCCTTACCTAACCGCGAATGCGGTGCAAGCATTTAGCCCCACGTGCAAACGTGGGGTATCGGTACCCTTGTGAACGCGAGTTTTGGATAAGCCAGTGAATTTTTCTCTCCTCTCGCAAGCTCGAGAATAGAAAAATTCACTGGCTTATCCAAAACTCGCGTTATTTAATCTTTCTATAAATTTAAAACTTACAAATAATTTGACAAATAAATAACAAATGTTATAACATTAAGTATGTGTGTGATTGTAAAATTGCATATTAAGTATATTTATAAATTAAAAAAAGAAGAGAATTAAAATGAATGCTATTAAAGTCTTACCAACCACTCAATTACCTCAAATAAATAATAATTTTAGTGAGGAAAATAAATTCAATCCATTCATTCAATTTTTTAAAAACATTTTTGATAAATTTGGATTATTTAAATCGACATCCAATCAAATATCAGTTGTTCAACCAAATCAACAAGGAACACTTGTTCCTAAAACTGCTGCGAAAATTAAACAGTTTACTGAGCGATCTCCACAGGCATGGAAAATATTTTCCAAAAATTCACCCCCCGATTTTAGTTATACTGCCCCTGTAGTGGACTTCAAGGGGATGATGCTTTCTCCGGAAGAGAAAAAGGCTGTCCAAGATAAAGCAATGGGTAATTATAAAAAAGCAATGAAAACTTTGGATTATTCTATTGCTGATGCCTCTCTAGGCATGCTCGAAGATAAAGAGACTAATCCTGAGCTCCTTGAAACCTTGAACAAATTTGCAGATCGCTATTTAGATGTCTATCAAGCTTATGCAGAGCTACAACAAGAAGAAAAAGCTCCCTTTTTTAATGCCGATATTGGTATTGCTAAATCGTTTGGATTTTCTCACAAGGATGTTTCTGAGATGGTCAAGCCTGCACAATGGTATCTGAAGGAATGCAATGCATTGAGAAAATCGATTGAAAAATCGAATAAATCTGATGGTGCGGCAATTGCAGATGGGGCCATCCACTATCTTTCTGGACATAACTTTAGTTTTAAAAGTATTAAGAGTTTGGATAAAAATTCGTCTAAGTTGATTAAAGGCACAAAATGTTCTCAGAAGCTATTATACAAAGCTCTTGAAAATCCACAGATTTTAAGTGCTGTAAAGACATTTTGTGCAAATATCAATGGCAACGCGCATGATGGAGTGATCATTAAAGATCTGGGCAAAAAATTTGGCCAGTTTGGAGGCAGCATTGCGACAATTGAAAAATTAAAGCAGCATTTAGCTACATATAGTCCAAAACAAACATGCGATTTACAAGATCAGAGAGACATTGTTGTAGAAGAGTTAAAAAGCCGTTTGGGCGAAGGGGAGAGGGAGCCAGGTTACATCGAGGCGTCCTTGATGTTAGATTTGCTTGAAGATAAATCTGAAAATAGAGATCCAATTACGTCAATGAGACATAAGCTTTATTTCCTTTATAAAAGTAAAGGTCTTGCTAATGAGATTGCAGCTTCTCCAGAGCTCGTGGACAAGGTAAATCAAAAGCTCGCTAAAAAAGGATGGCAACTTGATAAAGGAGTTTGTAACTATCTCCATGAACAGGCTCCGGACGCTCCCATCTTTAAAGTAGGTTCTTATGCTGCTGAAAATACTGCTGGGAATTTACGTCGCCGTGTAAAGCCGGAGAAAAGTCAGACGCAATTTGCTGCAAGCGAGAAATTGACGTGGTCTGATGCTGAAAAATCCAGAAGCAAAGTCAATGCTGTAGGGCAAAAAAAACTTTCAAGGCCATTTCGCTTTAAGATGTCTCCTGAAGAGGAAATGACCTATTTTAAGTCTATTTTTGACAAGCATAAAGTAACAAATTTATCAGAGAAGAGGGGCAATGTTGAATTGCAAGAGGAATTGGAAACAGCTAAAAAAATTCACAAGCAGCCGTGGATTCCAGGAAAGCATTATTGGGGTCTCAATAATAGCTCCAAGAGCAATTCTCCCTATATCAAAGCAGTCGAAGCATTAGGTTTACCCCAACAAGCGGGGATATCGGGAAGTACTGATCAAACCTTGACGATGGCTGGTATGGTTGGAATAACCTCAGTAGAGGAAGTTAAGAGACTTCGTTTGATGTATTTGGGATGGATGACTTCGCATGACGATCACTCTGTGAACGAAATCTTAACCGGAGCAAATAGTTTTGGAGGTGGTTATAAGGCTTCTCCTGATTACTATAAACAGATTTATCCTGAAGATTCGAAATTTGTTGAAAAAGTAGCAGCTGAACAGGAAAGAAGAGGATGTTTACTCCCAGACTACTATTTATCAAATGAGCACGCTAGAGAATGCCTTGCTTTGCACAGAAAAGAAAAAGAAGAAAAACAAGGTCAAGCAGTCATTGATAAGTTGGCTGACCATTCTCTTTTTATGAAAGCGATTATCGCGCCACAAAAAGCAGAGATGGATGATCCTTTTCAGAAAAAAGCTTGGACACCTTTTCTGAAGAAGCTTAATACGCCCAAAAAGAGCGCTAAGGATAATGGTAAGGTCAAATACACGTATAACCCTGAGACTCGAGCTTTAGAACCTCACAAAAAATCTGCAGAGCCTATCTATACAGGGACAAAGAAAACATCAGTTTCATTATTGCCTTCGCATGGAAAAATCCTACCTTACAAATCGTCCCTTGATGAGAATGTGGGACTATTGTTTAACAGAAAGGGATGTGCATTTAAGGAGAAATATATTTTTAAACAAGATGCCCGTACTGATGATAAATGGTGGCGACGATTTTATACCAAACGTGAGATTCAACAACCAGATTTCTCTAAAAAACTTGCTAAGGCTGTCAAAGAAATCGAGTCAAAGAACGGGAAAGGAAAGTTGAAAAGTTACAATCATTTGAGAACTTCTTTTGAAGGTTTGGTTGATAAAGTGGATAAAGTTGCCCAATTTGATAAACATAATGAGATATTGGCTTCTGTAAAAAAAGAAGAGGTCGAGGGTATTTTTGTTTTCAATAAAAAAGTGAAGGAAAATGTTGTTGGAGCGGAGATCTATACAAAGTTAAAAGGAATTGCGAACAAGATTTCCCTTAAAGAAAATGAAGGTATAGATGTGCCATTGTTTATGATCGATCAAGTCAGAGATAAGGGGCTGCATCTTTATTCCTCAGAACAGCAACGAAAGGACTTACAGCTGCTTCGAGAGAATCAAAGCGGAGAATTTGATTCGGTTGTCGACTATTTAGCAGTTAAATCGCAGCAAGATAAGGTAAGTGTCGCTATTGAGCTTAGAAAAGAGTTGGCTAAGCTTGAGCAAAATATAGAGTTTGTTGCGTAGATGGTATAAGCGTTCACGGGGTGAAGCGAAAAGGCCATTGCCATTCTGCTGCGCAGAATGGCAATGGCCTTTTCGCTTATATATAATAGAATTAGCTCACATATTTTATCGCCTTATAAAGATGTGGAGGATGATCAACAATTCGAATCTATGGTTTCTGAATTAGATAGATTAGAAAAGAAAATTTTAGCCTATGAAGGAAGTCAAGGTTTGTCCTAGAGTTCTCCATAGAGAAGCTTTTAGCGAAGGCTGTTGCATGTATAGGGAAAGGTCTGAAAGTAAGAAGAGTTGAATGCGACCTAATCTATGCCTGCCAGCAGCCTCTTCATGGTAAAATTTCATGAGCTCGGGCAAAGCATGTATGCTGTTATGGCTCGCAATAACGATGCGTAAATTTTCGGCTTTGAGTAATTGATCCCAACCTTTTTCTTCTTCAATTTTAGCCGCCGAAATAAGTTTTGCCGATCTAAAGCATTGATGTAGAGCGGTGCATAAATGAGTTAAGAAGGCTTTTTCTGGAGGGTGGTCACTGAAAGATAAAATTACAATCTCTGTTGATGGGGCTTTCCAGCGCAAAGCAAAAGCTTTGGCTTCGCTGTCGTCAGCAAGTGTTTCGCTTAAGAGCACATGAGGAAGCTTTTCTTTAAAAAGTGCTTTCATTTCGGTAAAATCGGGAGCGGTAGAAGGTGGTAGAGTTTCAATTGCAATTTGCTTTTGGGTCAATGGGCTCTTGGGAGCCGGTTTGGCCTCTATTGTCGTTTCATCTTTTTTAATGAATTCTTCTGACGTCTCATTTTTTGGATGAGTAGATGGCATTGCAATGGGGGCTGGTTGTGAAGAAGGTCGTGGAGGCATTGAAGCTGAACGCGCAAGAGGGACATTTATAGTAGGAGGAGGATTTGGGTTTTTGGTGCTCCCTCCTGTTGGATGTGCAGAAGCCAATTGAAGAAAGTAATTATAATTTTGTAGATCAGTTGGAATCCATGTTCCTTTTGGATATTCTTGGGTCAGATAGTTTTGAAAGGCTTGAATGAGTTCTTCGTATTGTTGTGTCGAGCTCAAAGTGCTCATAGTGTACTCATAGAAAAAGCTTTTGGAATGAGTGTTGACATGAGATCTTTAAAACCGCGTTTGTTGTAGGCTTCAATGATAAAATGGCGGACATTTTCTGTATTGAGACCCATTTTTTTCAATATGTCCAATGTAAAAGCCTTCTCATAGACAGCGTCGAGTTGGTGTTGATGTTGCATTAGGCAGAGCAAGACATTTTCGTTTGTTTTGAAACGCATAAACCCTTTTACCATGGCATTTCCCATCTTTTTGAGCTGCATGGTGAGTTGCGCTTCAACCTTTAGAAAACGTAAGAAATCTTTGTGACCCATAAGAGGGGACTCTTGAGAGAGTTGGGAGGCCAAATTGTATAGTTCGATGCCATATAACCAGCTTAATGTAGCTTGTTTATTCATCTGGAAGGCTTCGGGTATTTGTGTGCTGTAATTCTTTAGAAGTAAAGCACAATCATTCTTTAGATTAGTTAGGGGACCCAGGGAAGGGGCTAAGGAAGAGTGATTGTGAGAAGGTGAAGTTGTGCCTATGCAGTTTGCTAGTGTTAAGAGCAATTTTTTTTTCTGATTCTCTCTATCGCTTATTTCTTGTGAAATTTCTAATCGATTCCTCAAGTCGCAAAGGCTCTTCATCGCCTCGTGAGTTCGTAGAAATGAAACAAAAATGAATTGAAATAAGACGTGGGAGGGATAAGTCTTGAGAGGGGAGGATTGTGAAAGCATGACTTCTGACATCATTTTTTGCCTTTGCGTGATACGATTGTAATGAATGACTCTAGCACAAAAGGGAAAAAATATAAACCCTAAAAGCGATTAAATCTAAAAATAGAACGCCTCGAGTCCGGACCATCTTTCCTAAACTAATTTCTTTGTCGATTTTAGATAATGACATTGAATCCCTAAACTTATAAATGAACAGAGGAATCAGAAAGAGAATGCAAATTCTCGATAAAATTTGCATTCTCTTACATTCAGACCACACGACCTCTAAGGGGGCATGAGGTCTGCACATTCAAATCTTAAATTTATTTAGATTTGTTTGAGGAGCTTTTGTTGTTTGCTGCATTTGATTTTGAAGCTGGGTGTTTTTTTTCTGCTTCAAAATTTTTAGTTGTTTTTTTCTTGTCCATGGATTTTCTCCTTTTTTAACAGTTTTAGGTCCATCTTGGATTTTGCATATCAGGAAATCGGAGTCAACAAAAAAATTCTATAGAGTTCTTTCAAAAACAATCTAGCTGTATATTTCGAAAATAGGGAAGCTATCCCTCCCACCACCCACGCACACGGGCACGAAAGTTTAGCGGAAATTGCTGGAGAATTTTGAGCCTTGTTCACTTCTTCGCTCAATTATTCCTCCTCTGTGTTCTCTGTGATCTCTGTGGTAGATTTTTTTTTACCACAGAGATCACAGAGAACACAGAGGAGGAATAATTGAGCGAAAGTCTCTCGTGTACAGGTGAACATAGCCGAATTTTGTTACGAAGTCATGAGAAAATATCTATAATACCTTATCCCTTTCTAATTGGCATTTTAATTGCATGGTTTTTAATTAAGAATATTTTTGGAGAAATATATGGAATCATCCTATTTATCTAATAATTCAGCTAGGTTTAATGAAAATATCAATGCATTGAGAGGAAATATTCAGTCGTTAAAAAATAAGGTTGATCAATTTAAGACAGAACAAGGAATTTTAGGTTTTCCTAATGATATTGAGAAAAGTGTTTCAGTGACTAAAATCATTTCGGGAGATGAAACTCATCTTCAAATCACGATAGGTAAATTACTTAATTTATTAAGTTCATCTTGTCTATTATACGGAGAAGAGGGAAATGTTACAGCGTATAGAGCCATCCTATCATCTTTAAATGAGTTAACAAATTCTCTTGAGAATTCTAGATTTAAAATGGAGTTTCAAAAAGAAGTGGGGAGTTTAAAGGCTATTTTGACTCATTTTGCCGTTTGCCAAGCTCAGGAAAGAATGTATTCTTTTAGAGATGAAGTAAAGTTAGATGAATTTATTCATGAAACACAGAAACATGATCCCCAAACTATTCTTGCTGTTGTCCATGTATTGATTGAAAATAAAAATCATCCAGTATTTTGCGATCTTATTGAAAAAAATGTATGGCAAACAAAAATTTTGTCTTTATATGAAAAGGCTGCTGAAAAATACATTGAAAGAGGCGAGATTCAAGAGGCAGTCAGTGTTCGCCTAGAAATGTCGAAAATTCAATTTAGTAAAATGCATCCTTTAGCTAACCTTTCTGAGTCTTTGAGAAAAAATGCATATATAATTGAAACTCAGACTTTTGGTAAAATGAACATGGGCGCTTGTTTTAATGGTTTGAATACAGGCAGCCTAAAAGGATCTAATTTAGAAGGAATTGTTAAAAAAATGGCATCTGAAACAGGAGAAGTTGAACAGATAGAAATTTCTTTTGATGTAAATCCTGCATTTCGAGGAAAAATCGATTGGCAACTTGTTCTATTTGAAAGTCACCAAGAGTTATACAAGAGTGTTGGTGTAGATGTAGAAATAAAAGATGTTGAGTTTTATTATCTTGGCTCAAATAACGGAGTCTTCAGCTCCGATAAATCTTTAAGAATGCATGGAGCAAAGGAAGTTAATTTTAAAGGATTGGGTTCGGTTTTAATTGGAGCTGATCCAAAGAGTGATAGAACAAACTATAACAGAATTCGGATCCGATTAGATCCTGGAAAAAAACTTGAAGATCTTCAGATTGCCCTCGTTCATGTAGGTTTGGGGGCTCTTCTTGGAAAATCATCAGTCGTTGATGAGGAAAGGATGAAATTGCATTATCTTTTCCGTGCTTATTATCCTGCAGAGGCTATGAAAATCGAACGTGCTTCGGAAACTTATGATCTTTCAATTCAAGATTTAAAAGAAGCAATGATTTCTCTTGCACCCGGAATGGAGCAGCTTATAGAATCGCATCTTCCAAAGATGGGAAAAGAAGAAATTTTTCCTGGAAAAATTAGAATGACCATTCCACAATTAGTTGAGGAGGTGAAGGCCCAAGGAGGAGTCAATCTCACTCATAGTATTGGGGGAAAAAATATAAATGAGAGAATGGACACGTTTATTAGTGTTTTAAAAGGTGGGATTATAGCGAGTTTACATCGATTTCAAAGTGGAGCCCTCATTAAGGGGCAAAGTTCTCGTTTAGATCATTTGTATGGTGCTGGTGATTCTGTATTTACTCAATTGACAACTCAGGGCGAAATCGAAAGAGTTTCAAATTCGATAAATCAGTCAAATGAAGATCAACATGAATTGAGTCAATATGGGGCAGTAGAAGAGGAGCAATCAGCCCCCTATAATGCGATGGATGATATGCTTCGATCTCTTAATTCGATGTTAGGAGGAGGTTTTTCTTCAGAGATAGATGAACAAAGTTTGACTGAGCAGCCCCCTTCAGAGTACAATGGTGTTGACGATACTCTTCAAACTCTTCGTTCCATGCTGGGGGAAGACACTGTAGCGCCTTCTATGGAAGCAAATGAACAAAATTTGATTGAACAACCCCCATTACAAGATACTGAAATTGAGGAAGATCCGCTTAATCTGGCCAATACAAAAATTGTACTACGGATTAAACTTGACGTGTTCAAGTTAAATCCTTATCAAGAGGTCGGAGATGCTTATGGTACTAGAGTTATAGAAGATGCACGTTATTCAGAACGAGAAAATTTGATGAACTTTATAAAAAGTTATGATTTAAATCCTGCGGATGGAAATGAAGTGATGTTTAAAAATAGAATATCACCCAATTATTTTGAGTCGGTTGAAGTTGATCCTAATTTAAAAAAAATACTTATTGAAAGAATGGAGAAGGAAAATTTATTGACAACCGTAGGGGATGATAAGTTTTATAATGGGATACATATAGATGATTTTTTCGTGGAAATAGAAGACCTTAAAGATTGGGTAAAAAGTTATAATAGGTAAAAAAATGAACTCATCTCTTAATTATCTCAGTGTTCCATTGAATGACAGGGTGAAGGTTTTTTTTGTCGAAGCTAAAAATGACAAAAAAGAAGACTTGATAATTGACTCTGTTGCGATCGATCCCCAAATATTACAATCAAAATTTGGACCTCAAACAAATTATCTTGAGTGGTACGACACGGGAGGAAGGAGAAGGATTAAAATTTATGATGCGCAAATCGATAAGAAGTCGATGAAAGTTATTTTTTTTGCTAAAGGAGGAATGTTGTACACTTTTCGTCCATTAACTCTTGTGTTGTACAGAGAAAACGTTCAAAAACATGTTGCCGGACAGCCTGATTTTCAATCTCAAGAAGAGCTCATTCATTACTATCTGCATACCAATTTTTGGGCGTTTTGATACATTATCAAAATTATCCAAAAAAAGTGAGTTGAATCTCAGCCACATTTTTTTCAGGACGCACTTTAGGAATCCGTTTAGGTTTTGCAGGGGCAAAAGCTGTCTTGCGATTGGCATTTTCTTCAAGATGGAGCAAAATTTCTTTAGCACGATGGATCACCGCTCCTGGTAGACCTGCTAGACGTCCAACATGGATTCCGTAACTCTTGTCGCTATTACCTCGAATGATTTTTCGCAAAAATAGGACTTGATCATCACTCTCATGCACTGCAACCGTATAATTGATTGCACCAGGAATTTGTTCTTCAAGCTTCGTGAGTTCCCAATAGTGTGTAGCAAATAGCGTTTTGGCCATTTTGCCTTCAGTCATCAATAAGTGTTCAGCAACAGCCCATGCGATCGAAATTCCATCATAAGTGCTTGTGCCGCGGCCAATCTCGTCGAGAATCACTAAAGAGCGATCCGTTGCATGGTTTAATATAGTGGCTGTTTCAGTCATTTCAACCATAAACGTCGATTGACCACGCGCGAGATCATCACTGGCCCCAATGCGCGTAAAGACCTTATCAATCATTCCGATATGAGCTTTTTTGGCAGGAATGAAACTGCCAATTTGAGCCATGATCGTCATTAATGCAACTTGTCTGATATAAGTGGATTTTCCTGCCATGTTGGGGCCGGTGATGACGAGCAATCTGTTTTTATCTGCATCCAATTGTGTATCATTAGGAGTAAACTTTTCGAGGACATTTAAAGCTTCTATAACAGGATGACGTCCATCTTCAATGTTCAAAATTTGTCCGGTGTCGACAACCGGACGTGTATAATGATAGAGTTGAGCAGCTTTAGCCAAGGATTGCAGGCAATCGATGATGGCCAAGGCTTGCGCATTGCATAGGACAAGCGAAGCATATTTAGCCACTTCTAGACGAAGAGCTGTAAAGAGCTCTGTTTCCAGTCCAATTGAACGTTCCTCGGCACTGAGGACTTTGTTTTCATAAGCTTTAAGTTCCGGAGTCGTGAATCGTTCGGCGTTGACGAGTGTTTGTTGACGTACAAAGTGGATCGGTATTTTGTCTGATTGCCCTTTGCTGACTTCAATATAGTATCCAAATGCGCGCGTAAAGCCAATTTTTAACGTTTTGATCCCGCTACCTTCACGTAGTTCAGCCTGATAACTTACTATCCATGTTTTGCTATCTGAGCTAATGTCGCGCAATTCGTCGAGATCCTTGTGATATCCAGAGCGGAAAATTCCTCCTTCATTAATACGGAAAGGAGGTAAATCCACAATAGCACTTGCGATAAGTTGTTGGAGTTGGGGTAAAGGATTGAGTTTTTGCTCTTCCAGTGCAAGTAAGTTCTCTTCTTGAAAGGGTAGCGTAACTAAGGTATTTTTGATCGCAGTAAGGGGCTCAAGAGCAGATTTAAGAGAAATCAGGTCTTTAGGGGAAGCACATCCGGAGCTAATACGCATCATTTGCCGTTCTAAATCTCCGACGGGGTTTAAATGTGTACGTAATTCTTCTAAAAGAAGAGGATTTGCAGCCAAAATCGCCACAGCATCCTGTCTTTGGTTAATTGTTTGATGGCAAAGGAGTGGTTGTTTAAGCCACTGTTTGAGCAGGCGCGCTCCCATGGGGGTTAAAGTATGGTCTAAAACGGCTAGAAGAGTGCTTTTATGATTGCTACTATGTAAAGGCTCTGTCAATTCAAGATTGCGCTGAGTCGTTCTGTCTAAAGACATATAATTTTTTGTTGAGTAAGTGGAAATGTTGACCACATGTTCGATGTTTAAGCATAGGTGATCCTTTAGGTGCGATAAAAGCGCTCCAGCAGCATTGATACTTGCTACAAGCCCTCGCATGCCAAAACCATCTAAATTGTGTACTTTAAAATGAGAGACTAGGAAGTCGTAGCAGACTTGGTGTTCAAAATGCCAATCATCGTGAGGTGTTAGGGCGATTTTTCCACTGTGGCTTATTTCGTTAAAAAATGCAGGCTGTTTATCTTGCATTTTGGTAGGGAAAAGAAGTTCGGAAGGTTGTATGCGATAAATTTCATTTAAGAGTTCTTGTATGCTTTCGAGTTCGATCACATGAAATTCTGCCGTGGTAAGATCGAGGAAAGCAAGTCCGAAAAGAGCCCCTAAATGAACGATTGAAGCGAAGAAATTGTTGCTTTTATCCGAGAGCAACGAAGAATTCATTAAGGCTCCAGGAGTCATGACGCGCACAACTTCTCGTTTTACAAGTCCTTTGGCCAATTTGGGGTCTTCAGTTTGTTCGGCTACAGCGACGCGATGCCCTTTGCTGATGAGCCTGTCGATATAGGCATCGCTCGAATGCCAAGGAATGCCACACATGGGAATATCGTGACGTTTCGTTAATGTGAGCTCTAGTTCCTTTGCCATGAGGATGGCGTCTTCATAAAAAGCTTCATAGAAGTCGCCCATCCGAAAAAAGAGAATAGATTTACCGGCATTTTTTTTGCAGGCATGCCACTGTTGCATCATGGGCGTGAGTTTTTGATCTAAAACATCTTCGTCGTTTAAAGAAGTCATTTATTTAATCCGGCCTCTAGGTTTTTTGTGAGGAAATCGCGAGCTCTGTAAATTTTATAGACTTTTTCAGTTTTAAATGCAACGACGATCACTCTAGGAGACAGGGCACATGAAATCCAGGATTTTGGATTGCCAAAAAGCCAAACTTGTGCTATATTTAAGATGTAAACCAAGGGGGGTTATATGGGAGCCCAATCTCACGATAACAAAGCAAAAGTTACTTTCGATTGCACTCAAGATGAAAGAACTTATATTAAGATGCTAGCTGCCAAGGCGCACATGAATCTTGGTGAATTCATTCTTTCCTATTTGAGAAAGGATTTTCCTGAAAAAACACCGAACAAAGAAACTCTTGACGCCATGAAGGAATGCGAGGAAGGTCGCGGTATCAAATGCGACTCTATCGAGGATTTTTGGGAAAAAATGGGGATGAAACCAAGTGCTTATTCCTGAACCATCGACTGCATTTAAAAGAGACATGAAGCAAGGCATTATTGATGAATTGCATGAAGTCATTCAAATGCTTTGTAAAAAGAAAAAACTGCCAGAGAAATACAAAGATCATTCTTTAACTGGAAATTATGTAAGACATCGAGAGTGTCATGTTAAACCCGACACTCTTTTGATTTATTACACCGATCAGAAATGTCTCTATCTTGAAAGAATTGGCTCTCATTCTGAGCTGTTTTAACTAAAAATATTTTTTCTTTAATTGGTATGGGTTGAAAATCTCTATCGCTGATGAACTCATTCCAAACATTAATAAAATCACTGAAAGAGGGAGCAAGGTGTGTCGTTGCCTTTCTAGATGAAATTGGCATGGGTCCTAAACTCATGGAACAATTCATTGTGCGTTTGGAAGACATTCAAGTTAAATTAACAGCGTATGAGAATTTATTACTTAGTCTGGGAAGTGAAAATATAGATAAAGTCCCGCAAGAGGTATCGTGATAGGAGGTCTAGGATCAGCTATTCTTTTTTTGAGCGGGAATTGCTGAAAGAGTGAAAATAGTAGTAGACACAAAAAACAGAAAAAAGTTATACTGAGGATGAGTGCATGGTTAGCGATGCACCTAACTATTTTTGTTGCAAGCGTGCTACGGTTTTCATTGGACCTAGCGCATAGGAGTTTCACTACGGGCTCCATATTTGAGATTATGTTAAGATTGAAATGTTCGGGTATTCAAGTTCCTTTCTCGAGAACTCTCTCGATTTTCTTTTACACATTGTATTTTACATTGTCATGCTCAAACTTGGGTTTAGTCGACCTATGCGGTATCAATCCTTTGAGAGGCAATGGTTGCATGTAAAAATTAAGTTGTAAAGCTAAACATGTATGAAAGAAAAAATCCAATATGGAGCAGTTTGTATGAAAAAGTTATTTGTCGGAAACCTCTCGTGGAAAGCCACTGAAGATTCGCTAAGACAACAATTTGAAGCCTTTGGCGAGGTAGTTTCTGTTAAAATTATTCTTGATCAATATACCGGTAAATCTAAAGGTTTCGGGTTTGTAGAGATGGCCAATGCAGAAGCGGCTAAAAAAGCGATTGATGGACTCAATGATAAAGAATATTTAGATCGTCCTTTGCGAGTAAGTCTTGCGCAAGAGCGTCCACGTGATTTTAATCGTTCCGGCGCTGGTGGCGGCGGTGGTGGTGGTGGACGTGATCGTGGTGACCGCGGCGACCGTGGTGATCGCGGTGATCGTGGTGATCGTGGTAATTACAACTACAATCGTTAATGAATCTCATTTCCGAATTAAAGGGCGACAACGTCGCCCTTTAACCATCAAAGCCTATGCCTTTTCAGTGGCAAATATAGTAGGCCCCAAATAATACTAGAAAAAATTTCAATTGAGGTTTATGGTACGGAAAAGGGGGGAATTGCTCTCTCTGTATTAATAAAATCTTTTATGAGAGGTTTCTATGTTGGACGAGAAAAATACTCAGCGCTATTTTCGTTTAAGTAAAAAGAATCATTCTCATATTAGTGATTCCAACTTACAGATTGATGATTCCCACAAGCGAACGCTTCCGATATCGAAAGCTTCGCGTGTTACATTGACTGACCTTATTATCTTGAAAAGAATAAGTACTATAGCTAGTCGACGTAAGCAGTTGGTACATAAATAGTTTTAAAAGTTTCTTGCAATTTATACCAACACACAATAGTATGAACCGTGATGTTGAAAAATTGTTAATTCAAGCAGGATTTTGCAAATTCATGATATTTGGATAAAACCTGGATTTGGGTTAAAGGAAAAAATAAAATGAAATATTATGCGTTATTTAAAAATACAGAGAAAGCAATTGAAGTAGAATTTCCAGACTTAAACGGATGTGTTACTTTTGGAAAGAATTGGGAAGACACCTATGAAAATTCCATTGGACTGCTAGGAAGAAGCAGGGAAAAGAAAAAGAATACCGAGTATACAGCTTGACACGTCTGTTGCTACTGTAGATCAACGGTATAAACGATAGAACGATAAGAACGATAGGAACGATAAGAACGATAAGAACGATAGGAACGATAAGAACGATAAGAACGATTAGGAAAGATAAGAACGATAAGAACGATGGAAGAAGACAAGAAATTAGCTTATCATGAATTGACGGGCGCCATTCTGAACTGTTGTTTTGAGGTCATGAAGGAGCTTGGGCCAGGATTTCTGGAAAAAGTCTACAAAAATGCGCTATTGATTGCGATGAGACAGATCGGCCTATGTATGTCGGTTTGTTAGTAAATTTCCGGCATAGGCAATTGGAAAAGACTGCAAAGCAATGAGGACTTTTCGACTCTCGAAGAAATTTTTAAGAAATCTGTCAGGTACTGAGGAATTCCACAAATTTTCCCGTTCTTATCGTTCTTATCGTTCCTATCGTTTTTATCGTTCCTATCGTTCTTATCGTTCCTATTCCTATCGTTTTTATCGTTGTATCGTTGATTACGTCTACATATCCAACTCACATGGCATTTTGAGCTTGTTTTCCTGCAATTTCATTGATGTTCACGAAGTCTCGACAATTGACATGTATTCCGAGCCATGCTAGTGTGTATTTCTACACAGGGGCATAAAGGCGATGATTTAGATAAATGCGCATTCTTTTGGCTCTTCTCCAAGCATACGCGAAATTTCCTGATGACGTGAATGATCATCTAATATTTTAATCTCAGTGGACGTGCGCCCATTTCTTTCAGATTTCGAAATTTGAAGATGCAAGGTTGCATATTTTGCCACTTGTGGAAAGTGAGTAATACAAAAAACCTGATGCTTTTTGCTGATTTCAAGTAACTTCTCCCCAATTAAACTAGCTGTTTTTCCTCCAACTCCTTCATCAATTTCATCGAAAATTAAGGTTGGAATCTCTTCTTTACCCGCAAGGAGAACACGCAATGCCAATAACACCCGTGAGATCTCACCACCACTTGCACAGTCTTTAATAGGAATGCGCCTTTCACCTATATTGGGGAGAAGAAAAAATTCGATGAGGTCATCGCCCATGCTACAACGTCTTTGAGAACTAACTTCAGCCTGGAATTCAACCTTGGGCATGTTAAGTGAGCTCAGTTGCTCAACCATCTTCTGTGCAAAAACCATAGCAGCACATTTACGTTTGTCCGTTAATTCCGAAGCAAGAAACTGATTCTTCTCTGCAATGCTCACAAGTTCTGATTTGATTTTTTCGATATCGGCGTCGCCATTTTCCAATTCGACAAGCCTCTCTGAAAGTCTTTTTTTATATTCTTGGATTTCTGAAATAGAAGATCCGTATTTTCGTTTCAAAAGGGTGATGAGAGATAATCGTTCGTTAAGTCGTTGACAGCGCGAAGGATCGCAAACAATTCTGTTGTGATAGGTAGATAGGGTATAGACAATTTCCTGAATTTCTACTGATGCCGCAGTAAAGGCCTCTAAGGTCGGAGCAAGTGTAGGATCCAACCGTGCCAAAGCTTCAAATCCACTTTTATGCCTATTTAAAAGCTGCATAACAGATTGCTTTTCTCCATTGAGAACATGCAGGAGGTCTCCACTTTTGGTGGCAAGTTCTTCGCTGTTCATTAAAAGAGAGTATTCAGCAAAAACCTCTTCATCCTCACCTTCTTTTAAAGAAGCTTCCTGAATTTCCTCGAGCTCGCGTAAGCACACTTCGATTTCGCGCAACCGTTGTGCTTCGCCTTGTATAAGAGTCTTGAGTTTGCGTTGCAAATCGATTTCATGATTCCACGATTTTGAAAACTGAGAGACCTCTTCTGTCAACTCGCCATATAGATCGATAATTTGTCGATGGGCATCTAGGGAGAGCAAATGACGTCCAGCATGTTGAGTGACAATGTCGAGAAGATGTTCTCCGACCGATTTTAAGAAAGTTAGCTGTACAAGTTGTTGATTGATAAAAGCGCGGCTCTTACCATTGCCGGTGATTTCGCGGCGAAGAATGAGTCCGGTTCCTTCTTCATAAGAAATCCCAGCACTATCCAGGAGCTCTTGTAAAGGAGGGTTAGCAGTGATTTCAAAAAAAGCCTCCACAGAGCCTCTGTCCATACCTTTACGAATGATGCTGCTGTCGGCGCGAGCTCCCATAATTAAGCTTAGAGCATGGAGGATGGCCGATTTTCCGGAACCAGTTTCACCTGTAATAACGTTGAGCCCCTTTTCAAAGAGGATTTCAGCGGAATCAATCAGGACAATATTAAAGATGCGCAGTTCTTTAAGCATATTTACCTACTCATTTATAGAATAGAAGCTGTAGTTTTAAAATGGAGCTTTCCTACATTGCATAATGCTTGAGAACCATATTTTTTCACAAAAGTTCTTCCAGCTTCGATTGTAGTTTTTGATGCCCCTTTTGGCAGTTTAAGAGAAAACTCTTTGCTCAAAAGTTCTAAACCCAATAAGAATGTTTCGCGAGCTAAGATTGAGGCTGCAGCTACAACCAGATCTTCTTCAGCGCGGTGACGTTGCAGAAGATTTAGATCTAGTTTTTTCCTTTTTAGGGCCGTGAGAACAACGCGTTCATTTGCAAATTGATCGACGATGACATTGCGGCAATTTGTTTTTGCAACAAGATGTTCGATAACTGTTGCGTGGCCCCACGCTAAAAGAGTGTTTAAATTTTTAAATTGTTCATAAAGTTCGTTGTATTTGAGGGGGTTGATTTTGACAATATGATGATCACAAGCAGTTCTAATGGATTTGGCAAGTTTTAGAATCGTTGCATCGTTGAGGTCTTTTGAATCCTTTACACCCAAAGCTTCTAAACGAGCAATTCCTGCACTATCAGCATAAACTCCGGCAATGCATAGAGGACCAAAAAAATCCCCCTTACCAGACTCGTCGATCCCAATGTGAGCCTCATCGTGATTCTCTTTGGTTTCCTTTTTTGTCGTTTTTAAGTCAGGATATGTGAAGGAAAACGATTCCAATAATGGTTCTAGATAAAACTCGATGAATTCCCCCATTGCTTTTCCCTGGACCATGAGTTTTCCAGAGCTATAGAGGGTGCAGCTAATTCCTGATTTTTTTGCTTGAAAGAGGGTGTATTGTGGTGGAGGATCTGTTAGGGTGAATCCTTGAGCCGGTAAATCTTTTTTCAATCGAGGAGCAAGTTTTAAATCAATTATTTTAACGAAACAGGAAGGAGTAGACATAGAGTCGCTTTGTATTAATTGAGTTATAGGCAACCTCATTATACATTAACCATTGCATAGTTGTCACATGAATTTCTCTAATTTTTTAGACTATTTAGAGGTTACATGAGGGTTCTACGAAATTGGCGCCTTAGCTATGTCTTGATTTTCGATTTTTGATTTAATGCTACTTCATGCATAATGCGTGTAGGAAGATGAGAAAGTCAGAAGTCGTGTAATTTAAATTTTTAAATGATAGAATTTTACAATTATGAAAGAAGAAATGAAAAATATTGGCGAGCTATTTAAGCTACGTCGTAAAGAGCTCAACCTCTCTTTAAAAGAAGTTGAAAACGCTACTTCTATCCGTATGAGTTATTTACAATCTATTGAAGAAGGTGAAGTACAAAAATTGATCTCACCAGTTTATGCTCAGGGGTTTGTTCGACAATATGCTCTTTTCATAGGAGTCGATGGTGACAAAATTATAAAAGAAAATCCGCAGATATTTAGCCGCGCGGTTTCTCAAGAATTTTCCTATGGCATAGGGACGCTTGAAGCTAGGGGAAATCCTGGAGCGGGAATTAAATGGTTTCCAAATGCTTTTTGGGTTTTTATTACAATGGCAATATTGGTGCTAGCATGGTTTGCAGCTAAATATGCAGAAATCCTCTAAATTTAGGGGGTGTGCAGTAATAACTTGCACAGTCCCTTAATAGCGGCGGATAGCTTTGACTCTTTCGATATACTCCATAGGGAGTTCTTTGATAAAGCGACTAGGAAACTGATGTTTTTGATTTCCCCACACGTTGCGTTGCGTGACATATGAAATATAGAGATATTCTTTAGCGCGTGTCATGCCTACGTATAGTAAACGTCGTTCTTCTTCCAGAGCATCATGGCTATCTTGTGATCGTGAATGAGGAAAAATGTCCTCTTCTAAACCCACAATGAAGACAGTGTCGTATTCGAGACCTTTTCCATTATGAATAGTCATGAGGTGCACGCGTTCTTTAGCACTGTCGTCTTCATCTAAAGCTGATTTTAAGGATAGCTCTTCAAGGAAAGCTTCTAAAGGGTGATCAAGAACAACTGTTTGCCATTCTGAAGCTTTGGCTACGAGAGAGGCCAAATTTTCTTTTCTTTCTTCAAAAGTTTCACGATCATCGAGCAAAATGTCAAAATAGTTGCTCATATTAATGGCAGCTTCAACAAGTCCTTGTAAGGAGCAATTGGATTCCATTGTTCTTAAAGTTTGTACCATCTCAACATAAGAGGCGAGCCCTTCTTTTTGTTTAGAGGTAAGTCTTAAGGGCATTGTTTGGGTTAGTAGCTTCTCACAATACTCAAAGATGGGAGTCTTTTCTTTAGAGGCTCCAAGGCGAATTTTTTCTAGCGTAGCTGGGCCAATGCCGCGTTTTGTCAGATTAATGCTTCTTGAAAAAGCAACATAATCGCTATCTGATTGAACCATTTTTAAAATAGATAGAATGTCTTTGATTTCGCGTCTTTGATAAAAAGAAACACCTCCCATAATGAGATAAGGAATGTGTTTCAAATAAAAAGCATCTTCAAAAGCCCTGGATAATGCGTGTGTGCGATAGAGGACTGCCATACAATTCCAAGGGATGCCGAGGTCGTCATGAGCTTTTCTGAGGTGACGCGCTACAAATTCTGCCTCATCATATTCAGTGTTTGCGGCAAATAATTTGATTTTTTCACCTTCGCCGCGTCCGCTCCATAAATTCTTTTCATAACGTACGATATTAAAATTGATGAGGGCGTTGGCTGCGTTGAGGATATTACTTCGGCTTCGATAATTTTGTTCGAGACGTATCACTTTGGCTTGGGGATAGTCTTTTTCGAAATTCATGATGTTTTGAATGTTTGCTCCCCGCCAGGAGTAGATCGACTGATCAGGATCTCCTACCACGCATAGATGAGGTTCAGAGCCCAAAAGATATTTGACAAGCTCATATTGCGTGTTATTGGTATCTTGGTATTCGTCGATGAGAAGAAACATCCAGCGGTGTTGGTAGTACTCTCGGATGGCAGGAAAATCGCGTAGAATTTTTACAGTTAAAAAGAGCAAATCATCAAAATCGACTGCTTGGTATTCCTTTAACTTTTCCTGATATAATCCATAAATTTTTGAGCAATAAATATCTTTGCCATCATCGGGTTCCATTAAGTTATTTTTTGCATTGGAAATATAACTTCTAATGGCTTTAACCTGTGTTCTGGCTTCAGCGGCGGTGCAGTTAAGGGATTCAAGGCAAGAAATAATGAGCTTATTGGAATCATCTTCATCATAAAT
The DNA here is from genome assembly GCA_963752155.1 of uncultured Parachlamydiaceae bacterium. GTDB lineage: Bacteria > Chlamydiota > Chlamydiia > Chlamydiales > Parachlamydiaceae > JACCRY01. The sequence continues at coordinate 2,481 of CAVVXH010000022.1, read as the reverse complement.
AGTGAAGTTGCGTCGATAATCTAAAACCTGGATCGATTCTCTGAGAATGCGTGCACCCAGACTGTGGAAAGTTGAGATCAAAACATCACTTTTAGCAAGTGTTTGGACACGTTCGCGCATTTCTTGTGCAGCTTTGTTCGTAAAGGTTAGCCCCAAGATCTTGGAGGCAGGAACGCCTTTAAGTAAAAGATAAATGATGCGATAGGTTACAACCCGAGTTTTTCCTGAACCTGCTCCGGCAAGTACTAAGAGGGGACCTTCAATTGTCTTGACGGCTTCTTGTTGTTCGGAGTTGAGTTGATTTAAAAATTCCATATTGCCTAAATTCTTTTGAGAGCTTTTTGTTTTTGTCCGAAATATTAACAGTTTTTAGCATTTTTCTCAACGTAAATCTTGGGGGTAACGTTCTGGCCTTGGTTCCAGACCTGACATTCTGACATTTGCCCTTTAGGAAGCAACGTTATCGTATCGGCAAATGTCAGAATATCAGGTCAGGCACCAATGGCAAGGCGCTTTAAAAATTTGTTATTCCCCGATAGGGGCGCCACAGGTAACGCTTATATGGAGATTTGAAGGAAAAGTCATTTTTAAAATACAATTTAGGCTTCTATTAAAAGATAGTTTAGTTTACAATATTTATAATATCATCAACATTATCTTTAACATAAGAGGTTTTTAATGAAAAAAAAAGTTTTACTTAATTTTTTTGTTTTTGCAGTTTTTACAACACTCTCCTTATTTTCAGCTCAGACAAAAGCCGGAACAATTAGGGTCGATCCCAAGCTATCTCAGTGCTTACAGGCTATTCAGATTTAGATGAAGGTAAAAAATTAATTTCTAAAATTTTAGAAGAGGGCCCGCTGAATATTCAAGTCGCTAATAATGAAGTTGCTAGGCAATTTAATGCCTGTTGGAATCAAGAAAACAGAACAATTTTGATTTCTCTTTCCCGGAACGTTCTGAAGGAAGTGTTCTTGCTTCATTGATTTTTGAATTGCATAATGCTCTTGGTTTCAAGCCAGTTGATAACTTTGACGAAATGGCATTTTATGGCAAAATAAGTAAAGAAGAATATGTTCGATCGATCGAACATTTGGAATATATGAATTCAATTAATGCCTCTAAGTTAGCAAAAATAGGAATAAAAAGGGTTATTTCCAAAAAATGCTAAGCTGTCCATCTATAATAGATTTTGAAGAATATTTGTATTATCAAAAAATCAGTGGACATTCTGCTAGTGATAGAAAAAAATTATGACTCTTAGTTCCTTGCAAGTAGACCATATGACATGAATAGGAACTGGAATTATATAAAATGAACAATCTCACAGAAACATCGCAAGATCGCCTTTTCTTAGTGTTGAACGGGTGTATTCTTTCGTTGTTGTTCACGTATTTTGCGTGGAAAGCAAATTTTTATCGAAAGCTTCCTGATTCAAGCTATATGTATGCCCCTAAATTACGAAATCTGGTCTTTGTGTTTCCTGGTTTTCTTTGGATTAAATTTTATCATTTTCCCACTTGTCATTTCCTGCATGGGCATCGATTCAAGGGGGAGATGCTTTCCTCCCAAAAATCACTTGGCCTACAAAACCACGTATATAGGAATTTATGGAGATTTGGCTTGGATCACTGCCGTGTTTGATGTGGTTGCTGTGTCGTCTTTTTCAACCAAATGCGTTGAAATGTCTTAGTTCCCGGTGAAACGTCGGCAAGTAAAAAAGGAAGTTTTTTATCAGTTTGGTTTTGGAGCGATGACTTGGTTTATTTGTTTTCCCCTTCTTTTCACATTAGAATCAAGCTTTAACCATTCGTCGTCGATTCTGTTTTTCGTCCTGAACCTCTGAACAAGTCGCTGTCAAGCTATTGAGAATGAGTTCCGAGTAGTTCAATTCCTCTTTTCGTTTATTTTTTTGGAGTTATTTTAGCTGTTCCTATTTGTGGAAGAGTTTTTATTTAGGGGGACCTTATCAACGGTGGTTAAGTAATAAAGTCGGTGCCAGGAAAGCAATATTGCTTTCTTCAGTGGTTTTCGCGTGATGCATTATGCCGGTGAGCAGGGATATTTCAATTATGTCTTGCTGCCTTGTTTGTTTTTACTTTCGTGTTACTTGGGCTATCTTTATGAGAGGCAACGTTCTTTATGGGCGCCTATAGGATTGCATGCCACTTTCAATATGGTGAGTGCTTTGATGCTCTTGATTACAAATAGATAAATATGTTATAAAGGATTTAAATTATCGAATTTGTCTGATTGGAAAGTTTTATATGGCGACTTGTATGCTTCCTTACAAAGTTACTGCTTTTGGTTCTTCACATGTTGGTCTTGTACGGCACAATAATGAAGATTCTTGGAACGCACTGGAGGATCTTCAGTTTTATGCTTTGGCAGATGGTATGGGGGGGCATCAAGCTGGTGAGGTAGCTTCTCAGGTGCCGGAGAGCAATACGCAACTGGTAGCCGAAGCGTAAACAGTGCAAA
>CAVVXH010000021.1:0-112348 GCA_963752155.1 uncultured Parachlamydiaceae bacterium | reverse complement strand
GCATCGCTCCAACCGGCGGAAATGGCGGTGATGTTCGTCAGGCCGGGAACTTGAGTTGGAGTATAACTGCTTCCGGTCGTGCCATTGCCCAGTTCCCCATGACTGCCGCTGCCCCAGGTCCAAACCGTGCCATTGGTCGCCAGCGCCGCACCGAATTGATACCCGCAGGTGATTTGCAACGCGTTGTTGACCGCGCCGCCCGGCGTGGAATTGCTGACAAGCACCGGCACGATTACCATGGGGCTAACCGTCCCATTTCCCATCTGGCCATATTTGTTCATTCCCCAGGCCCAGATAGTTCCATCTGATTTCTCAGCGAGAGTGAAATAAGGCCGGCCACCAAGCTTTGTCACCGAAGTGAGCGGAGGGACGGCGCCGAGTCCGGTTTGAATGGGCGTGTAAGAGTCATTGGTCGTTCCGTTGCCAAGCTGGCCGAAGATATTCCAACCCCACGACCATACGGTGCCGTCCGACTTCAGCGCCACATTATGCATCTCGCACCCCATGATGGCTTGAATCGAATTCAAATAACTAACATTGCCCGCGCCATGCACTTCGACCGGAACAGACATGAGGACTGGATTCGTGCTTCCGATACCAAGCTTGCCGTCGAAATTTGCGCCCCAAGTCCAGACCGTTCCGTCCGATTTGAGAATGATGGTTCCACGCGCGCCGCCCCAGATGGATACAACGTCCGCACCTCGCGCAACTGCGCAAAAGCCTCGAAGGAAGATCGGCAGGCACCGAAGGCAAGTGCAGGTCTCGAATGGATTTCCCTCGTGCGATCTTACTGGGATTGCTGCCAAGAAGAACACTAAGGGCATCTTCAGTTTGAATAATCTCAGCTTGCAATTGGGGAATTTTGGCCGCGGCAATTTCATACTGAGTTTCGGCTTGTACAAGTGTCATTTTGGAAGATTGCCCATATTTAAATTGCTTAGTAAAGTACTCGACTGATTCACCATAAGATTTGAGTGTACTCAAAGAAATAGCAAGTTGTTCATCGAGACTGCGAAGTTGAATGTATGTATTGGCCACAGAAGCAACTAAAGACAAAATGACCCCTTTTCGTGCTTCGACAGAAGCATAAAGAGTTGCGCGTGCAGCCTCAACTTGGCGTCGTATGCGCCCCCAAAGATCTATTTCCCAGCTTGCATTCACAAAAGTTCCCAAGTTGTTTGATAGCTAGGAATTGAAATTGTAAAAGGCAAACTTAGCCGGCAAATGTATCGATGCTAAATTTCGACTTGTCCGTAGTACGCATGTATTCGCCAAAATAGCCGATTTGCGGAAATAACGGAGCTCGTATCTGAATAAGAATTCCTAATGCTTTTCTATATTGGCCGCAGCGATCTTTACATTTTTATTATTCACCAAAGCTTCATTGATAATCGAAGTCAGATATCGGATCATTAAATTGTTCCCACCATGCTCATGTTTAAACTATCTTGAGCATTGTTAATTTCGTAAATTGAATGAATCCGGGATGTCAAGAACCGGAGGATGGTAATTTGGACCGATCATGCATCCGATAATAAGAGCAACCGATAAAGGTTATCCAAGTCGAAAATTACATTCCTTCTGCGGATTCTCAACCGAGACCTATCATCTTTAACTTTTTATTTTACATTTCCATCCCACTTTCTGCACTGTTGCTTTTATTTCCGAATTTTTCAGAAAGGCGATCTAAAATGTAAAAGAAAAGCGGAACATAAAGAAGCGCGAGAGTGGAGGCTCCGATCATTCCGCCGATGATGCCTGTACCGATAGAATGTCTTGCATTTGCACCGGCGCCCATGGCGATGAAAAGAGGAAAAACGCCAAAGATAAATGCCAAAGACGTCATGATGATCGGCCTCAAGACGCAATTTGCCTGCTTCGACAGCAGCATCTGTGGGCGATTTTCCTTTTTCTTGCAGTTCGACAGCAAATTCGATGATCAGGATGGCATTTTTTGCCGCCAAGCCCACGAGGACAAGTAAGCCGATCTGGAAGTAGACATCGTTGTCGAGGCCTCTTAAGGCTGTAGCGATGAGGGCGCCGATGATGCCGAAAGGGACGGCAGTTAGGACAGTGACTGGAAGCGACCAGGACTCATATTGAGCAGCCAAGATGAGGAATACGATGAGGAGTCCGAAAACAAAAGCGAGCGTTGAGCTGCTGCCGGACGATTTTTCTTGAAGGGCCATTCCGGACCAGGCGAACTGGTAATTTGCTGGGAGCACTTGGCGGGCGGTTTCTTCCATAGCAGTGATGGCGTCACCGGAGCTATATCCTGGGGAGGCATTGCCCGTGACTTGTGCTGCGGGGAATCCATTGAAGTGTGGAACGAGTGAGGGTCCGGCCGTATAATTTGTTGTGACCATTGTAGAGAGCGGGATCATCTGTTTTGTTTCGACCGCGTGTAAAGGCGTGTAGATATCGGACGGCTTTCTGCCGGAATTGTGCATCGGATTGCAGGACGACGTTCCACACGCGGCTGATATTGCTTCGTATTGGCTGACCTGTAGCGATCCGAATTGGGCTTGGAGGGTGCTGTAGACATCTTCTACGGGGACGCCTAAAAGCATGGCCATATCTCTGTCGACATTGGCTTTTAGCTGCAACGAAGAAGCTTTGAAAGTTGTGTTTAAGTGAAGTTCAGCTCTTTCCGTTCGGCAGCTTTTTTCAGGAAGTTTTCTGTAATTTCGTAGAGCCGTGCAGGTTCTCCGGAACCCAGGTCTTGGATCCAGAATTCGAATCCAGCCGTTTTTCCAATGCCCGGAATTGAGGGGGGAGCGATTGGGATGACGATGGCCGTGTCGATATGCGGAAGATTGTTGATAGAAGGACATCAGGATCAGCTTTTGCATTCTCTTTGATGGCATTTTCGATCGAAGCGTACCGTTCTTTGAAGTCCGTAAGGGTGATGAAGAGTGTGGCGATGTTGGGTTGATATTGGCTGTCGATGAGGCTATAGCCATTGACGATAGTGCGATTGACAACGGCGGGATTGGCGGCGAAGATGGCGTCAAGCTGAGTTGTCACAGCGACAGTACGTTCCAAGCTGGCGGCATCGGGTAGGATGACTTGTGCTAAGACATACCCTTGGTCTTCATTAGGAACAAAGCTCGTAGGGATTTCTTAAAGAGATACGACGATCGCGACTATCATGATAGCGAAGAGTGCAAAAGCGATGACCATTCTCCTCATGATGACATGAAGGGAACTTCCATAGGCTTTTGTCATCTTAGTAAATGTCCTGTTGAACCATGCAAAAAATCCTTTTTGAGGGGGATGAGTGTGCTTTAACATGATGCCGCACATGGCAGGTGTGAGGGTTAATGCAACAAAACCTGAGATGGCAGACAGAAATGACGATGGTGATGGCAAATTGTTTGTATAGCTGTCCCGTTGTTCCCGGAAGAAAGGCCGCAGGAATGAAAACGGCGGCCAGGACCAAGACGACAGCGATAACAGGTCCTGTGACTTCTTCCATCGCTTTGATGGCTGCTTCCTTAGCTGTCAGTAGTCCGATTCAGCCATATTCCTTTCGACGTTTTCGACGACGACGATGGCGTCATCGACGACCATGCCGATGGCCAATACGATGCCGAATAAGGTGAGGAGATTGATAGAAAATCCGAGGGCCAACATGTCCAGTGAAAGTGCCGATGAGCGATACGAAAATGGCAATAGTGCAAATGATGGTGGCGCGGAAATTTTGAAGAAAGAGATATACGACCAAGACGACAAGAATGACGGCTTCAAAGAGGGTGTGGATGACTTCTTCAATCGATATATGCGACGAAGTCTGTTGTATCCAGGGCAATCGTATAATCAATGCCATCGGGCATTGTTTTTTTCATTTCTTCCATCGCTTTTGCGAACGCCTTGGAAACATCCAAGCCATTGGCGCCGGGTTGTTGATAAACGACGATCGCAGTTGTTGGGATGCCGTTGAAGATATTTTGTCGATATATTGCTTGCTGCCCAATTCGGCACGGGCGACATCGTCCACGCGGACAATGGCGCTGACTTGCTGATCAGCCTTTAGGATGATGTTGTTTGTATTCGGATGGTTGTGTGAAATGGGTGTTGCGTGATGACTGGAAAGTTAGTTGTGTCGTGGGCAGTTGGGTTGTTGTCCGATTTGCCCAGCGCCAAAGAGAGCATTTTGATTGGAGATGGCCTTTTGGATATCGGTTGTTGTGATGCCCAAGGATGCCATCCGGTCGGGATTCAGTCCATATCCGCATGGCTTGATCGGGAACGCCGAAAATTTGTGCTTGGCCGGCACCATTGACTCGTTTGATAGCATCGAGAATATAAACATTGGTGTAGGTCGTCACATAGTCGCTGCTATAGCGTCCATCTTTGATCGTAAACCGCAATGATCATGAGTGTGCTTGACAGACTTCTTTTGCACCGACACGCCATAATTTTGAACGGCATTTGGCAGTTGTGGCAGGGCTAAGTTGACTCGATTTTGCACGAGAACCTGCGCAGTGTCGGGATCTGTGTCTAGAGAGAAAATAGACGGTGATAGTCATTTGGCCGGTATTTGAGCTCGTCGAAGTCATGTAGAGCATATTTTCGACGCCATTGATCTGAGCTTCGATCGGCGCAGCGACGGAATCCCCAACAGTTTTGGCATCGGCTCCGGGATATGTTGTTGACACTTGAATTTGAACAGGAGTAATCGTAGGATATTGTGAGATAGGAAGATTTCATCGAGACAAGTCCTGCGATGACGATGATCAGCGCGATCACTGTTGCGAAGATCGGCCGAAGAATGAAAAGCTTAGAGAACATGAGCCTTAGTTGTTGCTTACCGTGACAGAGTCTCCTGGCTGCAATGAATGCCCCCATCGATGACGACACTGATCACCGGCATGTAAGCCTTCAGTGATAAACCACTTTTCACTCTGCCAATCGCCGACCTGAACCGGGACGGAAATCGGCTTTATCTTCTTTATTGACCACCCAAACATATTGTCCTTTGGCAGATTGTTGCACAGCACGCTGAGGAACCAAAATGGCATTTGGACGAATAGCGCCCTCAACTTTTGCACGTACATATTGATTTGGACGCAATATTCCTTGTGGATTGTCGACACTTGGCGCGAATCAAAAATGTTCCTGTTTGGGGATTAAAATAAGGTTCAGTGAAGGTGATTTTACCGGTATAAGGAAAAATTTTTCCATTTCCTTGGATCACTTTGACATCGAATTCTTCATCTTTGGGGGCAATAAGATCTCCTTTGGAAACTTGATCTCGGTAATCTTGAATTTCGTTTTCTGAAAGGCTAAAATTCACCCAAATAGGAGATAATTTGGAAACTGTCGTGAGTTGACTGTCTTGTATATTTAGGTATGTGCCTTCTTGTTGAAGGGCTGCGCTTGTGATTCCGTCGATCGGAGAAACAATTGTACAATACGATAAATTGAGTAATGCAGTTTCTAATTCAGCTTTTACCTGGTCTAAGGAAGCTTCATTAGATAAAAAGGTTCCGTTTGCATCATCGAGATCTTTTTGAGACAGGGCATTTTGTTCAGATAATGGTTTTACGCGTGCTAAATTCAATTTAGCGACCTCCAGAGCAGCTTTTTGTCTGTTTACGGCAGCTTGAAAAGCTTCAACCTGAGTCTGGAATGGTTTTTTGTCCATGATAAAGAGCTCTTGTCCAGCCGTAACAACTTCACCTTCGGTATAGACACGTTTTTCTAGAAAGCCGTTGACTCTAGCTTGGATATTGACTAAATGAGAGCTTTGTGTTTGCGCGACATATTCAAAACTGACGGGTACATCTTTAGGTTCGATGAGTAGGGTTGTGACTTGAGTAGGAGCCTTTTGTTTAGAAGAGATATCGTTCTCTTTTCCGCAACTCCCTAAATAAAATAATAGCAAATAGGAGAATAGATAGGGTCGTAAATATGTTAACAAAGACGGAGTAGACATCACCGAGCCTAGTTCAAAGAAGTTATGATCAACTTCTCATATAGCACGTTGAGTCTGTTTTTTGATAGGAAATAATCTGTGTTGCAATCGAACGTTAGATGCCAGTTCCTGGGTCGACTTTTTTTCAGATGCCCTGTTGCAAGCCCAGAAAGAATCACTAAAATTAGAAAGCTCGCATAGATGAAAATAAATAAAGAGGCGGTCGATAAAGACTGCCTCATTTCGAATATTTGTGGAACTTAATTTGCTGTATTAGGCATAAACCCCTGCAGTATCAACCATAAATGTATTCATATTTTTCATGTATTGCGTTACTTTTTCTGCAGCTTCTTTTCTGTTTTGCTCTTCTTGAAAAGGTTTTAAAAGTGCAAGCTCTTGTTCGTATTCAGCTTGAAATTTAGCATCGATTGCCATTTCTTCATCTATTTCGTCCATAAAAGCAAGATCTGGATCCGTTTTAGTTGGTTTTTGAATTTCCACTTTATTCGCAGTTTCCTTTTCTTTATTTGCAATTTCTCTTTCTTTAATTGCTTCTATATCGTCATAGATATCGTACATATGATCTGTAAGAATTTGATCCATTTCTACTTCTCTTGCTTTTTTCTTAGCAGCTTCCCTTGTTTCATTTGCTTGTATCTCAGCAGCTTCTCTTGTTTCATTTGCTAGTATTTCAGCAGCTTCCCTTGCTTTATTTGCTTGTATTTCAGCATTGATGTGACGACCTACCCATTTATTAAGAGCTGTAGGGCTGATAAAACCGACTACTGGAGCAAAAAAGAAACTCACTACGTGCTCAGCTGCACGGGCGATATTTGTTAAGCCACCACCAACTGTAATTGGACTGATCTTTCTACCAGCAAATAAGTTAACAGCTGAACCAACTAGACCTGCACCTGTGCCAAGTGTTAAAACACCAACTCCTAAATGACAAGTAGTATCTATGAAACTGGTTCCGGAAGTGATTAAAAAATTTTCTACACGTGAACCTATTCTACCACAAATATGACCAAAAAATGACTTCGAAGCTTTTGCTTCATTATTTTGCTGAGCTGTATCTTGTGAAAGTAAACCTGTAAGGCTGAAGTTTGTTAAGCTTGTCATACTATTATTCCTTTTTTTAATTGTTTTCTTAGCTTTCAAGATATTTTTTTGTAAGCTATAACCTATTCTAGCATATATGTAATTTAATTGCAATAGCATAAATAAAAATTTTAATTTTAAATAATAAAATTAAGTGAAGATAACGAGTTTCATTTGGAGCTCGAGATTTCTTTCTTTGAGCCTTTTGAATCTTCCATATAACTAAATAACAAATTCGCTTTAAAATTTGTTATTCCCCGATAGGGGGCGTCGCAGGCAACTGTCTCGCTTCACCCTTAAATCCGTTCCAGCACAACGCCGAAGAACCCATCCATACCTCCTTGAGAAGGCAAACTTTGAAAGGGAAGGCCAACCACTCTAAGTTGATATGTCTTCAAAAAGTGTTCTAATTGATCTTGATTCTCTTCTTTAAGCAAACTGCAGGTGCTGTAAACAATTTTGCCTCCAGGTTTCAGATAACTTAAAGCTTTTTCAAAGATTTGACGCTGAAGACCAACCAATCGCTCTAGCATCTCTCTTGTGTATCTCCATTTCATGTCCGGATTGCGCCTTAATGTTCCAGTGCCCGAACAAGGAGCATCGACAAGAACCCAATCCATTTTCTTTTTTAATTTATTAAGCCTTATTTTATCATCAACATGTACAATTTGAGCATTCTGAATGGAAGCCCTTTTTAAACGTTTTTTACATTCTAAAAGAGCGTGCGTTCGAACGTCATGTAAAAAGATTTGCCCCTTGGAATTCATCCTAGGTGCAAAAGCCAAAGTTTTTCCTCCTGAACCAGAGCAAAAATCTAGCACTTGATCCCCTGGAGAGGTTTGCACCAATTCAGCTAGCAATTGGCTTCCCTCATCTTGGACTTCAAATAACCCAGCTTTAAACTCATCCTGAGAGAAAAAATTTATTTTCTTGTGGAAAGTGATGCCCACAGGTGAATGTTCACAGAGTGAAATTTCAAAGAGATCTTTCCACTCTTCAAACAAAGCCTCTCGAGTTGTTTTTAATAAGTTGACACGAATCGTCGTCGGAGCAGGGAAGTTACAGATACGGCATAGTTCAGTCGCTTTTTCGAGTCCATAAGAATTTTGTATGGCAGCAAAAAGTTCGTCTGGAAAGCTGACTCGAGCTGGCAATGGAATATTAGGATCTTGAGAAATGAGTTCTAAGTCATTGTCTAGAAGCGTTTTAAGACGAATTTCCCAATTGGTTTCTCCATGGGTGATGTGGTCGATTAATCCTTGCCATCGAACAAGGCCGTAGATTGTTTCAGCAATGAAACCTCGGTCCTGGGATCCAAGGGCTTTATGCGTTCGAAAATAGTGATGGATATGAAGATCTAAAGGAAGAGTTTGCTTAGAATAGCTCGTTAAAATTGTTTTTAAATGATGATAGCGAAAAGGTAAATAGGTCATGATCGTCCGATGATGTTGGGTTTGGTCAAATTTATAATACATTCATTCGAAATATAATAAAAGAATAAAATTGATTATTGATTTTTTTTATTTAGGATATGTGGGATCGCAAAACGGCAAGATGAGCAAGATACTGTTATCCTGCTTATCTTGCCGTTTTGCAATCATGCATATCTCGTTTTTTTTATAACATGTTAGTAATATAATTTTATTTTTACAAACATTCACACACAATACGATTCGCAATACGATTTTTATTGACTGAATTGATAATATTTAGTAGAATTGTAACTTAAAGAGTTAGATGTTTAACACTGGAGTGTATGAAATGCACTTCTAATCTAAAAATTAAATTATATTTTGTTAGTCTTAAATCTTATTTAAAGGAGATGAATATTATGAGTTTAAGTTCAGTTGGGAATTTTCTTAAAGAAGCCCCTGTGGCATGTGCTTCTTTGTGTAAAAGTGTAGCGGAAAAATTTGAAGGTGTGACTAAATGTGCAGGAGTCGTTTTACCACTCATTGCGATAATTAAATACCACAATACCGATAAGCCTTTAGAAACATCTGGCATTATCTCGGATCAGGTTAAGATCATTCAAGCTTTTAATCCTGTTGTATCATTCGTAGGTACAGTTCATAATCTTTGCACGAAGCCTTGGGATGCTGAATGGGTGACATTAGGTAATGTTAAGCGATTAGCTTTCACATTTTTTAGTTTTTTTGAAGTAAATGATTATTTAAAACTGATCAAAGCTCCTCATTTGTCTTTATCTTATGTAATACGCGAAGTGACTATAGGCCAAACGTTGGTAACAATTGGAGTGGTACTGACTCTCATAGAAAATGGGAGAAATTGGTGGAACAGTGGAGCGAAATTTGAGAAGTTGAAGAATAAAAATATTGAATTACTTGTGAACAACCCAGTAACTCTTGGAAAAGTTCAAGCAAAACTCAGTAATCGTCGTGATTCACTTCGTACTCAATTATTGAAACCTGAAGAGGTTTTTGTTAATAGAGCAATGATTAAAGATTTAGTACAACAAGAGAAGCGGTTACAAGATGAATTAGATAAAATTAAAGTGATTATGAATTTTGATCCAAATGATCAAAGTCGTTTTGTATACGAATTTTCAAGTCAAGCTGATGAAGTAAAATTTAATTCTTTGTCAAATCAGTTGGCAACTGTGCAAAATCAAAAAAGTGGACTCTTAAATATTCAACAGATAAACAATTTAAGGTTGGAAGTCATCGATAAGCTTGGAACTGTGGATCTTGAAGCTGATCAGGTGCCTGCTGAAGAATTAACGCGGCTTAGAGGTTTGGCCCATGCGCTTAAACTGATGAAAAATCCTAATAGTAAGAATCTGGCAGATGTTGAACTTATTTTAAAGAATTCACGGGCTTTTATAGTATATAAAAATAATAAGTATGCTGTTCGTGAAGAAAATTTGAATCAAGAGAAAGTTGCTACGTATTGGAAAATTGCGACTAATGTAGCCCAATTGGGATCGATTGGTTTAGGAGTTTCAAAGGCTTTCTTTGGATTAGAAGTACTCATGAAAGTTCTGAACCTTACATCTGAAAAAGATTTTGATTATGTTAGTTCATGGGCAAAGTTGGTTTCAGGTTCTTTTGGGCTTAAAAAGTACTTGATCGATGTACAAATTCCAAAAAATGAACCGACTGTCACAGAAGCTTGCGCTGCTGCTTAAGGGTAGTAGTAGTTCCCGTGAGAGCGGGAACTACTCATCGGCACAGGCACAACGCGGGGATGAAAGAAATTGGTATTTTTCAAATGTCATTTTAGAGATTGACTATTTAGGATCTATCCGTTAGCCTGAATCTAAATGTAGTATTAACATTGTCAGGTTATAGTCATCATGAAAATTAAAAAATTAATTAAAAATATTCCGGATGTCCAACTCAAAGGACTGAAAGATGTTGAAATTACCGGTGTTAGCCTTAATTCGAAAGTTGTTGCCCCGGGAAATCTTTTCATTGCTAAAAAAGGGGCCGCAGGGAATGTCGTTGTTCACATTGACGAAGCCATATCTGCCGGTGCCGTAGCAATCGCAACAGATATTTTTGATCCTACTCTGCAACATATTGCACAAATCATTCACCCAGACATACACTCTATTGAAGGACTTTTAGCCAGTCGCTATTATCAATTCCCAAGTCGTGAACTCTTTAGTGTTGGAATTACAGGTACAAATGGAAAGACGACGACTTCATTTTTAATTAAACATCTTCTTGATCATTTTTATGGATCTTGCGGGTTGATCGGTACTATCGAATATATTATTGGAAATTCACATTATCAAGCTACGCGGACGACTCCAGATGTTTGTAGCAATCATAAAATGTTAAGAGAAATGGTTTTGCAAAAATGTCGTTCCATGGTGATGGAAGTTAGCTCGCATGCATTAGATCAAGGTCGGACACACTTCATTGATTTTGATGTAGGGATTTTTACTAATTTATCACTCGATCATCTTGATTATCACAAAAATATGGAGAGCTATTCGCAAGCAAAACAAAAGTTGTTTTCCTCTTTAAGTGAGACTAAAATAAAAAAATGTCATCCTTACCCAAGTACAGCTGTGATTAATGTAGATAGTCGCTGGCATCATGAAATGACTCGCAACTGCAGATCCGATGTGATGACTTACGGAATTCTTTCTGCAGCCGACTTGAGAGCTTTCGACTTAAAGTTATCACCTGAAGGAACCCATTTTAAATTGAATTATCGTGGTCAAGAAATCGATTGTTTTAGTCCTTTTATTGGAAGGTATAATGTTTACAACTACTTGGCTGCAGCCGCGGTAGGATTAATTAGAAAAATTTCTTTAAAAGACATTGTCGATTGTTTACAAACGATGCATATGGTTCCAGGACGTTTGGAAAATATTCCCAATGCTTTGGGAATAAAAATTTTTGTCGATTTCGCTCACAGTGACGACGCTCTTAGAAATGTCTTTGAGAATTTAAAAGAAATTCAGCGAGGTCGAATTTTAGTGGTTTTTGGATGTGGGGGGGATAGAGATAAGTCTAAAAGGCCTAAAATGGCTGAAGTTTGCGAGGCTTTTGCAGATTTAGCTATAGTGACGACAGATAATTCACGAAGTGAGAATCCGGAGACAATTTGTCGTGAGATCGTTCGTGGATTTTCAAAAGGGAACTATTTAATTGAATTGGATCGAAGGAAAGCCATTCGTAAGGCTATTGAGCTGGCGCAGCCTGAGGATCTGATTTTAATTGCTGGTAAAGGTCACGAACCTTATCAAATATTTGCTCACCATACGATTGAATTTGATGATCGTGTTATTGCTGCAGAACTTTGCCGAGAGATCGAATTCAGTAGGCAATAATTACGGTTTAATGTATTCTTGAAGGCATTAAGAACACCCTTTTTCTGCGATACCAAAATGAAGTTATTTAATATTTTCTATACTTTGCCATTTCTGGCAATGCCCTTACATCTAACTGCAGAGGCTTCTTTTATGAAGTCAGCGCAGCCTGAGCATGTGGTTGTCAATAATCGCATCCTTGCTAAAGTCAACGGAAAGGCTATTTCTGTAATTGACCTAATGAAAAAAATGGATATTCTTTTTTATCGTGAATTTCCACATTATGCTTCCTTTCCGGAAGCTCGAATTCAGTTTTATGAAGCCAATTGGAAGTCTATTCTTCAAGAGCTCATCGATAAGGAGCTTATCATTGCTGATGCACTAGAAAATAAATTGCCTGTGACTTCGGGTGAAGTGCGACAAGAAATGGAACGCCTTTTTGGACCTAACATCATTGAAAACTTAGATAAGATAGGCATGTCATTTGATGAGGCTTGGAAGATTATCCAGGGCGATCTTTTATTGCATCGTATGTTGTTTATACGTGTCAATGCTAAAGCGATGAGGCAGATTACTCCAAGTGATGTGCATGCTTATTATCAAGAATTTGCTAAGGAGCATACGGAGTTGCCAAAATGGAGCTATCAAGTGATCTCCATTCGAGATCCTGATCCGGCTAAGGGTGCTGTGACAGCGAATATTGTGTACCATCTTCTAGCTGAAGAACGGGTGACACTGGCAGAGCTTCCTGAAAAATTAGAGCACATCCCATTGACAAAATCTAGCAAAACCACTGTTTCAGAACTTTATGTTCATGCTGATAAAGAAATGGCTCCAAGTTATAAAGAGATCATTGAAAAATTAGCTTCTGATAGTTATAGTGCTCCGGTCATTCAGCAAAGCAAAGACAAAAGTAAGGTTTTCAGACTTTTCTATTTGAAAGAATTTTCGCAGGGGGGAGCTCCTTCGTTTAATGAAGTTGAAAATAAACTTAAAGACATGCTTGTTCAGAAAGAGGTTGCAGAAAAGGCGAAAGCGTATATTAAGAAAATGCGCGAACATTTTGACATACAAGAATCGATTCCGGAAGATTTTGTCCCTTTTGTTTTAAAATAGCAGCAATAGAGATATGAAAGCGAGACAGTTGCCTGAGATGGTGACCTATTTTAGTAAAACAAGTCCCGGAGGGCCGATATAAAATAGCCCAGTCTGAGCGCAGTCCCGGAGGGCCTAAGCGAAGGCTGGGCTATTTTATATCGGCCCTCCGGGACTATTCCCAGACTGAAACAATCTACCCTGGAACCTCTATCGGTTGATTAATTTCATGAGCAGACGAAAGCCTGATCATTTATTAATTTCTAAGAGAAAAATTAGATTGCCGAGGGAATATCAAAAATTTGAAATTTTCGCGAATTTGCAATTGATTTTCATTTCTGGTTTCAATCAAATTCCTCGAGTTCATGTCCTCTGAGCTCATCATTCCGATAATAACAAGGCGCTTTAAAAATTTGTTATTTCCCGATAGGGTGCGCCAGAGGCAATTGTCTCGCTTTGCCCTAGCACTCACATGTAGTGATATTGTAGTTGACATATGTTAATTATAGTAGTAAAATAAAAGGGGTAAAGATTTTAAAAGATTTTTAGCTATATCAGGCTCTGCAAGTTTATGACCGAGCCTGTTATAAATATTAAAAAATAAAAGGATTGTATATGAATATTATATCTTCAGTAGCACAAGGGTTGCCTATTGCAGCTCATGTAATTCCAGCGATTGCCGCGGCAGAAATAACCCTTTCAGGATTTATCAGAAAAGGACAAGGCCAGATTGGTTTCGAAAAGCTCTCCGCTGAGCTTGGCGCTGCAGCGCTTTATGGGCTTGCAAGCATCACTCCAATTCCTTATATATCCTATATCGCAACGACCATCTTCGTAGGATATTCATTGCTGTCTAGTGGAAGAAAGGAAGACTACATGAGCTCAAAGCTTATTGTCAAATTATTCGATCTGACAATGAATGGAGTGGTTGTTCCCTTCTGTGAACATGTTCTCTCCCCAGTTGCTGGAAAGATAACTCAACTTATGAGGTTTGTATGGAAACATTGCGGCGATACAATTACTATGATTGCGAAAAAAATCGAAGAGGTGATTAAACCTGTTTTGTCAACACTAAATCGCTATTTGATAAAACCGGCGATGGAGCTTCTCGATAAAATTTTCACAGTTGTCTGGGATTTCGGTAAAGTGGTCGTTCGAAACATTCTTAAACCCCTTGCTGATTTAACTTGGGCAATAGTACGCCCTATTTTAGAATTCGTTGGATCTGCACTTGCACATTTGGCTTTTATTCCAGAGACCTTTTTTAATCATCCAAGATGGACTGCTTTTGCGATCTTGGCCGTTGCATCGATTGCAATCGCTTTGAAATAAAAAGTTGTTTTTCAGTTTTTTATAAACTTTGCAAAGAACAACAAACTTTTGAGCTCAAAAGTTTGTTGTTCTTTGCAAAATTTTGTTGCAAAAAGCGGTGATAATGTTCTGGCCTTGCCCAATAGCTTTAGGCAATTGCAGCGACTCTAGCAGTGAGGCGAGCTTTCGAGCGGTTGGCTTTATTTTTTGAATAAACACCCCGTTTTGCGGCCTTATCAAGGGCACTATAAGCGTTATTCAGATGTTCTTTTGTTGCCGCAGCATCAGCTGTTTTAATAGCTTCCTCTAGACCACGGATAACAGTTCTTACGTTAGCCTTAAAAGAGCGATTGCGAATGCGTTTGCGTTCGTTTTGAAGATCTCTTTTTAGAGCTGTGGGCACTTTTACTTTTTTTGCCGGTTCTTTGGCCATATATCCTCTAATGTTATAATTCATTATGCACTGGTTACACAATGATAGCTTTTGAAACATCATTGTACCTTTTTTGCTAATAACAGGGAAGAAAAAATTGTACCATCAACTTAGAAGCTGCTAAATAACAAATTCCCGCCTTGCCATCTCTTCCTCCCCCATTTCCGGACCCAACATATCAGAATATCAGGTCAGCACCAAGGATCCCATCGACTGTCCTAGCAAACATTTTATCTCTAACCTCTTGCTAGATGCTGCCAAGAGGTCGTCATCAAGCCGTATAACATTTGGCTGGAAAAGTACCACAAGAGTAGACGCTCCAAAGGAAAAATACCCC
Organism: uncultured Parachlamydiaceae bacterium; assembly: GCA_963752155.1. Lineage (GTDB taxonomy): Bacteria > Chlamydiota > Chlamydiia > Chlamydiales > Parachlamydiaceae > JACCRY01. The sequence goes on along the minus strand of CAVVXH010000021.1, from coordinate 97,365 downwards.
TTCTCAGCTCCCTTGTCATAGTGTTCATGGGGCTTATAGGTCTGTATAATGCTTCCTACAGATGTAGCTCCAACCTCAATAAACAACACTCGACCGAACTCAGCTGTCTCAAGAGAAGTAATCGTGCGCTTATTTTGAACAAAAATTTCTATGTTTTTTTTCAGGGCAATCGGATTAACAGAATAAAGCCAACCGTTAATAAGTCGTACATCTCCTGGAGTGCAATTTACGGGAAAATGAAAGCGATGATAGTCTGTAGGGCATAGACGAGCGATCACCATCGTCCCTTTATCATAGTCTCGAGCTAGCTCTTTATCCTCTAGCAATTTCCCTAAATCAAATTTTTCTCCTTTGATTAAAAATCCATCAGCCTCATCGATGCGTGGATAGAAAAGATAGCGTCCATCTGCTGGAATAATTGCAGTTCGATCATCCTTAGCAATCGGGCGTGCTTCAGGTTTAAGCTTGCGGGTGAAGAAATCGTTAAATGAAGTAAATGAACTCATTGGTAGCAGAAATTCGTCACTATTGATTCCAAATTTTTTAATAAAAGGTTCAATCCGCCGTTTAGTCCATGGGAGATTTTGCCATAATCCAAAAAAATAAGAGAAAAATCGACTTCTTGACACGAGTGTTAGCAGCGATTTACCAAGTGTTCGACTTAAAAAACCATTTCCATAAAGAAATTGGAGCGCTTGAGCACCGTAGACCTTTTCAGCTTCATGCTTCTTCGTCAATCGATCGATGTAGATGATGGTTCCTATTAACTCATTAGATTTATTCAATCGGAAGCTCGTTTTTTTTATAAATTTTAGTTAGCAATTTGAGTTCTTTAATAAATTCAGGATCGATAGTATGTTGAAGATTTGCATGATGAATTTGTTGGAGTAATTGTGAAGCCATTTTGGTCATTCGATGCAAAAGTTCTTTATCATTAGTTTGCTTCAAATAGAGATCTTGAACCGTTTGATATTTAACAATCGCCGCATAGAGCTCATCAATTTTTTCAAGAGTTAACTTCGTCATGGATCTCAGGTGGTCTAAGGATCTAAGTTGTAAATAAATGATCTCCTTAGGGTCTTTAGGAGCAGGGTGGTCAATCGAAGGTAGATCTTGTGCTGCATAAACCCATTGAAAGGGAACTAGTAAAGCTAGAAACAATAAACGACGCATAGATTTTTCTCAATATTAAGATTTTTGAGGGATTTGCAAAAAATTAAAACAATTTGTTGCAGTTGCTGTTGTCACTTGGTCGACAGTTAATTCCTTGGCTTGAGCAATGGTTGCAATCGTTTCAACAAGGTAGCTCGGTTGATTTTGGCTTCCTCGTTTACTTTGAGGTGCTAAGTAGGGGGAATCTGTTTCGACTAAAAGTCGATCGAGAGGTACCCATTTGGCCACTTCTTTAAGTTCATGGCTCTTTTTAAAAGTGACAATACCACTTAAGGATAGATACCATCCTCGTTCGATCACTTGCTTAGCCTCAGCCAAAGTCCCGGTAAAACAATGCAGTACACCTTTGGCATGTTTTCCATTTACGACATATTCTTGATCGAGAATTTCAAATAAGTCGGCAAAAGCATCTCGGCAATGAATCACTACCGGTAATTGGCATTCTAAAGCTAGATGTAGATAGCGGCGTAAAAAATCCTTCTGCACTTCGTGGGATTCTTTGTAATAATAGTAGTCTAATCCGGTTTCTCCTACCGCAGCAAGATCCCCATTCCGCGCATGATGGGCAATGATTGGGAAAACAGCTTCTCCTTCCTTTTCCACATCGTGAGGGGTTGTAGCAGCTGCATTGAAAATCCAGGGATAATTCTTTTGCAGCAAAAGACCTCGTTCTAAAGTTTCTATGTTGGTGCAAATATTTAGAATATTCGACACCTGAGCCCTTTGAGCGCTTTCTAGGATGGCCTCAATCGAGGGATAGAGTGCTCCATCTCCTAAATGAGCATGTGAATCAAAAGAATTATAGGGCATTTCGTCCTTATCATTAATTACTGGAGTCCCTCAAGATAATCAATAACGATTCCAGGTGTCAATACTTGTGGCAAAATGCTGAATTCAGCATCGTTATTTTTACTTGTCAGCACGTAGAGGGGAACTCCATTCCGTCCAAAAGCATTTAAAGCCTTTGTAATTGTAGGGTCTTTGCTTGTCCAGTCAGCTTTCATCTTGACAACTTTAAGTTCACTAAGCTTTTTTGTTACACTCGATTCAGAAAGGACCATATGATTAAATTGGCAAATTCCACACCACTTTGCAGTGAAATCGATGAAGACAGGGATCCCTTGCATTTGCAGCTCCTGTACTCGTTCTGGTGAATAAGGCTCCCAGGAGCTTTCACTGCTTTCTATTGTCGCGGCAGACGTCAAGGCATAGAGTGAGATTGCCACACAACAAGTGGTTAATAAGGTTCCAAAGTAACGTGAAAATTTAGAGCATACTGCTGTGCACCAACGTCCATAGATCCAAGCCCCAAAAGATAAGAAGAATAAGGCAAATAGTAAAATAAAGAGGCTTACATTGCTAGTTTGACCTTGAAAAACCCAAAGCAGCCAAATCACTGTGGCCAGCATAAAGAATCCCATGAGTTCTTTAAACATCCCCATCCAAGCACCGGGTTTCGGAATAAACCGCAACAACGAAGGATAGGCAGCCAAAAGAAGGTAGGGGAGCGCCATCCCTGTGCCTAGAGCTGTAAATATTAAAAGAGCTAAATAGGGTGGAAGGGAGACGGCCAAAGCTATTGGGGCTCCTAAAAAGGGACCTGTGCAAGGTGTTGCGACAGCTGTTGCAAGTATTCCGCTGCAAAAAGAGCTGAATAGAGCACTTTTTTTGGCTCTAATATTTTGTTGCGCTTGACCTGCCATTGAAGTCATCGATGTGCCAATCTCAAAAACTCCAAAAAAGCTTAGAGCAGACAATAACAATAAAGCAGCCAGCAAAGCTACGAATAGAGGCTCCTGAAGTTGAAATCCCCAACCAATTGAATGGCCGTATGATTGTAGTAGCAGGAGGGCTCCGCCTAACGCCCAAAAAGAAACAATGACTCCAGAAAAAAAGGCGAGACCCAGTTGAAAAGTGACCCTGCGGCATTCGCTAGCCATTTTGACAAAGCTGAGGACTTTTAATGAAACAACAGGCAGAACACAGGGCATTAAGTTCAGTAAGAGTCCTCCTAAAAATGCAAATAGAAACGCAAGGGAAAAGCTCATTTGGGAATCAGCGGAAGTTGCTTTGATTGCAGAGGAATTTTTTGGCGCAATTTCTTCTGATTGAAGGGGCAGATTCGGTTGATCGGCGGAGGCTATCAATGAAAGATTCCCTTCCCTTTCAATGGGGAGGTCAATATCCCATGCTTCAGTAGAGGTGTCGTTCTCTAGAAGAAGAACACCTTTTAGATTTTTTGTTTGAGATGAACTATTCTCTTTCAGAACAACAAATGTGTCTTGAATAAGTGCAGGAATACTTTCATCGATCATGTGTTTAGATTCTGGAAAAAAAATGGCTCTTTTGTTTGAACTAACATTTTCCAGTTGAATTTTTATAAGTTTATTAGATGAAGAGACTTTAATTTGCTTCCCTTCGGTGGGGATGGAAACACGAGCTTCATCGAACAAATGTTTTGATGAGGTGTTTTCTTGAGGAATTTTTAGGGATAAATGACTTTCGCCTGGAAGACAAGCCGCGTCGGAACATACAAGCCATTGTACCTTTGCTTCAATGGTAAAATTTTCACTAATGGATAAATTTGGAGGAGGAATAATTGTTGTAAGAAAAATAGCTTCGTTTTCATACCCATATCCAATGGTTCCATTTTGTTCGAAACGTTTGGGTGTAGGCCATTGTAATTCCGTTGTTTTAAATCCTTCCGGTAACGTCCAATGAATTTGTATTGGCATTCCGCATTCTCCGGGATTTTTCCAATAGCTATGCCATTCATCTGCGATTGTCATTTTGATTGCCACAGTTAGAGGCATTCCGGCTTGAAGAGTATTTTCTTCTGCAATGAGTTGGAATTGAGCGGGATCACTTGTAGGCTCTTGATGGAAATCATCACTGCAAAGATAAGGCACTATTGAAAAAGTAAAACTTAAAAGAAAGCAAATTATTTTGGTTACCATGTATGTTTTCTCTCCTTTTTATTGCGGTGTAGGACGCGAGATTAGCAACTAGTTGTCTACTATCGCTTCTAAAAAATTGAGCTATAAAATATAGCTAATAGGTTCGGACTTTAATTATACAAGATTATGGAATATTTGTAAATCCTTATATAGTGTTTCCAGCAATTCCCGCTAGTTTTCGTGCCCCTGCCCGTGCCCGAAAATTAGTAAAATCTACGAAATTTTTCGGGCACCCTACTTTCCGCAGGTAAATGTGATGCAATTTTGTGATGCCTTACTGATGTCAACTACCATGGAAAACGATCCCCCAGCCAGGCTGGTTGTTTTTGATTGGCAAAATAGATTATCATATTAAATTATCCTGCGGAGGTCTGCCAATAATGTTTCTTTTCAATTCCTAGCATTTTAAGTATGCTCAAATGCAAATCAGATAGTTCATCATGATAATGTTCAATGATGTCACCACCTTCCTCAATTATCATTCTTATCCTTATTATCGTTCCTATCGTTCTTATCGTTCTTATCGTTTATACCGTTGATCTACAGTAGCAACAGAACGTATCAAGCTGTGAACATCAATGAAATTGCAGTAAAATAAGCTCAAAATACCCTGTGAGTTGGATATGTAGACGTAATCAACGATGCAACGATAAAAACGATAAGAACGATAAAAACGATAAAAACGATAAAGACGATAAGAACGGTAAGAACGATAAGAATGATAATTGAAGATGGAGGTGACATCATTGAACATTTAATTATCGAAGATATCGGAAGATACTTAGAGAATTAAATGGCTTGATAAGAAAGTCAAAGATCTTTTTACGAGAAGGAGAAAGAATTAATTCAAAAAAGCTCAAAAGGAAGGTCGTATTTATTGATTGAAGAAGAGTGATTTCGGGGACAAATTTGAAAAATGTTCCGAAAAAGGAATAAAAAAAAGTGTAGACCTAACTCCACACACTAGTATACAATATTTTTCGGATAAAATCTTGCATCACTTTTACCTGCGGAAAGTAGGGGGCACGGGCACGCACACGACCGCACACGGGTACGAAAGTTTAGCGAGAACTGCTGTAGTGTTTCTTTATTTCTTGACAGACTTATAGAAAATCTCTAAAATTAGATTTAACTTTTGCTGCTAATGTGGACAACCTAGATGTAAAAAGCCTTCAACTATAACCTTAGTGATAGGGATCACGACGTATAAAATCGCTGTAAGCTGAAAAATAGCTAACATTTATTTTATGGAAGCGAACCCACCTTTAAAAATGCGTTGATCGCACCAGTCTGGCCCCTTTAGCAGTTCTTTTCTTGAAACGAGATCGCAAATGAACCCATTTATTCAGTCGTACATAGCATCTGATTTTTTTGGGAAAATGATTTTTATCGGATTAATTTTCCTATCTGTTTTGAGTTGGGTTCTCTTGTTACATAAAGGGATTCTTGTTTGGAGAGCCAAAAAAAATGCCATGAATTTCCACGCTGTTTTCATGGAGCAGCAAAAGAATTTTGCAACTGCTCCTTTAGCCATCGACCTGACGACTCTTTCCTGTGAAAAAGATCCGAATCCTTTTTTAGATTTGTATTTGACTCTTAAAAAACAAGCTCTTATTTTGCTGAATAAAAATAAAGCCCAAGGGGCCCAAGTTGGATTGTTAGCCTCGATAGATTTCGATGTGTTAGCCGATTCTCTACACGCAGAAGGGGAAACGCAGGCAAAAACATTGGAAAAAAATTTATATTTGCTTTCAACAGTTGTGAGTCTGGCTCCTTTTCTAGGGTTATTGGGCACTGTATGGGGAATTTTGTTGACTTTCTCCAGCATGCAGACACAGATCGCAGGTAGTTCACAGGCTGTTCTGGAAGGTCTTTCATTAGCTTTGACAACGACTGTTTTGGGTTTAGTGGATGCTATCCCAGCTCTTATTGGATATAACTACATAAAAAATACGATGCGCGATTTTCGGATTGACATGGAAGGGTTTAATTTAGCCTTGGTCCATGCGGTGGAGTTGGAGTATAGAGCGAGAGGAGCGGGGAATGTCTCGCATTAGACTGAATCGTTCAAGTAAAGAAGAAGTTTTAGAGCCTGTAGTTAATTTAACCCCCCTTATCGATGTTGTCTTTGTCGTATTAATCATTTTTATTGTGATTGCCCCTTTATTGGAGTTGGATCAGATTTCATTAGCAGATTCAAGTCATGTAGGACAAAATACGTGCCTTTCTTCTGGGGAATGTAGTCCAATCGCCATTCAAGTTCACCGCGATAATACCATTTGGTTAAATTCGAAGAAGGTGTCTTTAAAGGAATTGCAGGAGCTGCTTAAAGAAGCAAAGGTGAAATTTCCTTCTGCAAGGCCTCAATTATTTCATGATAAGCAGGCACAATTTGGCGTTTACCAATCGATAAAAAATGTTATTGAAATTGCTGGTTTTACGCAAATGGATATTGTCTTGAAACCATAGAAAAAAATTAAACACAAAGCGAGACAAGCCATTGGTGCCTGACCTGATATTCTGACATTTGCCTAAAATGATAACGTAACCTCCCAGGAGGGCAAATGTCAGAATGTCAGGTCTGGAACCAAGGCCAGAACGTTACCTCTCAGAATTACGTATCTTGTTATTAATTGAAAACGACGCTTCTTTCAGTTGCGTAAATCTTGGGCGCTTTAAAAATTTGTTATTCCCCGACCTGCAGGCAACTGTCTCGCTTTGTATTTAATTTGATATTGCCTAAAAGGCTGAACTTCTGCATGATCTAGACCACAAGATCATAAAGGTTCACATGACAAAGGCTATTTTTTGTTTTTTGTATTTAGGGATAATGTTTTGCACGACTTCCTGTTCCCATTCATCGGTTGAGGATACAACGTCACAGATGATTCCTTCTGAAAGTTGCTATATTGCACCTCCGGTTATTCCTTCTCCTCCCTCTTTCATCTCACCTCCAACCCAAGCTAGACCTCTCATTGTGATTGATGCTGGCCATGGTGGTAAAGATCTTGGCACCGAGGCTCCAATGAATCCAGCTTATAAAGAAAAAAATCTCAATTTGATTACTGCAAAACTCTTAGAAGGTTACTTAAAGCAGATGGGTTATCGAACGCTTCTAACACGTAACAATGATTTATTTGTATCTTTGGACGGGCGTGTGAATTTGGCTAATGAAAATAATGCGGACTTGTTTGTGAGCGTTCATTACAACTCAGCTCCGAATGAGCAGGCAGAAGGAATAGAGATTTTTTATTTTCGAACCGATGGGAACAAAGAGCGCATAGCCTCTTCTAAAAGGCTCGCCGATGCGGTTCTTGTGCACACCATTGAGATGACAAATGCAAGGTCTCGCGGTGTCAAACATGGCGATCTTGCGGTCATTAGAAAGACTAAAATGCCGGCAATTCTTATTGAAGGTGGGTTTATGACAAATGGCCAAGAAATGACTAGACTTGGAGATCCTACTTATATTAAAACTATTGCATGGGGAGTGGCTAGTGGGATTCAATATTATTTAAATCAATCTCAGAAAAGGCTCCAGTCCCTTAGGTTAAACAAAAAATGATGCGGTAAATATATGGATCAAAATAACGAGCTCATCAAATCACGCTGTGAACCTTGCCATTCAGGTTCTCCAACTTTGAATGCAAACGAAATCGAGGCTCTTCTGGCACAACTGCATAGTGGTTGGCGCTTGGTAGATAACCATCATCTGGAAAAAAAATATCAATTTCCAAATTTTCTCACAGGTTTAGCTTTCATTAATGCGTTAGGTAGGCTTGCAGAACAAGAAGGTCATCACCCAAACATTTATCTCACATATCATTTTGTAACTGTCACAATATGGACACATAAAATCGATAGCCTTTCCAAAAATGATTTCATTCTTGCTGCCAAATGTGATGAACTTATTAAACAGTTGCATAAAGGAATGGGATAAGTTTCAAGCTTAATGTTAGAAGGACATTTCCGCAACTTTAATTTAAAAACTCATTTCAACGACTTCGTCACAGGCTTCTCCTATCTATTTTACAAAATAACATAATGTGATTTGTTATTCAATAACATTATGAAAAGATGCGCGATATTAAGGTATAAAGTATAGGAAAAATTAAACGCAAAGGAACGAAGGCACAAAGAGCACAAAGAGATCTTACATGTAAAGTAAAATTTACGTATTTTTTCTTTAAACTAAAGATTCTTCGCGTAAAATCTCTTTATACTCTTTGTGCTTTCGTGTCTCCTAAATAACAAGTTCGCGCCTTGCCATTGGTGCCTGACCTGATATTCTGACATTTGCCAATGCGATAACATTTCTTCCTAAAGGGCAAATGTCAGAATGTCAGGTCTGGAACCAAGGCTGAAACGTTACCCCCAAGATTTACGCAACTGAAAAAAACGTCGTTTTCAATTAATAACAAGATACTAAATTCTGAGAGGTAACGTTTAGCCTTGGTTCCAGACCTGACATTCTGACATTTGCCCTCCTGGGAGGTTACGTTATCATTGTAGGCAAATGTCAGAATATCAGGTCAGGCACCAATGGCAAGGCGCTTTAAAAATTTGTTATTTCCCAATAGGGGGCGCCGTAGGCAACTGTCTCGCTTTGCGTTTAATTTTTCTTAGTATTCCGCATCAGTCGATTTTGTTATTTAGGAGGCTCGGAGTTTCGGAAGAAACTAAAATTGAACATGTTTAATATCTCGACCCTCAACCATGTAGATGACCTCTTCTGCGATATTCGAGGCTAAATCAGCAATCCGTTGAAAGCTGGATGCAATCCGAAGAATGATAAGGATCGGATCGATCACATCTTTATCATTTTTTAAAGAATTGAGAATATTTTGAAAAATGAGGTGATTAGCCGTGTCAATCGATTTTTTTCGTTGACAAACGTTTAAGGCAACTTCCACATCTTTATGTTCAAAAGCATGAATACTATCTTTCAACATCTTTGCAGAATTTTCTGCTAGCAATTGTAAATCATCTTGAATGTGTGCAATCGGGCTCTTAATAAGAACGAGACCATTTTCAGAGATTGTTACCGCATGATCAGCGATTCGTTCTAAATCCCTATTCATTTTAATGATCATAATAATTGTCCTCAGATCGCTCGCAAAAAGATCGTATTTCGCAATTAAGAAAATGCTTTGCTCCTCAATGATTCGATCATAGTCATCTATTTGTGGTTCACTCACATGCATGACTCGATTCAGAAGTTCTGCATTGTTTTCTAAAATACCCTGAATGCTGTCCTTGATCATCGATTCAACCAGTAAAGCATCCTTTAGAATTTTGTTCTTAAGTGTATTTAGTTCCTCTGTGAACATGAAATCTCCTTTTGGTTTTATCCAAATTTTCCTGTCAAATATTCTTCTGTGCGCCGATCTTTGGGAACAGTAAACATTTTTGAAGTAAGGTCGTATTCAACTAGATCTCCGAGATACAAAAATGCTGTTTGATCAGATACGCGAGCTGCTTGAGCGGTGTTGTGGGTAACGATGATGATCGTATAGTTAGTTTTAAGTTTTGAGATTAATTCTTCGATCATGGCCGTTGCCATAGGATCCAAAGCAGAGCAAGGTTCATCAAAGAGAATGACCTCAGGTTTAATTGCCAAAGCCCTCGCAATACATAAACGTTGTTGTTGACCACCCGAAAGAGCTTGTGCAGGATCTTGCAAGCGATCTTTAACCTCTTCCCATAATGCCGCCTTTCTAAGGCTATCTTCAATGATTTCATCTATAATAGATTTTTTTGTGATCCCTTGAATTTTTAGCCCATAAGCAATGTTATGGTGAATACTTTTAGGAAAGGGATTTGGACGTTGAAAGACCATTCCAACTTCACGTCGCAATTCTGTGACATCCACCTCTGAAGCATAGATCTCTTTTCCATGGTAGAGCATCATTCCGTCATGTTTAAAATCGAAGACTAAATCATTCATGCGGTTTAAGCAGCGAATCAGAGTGCTTTTACCACAACCTGAAGGGCCCATCAGAGCTGTAACTGAACAGGGAAATATCTTTAAATGAATGTTCTTGAGAATTTGTTTTGTTCCATAGAATGCATTAAAATTTTGGATATCAAATACCGGTTGCTGCATATTTTACCCTTGATTCCTATGTCGTAAATAGACGGCTAATGCATTCAAGATTAAAGTCATTGCAAGCAATACCACAATGCCTGCTGCAGCACAAGCTAAAAATCCTTTTTGTGGCCGCGATATCCATTGGAATATTTGGACTGGAAGTACAGTGAATGTTTCAAAAAAACCTTCATAAGAAAAAGAGATAAATGGAAAAGTGGTGGAAAAGTTGATGGGGCTTTTGGGAACGAATGGGACGTATGTCAGGGCTCCAATAGTAATCAAGGGAGCTGTTTCACCTATAGCCCTGGACATTGCTAAAATAATTCCGGTTAAAATATTGCCAAAGGCTATAGGAAGGACTTGATGACGGACAGTTTGCCATTTGGTCGCTCCTAAGGCGTAGGAGGCATCTCGAACTATCGAAGGGACGTTGCGTAGACCTTCACGAGTTGCCAAGATGATGATCGGTAAAATAAGTAAAGCTAAAGTGGCTCCTCCAGCTAAAACACTTCTATCTAAATGCAGCATATGAACAAAAAGTCCTAAACCCAATAAACCGTAAATGATCGAGGGAACTCCAGCTAAGTTAGCGATGTTGATTTCAATAAAATCGGTGAATTTATTTTTTTGTGCATATTCCTCCAGATAAATTCCTGCTCCAATACCAATAGGGACGGCAAGCAGCGCGGTCAATAGTGTAATCCAGACAGTGCCAATCCAAGCGGATAAAATTCCTGCTTCCTCAGGCTTTCTAGAGGGATAGTTTGTTAAAAAATGCCAGTTTAACTTATCCCATCCATCATAGAGGACTTTAAAAAGCATGATGGCCAAGATGAAAAGTCCTATCAACGTTGTAAATGCTCCTAAAAAAGAAAACAGAATATCTTTTTTTTTATTGAACATTATTGATGAACCTCTCTAAAACGTTTTTTCAAGTAAAAGCTTAAAAAATTCAATACAAAAGTGATGACAAATAAGGTCATCCCGCAAACGAAGATGGTTTTGTATTCTAAAGAATCTTGAGGAGTATCTCCCAAGGTGATTTTTACGATAAAAGTTGTGATTGTTTCTACTGGCAACAATGGATTTAATGTCAGCCTGGCTTGCTGTCCCGCAGCAATAGCCACAATCATCGTTTCTCCGATAGCTCTGGAAAGGGCTAAAATGATCGCCGACATAATGCCCGAAAGTGCAGCTGGGAAGACGATGCGAAAGGCCACTTGTATTTTGCTTGATCCTAATGCGTAAGCTCCTTCTCTAAGTTCTGCCGGCACGGCATGCATAGCATCTTCACTTAGGGAAGAGACAAGGGGAATGATCATAATTCCCATGGCAATGCCTGCAGAAAGAGCATTGAATCCAGATAATTCAGGAATAAATATTTTGAGAAAAGGGGTGATGAATAAGAGTGCAAAATACCCATAGACGACAGAAGGGAGGGCTGCCAAAATTTCAAGCAAAGGTTTAGTGATTTCACGAAATCTTTTAGAGGCATATTCGCTTAAATAGATGGCACTGATGAGTCCTATTGGCACTGCAACGGCTAACGCTATAAATGTAGTCAGGAGTGTTCCTCCCAAAAGAGGCCAAATGCCATAATGTTTTTCAGTATTTAAAGGAGTCCATTCAGTATCGAAAAAAAAAGGAGCAAAGCCAATGCTTTGAAAAAATTCTATAGTTTCTAAAGAAAGGATATAAATAATCCCGATTGTAGTGAGAACAGAGATGAAGCTACACAAGAAAAGGAGTTGTTTAATGATCCATTCTCGAATATGCAAAATTCTTTTGTTCATTACTTTTTACTTTGTGCTTTTGCTTCTTGTAACTCATTAGGTCTGAGAGGAACATACCCCACTTCTGTGGCCAAGGTAGAGACATTAGCTAAGTAGAAATCGATAAATTTTCTTACTGCGGGTTTATTTTTTAGGGAACGTTGATTAACATAAATAAATAAGCGTCGAGATAAAGGTTTATAGGAGCCATCTAAAACGGTGCTGACAGAGGGTGTGACATTTTGGGCTCCATTGTTAATCGGCACAATTTTGAGTTTATCTTTGTTTTGCGTATAGTAACCGAGGCCAATGTAACCAAGCGCTCCACTTTCAGAGATAATTCCTTCAACAAGGACATTGGAATCTTGATTTTCGCTATAATCTCCACGGCTAGCCTTGCTTTTGCCATTAATCACTTCGGTAAAATAATCGAATGTGCCGCTATCGGTTCCCGGTCCAAACAAAGAGAGTTCTTTTTCAGGCCATCCTTGGCGAATCTGACTCCATTTTGTGATTTTCTTTTGAGCTGCAGGTTCCCACATTTTTTTTAATTCATCAATTGTTAAATAATCTACAAAAGTATTGGAAGGGTGAACGACCACTGCGATTCCATCATAGGCGATAGGGATTGCCATGTAGTCAATGCCGGCAGCTTTACAAGTTTGAATTTCTCCTTCACTGATGGGACGTGAAGCTTCATTGATATCCGTATCTCCGTGGCAAAATTGTTTAAAACCTCCGCCAGTGCCCGAAACTCCAATGACAGCTTTATCGGCACCTATTTTGCCAAATTCCTCAGCGACAGCTTCGGTAATGAGGTATACAGTCGAAGACCCATCTATTCGTATTAGCGCTGCTTCTATGGTGTGGCTCCATAAGAAAATGGCAGCAATTCCCGCTAATTTTCGTGCCCGTGCCCGTGTGCGCATCCTACTATCCATAAGTACCCTGTTTATATCTGACATCCGCTTGCTTCTCCTAAATAACAAGTTTGCGCCTTGCCATTGGTGCCTGACCTGATATTCTGACATTTGCCGATGCGATAAGATTGCTTCCTAAAGGGCAAATGTCAGAATGTCAGGTCTGGAACCAAGGCTGGAACGTTAGGGACTGTGCAACAATAACTTGCACGATTGGGCTGCGCCAAAGCCCCGTGGTTAAGCGATCGAAAGTGACCCCATATTATAATATGGGGTCACTTTCGATCGCTTAACCACGGGAGCTTTCGCGTTGCCCAATCATACAAGTTATTATTGCACAGTCCCTTACCCCCAAGATTTACGCAACTGAAAAAAGCGTCGTTTTCAATTAATAACAAGATACTAAATTCTGAGAGGTAACGTTTAGCCTTGGTTCCAGACCTGACATTCTGACATTTGCCCTCCTGGGAGGTTACGTTACATTGTAGGCAAATGTCAGAATATCAGGTCAGGCACCAATGGCAAGGCGCTTTAAAAATTTGTTATTCCCCTATAGGGGGCGCCGCAGGCAACTATCTCGCTTTGCGTTAAAAAAATTAAACTTTTCTGTTTTAGTACTTTGTTGTTCTTGATACATATCATGAAATTTCTTTATTCTATTGTTTCCGTCATCCATTCTTGAAAAGAAATGTGTGTATTTCTGAAGGCCTAATTTCAGCAAATCCCTGAAGAAGATGATCTAGAAATGAACGTCTTACTTCTTCGTTAGGGAATTTAAGAAAATAAGTTCGGGTGTTTTCATCATATTTATCAATTGTTAGATAACCAGTTTGAAAAAGTAATGTAGGGAGATCTATTATATCTACCTCGTGACTGGCTTCAATCTCTTTGCCAACAATTATCCCATTTTCTAAGTTGGGTATAAAGTAATTATTTTTTTTAATTAATTGAATAGCAAATGTTGGTGTTGCTGTAGCAAACCAATAATTATTAAATTCTCCGGATTGCAAAAACTCCATAATAGAAAGAGGATTATATATTCTTTGAGTTTCATTAGAGCGTGAGAAAGAATATCCGTTGTACCAAAATTTTATTTTTTTAAAAATATTCTCTAGAGATTCATTTTGTTGGTGGGCAATTGAGTCCAGCTCATTTCTAAAATAATATTTAATTTCTTGAAGTAGTTCTTGCAACGAAGCCGAAAGTGCCTCTGAAGAAGAAGAAATTGTTTTTGATAGATCCAAACGAACGACGGGGAATTCTTTCCAATCATAGTCCGAAGAGTCAATCCATAAGTCTTTAAAGAGTTCACGTTCATTTCTAAAAAGAGATTCCAATGTAGATACTAAAAGTGATTTGCCAAAGCGTCTTGAGCGAGATAAGAAATATCCTACCCCAGTTGTCATCATACGATAAATCCATTCCGTTTTATCGACATACAAGAAATTTTCTTTTCGTATGAGGGGAAAGTCTTGAACCCCAATAGGAAATTTTATCATATTATTCATGCACCAATAGTTCTTTTTTTTATTTTAACATTCAGCTGTAAAGAAGTAAATGGGTCATCCATCATATTTTTTGGTTAAACATTATCAGTGGAATGGTATCATGACCCTAGATCTTTTATATTTTTGGAGACTTTCGATGCGATTGCCTTATTTTATCTGTGTGGTGTTAGTCACAGCTACTATCACTTCCTTTTCCTTTTGTCGTGAGGCCTTACCCTTGGTTGTAGAGCTATCTACTCAACAGCAACTCTATCCTTTGTTTTTGGCAAAATTTGATCAAGCTCATTCTCATTTTGATGATAGTTACGTTAAGGAACTTGAAAAAGTGCTCGAGTTTGATTTATCTCAAAGTGGCATTGTTCAATTGCTTTCTCATACCCCTGAACGTTCTCAGCTAGCTTGTCGAAATATTCATCTCGATGAAACTGTGCGGCAATGGAAAGCGCAGAATATTTCGTATGTTGTAAAGATCCAGTTCAGTCAAAACCAAATGAAAGCTTCAGCATTGGCGATTAATACGAACAGCTTGAAAACTCTTGAGGGATTCACCTTAACAGGAAATCTCAACTTAGATCGGCAGCAAATTCATCGTCTTGCCGACGGCATAGTTCAAGCACTGTTTGATTGTCAAGGGATTGCAACGACACATATTTTATATACTCGAAAATATAAGGGTGAGGGGAATAAGTGGCTTTCAGAGCTCTGGGAATGCGATTACGATGGTGGTAATCCGAGAAAAGTTTTAAGCGATGAGGGTGGTTACTGTGTTACTCCTCTTTATATGCCTCCTAAACCTGGTTTTAAATCCACTTCTTGTTTTTACGTTTCTTATAAAATCGGTCAGCCTAAAATTTACATGGCTTCGTTAAATCAAGAAAAAACTCAGCGATTAACGGCTTTACGTGGAAATCAACTTATGCCGGCGATTAATTTGGATCGAAATAAGATTGCGTTTATTAGTGATATCACTGGAAATCCCGATCTTTTTCTCCAAGATTTTTCTCCCGAAACAGGGCCTATTGGAAAAGCTCGCCAGATTTTTACCTGTCACCAAGCAACCCAGGGCTCTCCCACTTTTAGTCCCGATGGAAATCGAATTGCCTTTGTTTCCAATAAAGATGGAACTCCTCGCATTTATTACATTCCAATTCCTACTCCTGAAACCAAGCTTAAAGAGATCAAGGCAAATCTTGTGTCTCGGGTGAATCGAGAAAGCTCTGCGCCCTGTTGGTCTCCAGATGGAACCAAAATTGCTTTTTGTGCTCGAAATGGGGGAATACGTCAGATCTGGATTTATGACTTCGAGACGAATGAAGAATGGCAGTTGACCCAAGGGACAGAGAATAAAGAAAATCCTTCGTGGGCTCCGAATAGTTTGCATCTTGTTTATAATACTACGACAATTGGAAAAGCTGATCTTTATTTGATTAATTTAATCGATCGAAAGCCTATTAAAATTGAGGGGCAATTTTCTGGTGAAAAGCGATTCCCTTCTTGGGAACCTAGGTCGTGAATTAAGAATTTGTAATTTTGGATTCTGATACATCTTCGGATTCTGATACATCGAAGAAAGAATCTAATGAGAAAGAATCAAATGAAACAAAATAGCTAATATTGAAGAATGGCACATATGATTGAATCGAATTAATAAATTCATTAGCGTTGTAGCTAGAAATATCAGGATCTCCATAGAGATTAGAATGGTAACAATAGGTTTCATTTTTTATTTCGAAGTTGTCTTGAACAACTCGAATGGAGGTGAAGTATTTGTCCATTTTTAAGTGTTCCCATAAAAATATTGGAAAAAGAGTATTATCCATAGGTATAAATAATAGTTCATTTTCGTAAATTTGAAAGCGAAACTTTTGTGGATAGTCAAGCCTGCCTATTAAAGTTCCAAATGTTAATTGAGTGATTGTTTGCATTTCATAATGTGAGGCTACTTCGTCTTTATTACCTTCAATATGTTTTATGTATTCAATTTTATTAAAAAACAATCTATCTAAAAGATTAAATAATTTGGACCCCGTATTTTCGTTATCTACTTCACTATAGATTATTTTTTTTAAGATTATCATTTTGTTATGTTTAAAGCCTTCTTTAATGCTAGGGAATCTTTTGTCAAATACTCCTTTAGACCATTTTTCCCATACAACATTATTGGAACTTATCTGGTTAAATTTTTTGCAAACTAAAGGAATATGGATGGAATTTTCAAGGTTACTTAAAACATTTTCCAATATATTATCAATTAATAAAGGATGTCTTTCAGGCATCATTTCATCAGATTTTAACGTTTTATCTGTATGTCCCCAAAAAAAATTGGACATGCTGAAGTTTCTTAAAAAAATCATGGTTTTACCTTTGGTTAAATATTTGATTATAGTTTTAAGCTGATTTATTTGCAATCTTAAATCACTTTGTGAAATCATAACATCCAAAAAATTTTTGGAGTGCGCGTGGCTTTGCCACCGCAGAACGCCGCCTCTATACGAGTCATGCCGGCAGACGTAGCCTCGGTAGAACTCAAGCAAGTTTTCTAAACCGCTACAACAAAGGAGAATTCCAATTGTAACAACGATAGTATGAGTTAATGAAGGCAACGTCTACCGGCATGACTTGTATAGAGGCTGCGTTCTGCGGTGGCAAAGCCACGCGCACTCCAAAAATTTTTACTAAGTCAACTTGAAATAGCGCCAGATTTATTTTAATGCCATCCTCGCTTGAATTTCAGATCTAAGTGTGGTAACATTTATCTAATTCACTAAGCCAAAGAACATTCACATGGCATTATACACAAAAGCTAGTTTAGAAACTCTTCGGCAGCGTATTGATTTGATCGAGGTGTTGTCACCACATATTGAATTAAAAAAATCAGGTGCCGCTTACAAAGCCATTTGTCCTTTTCATGACGAAAAAACAGCTTCCTTAATGATTCAAAAAGGAGATCACCACTACCATTGCTATGGTTGCGGCGCTCATGGAGATGCCATACAATTTCTGATGACACATCTACGAATGTCGTTTGTGGACGCTGTAGAAAGTTTAGCGCAACGGTTTAATGTTCCTCTAGAACAATTAGAGGGGAGTACTGAACCTCAAGGGCCTAATAAAGGTCTTCTAAAAGCAGCTCTTGAACATTCTTGTCAGCTTTATCACTTCATATTGCTTAATACCGTTGAAGGGCAAAATGCTCTTCGTTATCTTTATAGCCGTGGTATTGATCTTGATTTTATACGTTCTTTTCAAATTGGGTTGGCTACCCAAGCTTCAGGAATCTTGCGCAAATATATGCATACTAAATTCGTAAAAGATTCCACTTTAGTAGAAGCTGGTCTGTTAAGTGAATCCTCTTCAGGGAATTATCGAGAGTTCTTTTTAGATCGTATTTTGTTTCCTATTCGCGACCCTCAGGGTGCAGTTATAGGGTTTTCCGGTCGCAAATATAAAGAAGACACTTATGGTGGAAAATATGTCAATACTGCAGAAACAGCCATCTTTAAAAAATCCAGAGTCCTTTTTGGATTAAATTACTGCCGAAAACGGATTGCCAAAGAACGGAAAGTATTGATAGTCGAAGGACAATTAGATGCTTTAAGACTTATTCATAATGGATTCAATCTTACTGTAGCAGGTCAAGGAACAGCTTTCGGGGAAGGGCATACAAAAGAGCTTATTAACCTTGGAGTCAATCAAGTTTTTATTGCAATGGATGGCGATGATGCGGGGGCTGAAGCTGCTTGCAAAATAGGCAATCTTTTCCAGCGTGAAGGTATTGAAGTTTGCGTAGTAGAACTCCCTCCGAAAAGTGATCCAGATTCATTTCTTTGTGAATATGGACCTGAAGCTTTTTCAAGGCTGATCGAAAAAAGCCTTGGCTATTTAGAATTCTTGGTCGATCGTCGTTCGCGAACCCTTAATATCGATTCACCGGCCGGTAAAAACGAACTGGTACGCGATCTCTCAAAACAAATAAGAGAATGGAATCATCCATTAATGGTCCATGAAAGTTTACGCAAACTTGCGCATTTAACGCAGGTTCCCGAAAGTGCCATTGGAGTTGGACAAGAGCACATGCCTAATTTTTATATTAGAAAATCGGCTAATATAGAAATAGAGTCACATTCTGTAGACCCTGATCGTATTTTGGAATTTGATGTTTTGCGTTGGTTGTTGCTCTTAGGAACTGTTAAACCTGAATTCGTCGAGCTTGTAAAAAATAATTTGGTTCCTGAGGATTTTAAAGCGAATACTTGTCGTGCTTTGTATGAAGCTTATTTGGATTGTTACAAGAGTGGGGTTGTTTGCGATTTGTTAAATATAGCGGCAGCATTGGAAGATAGCGAGGCGCAACGTGCTTTGTCAGAGGTCTTACAGCGAAGCGTTAACAGAGATCGAGGGGAGCAGCAATTGACAGAAGCTATCCAAAGGATGCTGGATCGAAACTGGATGGAAAAGCGCGAGCTTATTCGTATAAAGATTCTAAATGGACAATGTTCTGACGATGAAGCTTTAGGTTTAGCAAAAAATTTTGATGAACTTAAACGGAATCCACCGAAAGTCTTATTTAAGAGTAGCAGTTCCCGCTAAAAATGAAGAATGGCTGAGCGAGGGCTCAGAGGACATGACCGTGGAATTCGCGCTTGAAACCAGAAATGAAAATTAATTGCAAACTCGAGAAAATTTCAAATTTTTGATATCCCCCCGGCAATCTAGTTTTTCTCTTAGAAATTAATGAATGATCATGCTTTCGTCTGTTCATGAAATTAATTCGTATATCAACCGATAGGGAGTTCCAGGTAATTGTTTCAGTTAGAAAGTTCCAGGGTAGATTGTTTCAGTCTGGGAATAGTCCCGGAGGGCCTAAGCGAAGGCTGGGCTATTTCATATCGGCCCTCCGGGACTTGTTTTACTAAAATAGGTCATCATTCCATCTTTCCGATCAAAAAAAAGAATTTCGTTAATAACAATTATCCCAAGGGGGAAAATGGGCAGCATTCCTTATGCGAAGCTTCGCATAGCATTCCTTGAGGCATTCAAAACTCCTATAAAAAGAAAGATTAAGCATAACCAAGGAAATCGTAACTTAGTGATGGAAGGTGCCAACTTGATTGTCTTAAGGTGCCATCATCATTGTCTCTGTACACTTTTTTAAAAATCGTCCTAGTTAATCATAAAATTAAGATTGTCAAAGAAATTGGAATATTATAACAAACATATTGGTAATCGCAACTTACCTTAATAGACTAAGGTTGTTGTGTCTGTTAATATTCCAAATTTGCATGAAAGCAAGAGATTAAAGGGGTACCATTTTTTAGAAAAAGCGGAAATTTGATCTTTGCAGAAAGCAGAAATTTGAACTTTGCGCTAACAGTGTCCGTTCTAATGTTGACCAAAAAATCAAAAAAATAATAGGGTCCTTTGGAGTAATAGGCAAATTGTGTAGTAAGATTTAGAGGATTTAAATGCATTGTAGACTTATTAAAAAAATAAAACAAAATATAAATCTAGACTTAAATTAGCGCTAGTGATCAATTTTGGACAAGCACAACTTATAGGTAGCTTTGCAAGATTGATTAATGGTTTGTAACTCTCTGCGTCCCAGCGACCTTGTGGTCTCTGCGTTAAAATCAGCCGTTATTAATTAACCTTGAGACGATTCCATTTTTCATCTCCTTGGTATTGCTGAAAAATTACTTTTTTTAGCAAAGAAAGAAAAAAAAGAAAAATAAATTGATTTCTTTAGTAAAAACTGATAGACTGAGATGTAAAGATTGTCTTTTTACAATTTATCAACTTTAACCAAGGAAAAAATATGAATTCTCCAGCTATTGCCAGAGGTCATCCTCAGCTTCCTCAGTCTCCTAAAATAAGTTCGAATGGGCAAAAAGGACCATTAAGAAATGGCCAAACATATACTTGTAAACCCATGTCAAAAGGTCAAATGCAAGAATTAGACAATATACTGCAACAATACCAATTGGAAAAAGCTCGAGCGGAAAAAGCTGACGCGGAACAAGCTGCTAATATGAAAGTTCTAGAAGATCTTGATACTGAAGGATTCAAGCTTAAAGCAGAAAAAGAAAGACTTTTAACAGAAGCGAATGAATTAAAGAAAAAAAATGAAAGACTTGCCAGCAGAAATGTCGAATTGCTTAACATTATAGAAAAAAATGAAAAGAAAGGTGAAGCAGGAAAAGCATTAATCTCAGAAGCAGCAGTACTTAGGGAGCAAGCCAACCAAACATTAAAAAAACTTCATCAGCAGGAGATTGAAGCACAACAGGGAATTAAAGAAGCTCAAGAACAGCAACGAGCAGGCGAAGCTAAAGTACAAGCGGCTTTAATAAAAAGGCAAGAAAGCCTAGCAATACAGAAAGCTGCTGAAGCCAAAATACAGGAAGGAATAGCACAACAGGAAGCCGCGATTGCTAAAGAAAAAGCCGCGATTGCAAAAGAGAAAGCTGGAGCTGAAAAAGTGAAGGCGGGGGCTGAAAAAGTGAAGGCGGGAGCTGAACTAGTGAAAGAGGGAACTGAACAAGTGAAAGCTGCTATTGTTAAAGAAAAAGCCGCGATTGCTCGAGGAGAAGCTGCTCAAGCAAAGATGGAAGAAGTCAGAGAAGAAGAAATAAAATATCTTGATGAATATAAGCAAAAGAGAAAACAAATCCATTCTAAATTAGAAGGAAATATTGTTTCTTTGAAAAAGAAAGAAGCAGAAATCAACGCTATTTCTAATGAAAAAACTAGATCGGAGCTGAATGTTGTTTTATCTGAGATTCTTTTAAAAGCCGAAGACTTGAAAACATTAGCGCTAAAAAGTTATCCAGAATTACCTGAAGAGCATCAGGAGTACACTAAATTGAGTTTAGAACTAAATGAATTCTCTAAATCATGCATTAATTTATGTGCACGTGTAAAGAAAAAATAAGTTCTTTTTAGAAATCGCCCTGGTTCAATCAAAAATTAAGAATTGACAAGAAAATTTTGGAATACTATTATAAAGGTACTGGCAATTGTAACCCTAATTAAAATATTGAGGTTAATTATGTCTGTACATAATGTTTCAAATTTCAATGAAAGTCAGATTAATCATTTAGGTTCACCAGGGCGAAATCATCTTGCCTCTGCGACCTCTGAAGTTGAAATCATGTCAACCAAAACAACTGAATTTTTGGCAATAAAAAATAATTTGCTTGTTCCTTCTACTCAAAGCGAAGATTTTAATCTTTTGAATAGGAATTTCGATCATGTAGATATTCATGTTTCAAATCATTCTTCTGAAGACATTACCTCAAGTGATCTTAACGGTGCAGATGTTGAAATAGAGGAAGAAGAGTTTGGATTTGATGATTTTTCTCCTATTATTGATGAGAAAATATCAAATGTTATTAAAACAAGAGTAGATAGTAAAAAAGAAGAAGAGGAAAGTAATCTCCAGAAAGAAGAAAGCAAAATTGAAAAAGAAAAAGGGGAGGTTAAAATAGAAAAAGGGGAGGTAGAAGTAGAAAAAGGGGAGGTTGAAGTAGAAAAAGGTGAAATTGAAATAACCGAAAGCAAAGTTGAAAAAGAAGAAAGCAAAGTTGAAAAAGAGGAAGGTGAGGTTAAACAAAAAGAAGGTGAACTACATAAGAAAGAAGGTAAGCTTCAACAAAAAGAGAGTGTTGTTGAAGAAAAAGAAGGGCTAACTCAAAAGAGTGTAGGTGTACAAAAAGAAGAACTTCAACAACAAAAAACAGAAAATGTTGCCAAAGATATTAATCATGTAACCCATACTGTGCTAAAAGAAGTCAATAAAAAAGAAATTAACGGTACTAAATTAATAAATGAAAGTCATCTTTTGATTAATATATCTAATTTAGAATTAGAAGTTAATAAAACAGAAGTGAAAGACACTAAGGTTAAAATAGATTCTAATTCAAATAAAATAGTAACAGTAAACTTCAATATTAATGATAATGAAGTGAGAAAAATAGTATTTAAAACAACATTTGCTCCTGGATATCTTAACAAAACTTCTAAAACAGCCAATGTTCAAAAAATTGAAAAAGAATTTTCTAGCAAATTAAAGAATTATTTTATTTTAAATCCAACAACCGGAGCCTGTAGCCCTATTTCAGTAGATGATATGAACTCTGTAAAGAAAAATTACGAAGAGGGTCATATCGTTGAAATTGATCATGAAAAACAAATAATCTATCTTCCAAGAAATAGTAAATATTCTACAAATAATGTTATTGAGATAGATGGAAGAATATTTAAATGTCACCATATGTCAGAAGAACAAGAGAAAAATTTTATTCGAACATGGAATAATTTATTTGCATTTAGCCAATCTCTAAATGAAAATTTAGAAACAGATACGGATTTAGATTCCAATAAAGATACAAACAACCAAATTGCTAGCACACAAAATCAAAATATCTCACAATTTACCCCCATTCTAAATAATAAAAATATCAATGTTAGCCTCATAACAATTATAGAAATGGCCATATTAAATATGGCCAAAGCAAATGCTATATTGAGTGCTCACCGAAAAAAGAGGGAAGAGTGGGCTAAAGAAAGAAAAGAAGAAACAAATAAGGTTGATTTAATAAATAGATGTATTTCTGAAGATCGAATTGCAAATGATGTTCTTAAATCTTTAATTCGAAATAGTCAGCTAATGAGTCAAGCTCTGTATCGTACAGCTCAAATACTAAAACCTTCAGGGGGATTATGGAACGTCCATTGATAATGTGATTTCCTCTAGGAAATCACCTTCATCCACAATTGCTGCTGCTTGCCCCATTGGTTACTCTCACACCGTGCATCCTAAGGCACAGGATCGATCTTAATCAGCTTACCTGTATTAGGATTCACTTGGGTCCTATACACCCAAGCATCGCTATTTTCGCGCATCAGGCGATCGCAGCCCATTAAGAAGCCTCTATAAAAACCATATTTACGCATGGCTTGTAACGTGTACTGTGAGCTGCTTGGCAAAAAATGACTACGAGGGCCATCCGCTGGTGAAATCACAGTTTGATGAAATCCAATGAGAGTTTCTGCTAAAACCCCAAGAATTGGGGTAGGACATTGTTCAGGAGCACGACATTGATTACTGATGGGGCGACGCGAAAGATGACATAGATCCGCATCTTTGCCCCAAGGATCAGCACAAAGAAGATGTGGGAAAAGAATCAGCGTAAAAAAAAAGTTCTTCATTTTTCAAAACGATGTTTCTAGCATTAAAATAGGGAACAAAGATCGACATCGTAAGAATTCACGACTATTCACCTCGTAGGTTCTCTCGTTAAACTCTCTAGCGGCCAACCCTGCGCCATTGATTCCACCAAAATACCATCCTGTTTCAAGACTTGTTGTAATAATCCCTGCTGCAATATTTCCTTTGGCAAAAAACTGACATGCAGCCCATATAAAAAGAGTATTGATGAGCAGAGAACTTAACGCTGCGTTTTTTTGTCCAACGTAGTAGTAACCGGCACCAGGAAGCATAGCTTGGTACAATCTAGCACGTTCAGGGGACTTGGCAACAGTGGAATATTCATAAAGTAAATCGGTGATATCATTTTCATAAGGAGAATCTTTGGCTTTTGCTTGAATAGCGACAAAATCAGCTTTTAGAAAGGCAGACGATATTCCAAGTCCTGTGGCTTCTGTCGGATATTCACATTCGAGAATTTGATAGATTCTTGCAGCTTTAGTCTCTGAATTGATCTTCACATAACATTCATAAAGCATCACTAAAAGATCTTTAAAAGCGGGAAATTCCTTTGAAACATTTTGCAGAGCGCTGGCTTCGAAAACTTCGACAGCCTCTTGATATTTACGAGCAAGATAGTAGCTTTGAAATATAGCGTATTCCGTTTGATTTTTACGATCTAACTCTTTAGGAGGAAGTAACACAAGTGTGCGCTTAAAGGCTGTAATTGCACGATAGTAATCCTGTTCTTGAGCAAATACATAGGCAATGCGTAGCTCTTTTCCCCAATCCGTACGGCATTCTTCAGAACTAAGAGGAGGAAATGCCGAAGGACGACATTGGATGACGTAAGGGAAAGGAACATACTCTATATTTGGTGTGAATTCATCGCAGTACTTTTGACATCCTGATGCTGTCAAGATGATTAGGGCGCTGAAAAGATTTTTCAACGCCCTATTGAGGTTCATTTGCTTGAAAAGCATTCTAGGTATCCCTATCGGCTATTTCCGTGTTAGGTTCTACTGGTTCACGGCTTAAATTAAGGAACTCAAACGCCTGTTCAGACTCATAGAGCCAATCTTGTTTACGACGTTTTTGGAAGTCCCAAATGTCTTGTTCATGTTTAGTGAGGTTCTGGATTTCTTCTTCTGTGTCGATGATCCTAGGACGCAAGAAGATCATCTGATTTCTTTTCGTATCAGTATTGACTTTAGATTTAAACATTCCTCCTAAAACAGGAATGGCGCCTAAACACGGAACTTGGGTCGAAGCTCTTTCAATTTGATCGCGCATCATTCCACTGATGATTAGGAAGTAACCATCCGGCATATGAACACGTGTTGTTGTTGTACTTTTGGTTGTCGAAGGTCCTGGTTCATTATTGGCATTGAGCCCAGTTGGAACTGTAGAAGGAATAATATCGCTAATTTCCTGCGCAATGTCCAAACTGATTACGTCATTGCTACCAATGATAGGCGTGACTCTTAATCGTGTTCCGATATCTCGATATTCAAAGTTGTTGGTAATTGTGTTGTTATTGGCCGAACTTGAGCCGTTTGAAATCGATTGAGTTTTAAAGCTAACGTTTTCACCCACAAATATTTCCGCAGGAACATTGTCTTCAGTGATGATTTTAGGACTCAAGATGATGTTCAAGTTGTCTTTGGTTCTCAGCGCATTTAGAAGTGCTCCAATCGAGTTAAATTCAATACCCGTACATGTATTGACAATCTTTTGTCCAATGACACCCATGTCCAACCCTTGAAGGGTAATCAATCCGTTAGCAATTGTTGGTCCCAGTCCACTTGTGCTAGAAGTAGGGCCCACTCCACTAGAACCGGTATTGTTTCCAACTCCACTTCCAAGAACATTATTGAGTGGACTAATAGAATCGGAAAAAGCTTGAGCTCCAGCCCAGTTGCCACCGCCAAAACGAGTTCCCCAGGTGACTCCATACTGCAGCGAGTCTGCCATGGTCGTTTCTAAGATCACCATCTCGATGAAAACCTGTCTTAAAGGAACGTCGATATCGCGCATCAGTTCACGGACTTTGACGATGTCTTCCTCATAACCCGTAAAGATGAGAGAGTTCGAAGCTTCGAGCCATTGAACGCTAGTCAATGTTGAGATCAAGGATTCGTTTTCAAGCCTTTCGATAGGCAAGGGACCGCCGAATCCGGGTCCTCCAAATCCACCTGGGGATCCAAAGCCTGCCCCGCCAAAAGCGGGTGTATTGCCTAAACTAGCAGCAATAGACTGCAAGGCTGCTTGGATAGAGTTCCCTTTTCGATATTTAAGCTTATAAAGGGAAAAGAATGTCTTTTGTTTTGCTGCAAGAGGGATCGGTGCGTAAGGTTGCGGTTGACGCTCTAATCGTTGAACACCTGTGGGTTCACCCTTACTTAAAACAAACTTCCAGCCTGTTTCGGGATTGAAAATCCATTGCCCTTTTGGACCATTAGCATACTCTTCCTGTGGGAAATTGCCGGGTTCAAAAATCCAATTTCCATCTTTATCGAGCCTCCATCTTCCTTGCGGAGGGGTGCTTCCGAAATAGCCGCCTGGTGGGAAAGTTCCTTGCGGAAGTGTGCCCTGAGTGCCACCTAAAGGTTGATACCATCTTCCTTCGCTATCTTGCAGCCATCTTCCTGGCCCCCCTATACCACCTGGGCCTAAAGGTCCTCCAGCACCAAAACCCCCTTGCCGCTCTCTTTGAAGACGTTCTTGTTCTGCACGCAAACGAGCTTGCTCTGCACGTAAGCGAGCTTGTTCATCTAGGTAGCGAGCTTGATCGGCAGGAGATAAGCGTGAAAATTCTTCAGGAGTAAGCTCACGCAAACCCCCAGGTCCGGTAAATTGTAGATCTTTAAGATTAAAGATTTTAGTAGCTCTTTGATTTTGATCGAGATGTTGGAGTAATGAGAGGGCACGCTCCACAATAAAAGGAGTCGAAACGATGAAAATACTGTGAGAGGGCTCCCAGGATACCATGGTTAGAGGTTGCTCGAGCGAAATCGGAGCAATCACTTGACGAACCATCTCGATGAGAACATCAGGTGGACTCGACTCGACGACATACTGGCCGATGACCAAACCGCTTACGGGGGAGTCGATACTTTTGATGAGCTTGGCAATTTGTATAACATTAGTG
Source organism: uncultured Parachlamydiaceae bacterium (assembly GCA_963752155.1). Taxonomy (GTDB): domain Bacteria; phylum Chlamydiota; class Chlamydiia; order Chlamydiales; family Parachlamydiaceae; genus JACCRY01. The sequence goes on along the minus strand of CAVVXH010000021.1, from coordinate 70,585 downwards.
CTGAGATCTGTGATAATCAAGTTATTTGTTCCCAGAAGCACTTCTACAAGTGCAAATTCGGACGTTAAAGGTTTAATGACGGCAGCGACTTGTTCTGGGTTGGCCGTATTTAACCTGAAAACTTGGGTAATAATTTCACTATTGGGGTGAGGCACAGCAATATCATCAGAAATTTGCGAAATAGCATTGACTTTTTGATTTCTATGAATGATGAGATTGTTACCTTGCTCCATTAAAGAGAGATCGTGGATTCGTAATTCTTGAAGCAATGCCGTCATGATATTCTCAGGAGTTGCAGGCTCTTCTGAGATGACAGTGACGTTAAATTGCAAATCATTTTCATCGAAAATAAAGTTCTTGCCAGTATTTCGACTAATAAATCGAAGATATTCGATGATGTTGATATTGTTGAAATTGATCAATAATTCTTTTGGAGCTTCACTTTCATTATTTGGAACTTGGGGTTCATTTTGTGCTAATATCGTTTGAAATCCCTTTGGGATACTTGTCGGGCTATGTAGACCATTTGAGGCTTGTTTATTATTTTTTACAGAAGAGTTCTTGAGATCTGAAGGACTTTTAGATCCTTCCAAAGGGAATAGAAGTTTTCCGGGAGCCGAAAAGTTTTCTTTACCAACTGACTTTGGAGAGTCCTTAGAACTATATGGTTTGGATAGCGAAGAGTCATTAAGCCATTTTAACGAACTATCATCGTCTTTAAGGTTAACCCTGTCCTTATCGATTTGGGCAGCTTGGGAATTGCTCAAAGGTAAACTGCGCAACTTATCTTCAGACTGCACAACTGTAGAAGCTTCAGCTTTTAGCAGGCTGCAATTATAGGATACAGCACTTGAAAAAATTAGGCTTAGGTGAAGAAGTTTCTGAGACAAAAAAAAGTTTTTCATTCGGCTTCTGTTATGTTAAGGTTTTTTTTGGAATTTATTGCAATGACACACCTCTAAAGGATTCTTTTATTCCAGAATGCCAATTTACTTTCCACTAAAAAATTCATTTTCCCAAAATTTACCCAAGCTTAGGGACTGTGCGACAATAACTTGCCCAGGTCTTTATTAGTAGCTTCGAGCAGGTTGTCTTCATCTTCCAATTGCAAGTTTGATTCTTCATTCGAACCTGTTTCTTGAAGGCCGATCAGGCCTCTTTTCGACTTATGACAGAACGAAAGCCAATGCTTAATTTCAGGAATGAGTTCACATTCCAATTCAGTGAGGGCTAAGGCTTCTTTTACAGAGAGATTAGACTTAAATAAGAGTCTAAAAGCCTTGCTGAGCTCTTGTCTAACCTTTAAAGGAAAGCCATGGCGCTTTAATCCGATAAGATTAAGACCGCCAAATTTAAAACAGCTCGAGCCTGCTCCAATGGTGTAAGGGGGAACATCGTGAGTAATTCTGCTCATTCCTCCGATCATGGCATAACACCCTATTCGGGAAAATTGATGAATAGCTGTTAACCCGCTAATAATCGCATAATCTTCCACATCTACATGGCCTGCTAAAGTCGCATTATTACTCATGATGACACGATTGCCTACAGTGCAGTTATGAGCAATATGGCAATAAGCCATGATCAAACAATTATCCCCGACGGAGACTGTAGAGCCCTCTTGACACGAGGAGTTTATCGTTACAAATTCACGGATCTCACAATTTTTTCCAATTGTAACAAAGGTCTTTTCACCTTTAAACTTAAGATCTTGGGATTTTGTACCAATACTTGCCGATGGGTAGATGACAGAGCCTTCCCCAATAGTCGTAAATCCGTCGATGTAGGCATGCGATTTAATGACGACATTATCTTTAAGAATCACATCTTTTTTTACCACAGCAAAGGGTTCAATTATTACATTTTCCCCGATTTTGGCTCCATCTTCAACATGAGCTAAGGGGTGAATATTTGTATAAGGCATATTTCAATCACTTTAATCTAAAATAAATACTGTTAAGTTTCTTAATGGTTAAATTTGGCTTTTGTCGACTAAGGCAAATCCAATTTCAGCTTCGACGGCAATTTTGTCATTGACAAGTGCTGTAGCGTGAATACGTCCTCCCTTGCTAGCAAAATGCAACCCTTCGCATTTTAATAGTAAGACATCACCCGGACGGACAGGATTGCGGAATTTAGCGTTATTTATGCTTAATAAGACTGCAATCTTTGGGGTATTGGCTCTTAAATGTAGGAGAACCCCGCCTGTTTGTGCCAAAGCCTCAAGAATAAGGACTCCAGGCATAATCGGAGCATCAGGAAAATGTCCTTGGAAAAAATTCTCATTAAAAGTCAAATTTTTCTGCCCTATAATAGTCCCTTTTGTCACATCTATTTCAAGAATTTTATCCACAAGCAAGAAAGGATAGCGATGAGGTAAAATCTTAAGTATTTCTTTGATATCTATGGTTTGGTTGTCGAGTGGGGATGGTTGATGGGGAGTCATCAGCAATTCTCCATGGTAATATAATTGTAGAGGATTTTTGCGAAGGCATAGTTTGATGCATGCCCTGAACGAATCGCGATAAGGTGAGCATAAAATTGATATCCAATGAGGGATAAATCTCCGATAAGATCTAAAATTTTATGGCGACACATTTCGTCGGGAAAAAAAAGGCCGTTTTTGCTAAAGATAGCATTGTCTTTGATGATGACGGCATTATCAAGGCAACCTCCTTTGATAAGGCCTCGATCAATCAAAATAGAAACTTCTTCGTAAAGAGAAAAGGTTCGGCAAGGAGAGATTTCCTTTTTAAAGTTCTCTGGAGTAATCTTGAGAGTTTGAAATTGAGCCTTTAGGGCTCTGGTCTCTGGGTAGTTCAGTGTGTAGCTAATTCGGTATTCATCGCTGGGTAGAGCGACAATTTGAATGTTCCCTTCAGAAAAATATAAGGGTTTTTGTAAATAAAATATATGAGCCAATGCTTCTTGCTCACAGACTCCTGCATTTTCAATCATTTCTACAAAAACATCTGAGCTGCCGTTCCCTATGGGAGGTTCGATATTGGAAACTTCAATAATGAGGTTGTCGATTTCAAAAGCTGCGACAGCAGCCATCACATGTTCGATCGTGTGAACTTTTGTTCCGTTTATCCCAATGGTTGTGCTGCGGGAGGTATCGCAAACGTACTCGATTGTTGCTGGAATGCAAGGTTGTCCTGGAAGATCTGTGCGTTTGAATAAGATTCCTGTTCCTTCTTTGGCAGGGGAAAATCGCATGGATACGACAGATCCCGTATGGATGCCAAGCCCGGCAAAAGCGACTTCTTTTTTGATCGTGCGTTGCTTTCGTTGAACTGTCTTCAATGTTGGATCTACAGAGGGCATATTTTTCTCAATTATTCGATATACACCTAGGAAATAGAGTTCTACCATTCCCTAATAGACAAGATGCTAACCCATAAAGAAGATTCATTGCAATGAGATTCTTCCCGAGGGTCAATGTTCAAATTTATAAATTTTATCTTTATTGGTCGCAACGAGGTCGCGCATTTTTTTGCCGGGAGTATATTTCACCGTTTTACGCTTTGGGATGATGATAGAGTCTTCTGGGTTTTTTGGATTGCGACCGATTTTCTGCTGTCTTTCGACGATTTCGAAAACTCCAAAATCGCGAAACTCGAGGCGATACCCTTCGGCTAGGCAGTCTGTAATTTTATCCAAGAAAGCTTGAATGACAACATGGACATCATTTGGATTGATTTTTTTATCTTGAGAAATCGATTCGATTAACATTTTTTTTGTAATGGTGCTTTTTTTAGCCATTGACGCCATAATTCATGTAACTCCTTAACGGTTAATGATTTTTCTATTTTCCTCTTTGTCATTTTTTAAAGCAAGTGGAGTTTAGGGGTTTAGGAGGCAGCAATATTAGAGGTTGTTAAGTTGTTGCGATATTATTTAAGGAAAGCGCCTTGCCATTGATGCCTGACCTGATATTCTGACATTTGCCGATGTGATAACATTGCGTCCTAAAGGGCAAATGTCAGAATGTCAGGTCAGGCATGGGGAGAAACGAAACGATGTTTTTCGACCAAAACCTTTGTCATTTCTTCGCCTCCAAAATATGTGACTTCTAATTAAGTATGCACCTTTGATCATAACATCCAAAAAATTTTTGGAGTGCGCGTGGCTTTGCCACCGCAGAACGCAGCTTCTATACGAGTCATGCTGGCAGACGTAGCCTCGATAGAACTCAAGCAAGTTTTCTAAACCGCTACAACAAAGGAGAATTCAAATTGTAACAATGATAGTATGAGTTAATGGAGGCAACGCCTACCGGCATGACTTGTATAGAGGCTGCGTTCTGCGGTGGCAAAGCCACGCGCACTCCAAAAATTTTTTGGATGTTATGATCAAAGATGCATACTTAATTAGAAGTCACATATTTTGGATCCCAAAGGTTTTGGTCAAAAACGTCCTTTCGTTTCTCCCCAGGTCAGGCACCAACGGCATCCAAGAATTAAGCAACAGGTGATGTATCTCTTGCATCTTTCGCCACGTAGCTGTATTTTATAGAGTAGGTGGCGAAATTTGCTGTTAATATTTTCGCCACCTACAAGTAAAATGATCGGTGTCCGGCGAAATTTTTAAAAGGATTATGGTGATGAAACCGAAGAAAATAAAAAAAATGAAGCATTTTGTAGGACGTCATAATGAACAAAAGCGTCTGATCGATATCGGTGACTCTAAAGAATCTTCTATTTTAATTGTCTATGGGCGTCGAAGAGTAGGCAAAACTGAACTTTTAGAACAAACTTATGCTGATCGTAATATATTGAAATTTGAAGGAATCAAAGGCAAATCACAAGAAGAGCAAATCATTCACGTATTATGGCAATTATCGGAATATGCAAACGATCCTATACTTGTTAAACTCAAGTTAAACAACTGGGTGGAAGTGTTTAAGCTGATTTATGACCGCGTTCCTGAAGGTAAATGGACCATCTATTTTGAAGAAGTTCAATGGCTTGCCGAATACAAGGACGCATTTATTTCTGAATTGAAATTTGCTTGGGATAACTATTTTCGGTATCGAGAAGGATTGCTTGTGATACTTTGTGGATCTGCTCCATCATTTATCGTGAATAATGTCATATTTTCTAAATCCCTCTATAACCGCTCTCAACATGAACTTCACTTGAAAGAATTTGGACTCGCAGAGACGATGGAATTTTTATCTTCTCGCTCACGACGCGAAGTGATGGATGCTTATTTAACGATTGGAGGAATTCCTGAATATCTTAAATGGTGTAAAACTTCTTCTTCCGTATTTACGAGTATTTGTAAAAATGCTTTTACTCCGGATAGTTTTTTTTCAAAAGAGTATGAACGCATTTTTGTAAGTTCCTTAGCGGAAAATAAACATTACAAAGCGATTATTAAATTTCTTGCTAAAGTCCGCTTTGCGACCAGGGAAGAAATTCTTAATCATTTGAAAATTTCCTCTAGTGGAACTATAAGCAATCTTTTAAAAGATATAGAACTTTGCGGATTTATTGAAAAATATACGCCTTATAATTTAAATGAAGAAAGTCCTCTTTCTCGCTATTGTATATCTGATCATTATCTTCAATTTTATTATAAATTTATAAATCCTATCGATGCTGAAATTCAACGCGGCGTATTTCAAGAAAACCCGTCATCGGCCCTTCAGATGGACGCTTATCAAAAGTGGCTCGGATATGCCTTTGAGAGATTTTGTCGTAAGCGACATCATTTAATTGCAAAAACTTTGGGATTTCATGGAATACATTACTTAGCTGGGGCTCTCTACAATAAAAAAACTCAAAAGGAAGATCCGGGTTTCCAATTCGATTTAGTTTTTGATCGAGATGATCACGTAATGACACTTTGTGAGATGAAGTATGTTCAAACGAAGGTGGGGATAGGAGTCATTGAAGAATTTGAAAGGAAACTGGAATTTCTTCCTAATCTTAAAAGAAAAACAATCCAAAAAGTCTTAGTGACTACAGAAGGAGCGAGTGATTCCCTCATTAATCGTCATTATTTTGATCAAGTTGTGACTTTGGATGATTTATTTAAAAGTTAAAATTAAATATTCTGCATAAAATATCTTTATCAGGTGTTATCATTTTGTTGATTTAATAGATAAATCAATGAAGGATGGGTCGCATGTTTTTTCCTTCTCCAGAAGTTGCTGGTAAATCACATGAATTTCATCTCCCTTATTTTGTAATTGCTCCTTTTTTTGGAATATCTGACTATGATTTTGAAATAAAAATCCTTAAAGATATTAGAGAGGTTTATAAATTAAATTCAACTAAACCAACCGATGGAACCTTAGAAAAAAAGGATCGCAAGTAAAATGTTGTAAAACAGTAACTTGCCCAATGGTCAGACCACATGTGGTCTGATGGTACGATTGGGTAAGTTACTATTTCTTATTGTCTGCCTGAACTTTGTGTTGTGTTCTTTTCAATCCAATTTTGAATATTGCCTAGGACAGAACGCCAGTTGTCAAATAAAGATCCAACATTTTGCGTTTTTGCTGCTCCGGGTAAGTTTTCTTTAATTTTTTCTTCTGTGGGAGGATGCTCTTCTGTCCTGTGATGGACATCCATCAAAATTTTACTTACATCGCGATTGTATTCAGCAAAAGTTTCTTGTCCCGTCATTAATTGTTTTAATTCTTCTTGCAGTTTTGTTACATCTGACTGTTCAAGTCGTGAAAGTAGATTTCTCAAATCTGCAAAGCTTGAAAAGAGTTTAGATAAATCTGCTTGGGTTTCTTCTCTTTGATCTTTTTCATCAACATCTTTAGAAAGATTATTTGCTTGACCGCGAACATTTTGAAGTAATACTAATAATTGATTTAATGGATTATCGTTATTAGCCATATAATATCTCCTTTGTTTAGGTGCCTCATCCTTAAGAAACAATAAAATGAATTATATGTAAAGAATTTTTAATAAATCATGTTTTGAGAATTTTTCTCAAAAAAACTTTCTCTTGGTTAAATATTTCAGACTCTTTACACTAATGATAGGCTCGGTCATAAATGGAGATAATCATGAGTATAGCGAAACGTATCGCGTTATTTTTAGGAGTTAATTTTCTGGTCATTGCGGTGATCTCTTTTTTAAGCTATTTCTTTAATTTGCGCCCTTTTTTAACAAGCAATGGGTTAAATTATACTTCATTGGCGATCATTTGTCTTCTTTGGGGAATGGTAGGTTCTTTTATTTCTCTGCTACTTTCAAAAGTGATTGCTAAATGGACATTAGGTGTGGTCGTCATTGATCCTAGCACAGCAACTTCTTCGGAACGTGTGCTTTTGCAAACTGTCCATGTTTTAGCCAAAAAAGCTGGTTTGCCGGTGATGCCAGAGGTAGGTATTTACGAATCGCCTGAAGTCAATGCTTTTGCTACGGGCCCCTCGCGTAAAAATTCTCTTGTTGCTGTTTCTTCCGGACTTTTAGCTCGGATGCGCAATGATGAAATTGAAGGGGTGTTAGGTCATGAAATTGCACATATTGCTAATGGAGATATGGTGACCATGACTTTATTGCAAGGGGTGATCAATGCTTTTGTCATGTTCTTTGCACGCATTTTAGCTTTCTTTATCTCGAGGGCTTTTAATAAACGCGATGATGATTCAGAGAGTGTTTCTCCGTTTTTTTACCAAATGACAGTTTTTGTATTGGAAATGGTTTTCATGGTATTTGGGATGATGGTCGTGGCGGCCTTCTCACGCCAGCGTGAGTTTCGTGCAGATGCCGGAAGCGCTCGTTTAGCGGGTCCACAAAAGATGCTTAATGCACTTCAAGCTCTACAACGCACGATTGAAATTCAAGATCCGGTCCACGGGCAGCCCGCTGTTCAGGCATTAAAAATTTCTGGACGATCGGGTTTATCAAGTTTATTTGCAACGCACCCACCCTTAGAAGAACGTATTGAAGCTCTTCTTCGTCGTTATCCCAGTTAAAGAAGAAATGGAGGAAGCATGAAGAATCAAAATTCTGATAAAAAAAACCATAAAAAAAGTGTAGTTTTTTGCCCTAAAGCAGAAATAAGTTCCGTCATCGCTTCATCCGAGTCAGAGGATCTGCAAAAACAAGCCTCTCAGATGACTTCAGAACAATTAGATGCTGTCATTACTGCATTGAAAAATGATGCGGAACCCGATTGGCAGGAGAAGTTCAAGGCTTTCTTTAAGGGGCTTGAGAATGTTGAAAGTCTTGAATTAATAGGAAATAGTATTAATTTTGCTCAGTTTCTAACTCTTATCGACTTTGTTCCTGGTGATCCGAACCATGCTTGGAAGTTGGTGCCTCTATTTGTAGCGCTTCCTCATCAGCTTTTTAACCAATTGCTCTCAAATATGTCAGAAGAACGAAAGCAAAACCTTCACTATTTGTGTGCTACTGAGCCTTTGCGACATCATTTAGTGTCGTTTGTTCATGAAATGAAAAGCTATTTTGATGAAAGTGAAGTACAGTTTTTGCAGTTACAACAAGAGATAAGAGATTTAAATGTGATTTCTCTTCGATCGCAGGATCTTGCTGCCTTACAAAGTAGAATAGTTAATTTTAGACATGTTACTCAGGAGATTTGCCTGAAAATTGAAAATGCTCTTCTTTTAGCATGGAATGCTGACAGTAAAGACATTATCGAGATGCTTAGCACTTATCGCGAACGTTATGAGCGGTACTTGTTTTCAGTCATTGGCCACCCGGGTAAAACTCCATCGGAATCATTGGGGCTTTTCCGTGAACTTGAAGATAAATTAGCCACCGTTTTTGCTGGGGGGTCGAATGGATCACCCTTTGAAGCTTTGGATGATAATGATGCTGCGATCGATGCTTTACCATTGTTTTCTATATGGTATGCGGGGGATTATTGGAAGTTAGGACTTTTGCCGGGAGTTGCAGATCCAACGCAGTTAACTCCGCAGCTTACTTGTAATGCAGACACAATGGCGCAATATCGCCACCAAGCGGAAAAGAGCCTAAGTCGTATTGGATTAAATACCGTTAAGGATCTTAAAGACAATCATATTGTTTCCCGGGCTTTGTTATCGGACTATATTAAACACAAAGCGAGACAGTTGCCTACGGCGCCCCCTATCGGGAAATAACAAATTTTTAAAGCGCCTTGCCATTGGTGCCTGACCTGATATTCTGACATTTGCCTACAATGATGACATAACCTCCCAGGAGGGCAAATGTCAGAATGTCAGGTCTGGAACCAAGGCCAGAACGTTACCTCTCAGAATTAAGTATCTTGTTATTAATTGAAAACGACGCTTTTGCTTCTTTCAGTTGCGTAAATCTTGGGGGTAACGTTCCAGCCTTGGTTCCAGACCTGACATTCTGACATTTGCCCTCCTGGGAGGTTACGTTATCATTTTAGGCAAATGTCAGAATGTCAGGTCAGGCACCAATGGCAAGGCGCTATCCTTAAAAAAGCGACCAACCGGTCAGTCTTTAATTTTTAGCGGGAATTGCTGGTTCTAATCTAGTGATTCCGCCCAAATACTTGTGGAGCACTTTGGGGATATCCACAGATCCATCGGCATGTTGATTATTTTCCAATAGAGCCACCATTAATCTTGAAGTCGCCACACCTGAGCCATTTAATGTATGGACGAATTCGGCTTTCTCTTCAGGACCACGTTTGAACCGGGTGCCGGATCGGCGTGCTTGGAAGTCTGTGCAATTTGAGACAGAAGAAACTTCGTAGTAGCGATTCTGTCCTGGCAGCCATACTTCAACATCGATTGTACGTGCAGCTGCATAGGACATATCGCCAGTGACAAGGAGTACAGAGCGGTAATGAAGACCTAAACCCTCAAGGATTTGCTCGGCACAACGGGTCATCCAGTTGAACATTTCCATACTTTCTTCCGGTTTACTGAAGCAAAACATTTCCACTTTATTGAACTGATGAGTACGGATTAATCCTCGTTCTAAGGTTCCAGCTGCTCCAGCTTCTCGTCTAAAGCATGGAGTGTAGGCCATGTATTTTAAGGGTAAGTCATCTTCAGAAAGAATTTCGTCGGAATGAAGTCCATTTAAAACAACTTCGGCAGTGGGAATGAGAAAGAAATCTTGTGTGTCATCTGAAATTTTGTATTGCTGATGTTCGAATTTAGGTAATTGCCCAGCACCAAAAGAGATCTCTTTTTTTACGAGAAGCGGGGGCATATATTGTGTAAATCCATTTGAAAGTTGAGTTTCGATCATATAATTGATCAAAGCCCATTCTAAACGAGCCCCTATCCCGCTGTAGATCGGCCATCCTGCACCAGTCACTTTAACTCCACGTTTAAAATCAAAAAGAGCAAGTTTTTCGTTAAGCTCTACGTGATTTTTGAATGCGAAATTAAATATCGGCTTACTGCCAACTTCTTTTAGGACGACATTATCTTTAGGGTCCTGTGAAATTTTGACGTCGTCCATAGGGAGATTTGGCAGTTTGTAGAACTCATCTTCAAATTGTTTTTCCACCAATAGAAGCCGTTGTTCAAGTAATAACATCTCTTCAGCGTGTTTTGAAACTTCTAGCTTTAATGCTTCAACATCTTGACCTGTTCTTTTATACTCTCCAATCTTTTGGGAAGTCTCATTGCGCAAAGCTCTTAGATTTTGGACTTTTGTTTGGAGTTCACGTCGACTTTGATCAAGTTCACAGAGTAACGTAAGATCAGTCGAAGGCTCTTTTAGACGTAATTTGGCTTCGATGCTTTTGGGATCTTTACGAATCAGGTGGATGTCTAACATATGATTTTCCTTGTTTTGGAGACGGTATTGCTATATCAAGCATAAAAAAAAAATCAGACGAAGTCAAATGAAAAGGTTGAAAAGCGATGTAGATTTAGAATTCGAGATAGCGTATTCTAACGTTTCCAAAGGATATAAAAATGAGTTTAGATGATGTCGCCTATTTACTTTTAATATTGATTTCAGGAGCCGTTTTAGGGGCTGCTATTTTTTGGTTTTTCCATCGGATAAAAGTGGGAAGCTATCAGAATTTAGTTAAAGGCATGTTGCATAAAGCTGAAATCGAAACCGATGCTCTGCGCAAAACCGCAGAGCTTACTGTCAAGCAACAACAGGTGGATCAACAGCGCGAGCTTGAACGCCTTTGGCAAATTGAACGACGTAAAATGCAGCGGGAAGAAGAGCGTTTAAAACTGCGTGAAGATAAATTAGAAAGCCGTATGAATACGGTTGAGGGGAAGCTTTCAGATATCGAAAAACGGGAAGATCTCCTTGCCATTAATAAAAATAAAATTGATGAAGAGAAAAAACAGACTGCTGAGCTTCAACAACAGTTGGTTCTCGAGTTGGAAAAGGTTTCAGGTTTAAGCTCAGCAGAAGCTAAAGATCTGATCATCAATCGACTGACGAATGATGTCAAAACTGAAGCTGCAAATCTCATTCGAAAAATTCGAAGAGAGGCTGAAGAAAATGCTGAAAGAGAAGCTGCCACAATTATAGCGACAGCAATTAATCGGATGGCTGGCTCCTGCGTATCTGAAATCACAGTTTCTACCGTTGCGATACCTAATGAAGAGATGAAGGGCAGGGTCATTGGGCGTGAAGGCCGCAATATTAAGGCCTTGGAACGCGCTACAGGAGTCAACTTTATTATTGACGACACCCCTGGGGTGGTTGTCATTTCCGGATTCGATCCAGTTCGCATGCATATTGCCAAAGTTGCGCTGGCAGATTTGTTGGTCGATGGAAGAATTCATCCGACTCGTATTGAAGAGGTGGTCGAAAAGACGACTGCAAATGTTCAAAAGCAAATTAAAGCTTATGGAGAAGATGCGGCGTTGAGGGGTGGAGCAATGAATCTTCATCCTGAATTGATCATGTTATTGGGTAAGTTGAAGTTTCGTTATAGTTATGGTCAAAATATCTTAGATCACTCGCTTGAGGTCAGCCATCTACTTGGGATGATGGCGGCGGAGTTAGGGATCAATCAACAATTGGCTAAGCGTATTGGTCTGTTGCATGATATTGGAAAAGCTGTCACGCATGAAATTGAAGGGTCTCATGCGATTATTGGCCATGATTTAGCGTTGAAATATGGGGAATCCAAAGAGGTTGCTAACGGGATTGGTTGCCATCACCAAGAAATGGAACCGATCACGATTGAAGGAAGTCTTTGCAGTGCTGCTGATTGCTTGTCTGCTTCACGTCCTGGTGCTCGTATTGAGGCTGTGGAAGAATATGTAAAACGTTTGAAACGCCTTGAGGATTTAGCTTATGAATTTAAAGGGGTAGAAAAGGCCTATGCAATGCAAGCTGGGCGTGAAATTCGCATTATTGTTACGCCTGATTTGCTTGATGATGCAGGAACTGTGGCTCTTGCGCATGATCTTACAAAAAGAATCGAAGAGGAATTGCGTTATCCTGGTAAAATTAAGGTGACAGTCATTAGAGAAAAGCGTGTTGTTGAATATGCGCTGTAGAGAGCAAGGACAGCAAGGACGGCAAGGACAGCAAGGACAGCAAGGACGGCAAGGACAGCAAGGACAGCAAGGACAGCAAGGACAGCAAGGACAGCAAGGACAGCAAGGACGGCAAGGACAACAAGGACGGCAAGGACAGCAAGGACAGCAAGGACGGCAAGGACAACAAGGACGGCAAGGACAACAAGGACGACAGGCAAGGACAGCAAGGCAGTATGAACAAATAAATCTCCTGTTGTATATGCTTGTATTGAAGTCCTTGTCGTCCTTGCAGTCCTTGCAGTCCTTGCAGTCCTTGTCGTCCTTGCTGTCCTTTTTTCTAAAACAAACATTACTTGAAAAATAATTATCTCTGCCTGTATTATATAAGTAGGTTAATTTGCATTTATACTTCTAAAAGGAAGTTTATTATATGCCAGATCCCTATTTGTTTGATATAATGCATGGAACTAATCTTGCTCAAAAGAAATCAAAGCCTGAGTCTGAACCTATCAAAAAAAATAGATTCGAAGTTGACCTTGAAGATAAAATTAGTCAAAGGGTTGACGTTCTAATGAAGGAAGAAGATCCTTACACGAATAAACTTCTTTCTCCTGATATTCGACGCGAGAAAATTAAAAATGAAATTTATGAGGAGCTTGACCTTTCCGAATTTAGTGACACCATCGGAACTGCAATTGCCATTCTTGAAGAACAAGGATTGCAATATCTTAATGAAGAGGAGCATTCTATAGTCCTTGAAGATATCGAGAACATTAGAAATAAACTCGATTCTTTAGATTTAAATATTACTGATCAAGAAATCATTAAATCCATTTTTAAAGTCTCACCAACAAGCCTTTCCTTAATAACTCGAATTGCCATAGCAAAATTTAGTGAAGATCAACTACCAAACAGTCTCTCTATTTTTTCACTTCTTACGCTTTTGGATAGTGATAATCCCGATTATTGGTACCGAGTCGGAATTGTTGCACAAAAATGTGAACGTTATGATCTTGCGCTACGCACTTTTGACGTTGTCAAACAGCTAATCCCAGAATTCATGGGATCACGCATTTTTATGACTCAATGCTATTTACAAGTTAACCTTAATCATAAAGCTGTAGAGGAAATGGCTGAAATAAAAAAACTTCTTAAAACAACAAATATAGAACAAGAATGGGAGGAGCGTATCGCAGATTTAGAAAATCTATTTTCCTTTAAATGATTGAATTTATGAGGAATGAGCTATGAATATTAATACTAGAGTAAGAAGTAAAGGAGTTGGAGAAGAGACTGGACCTCTCGTTAAATTTCGTGCAGATACTGAAAAAAAAATTTCCGAGGCTGCCAAAAATGATGTGATGTCCGAAAAAGTTCATGCAACTAAACCAGGTGAAAGATACGCCTCTGCTCCGGCAATACTAGTTCATACGTATGGCTCTACTAATAATAACGATACAAATAGATCAGATCCTGACTTAGCAGGAAGAGCATTATTAACGGCTACAGGTAGGGCTTTTCGAAGGAACGCCATCAGCCAACCTTCTGATTTTAATCGAAATGCCATTCAACCCGGCGAGGTTCCAATTTTCCGTCGATCAAATTCAAGTCCAAATTTAAATCAAAAATTGGACAATCCTGCTCAGAAATCCTCAACTTTGCGACCAAAGGAAGTGAGTTCTTCTCCTCCTATTCGATCCACTTCCTACCGCAACTTAGACGAAAAAACCATTTCAGATGAAAAGACGATTCAGATGAGTTCTTCTCCATTGGTTATGCCTAGAAAAGAAGTAAGAGAGAAGATAAGAAAAGAGTCATTATCAAAATTAGCCAGTAGTTTAGACGATGAAATCAATCGTATCAATAAAAGCTATGAACAAAAAAAACCTTTAAAAGACTCTTTTTTAGAAAAAATAAATTTAAAAGAAAAAGAAAAATCAATACCGATCTATAAAACCGCTGAAGATATTGAAAAGCTGGAGCGTTTAAAGCTGTTGAAAAATAAATTAAATGATGACCCTGATTACTTTGTGGCTCGTATAAATGCCTATCAAAATACACCTATGTATCAATATTTTGGGGCTGAAAAATTCTTTTCAATACTTGTTAAAAGTGACCAGAATATAGCCATATCTGGCAATCCTCATCATCTTTCTGAAGAAGAGCGAGTCGCATTATACGCTTACACGACAAGCGAATATCGAATTATCAATAATGCTGCACGCGAAGCTAAATCAAATAATAAAGAGATGGATAAAGGGATAGATGCCTGGGGTAAACTGATAGATGCGGCTCTAAAAAAATTGCCGGATGCTTCTGCTGTAGATTCTAGTGGAAAGCCTGTTGTCATCATGCGAGCATTTTATTTACCCACAGCTCCTATACCACCTAAACCCACAGATGACGACGCCAAAAAAGAGGAATATCAAATCCAACTAGCTCAATATCAGACTCAATTGGAGAAATTTAATGCTTTTGTCGATAAAACATTACAGGAAGGGGTAGAATTTAATGATGGGGCCTATTCAAGTACGACAACAACTGGGATGGCAGTGGGTGCAGTAAAAGTCACCATTGTACTTCCTGAGGGTGCAAAAACAATACCACATGCAAAATCGATCAGTTTTCCTTATTCCGCTTTTGGTAAGCCCGACAGTGAAGGAGAAGGGGAGGTTCTTTTTGAGCGTAGTGCCATATTTAAAATTACCAATGTAATTGACAAGAACGAAGGTAAGAAAACTACAGAAATTAACATTAATAAGACAGCTAACTTCAATATTTTGCCATAAATTGTGACTATTTCAATTTATCTAAAGCTAAATTTAGAGCTAAGACATTAATGCATGGTTTCCCAATAAATCCAAAACGTCTTTTTATGGTTTGACTTTCGATCATATTTTCAAGATCTTCCTTTTTTAGACCCCGGGCGTCAGAGACTCGGTCAATTTGAAAATAGGCCGTCTCTACAGAAATGTGAGGATCTAATCCACTTCCAGAAGCAAACAAGAGCTCTGATGGAACTTCGCTTTTTTGAGTAGGATGGATTTTGAGAAGTTTTTCTCGTCGTTCTTCAACAGTTTTTTTTAAGGCAGTGCTAGTAGGGCCTAGGTTACTCCCCCCAGAATTCAAGGGGTTGTAGTCGATAGCCGATGGACGGCCGAAGAAATACTTATCGCTTTCAAATTTTTGACCAATGAGGTTTGCCCCCACGATCTTTTCATTGATAGAGATAAAGTTTCCATCGGCCGTATGGTTCATTGTCAACTGCGCAATCATTGTGACGAGAACAGGATAAATGATTCCTGTAAGAAAAGTCATCCAAATGAACATGCGCAGTTGATTCAACATTTTCTTCATTGCTTTCCAATACTGCCTATATCACGAACGGCGGCAGATAGATCGGAGAAAATGTTAGTTGATTGATCAATTGTAAGACCATAATTCTTGAAAATGTTATCGATGACGTTCAATTTGACCCCTAAAGCTTTGGTCTTTTCTTGGAATTGCGCAATAAATTCAGCATCATTTTCCAGTGTCTTCCCTCGTATAGCATCATTTAATTGAATAGCTACTTCGTTATAAGTCTGTTTAAGAAGTCGAAGGATAGCGTCATTATTACTACTAATTTTCCCTTCCCTCGCTGTAAAATTATATTTAGCATACAATGCGTTATAATTTTCAGTGACATTAAAGTAGCCTGCAATTTTTGTTCCCAATGTGATTAACGTACCATATACCGACTCAAAAAAGGAGCTGAGTCCATCTTTTATAGAGGGGCGCGTTAAGATAAGAGCAACCAACCCGATTCCTCCCAAAGAGGCTGCGATGTTTTTTGGACTGTTTGTAAGTATTGGGAATAGATGCTTTGCACTAGCTGAAATACTCTTAGCAAGTTTAACTACACCGCTTATGGCGAATGGAACCAGCGCAGCTTTATAAATTGCAATTCCACCGAGGGCTACAATCGCAAATGGTAAAGCGGTTCCACCAACTGCGAAAGCCTTTGCTCTCAATTGTTCAAAAGAACTCACAGTCAATTCTTTGTTCTGATTTATTAAGGCACGAACATCTTGAGGTACGACTTGATCGATAGAAGAAGCACCTGTAAATTGGGTGGCCTCCAAATATGCAAGATCAATTTTTTGGTTTATTGGATCCATGATTCTATCTCCTAAAAGGGTTACTTTAACTTTTCTTCTGCTTAGGGACTGTTCAATAATAACTTGCACGATTGGGCTGCGCCAGAGCCTCGTGGTTAAGCGATCGAAAGTGACCCCATATTTTATAATATTGGGTCACTTTCGATCGCTTAACCACGAGGCTCTGGCGCAGCCCAATCGTACAAGTTATTATTGAATAGTCCCTTAAGGCTTTGTGAACACATTGCTTAACATATAGCATAATAAGGAGATTTCTGTCTTGTGTTTTTTTAGGGTGTGCATTATAAATTTGGCAAGTTTTCAAAGAGGTTTTCCATGGATGCTGAAGTTCTTGCTCGTATACAATTTGCTTTTACAATTATGTTTCATTACATCTATCCACAATTAAGCATTGGATTGGGGTTGATTCTTGTGATTATGGAAGCGTGTTATCTTAAAACCGATCACCCATTGTTTTTTCAAATGACGCGTTGGTGGACTAAAGTTTTTGCTCTAACATTTGTTTTAGGGGTCTCTACAGGGATCGTCATGGAATTCGAATTTGGGACTAATTGGTCAACATATTCACGTTACGTTGGGGATGTCTTTGGATCTGCTTTGGCTGCAGAAGGGATCTTTGCCTTTTTTTTAGAATCGGGATTCTTGGCCATCCTACTCTTCGGGTGGCATCGTGTCGGACGAAAGATGCACTTTTTCTCTACTCTCATGGTCTGTTTAGGCGCCCACTTCAGTGCCATTTGGATCGTTGTTGCTAACTCATGGATGCAAACTCCGGCAGGATTTCACATCGTAGGAGAGGGTTTGACTGCAAGGGCGGAAATCACTGATTTCTGGGCGATGGTTTTCAATCCATCTTCAGTAGATCGCCTCATGCATAGCATCTTTGGAGCTTGGTTATCGGGAGCATTTTTAGTGATCAGCATTTCAGCCTACTATATGTTGAAAAAGGAGCATCATGATTTTTCAAAGCAATCGATGAAAATCGGGTTGTCAGTTGCTTCAATAGCTCTTGTGCTCCAACTTATTACCGGAGATTCAAGCGCTAGAGGGGTAGCGATGAATCAACCCGCAAAGTTTGCTGCGATTGAAGGGATATTTCAAACAAGCCAGGGAGTTCCTCTGAATGTTTTTGGAGTTCCCAATGTTAAAACAGAGCAGATTGACTATGCCATTAAAATTCCGAAGTTATTAAGTTATATGACTTACGGAACAATGGATGCAGAAATAAAAGGACTCAACACCATTCCCAAAGCTGACTGGCCGAATGTGCGTGTTGTCTTCCAAACCTATCATTTGATGATTGCAACATGGGGGTTAATGGTGATCTGCGTGTTAATGAGTCTCTATTTATGGAGAAATGAAAAACTTTTTTCCACACGTTCGGCTCTTTATTTGCTTGTTTTTTCTGTTTTTTTTCCTCAAATAGGCAACCAAGCAGGATGGGTTACAGCAGAAATGGGGAGATATCCGTGGATTGTTCAAAGTTTATTAAGAATTTCAGAAGGACTCTCTAAATCCGTGTCGGCAAATCAAATTCTTGGATCGATCATTATGTTTGGATTTGTATATTTCTTTCTTTTTGCTCTTTTTATTTACATATTGAATGAAAAAATCGTCCATGGTCCTGGAGATATTGAAGAGCCTACTTATCGACGAGTTTAAGGAAAAAATATGGACAACCTTTTTACTGATTTACAATTTATTTGGTTTTCGGTTTTTGTGATTCTTCTGACAGGTTATGCCATTTTGGATGGTTTTGATTTAGGTGTGGGAATGATGCATCTATTTTCTAAGAAAGATGAAGACCGAAGAATCATGATTAACGCTATTGGGCCTCTGTGGGATGGGAACGCCGTTTGGTTGGTCACAGCTGGTGGAGCTCTATTTGCTGGTTTTCCTGCTATGTATGCCACAGTTTGTTCGGCTTTCTATCTTCCTGTGATGGTGCTTCTTTCAGGACTCATTTTCAGAGCTATTGCTATAGAATTTCGCAGTAAACAGCCGATGGCGTGGTGGCGATGGTTTTGGGATATTATGTTCAGTTTAGCCAGTTTGGTCATTAGCTTCGATTTTGGAATCATTGTCGGAAATTTGGTGCGAGGAATCCCTTTAGATGCTCAGGGAGAATTTATAGGGGATTTTTGCTCCTTATTGAACCCATACGCATTATTTATGGGAGCAGTCACAGTTTCGTTATTTTTGATGCATGGGGTTATTTTTATTATTATGAAAACGGAAGGGGAGCTTCACGATAGGTTGAGAAGGTGGGTGAATCCTGCAATTATTCTTTTCATTCTTTTTTATGCTACAGCCACGATGGCAACCCTTATTTATATGCCTCACATGGCGGAAACAATTAAGGAGCGACCTATTTTTTTTCTCATTGCAGTAATTAATATTTTTAGTTTAGCAAATATACCACGAGAGATTAGTCTGGGGCGAGATTTTAGAGCATTTCTTTGCTCATGTCTTAATATCATTTGTTTGTTAGCTCTTTTTGGGATTGGCCTTTATCCTAATGCTGTTCGAGCTTTGAATGACCCTCAAGGGTTAAGTTTGACAATCTATAAAAATTCATCTTCGATCACAACTTTAGAAATTTTATTAGTCATTGCCTGTATTGGAATGCCCATGGTGATTTCTTACATGAGCATTGTTTATTGGATTTTTCGAGGGAAAGTGAAGTTAGATGCTACGAGTTATTAAATTCTTATTTATCCATCGTTAATTGCGGCTTGCATCCATTTCCGCATAAGATCGCGAGCATTCGCAGCCTCTTCAAAGCGCATCTCTTTTGCTGCAAGCTTCATCTCCTTTTCATAGAAAAGGATTTTTTTCTGGATATCTTCTGCAGTGTAGTATCCAGTCTGTTCTTCAGCAGCTTTTAAAGCTTTTTGCTTTCTGCCATGGGTATAAGTGATCTGACCTTCCTGACTTTTAGCGTTTGCTTCGCTCTTGATGGCTTCTTGGATGGCATCGCTGACTAATTCAGTGATTTCCCTCTTTACAGTCATGGGAGTGATCCCATGCGCTTCATTATAAGCCATTTGATGGAGCGCGACGCTTTCTTGTGATTTCGAGAGTATTGGCAATGGCCGGAGTCATTTTATCTGCGTACATGATGACGCGGCCTTTGGCATTTCTGGCAGCACGTCCACATGTTTGTATGAGCGATGTTTCACTGCGCAAAAAGCCTTGTTTATCTGCATCGAGAATCACCACAAGTGAAACTTCGGGGATATCAAGTCCTTCTCGCAAAAGATTAATCCCTACAAGAACATCAAAAGTACCCGATCTTAAATCTTGAATAATCTGCATCCTTTCGATCGTATCGATATCGGAATGAAGATATTTTGCAGAAATTCCCAATTCAGTTAAATATTTTGTCAGATCTTCCGCCAAACGTTTTGTAAGAGTCGTGACAAGAATTCTATCTCCCTTTGCAACACAGGCATGAATTTCATCTAAAGCTATCATCCACTTGCCCTCTGCAGGGCGCATCTCAATTTCGGGATCGAGCAATCCTGTGG
Organism: uncultured Parachlamydiaceae bacterium; assembly: GCA_963752155.1. GTDB lineage: Bacteria > Chlamydiota > Chlamydiia > Chlamydiales > Parachlamydiaceae > JACCRY01. The sequence goes on along the minus strand of CAVVXH010000021.1, from coordinate 50,468 downwards.
GACGTAAAATCTGTTCGACGACCTTTCTCCACTTTCTTCAACTTCCCATGGTGCTGGGGTTGCAGACACGTAAATCACTTGATTGATATGATCATAAAATTCTGAAAATTGAAGGGGTCGGTTGTCATAAGCAGAGGGAAGTCTAAAGCCAAAATCAACTAAGTGATAGTTTGCGAGCTTTGTCTCCGCTGTACATTGCATGGATTTGCGGAATACTTTGATGAGATTCATCGACCATGAGCAAAAAATTGGGAGGAAAATAATCGATCAAGACAGGCTGGAGGACTTCCCGGAGGGCGATTTCCGAAATGCCTTGAATAATTCTCGATTCCTTTGCAAAATCCAATTTCTTTGATCATTTCTAGATCATAGTTTGTTCGTTCATGAATACGCTGATGTTCGATAAATTTCTTTCCATTTTCAAAAAACGCCATCCTTTCTTTTAATTCTTCTCGAATCGTTTCTATAGCCGTTAGACGTACTTCTTCCGGGGTCACGTGGTGCGATCCTGGATAGAGAGTGAATTCCGGAGATTTGACGAATAGCTTTTCCTGTCAGGGGATTGATTTCACTGATTCGTTCAATTTCATCTCCAAAAAATTCCACACGGTATGCCAAATCCTCTTCGTAAGCAGGAAAAATTCTAAGACATCTCCGCGTACACGAAATGTTGTTCGTGAGAAATCATAATCATTGCGTTTGTATTGCATTGCGACTAAATGCAAGAGGATTTCATCGCGTCGATAAGTCCGTTCCTATAGCGATATGCAAATTCATCTCTTTATAGTATTCAGGAGAACCCAAACCATAAATACAAGAAACAGAAGCAACTATAAGCACATCATCGCGCTCGAGAAGCGAGCGCGTGGCACTTAAGCGCATCTTATCGATCGCATCGTTAATCGCCATATCTTTTTCAATGTAGGTGTCGGTGCGTGGAATATAAGCTTCAGGCTGATAGTAATCATAGTAGGAAACAAAGTATTCGACAGCATTGTTGGGAAAAAATCCTTTAAATTCCTGATAAAGCTGTGCTGCAAGGGTTTTATTGTGTGCGATAACTAAAGTAGGCCGTTGAACATTTTGGATGACATTGGCGATGGTAAATGTTTTACCGGAACCGGTTATCCCTAAGAGGACTTGCGATTTTTGGTTAGATAGCACCCCCTCTGTCAGTTTGTCAATAGCCGCAGGCTGGTCCCCGCAAGGCAGAAAGGATGCTTTTAATTCAAATTTGGGCATAGATAACCACCTTCTATCTTAAGGGACTGTTCAATCATACAAGTTATTATTGATTAGTCCCTAATACGTCGATCAAGATTTGCAAGATAATGACGCTCACTGCAAAGATCATGATCATCCTAGGGCTATCTTTCCCCCTGGAAGCTGACGAGGACCTTTAAAGCTTATAATAGCGTCCCGACCAAACCATCAATGCAGGCAGAAGTCCAAAAAGAACCACAGCGCCAAAAGCACCGGCATAATTCAATGCCGTGAGAAAAATTTTAGGATAAATAATTGCGAACAGAAAAGGAGGAAGTATCACTGCAATACATAAAATGAATTTGCCTTTTGCGGTTTTCTTTATATGAAGACCATCAGCTAAAAAATCCACAAAGCTCAGACCGACACCTATCAATGAGCTTACAATCGCAAAGAAGGAAAAATAGAGTGCTAGCGTCGGAACCCAAGAACCTCCTACAGCACCTTTGAGCAATTGCGTGGCTAAATCACCTTGATCGAGACCTTCGCGAAAGCCTCCTGTCCCTTCCAAAGGAATTAATCCTAAAATAAGAAATTCCCAGACTAAGTAAATGAGAAGGGGAATGGCGCTTCCAACAATGACTGCGGTTCTAAGCTTACGAGTATCTCCAGCAAAATAGGTAGTTAAGGAAGGGATTAGATTATGATAGCCAAATGAAATAATCATTGTCGGTAGCATAAGGAAGGCCAAAGACCATTCTTGATGACCCAGCCGTTCCATTTCGACGTGGGGTAATCCTAAGGCCACTAAACCTAGATAGGAAAGGATTAAACCCACCATCATCCATCTGTTGAAGTAGTCTACAGCTCGAGTCCCTAAATAAAGAAAAATAGCAAATACAATAGATAGAATTAAGCTCCCTAACCATGGCGCCATACGATAAGGTGTTAAGGCAGAAGAGAAGTCAGCAATAAGTTGCCCGCTTCCTGAAATATAAGCCACCATTAATGTATAAAAAAGAAAAAGAAAACCAATCCAACCCACAGCTTTTCCCCAAAAGCCTAAAGAACGTCCTGCCATTGAAATAATGCTGACGTCATCGCTGAACCAAAGGTTGACCTCTAAGAGTAAAAGTCCTGTGCATAGCATAAAGAGCCAGCCAACGAGGAGCATGGCAATGGAGGGTTTAAATCCAGCTACAGCAGAGAGTACAGGGACTCCGAGCATTCCTGCACCAATGCAGCATCCTGAAATCAGTAAAATGCCTCCAAAAAGGCTTCCGGAAGATTGTTTATTGTTCATGTCTAGGCCCTAATTTATTGAGTGAAAGTGAGGTATAAGTGTCAAAAAAAGAAGTTGCCAAAGGCCCGTAGGCCTGCTAATGACTTATTAATAACACATTTTAGATTAAAAGGCTAATTAAACACAAATTTCGGATCTAAAATACGTAACTTCAAATCAAGTATGCACCTCTGATTATAACATCCAAAAACTTTTTGGAGCCCTCAGCGACCAGCGGCGCGCTAATATCAAGAAGTAAACTCAAAAGCTTACTCAGAAGTGCTGTGGGCTCTGCCACAGCGCGTGAAGAAGGTTTAGATCATAAAGAAAAATTCCCTTTCGGTTAGCAAGGGTTTTGTTGTTTTACAAATCCCTTCCTGAATGTCAGAATATCTAATCCCAATTCTCTGTGTATATCTCAAGGTTGGGTAGATGTGAGTTTAGGATGTCTTCCTGCTCTGAACTAAATGAAAATGTTCTGGTATTTGTTTCAAGTTTTCGAAGGTTTGATAACATAGTGCTGTGCTTTATGAATAAATCAGCAATTTGATCTGTAGAAAGTTCCTTAGATTTGCATGAAAACGCAAAATGGAGATTTTTTAAATGAGTGGCTGAATTTAGAATGGCTTCAAGGCTGTCGGACATGACATTATAATTATCCAAGATGAGGGTTTCCAATTTCGTGCATTGAGTCATCAGCTGTTTAAATCCTGTCCCTGTTAAAAGTGCAGCATTGCGTATTTCCAATTTTTTTAGATTGGGCCATCCACAAGACAATATGCCCAAGAGTGAATCCGACATCGGAATGAGAGGATCGAGTAACTTAAATGAGCGAATTTGTTCACATTTGACCAATCGAGTTAAGGCATTTGGTGTAAAAGTTCCTGCCTCGATTAATTCTAACTTTTGAAGTGTCTTAAAAGTGTTGTCTGCAAGAGCATTTAATCCAACATCGGTAATTTTGGTTTTTTGTAGGGAAAGAGATCTTAATTGTGAATCGTGCTTAGCAATTTTACAAATAGCCCCGTCTCCTACAGGAAGATTTTTTAACTTTATGGTGTTTAGCTTTTTACATTTCATAGCAATTGCAATCATTCCTGCATCTATTTCAGAAGAATTTATTGATTCATGAGAATGCGTTTTGCTAGGCCCTTCGAGGACTAAGGTTTCCAAAGAAGAGTGAAGATCTGAAATACAAATGAGTGACGAAGGGTTGATATTAACATCTTGTAAGGTGAGTGAATTTAAAGAAGTACAGTGTTTTGATAAAAGATCTATCGATTGGTGGGTGAGGTTGAGGCAAGGATTGAGGTCGAGTTTTTCAAGCTGTGGTGAATTTTTTAATAATTCAATAATGTTTTTGTCTTTGATTAGGTGGGTGTCGGATGATTCCTCAATTGTTAAATGCTTATAGTGACAAGCGGTGGCGACAGAGTTAGCATCTTTCTCGTCAAAATCGACATCGTTTCGTTTACTGATTTGGACCTCTTTAGAACCGTAGCAATATTCTGTCAAAATTTTAACGGCAAGTTTTGTCGAAATGCTCAAGTTATCGAGCGAATCTTTTTGGAGTAGATATTTTAATATTGAAGATTGTGTAAGTCGATGAAAAAAAAATTTCGATGTTAACGCTATCGAACTTAAGGCTTTCCAAATAGCGTTTTGATCTATTATTTTTTGAAAAATTGTTTCCCATAATTCATTTGGCAAAAGACTGCCGATGGATGTTGATGCTCGAGATTGATTAACTTTATTCGAGGTGAGGTTTCGGAAGAGGTGAAAATAGTTTGATTTTTGTGAAAGCAAAGTTCCTTGAATTTTTCGAGAATTATTCATTGAAAGGAGCTGCTCACTTATTGTGGGGAGTATTTTATTGGTTGATCTGGAAGAAAAGGCATCTTTTGGAGTATCTTTTATAGAATTTTCTAATCGCAAAATCTCATTTGGAGTCCATTTTTGATTGATCATAAAGTTATCCTTATCTTAGTAATTTTTCATAATATAGAGTAAAGACTTATTATGTATCATTGTTTAAAAAAAATCAACTTGAAAATTAATGTAAAATTTTTTTATCTCTTTTTATGAATGTTAGTAATAAATTTTTTAAGATTTTTTTATTTATTTTTGTGTATGCTAGTTGAATTATATTCTGGAATACTGTATAATCATATAGTGATACCATAATAAAAATAAAAAGGGGTTAAAAATGCAATTAGAAAGAAGGTTGGAGCCTTTAAGCAACTTAATGCATCTTGAAAAGAAAATTGAAGAGTGCAAAAATAATTCAAATAATACGGTTCAAGTTTTTATAAAGAGTATTCAAATACCAACTAATGAAAGCTTAAAAAAAATTAGGAAATTTCATTCAGAAGCAGGTCTAGGATTAAATGAGAGCAATAAAGAAGACTATTTATATAGAATTCAACTCATTGAAAAAATTTCCAATGAAGTTCTTGTTTTATTTAATAATAAATTGGAGGAAGCTGAAAAACTTCAATCAAATATAGATGCAGCGTCAAATGAATATACTAACTATACAAAGAAATTATGTGGAAATAACAAGACTATTTACCAAGAATTTGTCTCCAAGAAGTTTGAGAATAAAACTGTTGAAGAAAAAAATAAGATTCTAAAGAGTCCTATAATCGTTAAAATTCTGAAGATGAAAGAAGATGTTAAATCTACAGAAAATTTAGTTAGTAATATAGCTTCATCCTACATTTCTGAAATAAAAAAACTTAGCAAATGTCAAGCTAAAAAGGTTGAAAAAAATTATGTACTTTCTACGAGAGTTGAAAAAGCAACTACAGAGTTCCTAATTGATAATAAAACAGGTTTATCTCGTGCATATTTATTATGTGATGATAAAGTTGCTGGAAAGGAACATGTTCAAAGAAGAATGCAGTTAATGAAAGTATCTCTTGAAGCATGTTTTGAACATAGGCATGAGCTGAAAGATTTAAAACTTGGAAGTCAATTTAAAGCTTATTATAAATTTGGATCTTGCGAAAAAGACAATGATCAGAAGGTACCATATGAATTTGCTCATATATCACTAATTCCACAGATTAGTTTAAAAAATAAACAGGGGAATAATATTGTACCCGGTATGTACTGTGAGTTAAACCCTTCCATTCCTTTATCAAAAGTGGTGGGTAATGCTGAAGGTTCTGTGCCTTTAACTGATATGTTGAATTGTACAGACTACATGCCTTGGTATTATAATGCTATCGATGATTTTTGTGAAAAATTTCTCAGAAATGACTTTGTAGAGAAGATGGAAGAGGTGATACATGGAAAAATTTCCGTTAATCAAGCTTATGAAATTATGCTTAAAAAGATGAATAAGACCTTAACCACATTACAAAATGACTTAGAAAATAAAAATTTAAGTCAGATTGGCAATGGAGAAAATTCAAAGAGGTTTAAAGAACTACTTGGATTAAAAGATTTGACGGCAATTAATGAAACGATTGAAGTCATGAAGAATGAGCTCGCCGGATTATTTAAAATGAATCAGGTTCCAAAAGCAATGAATTGATTTAATTTTAGCTTTCTATTACATTTAAATTATGGAATGGATAGATTTAAATTTTAATCATAAGCTTTTAATCGATGAGGCCTTGAGGAGGAATCCTCTAGGCCTTTCTGATTATACCTTCACAAATTTGTGGATGTGGAATATCCATAGGCATTATCAAATGGCTCTGATAGACAATTTCATATGCATAAGATTTCAGAATCATGAGATCTCTTTATTTCTTTATCCCATTGGTACAGGATCTCGAAAGCCATTGATTGAAAAGTTAATCGACAAAAAAAAATTTTTTCGGATGCGAGCAGTCCCACAAGAAGCTCTAGCAGAACTTCAAGAGCTTCCTTTAAAAATTGAAGAGGAGACTGAGCATTTTGATTACATCTATAGCTACGAGGATCTATTAAATCTCAAAGGGGATCATTTTCAAGCTAAAAGAAATTTCATTCATCAATTTGAAAATAAGTATACTTTTGAATATAAAGACATTGATATAAATTTAATTCCTTTACTTCTTGAGACCGAAAAAGAATGGTTTAAGGAGCATATGCAACCTTCATTAAGTTTAAGCGAGGAGCACGAAAGTGTTTTACGAGCTTTAAATGATTTCAACGAATTAAAATTTTTGGGAGGGGCTTTAGTCGTAAATCAAAAAATTGTAGCCTATTCCTTGGCAGAATATCTCACAAAAGAAATGCTAGTTATTCATGTTGAGAAAGCTTTAAGGGACTATAAAGGAGCCTACGCCACAATAAATCAGCAATTGCTGATCCATTTGAGACCTGTTGCGTATATCAATCGAGAGGAAGATCTTGGTTTAGATAATTTAATCAAGGTGAAACAATCTTATCATCCAATTCGCTTAGAGAAAAAATTTATTTTGTCAAGTTCCTAAAATTGCTGGATTCTATCCAAGCATCTCTTTTTTCTAAAAGCGATGCATCAGGAATTCCTATGAATACTTCATGGCTGTGTAGTACCATCAAAGTAATTAGATCTTTCAGCTCGGATGTTAAAATTCGAGCAGGAGATTCCTTGTGAGCATCAAGGGCGTAGAATACGCTTTCAAAAGCTCTTGTCATTTCAATATGAGATTTTTTTTGGTGAAAAGCTGTAAGAATTTGAATATAGCGAGGATAATCATTGCGTTTTTTTTCGTATTTTAAGATCGTTTCGAAGAGATCCAAACTTGATTCTGGTTCCAAATGAGGGACTTTTGCAAAATTAAATCTATTGGCAATGACAAGAAATTGAAGATTATCCTGACTGATATTTTGGTAATGGTAAATGACTGAATTAGCTGATCTGAGAATATCGACCATAAGTCTCGGCATGATATTAGAATTATTGGTAAGGTCTTTAATGTCTTGTATCGAAAGGTAGTTAAAGAAAAAATGATAAGCAGGATGTACACAAATTATTGGAGCATTTTTAAATATATCTATCACAAAAGTTTTCATGCCATCGTAATTATTTAAATTTATATAAGATTGGGCAACTATATATAAAAATTTTCTTAGGTCCTTATTATGAAAAATAGAATACATACATTTTTCAAAGAGAGGGAGAATTTCAAAGATTTCCTTCCATCGGTTTAGCACATGAATTCTGGATTCATGCAGATTACAGTTAGGAAATATCATTAGCAATTTTGCAAGAAAATCAATATATGACGAATATTTACTTACATCCCATTTAATTTTTATAAATTTGTTAATATTGATATTGGCTTCAAGTGTAGACTTTTGTAATTTCACCCTAAGTTCTCTCGAGTTCTTAGCAATTGAAATGAGAACATTTAATGCTTTGTGCTGACATTCCTCTATTGAGGAAGCGTTCTCTCTAAGGAAAACAATGCTTTTAACGAAAGTTTCGGCATAATAATTTGTAATTATTTCGTGTAAAATTTCATCGTTATCACTAAGATCGATAGCAGTTTTGAAAAAGTGCCCTAAGATTGGTTCAATGATTTCTCTATCCATTTTTAAGAATTTCTGCAGATAATCTTTTGTTAGTTTGTCATCTGATTCTTCATTTAGATTATATAGAATATCTATGATGAATTTAGATATTATTCTGGGTGCAAATGAACGGTTTTTATTTGTTATAAACTCGAAAAGTGTATTTCTTTGACTAAATTCAAATATAAAATGTCCATATGCTAAAACCTGATCGGGGTACTTTTTAAGCATTTTTTCTAATAATTTCCATTCACCAGATTGAATGACTAGTTCAAATGGAGATATATCGTTTGTCATTGATCCGCAATCCACATCAAAAAGGGCTATGATGCATGTGGCGACATCAAATCGTTGATCATTTAGAGCCATCCAAAATGGTGTAGGAAAAACAATATTTGAAAAGCATGGAACACAGTTTATATTTTCGACTAATCCTGATTTTAAATAATATAAAATATCATCCCATTGCTGACAATCTGCTAAGATCCAAAATAAAGGGACATTACAGTCGATTAGAGTCGAATCTGGAGTTTTGAAATTTTTTCCCCATGTTTTGTAAGCTAAGGAGATATCTTTTACATTTTGATTAATTTCGTTTTTTAGATTCTCAATAGGTTGTTGCAACATCAAAGATGAAAATGGAGGGAGGTTGGAGAAATTTAATAATGTTTTATCGTTTGAAAATTTTGCATTTATAAAAAGTGGAGATATTTTCAGAGGATTTATTGAGGGTATAAAATTATTAAAAGAGCTATTTGAATGTTTGAATAGATACTCTGAATCAAGCCTTGATTTTTTTGTAAAATTTCCTTTAGGTGATCCAGCAGGCCTTTTTAATGATAGATAATTTTGATGAGAACCTGAGTGAGAATCAAAATTCTTAAGTGGATCCATAATGGCTACTTATCCTTTTTTGGCTCAAAAGCTGAATGCCATCAAATTAACATAAAAGTTATTACTGGCGCAATTACAAGTTAATTTAATAAAAAATTTTTTGGAGTGCGTGTGGCTCTGCCACCGCGCGAGAGAAGTTGCTTTAAGGCTTTAAGGATTACTGGCAACAATACAATTTCAATTTTCATATGCCCTGTTATTCGGTTACACTCCATTTGACAAATAAAATTTGCTTGTTCAAAATCAAGATTCATCCTTTAATCCTTCTAATTTAGGAAAATTATGCACAATATCTTTCTTTTAGCGACCTTATCTATATCCTTATTTTCTCCCTTTAAGCTAATAAGTGAAGAAGCAAAACAAGTTACTGACTCTAAAGATAAGTTCCTTTTAAATGAAACAGAGTCCACAACAAACGGAAAGATTGTGCTTAACGGGGTGACTGTTCCCTATACTGCCACAGCAGGTAAATACTCTTTTAAAGACGAACACGGAGTCATCAAAGCACAGTTTTTTTATATCGCTTATCTACGCAATGATGTTGAAAATTCCGCAACTCGACCAATGACTTTTAGCTTTAACGGAGGACCTGGGGCTTCCTCAGTCTGGATGCATATGGGGTTGCTTGGACCTAAACGGGTTGTAATCCAAAAATCTCCTCCCTATAGCTATATTGATAATCCTTACTCCTTATTGGATGTCACAGATCTTGTTTTTATAGATCCCATCTCAACAGGTTATAGCCGCGCATCTCAGGGCGAAGACCTTAAACAGTTTCATGGGGTTGATGGAGATATAAAATCAATAGCTGAATTTGTTCGTTTATTTGTCACTCGTAAAAATCGCTGGGAATCGCCTAAATACTTGATTGGGGCCAGTTATGGAACAATGCGAGCTGTCAAGTTAGCTAATCATTTATATAGTGAATTCAATATGTACATAAATGGTATTATTTTAGTTTCTTCTGTTTTAGATTTTCAAACGATTGATACGACTGATTATAGTAATGATCTTTCGAGCATGCTATTTTTACCTTCCTATACCGCTGTTGCTTTGAACTTTCAAAAACTCGATCCTTCTTTGCAAAAAGATTTCAATCAATCTATGGAATTAGTTAAAAATTATGCGATGAATGAGTACTCAAACATTCTCTTAAAAGGGGATAGGCTTTCTCCTGAAGAGCGCAAGGAAGCCATTAAAAAGTTGTCGTTTTATACTGGCCTTCGTCCAGAACTTATTGACAGGGGTAATTTACGCATTCAGCCTTCTCTTTTTATGAAAAATCTTTTGGCTCAAGAATACAAAATTCTAGGCCGTTTTGACGGTCGAGTGACTGGTGGACCTGTAGATCTAGATTCTGAGCATGCAGAGTATGATCCGAGTCTAGATGCTGTTCTGAGCCCGTTTACAGCAGTTTTTAATCAATATGTGCGAGATGAGTTAAAATGGTTTGCCGATGATGAATATAAAGTCTTGGTTGATGTCCGACCCTGGAATTATGACGGGGCTAACAATCGATATTTAAATACAATTCCTACTTTGCGAGAAGCAATGATCCGCATGCCCATGTTCAGAGTATTTGTAGCGAGTGGGTACTATGATCTAGCAACACCTTTTTTTGCAGCTGATTATACTTTTAATCGACTCAATATCAAACCGTCTGTTGCCGATCGAATCACTATGAAGTATTATCCTGGAGGACACATGATGTACGAAGATCCTCAATCTCTTAAAAGCCTCAGTAACGATTTACACGATTTTATTAAATAAGTTCAATTAATAAAATTGCAGGATTTTCCACTAATTTTTGCAGTGCTTTAACAAATTTTGCAGCTAAAGCCCCGTCAATCGCACGATGATCAACAGAGATCGTTATATTGAGAACTTTTCCCGGGACGATTGCTCCATTTTTAACGACCGGAACATCTATAATTCCACTTATCGCAAGCAATGCTGCTTGAGGAGGATTTATAATCCCTTGGAAATCGGTAATCCCATACATCCCCATGTTCGAGATTGTAAAAGAACCACCTTGATATTCATGAGGTTGCAGTTTACCTTCTTTGGCACGTTTAGCAAGCTGTTTCACCTCAGCTGAAATCTCTTGTACACTTTTGCTATCTGCATGGGTCACAATCGGAGTAATAAGGCCTCCTTCAATGCTAACTGCCACAGCTATATCGATCGTTTTAAAGCGAATTAACGTATTTTTAGAGGCATTGAATCCACTATTAACTTCAGGATGTCCTTGAAGCGCTAATGCAACAGCTTTAATCATCAGATCATTGTAAGTAATATTTAAATCAAAGCTTTTTAACTGCTCGCGCAATGCAATTAAGGGCTCCGCGTCGATCGCTTGATGCACATAAAAGTGAGGAATTGTGGACTTCGCTTCTTGAAGGCGCTGTGAGATCACTTTGCGCATTGGCGTTAGAAGAACTTCTTCAAGAGTTCCAGAAGGAATTTTTGGCAATTTTGGTGCTTTGCTTATGACACTCGATGCCTGCTCAAGATCGCGCTTCATGATTCGTCCACCCGGACCGCTCCCTCTAATTGTGAAAGTTCTACACCTTGCTGGATGCCAATTTTTTTGCTAAAGGTGAAGCTAAAATTCGACCTTGAGACGAGGTCTTGGAACAGACGAGTTTGGGAGCTGAGGGGGATAATAGCGCGTTGGAGCTGACGCTAAAAGGTTGAGAGCTGGAGATGGAGTTGGAGTGCTGAAGGTTGAGCATTAGTTTATTATCTGGTGCTTCCGCAGCAATCGCAAGGAGCTATTAAATCCCCTTCAGGGGTATATCCTTCGATCGATTCATTTTCTTCTTCAGTGAAAATCGCCATCGGAGCATTGACAGTCGCTTCGCCCCTTCAGCAAGCAAAATCTTACGGAGCCAACCTGAATCGAGCACTTCATATTCAACAGTTGCTTTATCTGTTGCAATCTCTACAACAGCATCTCCGGCATCTACATAATCACCGATCGCTTTATGCCATTTGACGATAGTACCCATTTCCATAGTTGGCGATAGCTTAGGCATTGTCAATGTAAAGGGCATAGATTTTACCTCTTTATTTGGTAATTCAAATTATCTACGATTTAATGTTTGTCGAACAGTTGCAATGATGTTGCTGCATGGGGCAAAGTCTCAGCTTCGAGTGGTTTAGAGTAAGGCATTGGAGTTTCCTTCTGGCAGACTCTTGCTATGGGGCATCAAGAAAATCAAAGCAATATTCCATCAATTGGAAGCCAATTTCAGAGCAAATTCCGCTAAACTGATGCCCTTCTTCAACTAAAACACAATAATTAGTGCGTCGAACAGATTCTGCGATTGTGGCAATATCAAAGGTTTAATCGTTCGAAGATCGATGAGTTCAGCACTAATCCCTTGAGTCAGCAAGCTCTTTAACAACTTCTCGACAAACATTGACCATGCGGCTATGTGCGACAAGAGTGATATCTGTACCGGCTTCGACAATTTTAGCCTTTCCAATGGGAACGAGATATTCCTCGACAGGAATTTCCATTTTGTCGCCATAAAGAAGCTCGTGTTCTAAAAACAAGACAGGATTATTATTTCGAATAGCACTTTTCAAGAGACCTTTAGCATCGTAAGCATTGCTAGGTGCAATCACAATAATTCCCGGCAAATTGCCATAAAGGGCTTCGACACAGTGAGAATGTTGGCTGGAAACCTGCGCAGCAGCCCCATTAGGGCCGCGGAATACAATTGGAACAGAAAATCGATTTCCAGACATATAATACATCTTCATCGCATTGGAAATGATTTGATCGGCCGCTACAAAAGAGAAGTTAAAGCTCATGAATTCGATCACCGGGCGCAAACCAGTCATAGCGGCCCCAATACCAAGACCTGCAAAACCGAGTTCTGCGATTGGAGTGTCGATGATACGTTTGGGACCCCATTTATCTAAGAGTCCTTTGGTCACCTTATAGGCACCATTGTACTCGGCGACCTCTTCGCCCATCACAAAAACAGCATCATCTCTGGTCATTTCTTCATCTAAGGCCTGCCTTAAGGCTTCCCTATATTCTACAAGCTGCTTCTCTTTCATACTATTTCCTAAGGTGCAAATACGTCTTCTTCAAGTTCAATTGAGTTCGGCCATGGGCAAGTCTCTGCATACTTCATGGCATTTACAGCAACGTCACGCTCTTCTTTGTCGATCTTCTTAAAAGTTTCTTCATCTCCGATTTTAGCATCAAGCAAAGCTTTTTGCATGATTAAAATCGGATCATTGAGCATGTGCTCCTTTAAAGATTCTTTCGTACGGTAGAGTCCTGGATCCGACACCGAATGCCCTTTGAATCTCTCACAAATAGCTTCAATGAGCACAGGACGTCCGGTTTCAAGAACTTCATGATAAACATGTGAAAAACCGGCGTAGCAATTGAAAAAATCCATTCCATTGAAAGTATAGGCCTTCATACCGTAGCCTGCAGCTTTATCTGCTGCTAAATTTTTGACTGAAATGGCGCGTTCAACAGCTGTTCCCATTCCCCAGCGATTGTTTTCAATGACGTAGATACAAGGAAGATCCCAAAGGGCAGCCAGATTGAGAGCTTCATGGAAAGCTCCTTGAGCTACGGCTCCGTCTCCAAGAAAGCAAATGGCAACTTCGCCTTTAATTCCTTTGTATTTAATTGTGAAAGCGGCTCCGGTTGCAATAGGAACTTGACCTCCGACGATTCCGAAACCACCTAGGAGGCGGTCGGTATAGAGATGCATTGAACCTCCGCGTCCTTTAGCATTTCCGGCTGCGCGACCATAGAGCTCTGCCATTATTTCATCGGGAGTTGCTCCTAACAAGAGAGCCAGAGCATGGCAACGATAAGAAGTAATAAACCAATTATTGGGTCCAAGCGCTTGCAATACGGCTACTTGAATTGCTTCTTGACCAATATAGGCATGAAAAAATCCACCTACTTTTCCTTGTAGGTAGGCTGCCTCAGCACGCGTTTCAAAATTGCGAATCAAATACATTCGGCGTAAATTTTCAAGCAAAACTTCTTTGCCTAACTCTTCAATGACTTCAGAAGTCTTTGAAGGAAAATATGGTGGTGAATTCATAGTACTCTCCAGTGAGTCTGTTGCTCTATTGTAGGAAAGCAAAGGAAAAAAAGCTAGATTTTTTCGTAAGCGTAAGCATTCACCTCGTGACGAAAATATAAATTAAAATTTCCTTTCATACAATTAGTGGCTATGTTCACTTGTACACGAGAAACTTTCGCTCAATTATTCCTCCTCTGTGTTCTCTGTGGTAAAAAAAATCTACCACAGAGATCACAGAGAACACAGAGGAGGAATAATTGAGCGAAGAAGTGAACAAGGCTCAATTAGTGCTTGGCAATTTTTATGTCAGTATGTACAATAAAACTATACATACTGACAAGAAGTAATGATAGGCGGGTGGATTTCATGGCAAATTTTATGGAAAACTTAGAAATCTATCTCCCTGTGAAGAGATCGATTATACCTTTGTTATAGATTGCCTTGCAGAGTATAGTTCACCTCGTGCTAAACTCACAGCTCTTTTAAAAAATGAGGATTTGATCCGAGTTAAAAAAGGTCTTTATGTATTTGGTCCTGATTATCATAGAGAACCTTATAGCCTTGAAATCATGGCAAATAAAATTTATGGCCCTTCTTATATATCTCGAGAATATGCACTTGCATATTATGGGATAATCCCAGAATATGTTGTAGAGGTTACATCTGTTACGCCTAAACGTTCTCGTCATTTTGACACTCCCATAGGAAGATTTAGTTATCTACATGTTCCATCGCAATTCTACCAAGTGGGTTTCAATTTAATTAAGATTAATGATAAGGCCACGGCTCTCATGGCTTCGCCTGAAAAAGCTTTGGCTGATCTTCTCTATTTACGTAATGTGAACATTATGACGACTAACGAACTGTTAGAACTTTTGTTTGATGATCTTCGTTTAGAGGAGGGAACTGTAAGTCAAATGCAAATTGGAATATTTGCTGAAGTATTAAAAATTAAAGAAGTTCCTGTTTTAAAGTTTTTAATTGAATGGTTAAAAACTGTGCAAAAATAGCAAGGAATACATACAGATTTTTAAAGCGCCTTGCCATTGGTGCCTGACCTGATATTCTGACATTTGCCTACAATGATAACGTAACCTCCCAGGAGGGCAAATGTCAGAATGTCAGGTCTGGAACCAAGGCTAAACGTTACCTCTCAGAATTTAGTATCTTGTTATTAATTGAAAACGACGCTTTTTTCGGTTGCGTAAATCTTGGGGGTAACGTTTTAGCCTTGGTTCCAGACCTGACATTCTGACATTTGCCCTTTAGGAAGCAATGTTATCGCATCGGCAAATGTCAGAATATCAGGTCAGGCACCAATGGCAAGGCGCGAACTTGTTATTTAGGAGACACGAAGGCGCAAAGAGCACAAAGAGATCTTACATGTAAAGTATAATATCTTCCTTTAAACTGAAGATTCTTCGCGTAAGATCTATTTGTGCTCTTTGCGCCTTCGTGTCTTTGCGTTTAATTTTTCTTAGTCTTCCGCATCAGTCGATTATGTTATTTAGGAGATTTCCGCGTTTCCTGTTGTCCTTGCTGTCTTTCTTCTTTGTTATAAATAGGGAGCTGTCCAAGAAGTCGGATGCATCGCAATTTCTTCGGGTGTTCCTGTACAAACGATATATCCTCCCTTTTCACCTGCATCGGGACCCAATTCAATGACGTGGTCTCCATTTTTGATGATCTCTAGATTGTGTTCGATGATGACCATGGTATTGCCCTTGTCGACGAGCTTATGTAGAACTCTAACAGTTTCTTGATGTCATCGCTATGGAGACCGGTCGTAGGTTCATCGAGAAGATAGAGGGTTTTACCTGATGAACGTTTTGCCAATTCTCGACTCAATTTTATTCGCTGAGCTTCACCCCCAGAAAGTGAAACGATTTCTTGTCCCAGTTTAAGATAGCCAAGTCCGACAGCAATTAATGTGTCGAGAATGCGTGTAATGCGAGGATGCATCTCAAAGCCCTTTCGAACTTCATCAATCGTACTGTCTAACCATTGACCTAGATTTTTGCCTCCGTAAACAATTTCAAGACTTAAAGGGTTCAATCTTAGCCCTTTACAGTCCTCACACACGATTTTGATAGGAGGTAGGAAGTGCATTTCTATTTTGCGATAGCCCATCCCCCAGCATGAGGTGCACATCCCTTTACGGTGATTGCAACTGAAATGTTTAGGTTGTAGCCCTTTGATAGCTGCAAGGGGTAATGAAGCAAAAAATTCCCGAATGCGCGTCAGCACATCAACATAGGTGCTGACATCAGCACGCACAGTATGGCCTACCGGATTTTGATCAATTGAGATGACCCGGTCAAACGCTGAGAGGCCACTGATTTTACCTGTTTTTAATTGTACCTCGTCTAAAGTTTTAAAAACTGCTTGAGTCGCTGCCGGAAGTAATACTTCTTCCATTAATGAGGATTTACCAGATCCTGACACTCCTGTTAGGATCGTCATGGCATGTAGCGGTATTTTTAGATCGATTGATTTTAGATTGTTAGCACAGGCTTTTTTGATGATGAGGCTTCCACGATCAATTGAGCGTCGATGGAGAGGGGTGGGAATCGATTCTTTTCCTGAAAGATAAGCCCCGGTGAGAGATTTAGCACTGCGTAAAATTTGCTTGTAGGTTCCTTGGGCTGTAATGTGGCCCCCTTTTTCTCCGGATCCTGGACCAAAATCGAGAATGTGATCAGCTTTGGCAATAGAAAGAGGATCATGTTCGACCATTAGTAGAGTATTTCCAAGTTCCTTGAGTTGCTGTAGCGCTGTATTTAAACGGTCGCTATCCCGAGGATGAAGTCCGATGGTGGGTTCATCTAATACGTAGAGAACCCCGGTTAAGCCGCTTCCAAGTTGACGAGCAAGTCTAATGCGCTGGGCTTCTCCACCACTAAGAGTTGGAGCTTTTCGATCGAGGGAGAGATAGTGCAGCCCGACTTCTGCTAAAAAGCTTAGGCGGCTATTAAGTTGTGCTTTGACTTCATCTAAGGTTTTGTGTTCGTTAGGAGAGACCACAATACTTTTAACAAAAGTAAGAGCTCGATCGATAGGCAAGCGACATAAAGCGTCGATAGATAAATTGGCGATAGTCACATGGCGTGCTAGAGGGTTGATGCGAGAGCCTTCGCAAGAAGGGCATATGAGCTCTTCAAGAAAGGGAACTACAGCATCGCGCATTTCACCTAGACCGGCTTTTCCGGCTTTAGCCATGGTGGCGTTTATTCCGGTCCAACGAAACTTAAATCCTTGTGGCGCTGTGTACCAGTTTGTCTGAGGGCGATCCATTCATGACTAATTGTAGTTTGCCGGGAGGAATCTGATTTAGGGGTAAATTCGGGTTAATATTCTCTTCTTTTAAGAAGATTTCCATGAGGGCAAACGCCTCTTTACTGTATTTGTCATTCCATAATCTGCGCATCAAACCTTTGAGAGATTGGGCCATGATTTCTGCATGCGTTGCAAAGTTGGCTCCGTATTGATAGCCAAGTCCCAAGCAATCAGGACACATCCCTTCAGCGGTATTGAAAGCAAATGTGTGAGGAGTGATTTCAGGATACGATTTGCCAGTGCTCACTACAGCGAAAGCGAGGTTGAATAATACATCTCCGTCTGGACGTTGAACCACAAGTTTATTTTGACCAATTGAGGAGCTGTTCTCAACAGCTTCAAAAAGTCGGGAACGGATGCTTGGATTAATTTTAAGACGGTCGACGACTAAAAAAAGTTCGTTCTTGCGTTTTCGATCGAAAGGAATTGAATTTATATTATCATCTAGTTCATAAAATTCACCATTAAGGCGTATGCGTAGGTAACCTTGTTTTTGAAGCCGTAAAACAATTTCTTCAAATTTATCATTTTTTCGTATATCAATCGGAGCTAAAAGTTGAATTTTTTCCCCTTCAGGGTAAGTGAGAATGCGGTCTACAACTTGCTGTCTAGTGATTGTCTGAATGAGTTCTCCCGTTTCAGGGCAATGGGGAATCCCTATGCGAGCATAGAGTACACGCAAATAGTCATAGATCTCAGTCATCGTGCCAATCGTACTGCGAGGATTCCCTGCGTGCGCTTTTTGTTCTATGGCAATCGCAGGGGATAGACCTTCGATATGAGCTACTTTAGGCTTGGGCATTTGTTTGACAAATTGGCGGGCGTAAGGAGAGAGCGATTCGATGTAGCGACGTTGTCCCTCGGCATATAGAGTTTCGAAAGCAAAAGAAGATTTACCTGATCCAGAAGGTCCTGTACAGATCGGTAAGTTTTTGCCGAGGAATTGTGACATTCAAGTTTTTCAAATTGTTTTGTTCAGCTCCCATCACAGTAATAGCATTGATGGCTTTCTTTTCCCGATCCTTTTGTTCCGCAATTAATTGTCGATCATGCGCCTTATTGATTTCGATATTGCGCATGAAGTCATGTGCAAGTGCATGCTTGATGGCATGGCCGCTGGGCGTATCGAGTTTAGCCACTTTTTCCGGAGTTCCCGTTGCAATGATCTTTCCCCCAGCCTCTCCTCCTTCAGGACCCAGATCAATGATCCAATCGGCAGTTTTAACCACATCCATATTGTGTTCAATGACTAAAACCGTGTTTCCTCGATCAACTAGGGCATGAAGAACTTCGAGGAGATGTTTGATGTCATGAAAATGAAGTCCCGTTGTAGGTTCATCCAAGATGTAGAGGGTCTTACCGGAAGAAGGGCGGGTCAGTTCTTTAGCGAGCTTCACGCGCTGAGCTTCTCCTCCTGAAAGAGTCGTTGAAGATTGACCTAGCTTAATGTACTCCATGCCAACTTTTTTGAGAGTCTCAAGTTTACGTCGAATAGAAGGAATGTTTTCGAAAAATGTATAAGCTTCAGCCACCTCCATGTCCAAGATGTCACTAATATTTTTGCCTTTATAGTAAATGGATAACGTTTCGGGATCAAAGCGTCTTCCTAAACAGTGAGGACAGTCTACCCACGAATCTTCCATAAAATCCATATCAATTTTAATCATTCCCATTCCTTCACAGTGAATGCAGGAACCTTCTTTGACATTGAAGCTAAATCGGCCAGGCTTATATCCGCGCGCTTGACTATCAGGGAGGGTGCTGAAGAGATCGCGGATCTCATCAAATAGTTTAATGTAGGTGGCTGAATTTGAGCGAGGATTGCGACCGATGGGTGATTGATCGATAGCGATGACTTTATCGATCTCCCCAATGCCTATGATTTCTCGATGAGCCCCTATAGTGTGTTCTCCTGCATGAAGAGCATTGGAGAGGGCAGGAAAAAGGATGTCAGTGATTAATGAAGACTTGCCTGATCCTGAAACGCCCGTGACAGCAATAAAGAGCCCAAGGGGAAATGATACGTCGATATTTTTGAGATTGTGATGAGAAGCTCCGCGGATGGTGATCGATGAAGAGGACAGTTTTCGCCGCTCTTCCGGAATGGGAATGATCCGTTTCCCTGTCAAGTAGCTAGCTGTGATTGATTTTTCGTTGTTTAACAAATCGCAAAGAGAACCATTGACGACGATTTCTCCTCCACGAGAGCCAGGTCCGGGACCAACGTCAACAATTCTGTCGGCGGCCCAGATGGTCTCTTCGTCGTGTTCTACGACGATGACGTTATTGCCCATGTCGCGCAGATGCTTAAGAGTCTGAATCAGGCGATGGTTGTCGCTTGGATGTAGACCAATCGATGGCTCATCGAGAATATAGGTGATTCCAACTAATCCACAACCGATTTGCGAAGCAAGACGAACACGCTGAGCCTCACCTCCAGAAAGGGTTGGAGCTGTCCTGTTAAGAGTGAGATAGTGCAATCCGACTTCGACTAGAAATTGGAGACGTTGCTTAATTTCTTTGAGGAGTTCATCAGCGATGAGCATCTCATTTTCAGAGAGCTGAAGAGATTGAAAGAATTCTAAACATTTGGCAACGGTCAATTCAGTGAGATCTCCGATCCGCTTGCCGGACAATAGAGCTGCTGCAGGATAAGGCTTTAAACGCTGTCCATGGCAAGCTGGACAAGTTTGCATGACCATATATTGCTGCATTTTTTTCTGATAGGCAGCGCTTTTTGCTTCTGCAAAGCGAGAATGCGCTTCATATAAGACACCTCGCCATTGGATATGATCTGTCCATGAAGCTCCTGTATTTTTATTTGTAAAATACATGCGAGTCCACTTTTTTTCTGTGCCATATAAAAAGACTTTTTTAGCCTTTTCAGAGAGTTTTTTCCAAGGAGTTGTCACATTAAAATCATAGAGACTTGCTAAATTGTCGTAGATATTGCCATAACGGACAGTATTATATGAGCTTGCAACTAGACAGCAATCCTCGGCAATGCTTTTTTCAGGATCGATAACGAGATTTAGATCAAATTCATTGATTTTACTTAAACCATTGCATGTTTCACACATACCTGAAGGGCTGTTAAATGAAAAATCATGGGGTTCAAGAGACGTATAAGAAAGTCCGGAAGCGGGGGAATAAGCATGCATCGAGTAGAGATGCTCCTCTTCGCTATCTGTCTCAAAGACGCTGCAAACACCTTCACCGAGACTTAAAGCTGTGGTAAGCGATTCAGTAATGCGTGAAAACTGATTGGATTGCACAACGATGCGATCGATGACAATGTCTACATCGTGAGCCAAGTTCCCATCTAAAGAGAGTTCATCGTTCAAATTGATGACTTTTCCATCGACGCGAGCGCGAGTAAATCCTTTCCGCAATAATTCTTGAAAATCTTCTTTGAATTCAGCTTTCTTGGCTCTGGCAAATGGAGTCAAAATCATTACTTTTGTTCCTGCAGGGAGCGTCTGAACAGTTTTGATGATTCTTTCTCGGCTTTGGGGCAGCACAGGTTCTCCGCTGACAGGACAATGAGGAATAGCTACACGGGCAAATAAGACGCGAAAATAGTCGTAAATTTCTGTAAGGGTGCCGACTGTAGAGCGAGGATTACGCCCTGCGGTCTTTTGTTCGATTGAAATGGTGGGTGAGATTCCGGAGGCAAATTCGATATCTGGTTTGGCAAATTCGCCTAATTGGCGTCGAGCAAAAGTCGAAAGGGACTCGACATAGCGGCGTTGCCCTTCTACATAGAGAGTGTCGAAGGCAAGAGAAGATTTTCCTGACCCTGACACCCCTGTAAATACGATAAATTCGTTCGTGGGGAGTGTTAAATCGACAGATTTAAGATTATGGACGTTGACTTTTTTTAAGATAATTTCGCGTTGATTCATAGACTCCGTTGGAGTTTGGGATACTACAATAGTTTAAACTGATTTCGAAATTAAATCAAAGCCTTGTTCACTTCTTCGCTCAATTATTCCTCCTCTGTGTTCTCTGTGATCTCTGTGGTAAAAAAAAATCTACCACAGAGATCACAGAGAACACAGAGGAGGAATAATTGAGCGAAAGTTTCTCGTGTACAAGTGAACATAGCCTAAATCAATACTAATGACTTACCAAATATGAGGAGAAAATAAATCATTAACCTGAATGAATGCATCAAAATAGGCTCGTCTTTGGAGGGCAGCATCAGCGCCACGATTAGAAATGAGAACTTTTTGAATTGTTTTTTTCTTCACGTTGTCCAAAAGTTGTAGTTTTTTTTCAAATTCTTCAATCACCTTGGGTGAAACAGGTGCTTGGGTGTATTTTATTTCACAAATTGTGATGACTTTATCATCTCGATCAAATATCAAATCAATTTGAAATCCCTTCTCTTCTTCCTCTGCTTTTCGACTGAAATAGGAACCCGATCTATATTTAACTCCATGAAAACCTAAAAGGGCTGCAATTTGACGATGTGATTTTCGACAAAATCGTTCAAATGCATATCCTAACCATTGTTGATAGGAACTCATATTTAAAGCGCTTAAAGGATTTAATAAAAAACTTTCTTGATCGATATCTTTTTGATTGGGGTCTATAAATCGGAAATAAAACTGCATATACGGATCGGCGATACAGTAGCGGACAAGGTGGCTTCTTTTCGATAGATGAAACGGAGTATATGCTTCTACAAAGCCGCATTCCTGTAAATCGAGAAGCTCATTTGATATTGTACCACCTGAATGGAGCTTTAAATGTTTTACAATTTCATTTCTTGTGGCAAAACGTTGACGACTTAAATAAGCAATAATTTGTTTATAGTGCTTATTTGCAGCCAAACTACTTGTAAAAATGCGTTCATATTCAGAGGCAAAAAAGGCACCAGGCAAAAAAGATTCCTTGCATAAGCTCAAATAAATCGACTGACGCGTATTCAACCGTTTGAGGTATTCAGGAATACCTCCAACTGTTAGATAGGCATCAAGAACTTCATCTTGGGAATAATTTGGAAGCATTTCCTTCGCGTCAATAATGGTTAATTCCTTTAAGGGTATTTCATATTGCGAACGATTGTGCAGGGCTTTTGATTTGAGTACAGAATTAATCATGAATGAGGGTGCTGAACCACATAAAATAATGATTAATTCCTTATTATACCGAAAAAAATTATCCCATACATATTTTAATGCAGTGATAAAGTCTGATTTATAATTTGCCAGCCACTGAATTTCTTCAAAATAGATCGTCCAGGTTCCTGTTTTGGTTCTCGAAGCTATTTCTTTTAATACTTCAACCCAATCGTTAACAGCAACGCGAGTTAAGAGAGGTTCTTCCGAGTATACAGCAAGCTGTTGCATGACAAATTGCATTTGTTCTTGTTCCAGCTTATTCTCACGCCCTTCAAATTTTAATAGTCCTCTTTTTAAAAATGATTGTTCAAGAAGTTCTGTTTTACCTATTCGCCTCCTCCCATACATTATTATAATTTTTGAACCTATTTGAGCTTGGATTTCATTGATTAGTTTAATTTCATGTTTACGACCTACAAAATCTTCATTTGTTGGTATCTCATGTGTCTTCATATTTTACCTCATAGCCAATTAACTTACATTTTACATCTATTTGGCTAAACTGTCAATACCCAATGCGGCCAAACAGAATAAAAATCTCTCCGTTTGGCTGAAATGTCATTAAGCTGTTAATCCAACCATGCTTTTGATTCGATTTTTTCATCCTTTGAATATTTCTCTTGCCTTCAATAGGGGGAAGTAAGTTATAACTACGATTAGGAATTGTGTTTGTAATTTCGCACAATTCTACATTTTAAAATTTTACTAATGGCTGCCATGACAATTGCCGTACCTTACGACTGGCTCCCAAAAGTGCCTTCCACGCTTCTTGATATAGAAGATATTCCTACCTTTGGAAATTTTTCTCCATTTCCATGGGAACAACTAGGTGAAGCCTTTGCCAAGATTTTCCAACTTGAAAATGTTAAGTTTACTTCAGCCACTGGCCAAATGCGCTTAAGTGAACAATTGTATGAAGGACTGGAAAGCAGTCTTCTTCCTCTTGTTTTTGATCTTTCTCCGATGTCTGGAACGCTTTGTTTTGTGATGTCTGAACAAGAGGTCAATCGCCTCATGAATTTAATTCTCGTTGGGACAACTGATACCGTCACGCAGGTTGAACCTGAGTACAGAGAAGGTTTTTACAAGTTTTTAGCTCTTGAAATGGGCAACATTTTTACTAAATTAGATTATATTAAGGGCTTAGTTCCTCATCTAGTCGATCGACAAGAACCTCTTCCGGTAGAGAATAGTTTTTGCCAAGATATCGGAATTGAAATCAATGGACTTTCTTTTCTTGGGCGAGTGATCATTTCTGAACAACTTCGCAAATCTTTAAAACAACATTTTGCCGAACGTTCTTTAACCGCGAAAATTCCGATGGAATTGAGTTCAAAAATTCAAACCACCGTGCATCTTGAAGCAGGGAGTGTTATTTTAAATAGGTCTGAATGGGATGAAATTGCTCTTGGAGATTGCGTATTGCTCGATCACTGTTCGTTAGAAGGAAATGGGGAAAAGGGGCGAGTGATCATGACCATTAATGGGAGACCTTTGTTCCGTGCTAAGGTCAAAGATGGAAACTTGAAAATCCTCGAATCTTCTCTTTTCCACGAGGTAGACACCCCCATTGCCCCTAAATCGCTTGAGACAAAAGCATCACCACAACCTGTACAGGAGGCTAAATTGGGAAATACATTTGATGAGGAATTCAGCAGCTTCGAAGATGAATTTAGTGAATTTGATGATTTGGAATCGATTTCACCGGAACAACCTGCTGCACCTCCAGCTCCGACAGCGCCAGCTGTAGAAAAACCTGAACAGCACTCTGCTGAATCCAAAGAACCAGTTGCAAAGGAGGAAGGGAAACCTGCGACCTCGGCAGAGGCGCCTCCTGCTCCGTCTGGCCCAATCGCTATTACCGAAATTCCAATGACAATTGTTGTTGAAGTCGCTCGTTTGCAGATTTCAGTCCAGAAATTGATGCAGCTAGAAGCTGGGAACCTATTGGAATTGAATATACATCCAGAAA
The DNA here is from genome assembly GCA_963752155.1 of uncultured Parachlamydiaceae bacterium. Lineage (GTDB taxonomy): Bacteria > Chlamydiota > Chlamydiia > Chlamydiales > Parachlamydiaceae > JACCRY01. The sequence goes on along the minus strand of CAVVXH010000021.1, from coordinate 26,084 downwards.
ATGGCGTAGATTTAGTTGTAAATGGTGCAGTGATTGCTAAAGGGGAATTGTTAAAAATTGGAGACTCTTTAGGAGTACGCATTCTCGAGAAGGCTTAGTTGAAATGACGGATGCAGATCTAGGGCAATCTCCTACAGAGCCTTTACCTAGCTCAGACGAAGGAGAGACATTGTCGCTTTTGGAAGGTCTGCAGCAGGTTGGCCATTATAAAATTGAAAGTTTTCTGCAACGTGGTGGAATGAACTTTCTTTATTTAGGGACTGACCTAAAGAGTCATATTCCTGTAGCCATTAAAGTTTTATTGCCAAAATATGTCTCCAGGAAAGATATTTTGGAGCGTTTTCTTCGTGAAGCAGAAATTTTGTCTATTGCCGACCATCCGAATATCGTTCGGATGTATAGTTATGGACCATGGGAACATGGTTATTATATTGCCATGGAATTTATCATGGGAGGCTCTCTTAGACAGTATATTTTAGAAAATCCTCTCTCGTTGAAAAGAGCTCTTGAAATGATATTGGATATCTCTTATGCCATTTGTCATTTACATACGCATGGTATTATCCATAGAGATTTAAAATTAGAAAATATTCTTGTAACAGAAGAAGGGGAGATCAAGGTCATAGATTTTGGTATAGCTCAGCTTCTAACTCATGTTAAAGAAGAGGAACGAAGCATTTTTCTTCATCGAACGATAGGTACTCCTGTCTATATGAGTCCAGAGCAACGAGAGAATCCTGAAAATGTCTCTTATCCCTCTGATATTTATTCTCTAGGGATCATTGCATACGAACTTGTTTTAGGAAAGTTTAGCCATGGGCATGTGCACCTATCCTTGATGCCTAAAGGATTACAAAAAATCTTAACAAAGGCGTTACGCCCTAATCCTGATGAACGTTATCAAGATATCGTTGATTTTATAGGCGATCTTAGCGAATACCTCAATTCTAACGCTTTGCAACGAGAAGCGAAGGTGGGTGATCGCACATGCGAATTTTTTTATAATTTACAGACCTCCAAGAAAATTTTGCTCCCTTCTCATGTTCCTGAATGGCCATCATTGAATATGGGAATAGCATCGAGTATAAGGGGGGGTAATCAAGAAAGTTTTTATGGAGATTTTATACGTCCTACAATTGAGGACACATTTGCCATTTTATTTGGGCAATCACATGCTCAAGATGCTGAAGCCATTGTATCTAGCTCTATAGTTAGAGGCATGGCGAGAGCTCTATTTAAAACAACAATCTCTTTAAATGAATTTATTTTAGCATTGAATCAGTTATTGTTGGAAGATTCTGCAAGTGCTCCTTATGGATTATGTTGTTTAATTTTATCTCCTTCTAAAAATACTTTGAGTTTTATTTCATGTGGTTATGGCAATTTATGGCGAATTTCAAAAGAAACTAAAGTTCTTGAAGCAGTAATAAATAGAAACAGCCAACTAAAAATGAATGAAGTTGAATTTCATGAAACTGTGAGTACATTTAACGAAGGGGATGAATTATTGCTGTACGCAGGTGACACCACGACTGGGGAAATCGAGACTTTTCTTAAGCAGGAATTCATTAAATACGATGAATTATCTCCGCAACAAAAAGCAGAAGTAATGATGCGTAGGATTAAATTACTAAATGGAAACTTAAAAACGAACGGATCAAATTTTAGTATTCTTTGTTTAGAAAAAAAATGTTAAGTATCGTAATAGCTAAGAAATTTGCGCAATTTCTTAGCTGTTACGATACTTAATGACCTCTATTTATTATAACACCCTTTAAAATTTCAAGCTGAGCTTTCGCTTTTAAATAAGGATCACCAAAGCTTTGCGCTATTTGTTTAGCTTGGTGGTGATCATGTTGGGCTGCAATTTTTAAACAATCTAACAGAGCCACTTCCCTATCTCTAGGATCTAATAGGGAGTCTGCTAGTTGCTTGATTCTGTTTATATTAAAAGGAGTTTTAAATTTTTCTACTTTAAGCAGGTAATATAATTGATAATCTTTATTATCTATATTGTTTGTTATTTGAATAATCTGTTCTGCAAGGGAATCATGATCTTTATCAAATTTTGCAATAATTGAATAAGCTTCGCATTTGTCTATCGGGTTCGTTATTTTTTCTTCGATAATTTCTTTAGCCTCCTCAATACAACCATTTTGGGCTTTAAATTCAATGATCTCTATGATCTGAAGGGTGCTAGTTTCGAAGTTAACCTCACCTATCTTTATTTGTGGGGATTCAATTGTTTCTACAGGTTGACAAAAATCATGGTCATATTCAATTTTTGAAAGGTCTAAAAGAAGCTCTAATTGCGTTGTTTCATCTTCAATGAGCGATATTGTCTTTTTAGCTAGATCCAAATCAAGAAGGGCCTCTAGTTTTGCAATTTCAACATATATTGCATCTCGATCATGAGAAATTTCAATATTTTTTGCATGAAGTTTAGCAGGATCTAAATAGCTAGCAAAAACGATTTTTTCATAAATTTTAGGTAAATTATCAATTAGACTGTGCCATTTTGTACAGACACTCATCATTCTAGCTGAATCTATAGGGGTAAAATTATCTTTAACTAATAGTTCAGCGAAATCAGATGAAAAAGGGTCTTCCCATGTGGGAAAAAATTTTTCTTTAGAACATCGTTCCGGATCGACTTTTAAGACGGGTATAAATCCAGAATTTAAAATTTTTGAATTGATCATATAAGATACCTTATTTAATTTATTAACAATAGAATATATATTTTTTTTGTATAAAAAATTTGAAAACCTTAATCTAGTTTTTTATGTTATTTATATGTTACTAACATAACAAATTTATGATTTAATTGCAAATGGGATAACGATAAAAATTATTCTTGAAGAAGGGGTGACATCATTGAACATTTACGAAGGCAGAGGATCTCAAATGAGACCCATCTGCAGTGATTACCGACCAGGGAAAAACCCAAGAGCTAAGCACTGCAGATAGGTCTCATTTTTATGAGTAAAATGGCTTTTACTGAGTTTTATGGTAGATAAAAGTTACGATTAAGTGTATTTTTTCGGTAATTTAGCACTTCTTTTTCTTTCTGAACGGCTAACGGCATCTGCTTCCTTCAAATGAGTCCTATTTTTTGAGTTTTGTTCAGATTCTTGTTCTTTAGATTCAAAGTTATTCATAACATCCCCCTCCTGATATTTTGGTAATTTTTTTCAGATATAGCGAGTCACTTTTTATTTGTATACTTTTTTTTTGAATGAGAGACGGCTTCTTTTTTTTGTATAATTAATTTTTTTAAATAAATTATTAAGGCAATAAATAAACATTACGTGTTATAATTAAGGTTAGTCAAGTTTATGTAGTATTTTTTTTGACTAATATTATAAAATATTTAATTTACAACTAAAAAAATTATAGGTGAAAGGTATGGAACCGGTTCAAAGTGGAATAAATCATCAATCTCAAGATGTTCAAAATGTATATAATCAAGAGCTAAAGGGAGAGCTTGACAAGTTAGAAAATGCCTTGCTATCTCTGAATCCAAAGATTGTTGAAGGTGGAGGAACGCTAATTTGGAAGAATGAGACAAATCAGTTTGAAAGCAGAAGACTTCTTAGTCTTTCAAGTTTTCGAGAGACATCAGGTACTGATTTCCTGTCTGGTCTGGAAGTCACAGCTAAGTTGACATATCAAATTTTTGAATGCATTAAAAACATTCCTAAATCTCACTTTAATGACTTAACTGAACTTTCAAATTTAATTGAAATTGATGGACGTCTGAAAGGAATTAAACAAATCATCGATTATTCTGCTAGATGTATTTCGATGCTTAGCCAAAACAACTCTGACGGTGCAAAAAGGATAAAAGCAGCGGAGCAAAGAATTTTCGCGAACATAAGAGGCTCAGAAGCTATCTTGGCAGTGAGATTGAAAGATTCCGGATTAAATACTGAGAATATTCATCCAACCCTTTCTCCAGAAAGTTTACAGCTAGTTCATTTAGAAGCTATTGGTCAATTTAATTCTGAATATACAGCATCTAAAATAGTCAGAAATATTCCTGAATACAAAATGAATTTAGCAGATATTAATATTTTACCTGAAACAGGGATTGTAATTCCTAATCGTTTAGTGACAGATTGCATTAAAGATGCACAAATGAAAAAAATGACCGATAAGCCTACACTTAGAGAAAAAAGCAACAGAGAAAAACCGTTCGACCATGCAACTCCTCTTGAAGTTCCTAAGTTGGAAGCAGTGAGCCAGGCGAATCCAGTGGTTTGGGAAGCCAAGGCAATTACACAAATCATTCCTGAGAGCTCGTCACAAGTATCTCAGACGAAGCAAGAGATAAAAATCGTTGACAATGCCGGGGTTCCTACGAGCCATCGAGATGCTGATCATCCAGAAATAAATCATTTAGCCAATTTTAAGGTTCAAATTGATCAAAAAGATGGCCATATTTGCCTGACTTGCGGGGTGATCGACACAAAAATGAAAGCAGATGAGTTTATTGAAGGAGTTATAGGGGCTTTAAAATCAAGATCTCCCCAAGTTCCTCCAGCTCCCTTGAGAATTGTTTTACATCAGTTAAATTCCAATGTAAATGAATCAGATTTAGTTAATCAACAACATGCAATGAGTCACTATATTGAACGGCAATTACGTAATAAAGATTTATTGTCTAGTGAGGTCCTTCAAAATGCCGGAGTAGTGATCTCAAACCACTCTCTGATTGTAGCTCATATCAATACTGCACTTAATATAGCATCTACTTTACCTTCTCAATTAGAGGACACGTATTCTTATAGAATAAATCTGGATGGTTTAGCTACTCTAAGCGATTGGACGATGGAAAGTATAAGGCATTTACTTGGCGGAGATGATTATAAAGAACAACTCTTTAATATAACACAACAATCTTCTGATTTGCTTCAAGATATTTTTAAAATTAAAGGAGAATTTGAATCATTAAAGAATGAGTTGTTACTAAATAATACTAAATATAAGTCAATAAAGGCTGAGATTGAAAAAATTAATGAATTACAGGTAGAAAATGATGAATCAAGATTAAAATTAGAAAATCTCAACACAATAAAAAAAGAATTAGAACAATCTCTAAAAACTGATAAATTTAAAGAAGCAGAAAAGATATTCAACACCAAGCTGTATGAAAAACAGGCGAAATTGTCCGAGAAATTGATTGAATTTGCTCGGATATCTAATGGATTTCAAAATATGCTGAGTAAGCTAGAAGATAAAACACCTAACGAACTCGGAGCATTAAATAAGCTAAAAGTCTTAAGCCTACTTATTTCTAAACAAACTTATAATTTGAGGAGCGGTGTTAGTTACCAGAGTTACAGTAGGAACCAAGAAATTGAGCTCTCATTGATCCTGGACATGATGTTAGAAACGTTGACAGAATTTAATTGCAAAAGCGGCCTTGATAGAACCGGATTTACACGAGGCTTGTGGGATAGCTTGCGGTCTATGGAAGAACAGTATTCTCAAGATTTTTTAAAACAAGGAATCACTGATCCTGCACAGTTAGAATCTTTGGTTTTTCAGAAGCTTATTGATCTAGTTTTGCAGCAAGAGAGTCTTACTTATGAGTTAGATTATCTACAGATGGATCTTATCTCGCAGTTTGATATTGCTAAGACCCTTGCTGATGTGAGTAGTAAAAAGCCGTATACGGATTCAATGCGCAAAAAGCTCATCGATACTATACATGAAAAGTATGCTAACGATCCTCAGAAAGTGCAATTATTACTAGATACCTTGAATTATCAAGATCTGATTGCTGCGAATTTGTTAAAAATTGGGCAACCTATGACTATAGAAAGTACTGGTATGGCGGGATTGAAGTATGGGCATTCAAATAATGTTATATTTGGAAATCCTCATCCTCTTAAACGTTTACCTATGTTTATATCAACAGAGGATGGTAAAATCATTCAATTGTATGAAGTTAAACGGACTTGGTTGGGTAAGGAAGGGGCTATTAGTGGGATATTTGGGTTGGAACACTTCTTTACACCTGCTGGTATCGCACTGATGGAGCGTTTATCACAGCAAAGAGGGGATTAGAAAAGCTCCCAAATAAAAAAATCGACTGATGTGAAATACTAAGAAAAATTAAACGCAAAGCGAGACAGTTGCCTGCTGCGCCCCCTATTGGGAAATAACAAATTTTTAAAGCGCCTTGCCATTGGTTCCAGACCTGACATTCTGACATTTGCCCTCCTGGGAGGTTACGTTATCATTGTAGGCAAATGTTAGAATATCAGGTCAGGCACCAATGGCAAGGCGCGAACTTGTTATTTAGGAGGGACGAAGGCGCAAAGAGAGATCTTATATGAAAGCTGTAAGATCTCTTTGCGTTCTTTGAGCCTTTGTTCCTTTGCGTTTAATTTTTCCTATACTTTATACTCTAATATCGCAATAGTTGTGTTTTAGACCAGCAAAGTCGCTAATTGCTCCAGTACATGATTTGTACGATTTACATAATCATTCAATGTCGCTGGAGTCATCTCTCTTTGAGAAAGTAATGCCAAGTCATACGTCTGTCGAACGAGTTCCTTTGCAAGTTCAGGATTCTTGCCGCTTATTTTATGGACTGCAGCGATCAACTTATTGTTGGTATTCACCACAAATGTTTTTTTAATGAAGTCCATAGCTTCTGATCCTTCGCGATGCATACTTTGCATGTAATCACGCATACGCCTTTGATCTTCATTTAACATGATAAATCCCGGAATGTTATCCGAAGCAAGGCTTTTAGCTTCAACTTCAATTTTATCATCTCCAAGATTAGAACGGATGAAATCAGCCAATTTAGCAGCCTCTGTTTTACCGGAAGCATCTAAAATGGTCTTTTCTCGGTCTTTATCGAGGAGATGATCATCTAGACTAGCATCGCTACGCTGGAATTTTACCGACGGGAGTTTGCGTTCTAAAAATTGCATGAGATAAGGATCGACCGGCGCATCAGCATAGATCAGCTCAATCCCTTTTTGTTTGTAAATATCTAGAAAATGGGCTCCGATATGCTTTTCGTCGTGAGCATAGATGATTTTATCCTTAGTTTTTTCGCGATAGGCCTCTAGGTACTCTTCAGCAGTTAGCCAATTTCCTTGATTAGTTTTCCAGATGAGAATGTCTTTGACACGTTCATAGAATTTTTCATCTTCTAAAACACCAAGTTTAATGATTGGAGAGATATCAGGCCATGTGTTAATGAAACGTTCTCTATCGTTGCGATAAAGAGTTGTCAAGTTGTCGGAGACTTTTTTGGAGATATGACTTGCAAGTTGCCGTACAGTGCGATCCATCTGAAGATAGCTTCTTGAGACATTTAATGGGATATCTGGGCTATCAATGACACCTTGAAGGACCATCAGGTAATTTGGAATAAGATCTTTACAATTGTCTGAAACAAAAACTCTGTTACAATAGAGTTTGACGGTGTTCTTGTTGAAATCGAAATTTCTATGGATCTTGGGGAAGTACAAGATTCCTTTTAATTTAAAGGGGTAATCTACATTCAGGTGCACCCAGAAAAGAGGATCATCTTCGTGAGGATAAAGATAACGATAAAATTCTAGATATTCTTTTTCTGTACAATCTGTGGCAGGCTTTAACCACAAAGGCTCATGCGTGTTGATTTGTTTGCCCATGAGGAATATGGGGTAGGGTAAAAAAGAGCAGTAGTGCGAAAGCATTTGATTGAGTCGAGTCTCATCTAAGAACTCTTCACTTTCCGGATTGATGTACAGAGTGATCTCTGTTCCTGGAATTTGCTTTGTGCCGGTACTTAGAAGATATTCAGAAGATCCATCACAAGACCAAAAAACAGGTTCAGAATTAGGGGTTTGTGAGAGTGTATTGATTTCAACTTTATCTGCCACCATGTAGGCCGAATAAAATCCTAGCCCAAAATGTCCAATAAATTGATCCTTTTCATCATTGCTTTTATACTTCTTCACAAACTCTTCGGCGCCGGAAAATGCAATTTGAGCGATATATTTTTGTACTTCTTCGGCATTCATGCCGATTCCTGTATCGATGAACTTGAGTGTTTTAGCACCTTTATCAATTTCAATTTCGACTTGCAGAGGGTGATCACTTGCTGGCAGATCTTGACGTTCGCGCAGAAATTTTGTTTTTTCCAAAGCATCGATAGCGTTGGAGATGAGCTCTCGCCCAAAGATATCCTTATCTGAGTAGAGCCATTTTTTGATGATGGGGAGGATATTTTCGCTATGAATTTCTAAATGTTTTTTTTCCATAATGCTCCTGTATTTGGGTAACTGCATTTAAAAAGATATCAGAGAAATAAATTTTGCGGAAGTGGTTAAGTGACATTCAGTTAATTTTCGCTAATTTTTCGTGTCCGAAATATAGATGCGAACTCCAACTCGTTGGATATGATCTAACAAAGCTTTATTATCGATAGACGAGTAGTCAATAATATCAAAAAAATAAGGAAGAGTAGAAGATTGATTTAAAAAGGTGCTCACTTCCAGGGCAACTCTGTTTCCACCGTTTCCTTTTAAGACGATATCAACATCGGAACCAGGACGTTCAGTTCCCTTAGCACGAGAACCAAAAAGCAAAGCTTCTTTGATTTCAGGATGCTGAGATAGGACTTCTTGAATAGTTTTTAGATCAGATTCGCGAAGGCTAAACATTTATTTAAACTTCTCCAAAGTTTTAAATAGTTGCAGGAGGGCTGGAAAGTAACGTTCACGTATTGTTTTAACCGCATCTAATGCTTGTTCTTCATTATACGTATGTGTAAGGCGATTTCTTTCTTCTAACATTTCCATCCAAATATGACCCTCTGTGATCATTTCATTTTGAAATCCTTGTTTTATTGTATCTCTTGGAGATCGAAGTACATAACCGCTTTCGGATAAATAATCTTTGAGTGTCTTCCAAGAGAGTTCAAAGGTAAATTCAAAACTTTGAGTCAAGCCTGCCCGTTCCAGTTCGTTGTAAGAGCCTTGTTCAACAGATTTTTTTAAAAACGAGATAGCTCTTTTTAAATTTTCAAAACGTTGACGCCACCGTAAGTCTTCATCCATATATCATCCTGAGCTAAAAAAAAGATAGTAACAGGGAATATTTTTTTCGTCAACTATAGTGTGAAATCGTAACGGCTAAAAAGTTAGCCTTGTTCACTTCTTCGCTCAATTATTCTTCCTCTGTGTTCTCTGTGATCTCTGTGGTAGATTTTTTTACCACAGAGATCACAGAGAACACAGAGGAGGAATAATTGAACGAAAGTTTCTCGTGTACAGGTGAACATAGCCAAAAAGTTAAGATCATTTTATTTAATTTTATTTTTTACAGAAATGGTTTTAATTGTGTGGAGAGAAGTTTCCTTGACGGTAATTTCAAAAGGATCGATGTAGATCGATTCGCCGGCTTCAGGACGATATCCAAGATGCTTCTCCATTAACTCAACAAGGGTTAGCTTTCTCTCGTCATCTAATAACACTTTAAATTGACGATAGAATTCCTCTACAGTCATAGAACTGGGGAATGTACGGTCGATAAATATCTTCTTATTTTTTATTTTGCGAATATTTTGAGTCGGCGTATTCGAAGTTCTACCAAAGATCTCTTCAATCACGTCATCAAGTGTGATAAGACCAATTGTGTATCCCTGCCGATCTAGAATGAGGGCGACTTCTTGGTTATTATTTCTAAATTGCTTGAGGATATGATTAAGCTTGACTGTTTGTGTGACAAACCATGGTGAGCGTCCATATTCTCGCACTTGTCGTCCAGGAACGGCACGGATAAGTTCTCGTGGGAAAATGATTCCGACGATATTTGTGCGCTCATTGTGATAAATGGGCAAATAATTAAGTTTGGTTTCTTTAAAAAGGGTTCTGGCCTGTTCGAGAGTGGCATTGGAGGCAATAGTGGGTATGCGGCTAATCGGTGTCATCACTTGTCCAACTTCTTTATGACGTAAACTAAAAATGCTCGACGTGATTGCATTGAATTCTTTACGGTCGGTTGCGTAAGCTTGATCCTCTTCTTGTTGCTCCAAAATCTTTTGCAGTTCTTCTTGAGTTAAATAGATATTTCCACTTTCCTTTTTACCACTTATGATTTTACTGACAGTTGTTGTCACGAGGTTGAGAAGCCATAAAACAGGTGTCAATAATCTCGCTGACGCATGTAAGATAGGAACACCCAAAAGAGCAATGTGTTCTGAGTAAGTACGTGCAGCAAACATCGGAGCCAACTCTCCGAAAATTAATACGATAAACACTTGGCTTAAAGGCGCCCAGTCGGGGTTTATTCCTAAAGCTAAATGGAACTCACGAGCAAATTCGGAGCTGTAAAACATAGCCACATTCACCATCACTAAAGTCGTTCCAAAAAGTCTCGATGAATGGTGAAGGAGGTCATTGAGGAGGATGGCTTTCTTTTGCCCTTTGCTAACATAGTAATGCAAACGCACTCGATTAAAAGAAACGCAAGCCATTTCCATCATGGAATAGAAACCTAAAATGACGATGGATCCCAGATTTAATGCAAGCCAAAAGAAAGCCGATGTATATTCCATTTAGTTCTTGTGTTATTATTTGCTCTTGCTTAAGTCTCCTTAATTGTTATTTTTAGATTGCAATTTTCTTACATAGAGGCGGCGGATGCGATTAGGGGTGGCAGTAAGGACATGAAAAAAGAAATCATCCGTTTCGAATTTTGTTCCACTTTTGGGGATTTCACCGAGCTGTTCAGTGATCCATCCTCCTAATGAGACCATATTGTTATTGCTAGTAAGATCAACGGAAAGCAATTCGTTGAAAATTCGATAGGCAATTTACCGCTACAGATGATTTCATTGTCGCTTTGTTTAGAATATAAGTTCTTTTCATCTCGAAATCTCTAATTTGGCCAACAAATACTTCTAAAATATCTTCTCGAGTGATTAATCCTGCAATAGAACCATATTCATCGACAACCATTGCCAGAATTAATTTTTTTTCATCAAAACGTCTTAATAAAACCCGTGCTAACATATTTTCAGGGACATAAAATATCTTTGATAGGTAATTTGTGAGACTTTCTTTTGTAGTCATTTCCTGATGGTTGAGGAAAGAAATCTTTTGCACTCATAATTCCGATGACATTTTCTAGATCCCCTCTGCAGATTGGAATACGTGTACAACGTTGATCAACAAAGAGATGAGCTCACTTTGCCAAAGGCTCTTGAATGTCATAGAAAAGGACGTCTTGGCGGGGGCACATCAATTCTTTTACGAGGACATCTTGTAAATCGATATAACCGCAAACAAGTTCTGCTTCATCTTTATTGAGTACTTCGAGTTCTTCTGAGGTTTTCAGCACATGGCGTAATTCCTCTCGGGAAATGTTTTCTTCTTTATGCAAGAAGAAAAACATGACGCGTGAAACAGGGTATGTCACCGCAATGATGATTTGTCGAATAGGTTTGAGTAAGAATTGTAGTCGATTAATTAAGGGTGCGACCGAATCACTGATGGCGACATTATGCTGTAAGCCTAAAGATTTTGGGATGACTTCCCCTAATATAGTGTCACAATGAGTGGTAAACCCTACTTTTAATATCCAGCTAGCGGAGTTTCCAAACATATGCGAAGCGACGTTTTGCAATAGAATGTTCACTAGAGTATTGAGCATGAAAACTGTGACAAGCAAATCCCTTGGCCGACTTAATAAGTTGGGAAATCAGTCTTCTACGGGATTTGAATCGCCTGAGTAGGCCTTTACACTTAGTTGCAGGCAAGGAAAAAAGTGCAGTTTCAGAGGCAGACCAATATCCGGAACAAAAGGTTAAAAAAACCAAAAGGGCACTGGAAGCAGCGATGTCCATATTTTATAAATCACTTGCTAAAATAAAACTTTTTTTTGTCCTTCCGGGACCATTCCTAGCTCTCTCATTAATGTGAGTTCGATCCATTGGATATTATCTTGGCTTTCTACCTTTGCTAAAAGGTTCTCATACTCTAAAGATGCTTTAGCAAGTGCATTTTGCAGCTCATGGAGTTGAGTATTTAAAGCATTAAATTGGTTTTTCCACACTTTAACACTTTGCTCATAACACATGAAGCATAAAAGTGCAAAAAAAAGGACCCACCAGGAATCTATGAGTTGTTTTTTCAAGGGAAAGTCTCTTCTAAAGGTTTGGAATTAGGGACTATAGATCTTTTCACATGACTTCGTAACAAAATTCTAGCAGATTTTGTTACGAAGTCATGTGAAAAGATCCATAGGCAAAAATAACTTGCACGATTTCTAAGGAATATAAGTCATGGAGAATTTAAGTAAAAGATGATTTTTATTGGCAGAATTTGCATCAGGCTTTATAATTGAACCTTATAACTCTTTCTCTTGCTAAGGAACTTTTTGCATGACCTTTCCTAAATTTTTAGCTATTGCTTCAATTTTACTGTTTATGACAATAGGCGTTCTTGCGTTTTTTAAGACCCGTACGACAAGCTCTTCAGTTAAAACCGAAGTGGCAATGGCTACACCAACCCCCATTTCTATTCCACTAGAAAGAGAAATCCAAATCATACCCCCCATTTCGACTCAACCGATGGATAAAACCGTAAAAAAAATTGATCCTCCAAAAATAGAGATAGTAAATCCTGAAGTCATTCCTCCCGTTGCTGAAGCTGTAGTACGTCCTTTGCCTGAGGCAGACCGGATCCATCAACTGTTCAACAAAGGGGAGCCTAAGCTATCATTTGTTGAAACAATTACTTACAAAAGCCGTGTGTCTTGGCTTAAAGGTCGACCTGCCTGGCTTTCGGATTACGCGAATTATTACAACACCTCCCGCCATTTTATTGCTCGAAGCTTGAATGGAAAAGCAGATTATTTAAAACAGGATATTGCTGAGGGGGACTCATTCAATGTATTTCGCAAAGATAAGAATATTCAGTTTCACCTAGTCATTGATACTGGCCGATGCAAAATGTGGTTGTATGCCTTGAATGTAGATGCTAACGAGCGGATCTTATTGAAAACATACCAAGTTGGACTTGGCCGCCCTGATAATCAAAGGGCTTCGGGTTTATTGACACCTCTCGGCAAATATACTCTAGGAAGTAAAGTGATGAGCTATCGTCCAAAAATGGAAGGGTATCATAACGGTCAAAAGGTCGAAATGGTGCGTGTTTTTGGCTCGAGATGGATCCCTTTCGAAAAGGAAGTCGGGGACTGTACAGCGCCGGCTAAAGGTTTAGGCATCCATGGGGTTCCATGGACTTTAACTAAAGCAGGTGTTCCATTTGAAAATTGTGCAAGCCTAGGAAAATACGAAAGCGATGGGTGTGTTAGAATGGCAACTGCAGATGTTGAAGAGCTTTACGCAATCTTACTTACAAAACCTAGTATTGTTGAGTTAGTTAAAGATTTTTTTGAGGCAAAACTTCCTGGGGAGCCAGCAATTCCCGATAAAAATAAAGAATAAGGAGAATTATGCAAGATTTATTGCCGCATGAAAAACAAATCGCAGAGTACGTTAAAACAATTGAACATCTTAAGAAACAAAATCAAGAAAATCCTCTTTTTAGTTCAGAAATTCGCAAATTTGAAAAGAAGCTTGAAAAGCTCAAAGAAGAGATTTATGCCAAGTTGACTCCTTGGCAACGAATACAAATTTGCCGTCATCCTAAACGTCCTCACACAATCGATTATATTAAAGCGTGCTGTGAGAGCTTTCATGAACTTTGTGGAGATCGGGTTTTTAGAGATGATCCCTCAATCATAGGCGGTGTGGCTACAATTAATGGCGTCAAATGTATGATCATGGGTCAGGAAAAAGGCAATGATACCGAAACACGCGTAAAACGCAATTTTGGAATGCTTCATCCCGAAGGGTTCCGTAAAGCGTTACGGTTGATGCGTATGGCCGAGAAATTTAATTTACCCGTCATTTCGTTGTTGGATACTCAAGGAGCTTACCCTGGGCTTGAAGCGGAGGAACGGGGGCAAGGTTGGGCAATTGCATTGAATTTATTAGAAATGAGCCGATTAGCGACCCCTATCATTGTGATCGTCATTGGCGAAGGTTGTTCAGGTGGTGCTTTAGGAATGGGTGTGGGGGATGTTGTCGCGATGTTAGAACATGCCTACTATTCTGTAATTTCACCTGAGGGGTGTGCATCTATTGTGTGGAAGGATCCAAGTAAGAACGTGGAAGCTGCGTCAGCATTAAAGTTAAATTCCGAAAATTTGTTAAAGTTTCAGATCATTGATAATATTATTCCTGAGCCGCCTGGAGGGGCTCATCGCAATCCTCAGCAAATGTGCAATACAGTAAAAGATTATATTTTGGAACAATGTCAACTTCTTAAAACAATTCCTAAAGAGTTGCTTATTGAGCAACGGTATTTGAAATTTCGTCGTATGGGGGTCTTTCCTAAGGGGCCGGGCAACAATAACTTATATGATTCCGCTGCGCCTAAAGTTAATTTATGAAATTACTCTTAAAAACTGCCTTTCAAAGCCGACAAAATATCGTATTGTTAGCTGTTACATTTATGCTGATGTGTCTTTTGACCTTGGCTTCTCAGATGGAAATTTTTTCGATTGGCATTATTACGAAAAGAGGTCCAGGTTTTTTTGAGCTATTTGGCACCGAGGTGAAATCGAATCAAAAAGACACGATAAACGTCAAACGTATTTTGAAGGAAGATATTGTTGCCAAATGGGATTTGATCGACACGCAAGGCAAAGGGTATATCACTCCTGAAGAAGCGGAGGCCTATCTTTCTAAAGAAAGGGGAAGCGATATCATCAGCAAGGGAACAGCTTGGTTAGATCACTATTTGCCTGTGTCGAAAAACCTGAAATACCTAGTGGCTCTTTTGATATTTGTGGCTTTATTTAAAGCAATAACCTTATTTTTGTATCGTTTTGTTACGCGATTGATTGCGATTCATGTCAGTCGGGATCTGCGTCAACAATATTTTGAGCATATACAAAGTTTACCACTGACCTTTTTTTTGAAGTATAATAGTGGAAACCTTTCTTCGAGGGTTGTAGGGGATGCAGCTCTGATTGCTGAGGCAATCAATGCTTGCCTTGTTAACTATATTCAAACACCTTTTGTCGTTTTAACGACCCTAACTTTATGTTTTATAACCTCTTGGCAGCTCTCTTTAATCATCTTCGTGGGTTTTCCGTTTATCATTCTCCCGATTGTTTTTTTGGCTAAACGTGTAAAGCGGATTTCTAAACAAATTCAAAAAAACCAAGAACACTTTTCCTCTGTTCTCCTCGATTTTTTGTCGGGAGTTCAGACTGTGAAAGTTTTTGCAATGGAGAACTTCTCACTTAAAAAGTATCAGGAATCTAACACAAAGATGGCGTCCCTAGAAAAGCGGAGTGCGAGGTATGATCTTTCCTCCAGACCCATCGTCCATACTGTAGGGATGTTTTGTCTAGCAACCGCACTTATTTACGGGCTTTATATCTTGCAGATGAACACCTCGGAGGTTTTTTTCTATTGCGGTTTACTTTATATTTTTTATGAGCCTATTAAGAAATTTGCAGAAGAAAACAGCCATATTCAGCGGGGAATTGCAGCTGCCGAGCGCTTATATGAAGTGATGGCCTTAAAACCTGACATCTCTGACAATCCAGATGCTAAAGCATTGACTTTTTTTCAAGATACCATTGAATTCGATAATGTATCTTTTCGATATACGGAAAACGGAGAAAATTGGGTGTTAAAAGATCTGAGCTTTACAATTCGAAAAGGGGAGTGTGTAGCCATCGTGGGGCCCACCGGAGCAGGTAAATCCACAATTGTACAGCTTCTTCCCCGTCTTTATGATATTCAGAAAGGGGAGATTCGTATCGATGGAGTTCCCTTAGCGAAGTATACTCAGGCCTCCTTACGGGAACAAATAGCATTCGTTCCTCAAAAGCCTTTTCTTTTTTTTGATACGATTGGCAATAACATTGCTTTTGGGCGCTCTTTTTCCAGAGAACAAATGGAAGCAGCAGCCGTTTCAGCTCATGCAGATGAGTTCATCAAAGTTCTCCCAAATGGATATGATACAGAGCTAGCAGAAACCGGAAAAAATCTGTCTGGGGGTCAACAACAACGCCTTGCTATTGCAAGGGCGCTCATTAAACAAGCTCCTATTTTAGTCATGGATGAAGCGACTTCAGCATTGGATAATCTCAGTGAAAAGCATATTAAACAGGCTATAGATAATCTACGAGGTAAAATGACTCAGGTCATTATTGCTCATCGCTTTTCTACAATCGAGGGCGCTGACCGGATTATTTATATTGAAAAAGGAAGGAAAATTGCTGAAGGCACTAAAGATGAACTTCTAGCTTCTTGTCCTTCCTTTGAACGGATGTGGAATGCGAGAAACTATGACTAAATTAGATCAAAGCTTCAATTTTTTCCAGGTCTTGTTGTATAGACTGAAGTTGTTCATAAAGGTCATGCGTTAAGTGTAAATTTCCACTGAGCTGATGGGCTTGTTGCTGAAGAAGCAGCAAGGTCGTCTCGAGATCCTTTTTTTCAATTTCTTGATCCAAAATTCCTTCTGAAATAATGTCGAGAGCAGCAGACGTCTTTTTTTGTAATAAATCGATTTCAGAAGCGATCGCTTCGAGTACTTTATCTGGTTCCTTGTTTTGCGGGGCGACAGGAGATAGCGTTGCTATGACAACGTCAATGGCGTGAAGCGCCTTTTCAAAAAGCAGGCTGCGAGTATGGTCGATATTTTTTTTCCATTGAGCAACCTTATGCAATTCAAGTTTTGGTGGGTGTTCTCTGAGTTTAATCAAGGCCTGAGTATGAGGAGTTAGGTGAGCGAGAATCACTTGTTCTAGCTTGTTCTTTTCGTTAGGCGAGATGGGTAGGTCTGCTAGAATGTGTGTTTCATAATCGAAAATGAGCTGTAAGTCATGTTCAATAAGTTCATCTAAGGCGGAAAATTGTTGTTTAATAATCACATTGATGACGGCCGCTCGGTCATGAAAATTAGAGTCTAGATCGATCCATCCTTTGGCCCTTTTCATCCAGCTATGATAAACTTTGTCGCTTTGTTCATCCGGAGAACCAGCGATCTTTTTTTGAATTCGATGAAAATCACGCTTAATCGATTCCATTGCCGTTTGAACGTGATTGGCTAGATCTTCATCGAGGATATTTTTTTCAAGTTTCTGAGCAACGACTAAAAAATGATCAAGTATTTTGGAGGCTTGATTGTTGGAGTTCACACGACCTTTTAGGGCAGGAGGAGGAGAAGCTGGGGGGGAGGAAGCAGTAAGGGGAGCAAAAGTGTTTTTAAGACTTTCGATCAGTCGGCTAAATAAGCTTTGTTGAGGGGAGACGGATAAGTTTTTTTTTACAGAAACTTGTGGATCTTTGTCGTTCTTTTCAGATTTTCGTAGATTGTTTAACATTATACCTCGCAAATTAAAAATATTATTACATCTATAGGTTCATTATACTAATTAAGTAATTGTTCTGCAATAGTAAAGGTTAATTAACAGCATAAAAGTTATGACCAGCGCAATGACAAGCTTGGAGCAAAAGGACAACAAGGACGACAAGGACAGCAAGGACAACAAGCAAGGACGACAAGGCAAGCATATACAGATGATGGATGACAAGAGATTTGTACATGCTTGCCGTCCTTGCTGTCCTTTGCTTAGCTAGTCTTCAATTTTTATCGGATGCTGAAAGTTTTTTAAGATAACTCTAGAGCAGATATTTTCATAAAAATAAAAAAGAGCTTTGCATAAAATAAGAATGTTTGCTATATTGGATGTATAGCGAGATGATCGCAAGGTTGACGCGGGGTGGAGCAGGGGTTAGCTCGTTGGGCTCATAACCCAAAGGTCGGAGGTTCGAATCCTTCCCCCGCTAATTTTTATGGCGGTATAGCTCAGTCGGTAGAGCAGCGGAATCATAATCCGTTTGTCGTCGGTTCAAGTCCGGCTGCCGCTACAGTTGTCTTTGACAAGTTTTTTTAGTGACGCGGGGTGGAGCAGGGGTTAGCTCGTTGGGCTCATAACCCAAAGGTCGGAGGTTCGAATCCTTCCCCCGCTATTTTTCTAATTCTTCAGCTAAATTCCTCAGCTATCCAGTCGCCCATATTGCGTTCTTCAGGGGAAAAAGCAGCTCCTACAATGATGATTTTCTTACCTTTATTACAATACTTTTCACCATATTTTTTTGCTTTTATTTGCTGTAAAGCATCGTTACTCGATCCTCCAAACTTAAATTCAAATAGATAAATGAGTTTGGGAAGCTCAATACAAAGATCAATGCGGCCAATATGTGTCGTAATTTCCGCTTGAGAGTTTAGCCCAAGTAATTGAGCAATAACAAATATAATTGTTTGGTAGTATTTTTCTTGTGAAATTTGAATCGAGTATGGGATGTTGGCAAAAAATAGCCTTAGGCATTCAAAAAAGTTCGTTAAATCCTCATGATAAAGAGCATGGCGTAATTGTAAAAGATAACTTTCTGTAAGAGCTTCGGGCACTTTAGTAAAGGAACTGGCTAAATGATTGAAAAATGCCATTTTGACTTCACAATTGGGAAAATCTAAAAGATAGCTATTTTCATCTTTGAAATAGTTTCGAATGGTGAGGTAGCCGGTTTGGAATAAAAGAGGAAATGGCTGTAACGATTCAATATCATAATTCGAAAAAGAAGCCTCTCCAACAATTGCATGGTCAAGAAATTGAATGGGGAAATCCCTTTGTTCTATAAGTTGAATTAAAAAAGAAGGTGTTCCGGTATCAAACCAATAACTTCTTAAACGTCCTTCATCAAGATATTTTAAAACGGAGAAGGGGTTGTAGACTGAATTTGATTCAGGTGAAAAGCGGTAGCCATTATACCAACTTCGCATTTCCATGATAAGTTGTTCTTCATCTTTTTGGTCATTTTGTAATTTTAATACTATAGATTTTAAGTGATCGGAAAAATTGTTTCGAATTTCTTCTTCGGTATAACCAAGTAGATCGGCGTAATAATCGTTGAGCGTGATATCGTTTAAATTATTGAGTCCGGAAAATAGCGAAACTTGGGTAAATTTGCTTATTCCCGTCAAAAACAGAAAGCGCAGATGTGCATCTTGAGATTTGATTGCAGTAAAAAAGTTCCGCAAAATTGTTCGGTTGGATTTAGCAATTTCAATTTCATGTAAATGGGAAACGATTGGGTGATCATATTCATCGATAAGAATGACGACTTTATTAACTTGTGCTAGCTTTTTGATTAAATCGATTATAGATTCTTGAATTGAGCCTGTATCAAGAGTTTCTTGGCCGTAATCAGTTGCGATTTTTTGTAGATATCGTTGTAAAGAATAATAGAGATCATCAGAAGTACAATGTGACAGAGCCGAAAAGTCTATATGGATGACGGGATGTTGTTCCCAATTTTCCATTTGGTCGATCCACAGACCTTTGAAAAGATTTCTTTTCGCCATAAAGAAGGCGGTTAAAGTTGAAATTAAAAGTGATTTGCCAAAGCGACGCGGCCGTGCCAAAAAATAATATTTGCCTTGTGTTACCAAAGTATGGATTTTAGAGGTTTTGTCAATATAGATGAATCCCTCGTTGATGATATTTTCAAAGGATTGAATTCCGATAGGTAATTTTTTCATACTTGCAAAAACTGCTTTTTTGACTAAACAAAATTTAGATGATTCGATCTATTCAACAACTTATCTTGCATTGTACCTGCATATAAAGTAAAATTCAACAGCGTTTTGCGGTAATTTCATGTGAAAATCTATAATCCTAAAACTTGACTTTTGATTTGTTTTTGAGTAAAGTTTCAACTTGTTATCAACGACCTAAACAATTCACATAAGAGGTTTTTCATGAGCAAAATCTGTTTTGCATTACTCACCAGTTTTTCGTGTCTAGTCAGTCTCTGTTTTTCATCAACCGAAGGTTTAAATAGTATGAACAATAAGCACCCTGTTGTGTCATTCACAACAAATTTTGGCGATTTTAAAGCCGAATTATATGAAGATAAAGCTCCCGAGACCGTAGCTAATTTTCTACAGTATGTAAAAGATGGCCATTTTGATCACACCATTTTTCATCGAGTCATCGATGGATTTATGATTCAAGGGGGTGGCTTCACTAAAGATATGCAACAAAAATCGACTCGCGCCGCTATCAAAAATGAGGCTGATAACGGTTTAAAGAACACCATTGGCACACTAGCTATGGCCAGAACTTCCGATATTAATAGCGCTACAGCACAGTTTTTTATTAATGTTGCTGACAACGGATTTTTAGATTTTAAATCCAAAAATCCTTCTGAACATGGATATGCTGTTTTCGGAAAAGTCATTGAAGGAATGGACACCATCAGAAAAATTCAAAAAGTGAAAACGGGGTCCAAAGAAGGACATCGCGATGTGCCCTTGGAATCCGTGGAAATTATTAAAGCGACGGTCGATAAAAACTAAGTTATAAGTAACGATTTTCCAAGTAAATAGCCTCCATCGTGCTATTTTTATGGCCGCGATGGGGGATCTCTAATTCATGACTCCAAAAAGAAATTTGCGACTCTTCTTCATCCAGGACATGCGATAAAGGTAAGTTAAAGGTGGGCAAAAATGATCCAAGGAGTTGCTTTACATCGTGTGCGAAAAAGGAAAAATATTCCTTAATAGAAGGACGTGAATCATCTTTTACATCTAAATGCAAACTGACTTGTTTTTCATAAAGAAGTTTAAGCTTTTTTAAAGATGACAATATACTTTCTCCATGAATTTTTGCCTCATCGATCCCTAGTGATATTCCCTCTGATTCATTTGAAGCAATAGAGCGAAGTAAACTTAATTGCAAAACGATTCCACGTGCAATTTTCATGAGCTCAAGTGAAAATTGGGCATCTTCAGCAGGTCGAAAGGCTTTAAACCAGGTCTCTGCAATAAGGAATGGGGGATGGTCTCGCCAAAGGGTTTGGCCTGCAACCCACAAATTGCAGTCTAGAAGACTTCCGCTCTCTGGAATATGGCTAATTAGGCCGATGGCCCCTTCAAAATGATGCCGGTAACACCGAGATACGAATCGATCAAGCAAATCAAAGTTAGTGATCGGCCAGAGCCCTTCTCCTTGTTTAACAAGCCCTATGTTAATAATTGGAAGCAAAGCTGTTGAGGATACGTCTGGAGATGTACGTAAGAGTTCCCAAAGAGGGTGGTCAGCACTATGATCATCATAAAAGCTTCCGCTTACGGCATTGAATGATAGCAAAGATTTAACTCCCATCTCGTCGACAAATTTGGTGATCCAGCGAGCTTGACGCAATGCTTCATTTTTTGGTGGAGAAGGGATGTAGAAAATCAAGTTAGAGCGGTTTTGTAAGCAGTGTTCTAACAATTTTATTTCTGTAAGCGCGATCTCACCATCAGTGGAGTCTAAAGCCATTGGATCGTTTAAATAGGCAGGTGTTTGACAAAGTGATTCCCAAAAAAATGCATCTATTTTAGGAAAAAGTCGAAATAAGGCGTCAAAAGAATTTTGTAGGTGTGTTTTAAGCTGAGGTGAACCGAGAAATAGTGTGGTAGCATCAATCGCAAAGTTAGGTTTTAGAATGATTTTTATTCCATGGTCATGCAATTGTTGGAAAATATCTTCTAGGTTTGTTGTAGGGGAGGACGTTGTGGTCGATGGGGATAATTTCCAATTGCTTAAATGAGTTCCGATCAAAACAGAATTGTAACCGCACTCAATAAGTCTTTTGCAAAACCGCGGAATAAGTACTTTAGCATCTTCTGCCAACATAAATTCAGGAAGATGAAGAGTGACATGATCTGTTAAAAAGACCTCCATCAGAGCTTTCAGCCATAGAGGTCGCAAGGGGAATCGAGGGTGATTTTCTCCAAGGGAGTCAGGAAGATGTCCAGCATTGATGGCTGCTCCTAAATGACAAATTGCATACGTTTGTGCCAAAAGGCTGCCTGCATGAATAGAAAGTTTTCCTGCACTATATTTGGCACTAAAGCCTTCGTCCGGTTTATCTTTTAGAGATAGAATGAGTTTAGGCATGCGCTTATTTTTTGATTTTTCTGCATATTCTGCAGCAAGTGCAGTGGCAAGCTCTTGGCATTTTCTCATAGTGATTTTAATCTTTGTAGGTTAATATCTTGGAGAGGATTATAAAATGGTACAAGTTGACAAAAAATATGATTTACCTGAATGCCAAGATTCTGAAGCGTTGGTTTTACCCCAAGAGCTTCTTGAGACATTCCCATTGGAGCCCTCTCAGAATAATTTAATTCTGGGTCATCGTCAATCTATAAAAAATATTCTTGCCGGAATTGACCCCCGTCTATTGTTGATTGTGGGTCCCTGTTCTATTCACGATATCGACTCTACATTAGAATACGCTAACAGATTAAAGGCTCTATCGCAATCGATATCTGATCTCTTTTTTGTGGTGATGCGGGTATATTTTGAAAAACCTAGAAGCTTATGTGGATGGAAAGGTTTTTCTACAGATCCACATTTAGATGGTTCTTATGAGATTTCGAAAGGCTTATATCTAACTCGTCAACTTTTGCTGCATTTAGCAAAGTTAGAATTGCCTGTAGCGACGGAGTTTTTAGAAGCTGCTTCGGGGCATTATTTTGGAGATTTAATTTCTTGGGGGTGTATTGGAGCCCGTACAGCTGAATCCCAAGTGCATCGTCAAATGGCTTCTGGTTTAAACTTGCCGATGGCTTTTAAAAATAATACGAGTGGGAACGTTGAGGTCGCTGTAAATGGTATTTATACCGCTTCCCAGCCTCATACATTTATGGCTTTAAATCGAAAAGGAAAGCTCTCAATTGTACGCACAACAGGAAATCCGGATTGCCACCTCGTTTTACGCGGGGGACAGGAAAGACCAAACTATGATTCAGACTCCATTGCAAAAGCTTTGGATTGTCTCCAGCGTTGGAACCTTTCTTCGGGAATACTGATCGATTGTTCTCATGATAATTCTTTTCGAGACCACAGAAATCAACCTTCAGTATTTCGCTCTGTGATGGCACAAATTCAATCCGGAAATCGAAAAATTAAGGGATTTTGCTTGGAAAGTCATTTGAATGAGGGTAAGCAGCCTTTTCCAGAAAAAGCTCAAGATCTGCGGTATGGGATTTCTTTAACTGATTCTTGTCTTGGATGGGAGGAGACGCAGGAATTGATTTTATGGGGATATGAGGCTTTCAAACCTATCAATAAGATTATTTTTGCATTATTGTTATTCTTAAGTTTAAGTGCTTGTCGTACTTACTCAAGAGTTTCTATCTCTTCTGAATACGTCACCTTGGAACAACTTGCAAGCTATCGTGTGGGAACTCCTGATCCAGCGCTGAATGCTCCACCAGTAGGGCAAAAGGTGTATATCCGATGGAATTTACCTGAATTTGCAGGTCAGCAATTGAGTTGTAAGTTATACTTACGTTTTAAAGATCGTTCGGAAGCGATCGAAACGATTCAACTTTCCGATTATTATGGGATTTACGTTTATTCTTTATTGAATCAGGAGTATTTCGCTCGTCAAGGTATTTTAAGTTATAAAGTCGAGATTTTTGTCGATGACGCACTTGTAGAAGAGTGTCGTCATCATATGTGGGTTGATCTAATTAATTTTTAAAATAAATCCAATCATAAGAAGCAGTCCAAAGCTCAAATGGAGCAAAGCTGCAAGCCCAAGAAAAACATTAAAGGTTTGAGAAGGTATTGTCGTCCAAGTCTTTAAAACGATGAAGGCTCCTAACGGCATTGCTAGAAAAGGTAAGTAAGCGGCTAAATGATAATTCCAAAGTAACCACAAGAGATTAAGTGCAAAGGGGAGAGAAATGAGCAGCGCTATTTCCATTTTTGCAAATTGAGCTCCGAAGCGAACAGCCAAGGTCTTTTTGTAGGCCTTTTTGTCTGAATCCATATCTCGGTAATTATCTATAGCAATGATCGATGTGCAGAGAAGTCCAATTTGCGTGCCTAGTAGAATGCTTTTGAAGTCGATACTATCAGTTTGGAGCCAATACCCCCCAAGCGTAGCAACCCATCCAAAGAAAAGAAGAACAAAAAAATCTCCTAAGCCGACCGAAGTTAAGGGGATGGGTCCACCGGAGTAAAAATAGCCTGAAAGGATAGAAACCAATAAAACAGCAGCGATAGGGAAGCCTCCGTGTTGTATTAATGGAATTCCTAGCAGAAAGGCCAAGAGGAAAAAAATCAATCCCAAAGCATACATTTGTTGTCCATTAGCTATCCCTAGGTGTATCGCTCGTTTGGGACCTAAGCGGTTAGGATCGGACGTATCTTTGACAAAATCGAACGCATCGTTGATTAAATTGGTAGCAATTTGAATGCAAAGAGCAGAAGTTAATGCATAAAAAATGAGTATCCAATTTAAAATTGTTCCTCCTGCATATGCAAGGGCAGCTCCCGCTAAAAAAGGGACAACAGCAGCCGTTAAGGTTTTTGGACGAATAGTCTGTAGCCAGACAAGTGTTGTTGATGACATAGGAAAGCCTCCATTTAGAGTATGGCTACCATTATCTCTAAAAGATTTTTTTTTGCAATTTATTTCTGCTTTAAAATTTTAAAAAATGTTATAATAAATTGTTTGAATTGAGGGTATTTATAAAAAAAAGGAGTCGTCATGATGTAAAGCCATGAACCATTTCTGCAATTTCTATAAACTATAGCACAGGTTACATCTCCAGACGGCAGTGGCAAACAAAAGAATCTTTAATTATACTTGATTTTCAAACTTTACATGCAAATATGTTTGTGATATATTGGTTTCACAAACAACAATATGCTTACAAAGTTATAAATATTGGAGACAAGATGGAAGCATTACCTAATATATACTCATCGGTTGACTTATTAACTGTAAATTTTGACTATGAAAAAAAATGTAAAGAATCTCATATTCATGAATTTATTGAAAATTATCTTTTATCGATGAAAATAAAACTTCAGTATGATGGAGGTTCAGATCTACGTGGTAAAGTGATAGAAAATCTTCCTAAAATTATGGAAGAAGCTTCTGGATTGACTACAAAACCTTTCAAGAATGAAGGATTTGTTTCACTTATTGATCTTTTTATATCACATGATACACTTGATGATGCTACGAAAATTGCTCTATTAATAAATGATTTAGAGTTAAAGCAAAAAATTTTAGACGATATTGAGCACATACAAATCATTAAAGAACTTAAAAGTAATGTATTATATAGAAAGGCTGCAAGTATTGCTCGGTTATTAAATAACCCAGATTTAAGAATAGACCAACTTGATAAAATTGAAAAGCTTCTAAATTTTTTTGATAATTATCAAACAGTCTGATGCGGAATACTAAGAAAAATTAAACGCAAAGCAAGACAGTTGCCTACGGCGCCCCCTATCGGGAAATAACAGATTTTTAAAGCGCCTTGCCATTGGTGCCTGACCTGATATTCTGACATTTGCCTACAATGATAACGTAACCTCCCAGGAGGGCAAATGTCAGAATGTCAGGTCTGGAACCAAGGCTAAACGTTACCTCTCAGAATTTAGTATCTTGTTATTAATTGAAAACGACGCTTTTTTCAGTTGCGTAAATCTTGGGGGTAAGGGACTGTGCAATAATAACTTGTATGATTGGGCAAGTTATTGTTGCACAGTCCCTAACGTTCCAGCCTTGGTTCCAGACCTGACATTCTGACATTTGCCCTTTAGGAAGCAATGTTATCGCATCGGCAAACGTCAGAATATCAGGTCAGGCACCAATGGCAAGGCGCGAACTTGTTATTTAGGAGTCATTAGAGTAGGGGCGGAGATTAACCCGCCCCTACTCTAATGACTTTGCGTTTAATTTTTTCCTATACTTCATTCCTTAGTATCGCAGCATCTTTTTCGTCTACCAGACAACCTGTTATTTCTCGATAGGGGGTTCCGCAGGCACCTGTCTCGCTTTGCGCTAACATTAGTTAGAATTTTTCTTGATAAATATTCTTCTATGTTATACAATAAGATTAATAAACTTGTTAAGTAATTCTTGGGGTAGAACATATGGCTAGTGGGCTTTT
>CAVVXH010000020.1:0-14448 GCA_963752155.1 uncultured Parachlamydiaceae bacterium | reverse complement strand
CCCGTTTTGCTGCATCGAATGTAGAAATGCTTGCCGCAAAGTTTCTTTCAGCGGCACGAACATCAGGTCTTGTGCCCAGCACTGTCGCTGGAGCGGCAATCACAATTTGAGGATCGAGCGGCTTTAATGGTTCTTGTATCGCAAAAAGGTCATCATTTTCTCCAGGAGTGCTTCCCAAAAGCACATCTAAGTGATTGCGGGTCGTTTCCAGCGCAAGCTGCAACGTTGGAATTCTAGACTCTGTGGTAGCTACCTGAGCAGCAGCGCGTTGAACATCAAAATCGCTGGCATAAGCCTCTTGAAATTGTGCTATGGTTAGTTCTAGGGTGCGTTTTTGAGTGGCTAAGATTTTCTTCAGTAATCGCAAGCTGCTGCTGATAATTGCGAAAATCAAAATAGTTGCGTGCCACTTCAGCCAATAGACTGACAATCACACCTTGCCTTAAAATCTCTTCATTTTGCACCATGGCTATTGTAGCAGCTAAGCGGGCCTGGTTTTTTCCAAAAAGATCAAGCTCCCAGATTGCCTGAATAGTAACATCTTCATAAGCGAGTGGTTTATCTAAAGTATAAAAGCCTTGATTGCCCCGTTGGGCATCGGCATTTAAGTTGATTTGGGGCATCAAGACTGAAAAAGCACTTAAGACGTGCCGCACGGGCTTCTTCTATGCGCGTGGCGGCAATGCCAAGTGTTTTATTATTCATAAGCGCTCTTGTGATAAAGGCATCTAAGAGTCGAGTCTTCGAAATTGTGCCACCATCTCTGTTCCACTTGCGCGCAGTCGTCAACAACTAAGGGCTTATTCCAGAGCTCAGGATTGCCAGGCAGATTTGCAAACGTATGCCATGTTTCAGGAGTTTCTATTCCCGATTCTTGAAAGCTAACCGGCTTGACGCAAGCCGTCAAAACCAACAGTCACAAAGAAAATTAAAAAGGTTTTAGTCGACACTCATGATGATGTACCTTTTCAGTCCGCGTCATTTTTTTCTCTATCTCACGCAAAGCAACATAAAAAACAGGTGTCAAAAGAAGTCCAAAAAATGTGACTCCCAACATTCCTGAAAATACAGCGACACCCATAGCATGACGCATTTCGGCTCCGGCACCGCTTGAAAGAACCAAGGGAATCACACCCATGATAAAGGCAAATGAAGTCATTAAAATAGGCCTCAAACGCAAACGAGCCGCTTCGATAGCGGCATCTGACAGTACTTTTTCCATGAAATTCAAGCTCTCGAGCAAATTCCACAATCAAAATCGCATTTTTGCACGCTAAGCCAGCCAGAACGAAAAATGCAATCTGTGTGAAAATATTAATATCCCCCTTTGAAAGCCACACTCCTAGTGATGGCAAACAATAAGACATAAGGGAACGATCAATATCACGACTAATGGAAGAAATAAGCTTTCATATTTTGCTGAAAGCACTAAATAAATAAGCAAAACGCATAAAGGAAATACGTAGACTGCGGTATTGCCAGATAAAACTTGCTGATAGGTAAGTTCTGTCCATTCAAAAGTCATTCCGGATGGAAGCACGTTCTTCAGGATCTTAGTTATCGCTGCCTGTGCTTGCCCTGTTGAATAGCCAGGCGCAGGGTTGCCATTAATATCCGCTGACCTGAAGGCGTTATAACGCATGGCAGTCTCAGGGCCGACATCATCTCTAATCCGAAGAACTGAGCCAAGAGGAACCATTTGCCCTTCTCGATTGCGAATCTGAAGCCTGAGAATGTCATCCGGTTTGGAACGAAATTCCTTGTCTGCTTGTACGATGACCTCATAGAGCCGTCCAAATTTATTAAAGTCATTGACATAAAGAGATCCCAAATAGATTTGAAGCGTATCAAAAATTTGCTGGACATCGATGCCAAGCTGGTTTGCTTTTGTGCGATCAATGTCGACGAATAACTGAGGGGCATTATTTTTATAGCTGGAAAATATTCCTGTTAGCATAGGATTCTGGCTTGCCTGTTTTAATACTTCTTTGACATTATTGTCTAAGGCTACGTATCCGAAGTCATTGCGGTCTTCAATTTCCAGCTTAAAGCCTCCTACAGTGCCTAATCCTTGGACAGTAGGTGGAGGAAAAATGACAATTGAAGCATCTTGGATTTTGGAATATTTTTCTTGCAGTTTTTGGGTGATAGCAGGTCCAGAGAGATCGCTAGAGGTACGTTGATCGAAAGGATTTAGCGTGACAAAAACAATTCCGGAACTGGGGTTATTGATGAATCCATTAATGGACAAACCAGGGAAAGCGACTGCGCTTTCAACTCCTGGTTCTTTAAGGGCAATCTCTGACATTTCCCGAATCACCTTTTCGGTTCTATCCAGTGTAGCCCCTTCCGGAAGCTGCGCAAAACTGACTAAATATTGTTTGTCTTGCGTGGGGATGAATCCTGGAGGCACAAGTTGGAATATTCCATAGGTAGCCAAAAGCAGTAAAACATAAACGATAAAGGCTGATTTTTTATGGTTGATAACCTTTACAACCCCCTTGCCATAGAGCTTAGAACCACTTTTGAAATAACTTGTTAAACCAATTAAAAAAGAAACCGAATATGCGATCAATAAAACGAGATAAGCGATCTTTGGGAGCCCCTTTCTCTTGTAGAATGATAGCTGCTAATGCAGGGCTCAATGTTAAGGAATTAAATGCAGAGATAATAGTCGAAAAAGCAATTGTAAGGGCAAATTGACGATAAAACTGCCCTGTCAATCCACTGATAAAGGCAATCGGGACGAAAACCGCACATAACACCAATGTGATTGCAATGATAGGACTTGTCACTTCACTCATGGCCTGGATGGTGGCCTGCTCGGGCTTTAGCCCATTTTCTATATTGCGTTCCACGTTTTCCACAACAACAATGGCATCATCCACCACAATACCAATAGCAAGCACAAGTCCAAACAGGGAAAGGACATTTATCGAAAATCCAAAGAGGTACATGATGGCAAATGTGCCGACAATGGATACCGGTACGGCTAACAAAGGAATGATCGAAGCTCGCCATGTTTGTAAAAAGACAATCACAACGATGACCACCAATGCCAATGCTTCCAATAACGTATGGATCACAGCCCTGATGGAATCTCTAACAAAGACTGTGGGATCATACACGATGGTGTAATCGACTACCTTCCGGAAAATTTTGCTTCAATTCCTTCATTGTGCTGCGCACTTGATCGGAAATGTTAATCGCATTGGATCCTGGTGTTTGAAAGATCGGGATTGCGACTGCCTCTTTATTGTTTAAAAGAGATCTTAGAGCATATTCAGAGGCATCCAGCTCCACACGGGCTACATCTCTTAGCTTGGTCACAACCCCATTTTCTTGCTTAATAACAATATCGTCAAATTCTTCAGGTGTTTGCAGCCTTCCTAACGCATTGATTGGGCGTTGCAAGGTCTACATCGTTAGCATAAGGGGGACCGCCAATTACTCCTGCAGAGACTTGAACGTTTTGCCTTCTGATGGCATCAACCACTTCTTGCGCTGTAAGCTGACGTTCAGCCACTTTTTGGGGATTTAGCCAAATCCGCATGGCATAATCTCCCGATCCAAAAAGTCTCACCTCCCCTACACCTTGGATTTTATTCAACCGATCTTTGATATTTAAGCGGGCGTAAGTTGCGGAGATAAAGTTTATCATAGCGGTTATTTGGAGAGGTCAAGTGGACGACCATGGTCAAATCAGGGGAGCTTTTTACAGTGGTGACCCCAAGTTGCCGAGTGACTTCCGGCAAACGAGGCAATGCTTGGTTAACGCGGTTTTGTACAAGCTGTGTAGCGAGATCGGGATCCGTTCCAAGCCTAAAAGTAATTGTCAAAGTCATCAATCCATCGCTGCTCGATTGTGAAAACATATATAGCATATTTTCAACGCCATTGACCTGCTCTTCAATTGGAGTTGCGACAGTTTCAGCAATGGTTTTTGGGTTTGCTCCGGGAAACTGTGCTTTGACCACTACTGTAGCGGGAACGACTTCAGGATATTCCGATATCGGCAACACAAAAATTGCCAACAGTCCGGCTAGAAAAATGACAAATGAAATCACCCCTGCAAAAATGGGGCGGTCAATGAAAAAGCGGGAAATATTTAACGAAGAGGTTTCTTCGCCAAACCATTTGTCATTGCTGCTTTCGTTTCCTCGGGTTTAACGATTGCTCCAGCTTTGATATGCTGCAGTCCTTTTAAAATAACCCGATCCCCGGTTCTAGCCCTTTAAGAATAATGCGTTGATTGCCATATTCTTTTCCCAAACTGACTTCTCGATAAATAACTTTATTGTCCTTATCGACAAGGTAAACATAATTTTTATTTTGATCTGTACTGATAGCTTGCTGTGGGACTAAAAGGACTTCTTCGTCTTCACTTTTACCTAAAGCCTACTGTGACAAACATGCCGGGTACTAAAACTCCCTCTTTGTTTTCAAATTTTGCCCTGGCTCGAATTGTTCCTGTACTCACATCAAGCCGATTATCAAAGGTGTATATTGTTCCTTTATAAACGTCTTCTTTGTTTCCATTGATAAAAAGTTTTACAGGAATTTCTCGCTCTGAATTGCGGTTACGCGCTACATTTCTCACACTATCCAAATAGGTTTGTTCGTCCACTTCAAAATCAGCGTAAATGGGATCATTCGCAACAATCCGTGTCATTAAAGGAGCATTGACTCCTGGCTGCACCAAATTTCCCACTGTCAATTCGACACGTCCTGCTCGGCCTGAAATCGGAGCCTGTACATAGGCATGTTCCAGGTCCACTTTGGCTTGTTTAAGATCTGCTTCAGCTGACTTAACCGAAGCAACCGCCACTTCATTCGCGTTAAATCTCTCATCGTAAATACGTTGAGCCACAGCTTGTGTTTTGATCATGTTTGCAGCTCGATCCATTTCAAGCTTGGCATATTCGGCATTTGCTTTTGCTGTAGCGACTCTAGCTTCTGCCCTAGAAACTGCCGCTTCATAGGGACGGGGATCAATGACAAAAAGGACATCGCCGGCTTTGACAAGATCCCCATCCTCAAAGCGCACTTCAGTGATTCTTCCACTCACTTCGGGACGGATTTCTGCGATATCGACAGCTTGCAAGCGGCCGGAAAACTCTGACCAAATGCGCACTTTTTCCAGCTTTATTGTTTTTACGGCAACTGAGGGAGTTGATTGCACTGTAACAACCGTAGGATTTTGGTATATATAATAGACAATCCCAGCGCTAGTAAGAGCTAGGAAAGCAAGGGATACAATCAGATGTTTCATTCGATTTCTTTCTTCCAGATTATGAATTAAATTTAGATACTTGACAACAAAAATTTTATTATTGACAATATCTGGCGGAGGTACCAACCATGAAAATTAAATTTATTACTCTCGCTTTAATAATCGCTACAGTCAACCTTTTTGGCGATCCTGCTTCCCCTTATCGATGCAAAATGTCGGGAAACGAACTAGAGGCAGATATCATAGTAATTGGTGGTGGAGCGGCAGGTTGTATACTGATGAGCGAGCTATCAAAGAATGGCCTCTTTTCAGTAATAGGAATAGAAGGCGGGCAAAATTTAACAAATGACCCTGCAATAGAGGCAGTGGGCCTCTCAGCATTCCTATTGGCTGGGACAGGAAAAGCTAAGTATTTTTGGCCAGGATGGAATCAAACTCTACCGATGGCGGGGCTCAATGGACGAACAAGTGATTGGACAACAGGAATGCTGTTGGGTGGTGGATCTTCGATTAACGGACTATACTATGGTCGTGGATCGAACGACATGTACTCACGTTGGGAAGAAGTTTCTGGCAGTAACAATTGGAGTCTAGACCATATTCTGACAACCTTCAAAGCTCTTGAGAGCTACCAAGGATCGATAATCACACCAGGGGCTCGTGGAGTCAATGGTCCTGTCAATGTGCTACAGACACCTACGATGTCGCAGATAACCTCACAAGTACTGCTACCTGCTTCACAGGCAGCGTTTCCTGGAATTCCAATTGTGACGGACTATAATGATCCCAGTGTGCAAAATTGCATAGCCCCTCGTGCACAGTGGTTTATTGACCCTACAGGCACCAAACGAGTGAGCAGCGCTACAGCCTATTTAAATAGCGAGGTAATGACGCCGGAAGGTCAAGGAGTTAATGGACACAAACTGTCTGTGCTTTTTGATTCGGTTGCTGTGAAAATAATATTCGACAAGTGTGGGAAAGCCAAAAAAGTAAAATATGTAAAGGACGGTAAACTCTTTCAAGCAAAAGCTCGAAAAGCCGTTGTTTTGGCAAGTGGCATCAACAGTAGCAAATTGCTACAACTTTCAGGCATAGGTCCCTCGGAAGCGTTAAAGAATGCAGAGATCAAGCCTGTTTTCATCAATGAAAACGTCGGACAAGGTCTGCAAAACCATCCTCTCATTTTTATTACAATGCTAGCAGATCCCACAATGAGTGGAGTTCCACCTGACGCTCCGTATGCATTTACAATCAATAATGTCTACTTGCCGGTTGTGGGCGGTAGTTCCAGCGACCCACGAATGTTACAGATTTTGTTCGAATTCATCCCAGCTACTGCACAAACACCCCCGATTGTAGCCGTTGGATTTAACCTTTTGAACCCAGTGAGCGAGGGAAGTGTCACAATCCAAAGCGATAATTCATTTCAGATTGCGGCAGCGGATGACGCTTTTTACAAAGACCCTGTCGATCTTGAGAATATGAAGGGTGCCGTTTCGGTCTATATTCGCGCTCTTTTAGATCAGCTAAATATCATGTACCCATTCCCCTCGCCTTACTTTAAACCCATTTTAAGTGATCCGATCAACTTAGTCATCCTTTCCGGCTATCATGACGCAGTGGTTGAGCAGTACGTGAAAAATAACAGTAATCTTTCACTGGATATACATCACTTTGTATCGCACTGTAAAATGGCTCCTCTAAACGCTGGAGGCCATCTGTCCGGTGATTCCTGATATTAATACTACAGGACCAGCCATGATGATCGGATTACGAAGCAGCGAAATTCTGAAACGAGTCTTGCACAATGATCGAAAGTGACTATTAGTTATTTGATCTCAAGAAATGCCGAATAACAGTCTTTAAACAACTATTATTCGGCAAAATTTAGGCATATTATTTTTTAGAATTCTCATCTTTCAATGTTCTGTAACATGCTTGATAAGTGCCTAAATAAAACTTGCAATCAGGAAATATATTTTCTATATCTCTAAAAAGCTTAGTCGTGTTCGTTTAACGGTAAGGCATTGTCTGATGATGTTACAATTAGTGGTTCCCAAGCATCATGCTGTATCCAGCTATTTTTAGCCGTTGAGCGCCAAACACAACCTGTCGCCGTATCTAACAAATATAATTGTTGCCCTCCGCCTTTACATGCAACTCCAACCATTTGGTAGCGACCTATTTGCATATTTTCCTCTTTTGGGATCGAATGATTCTCACCTAGTAAAGGTAAAGATAAGCATACAGATAAACAAAATAACTTTTTAAACATTTTTCCTTCCTTCAAATAACTTATTTAGCACTATCTAATTCATTTAACAGAAAATCATTCACTACTTCCATACAAATTTCTGGCAGTTTCCTATCTGGATCAAGACAATCTTGGATAATCATAACAGCCTCCCGAACTTTTTGAGGAAGTTCTTTGGACGGTGCGTCTTTTCCAGGCCAAGAAGCATCTCTTGTCTTTTGATCAGGCCATCTTGAATAAGCAATCCACATTCCATCTGATGTTCGGTGTAAGCATGATCCAATTGCACCTCGGCATTTTATAAAGTACTGAGCAACACACTGCCAGGCATTTTGATAATCACTTTCTCTACCAGGTTTAAGATAACCACGATAAATCACGGCAAAATTGGACTTTGATTTTTCATCTGTTTGCTGAGAATTAGATTCCCATTTTTCATCTACAGTTTGCATATATCTCTCGTCAGCATAAGCGTTATAACATAAAAAGAGACCGATGATTAAAATATTTTTTTTCATGAATTTCATATTCTGATTATAATTTTAATACCCACAGTTATGAAGGTTAGCAGAAAACATGAGAAAAATCAACTAAAAACTCAAGGCAAATCGAACGCGAGATCCTTCACGTTCGGTAATCTCAGTATTCCAATGCATTGCGAAATCAATGAAATTAGGATTATAACGTTACTATTAGGCTTACAGCAATTCCCCACATAATGAAAGCTATGCAGATATCTATAATTTTCCAAGCGAGCGCATTGCTCAAAAATGGGGCTAGAAACCTGCTACCATAGCTAATAGAAAAGAACCAGATAAAAGAAGCAGCAATCGCTCCTATTGCAAAGTAAAATTGTTCATCAAGAGAATGTTGTGAAGCGATGCTGCCTAACAAAATGACCGTATCTAAATAAACGTGAGGGTTAAGTAAGCTCAAAGCCAAAAGCAATAACACAGTTTTTTTTCTTGATTGAGCCGCTTGATTTCTTTTATTTTCTAAATTCTTATTTGTGAATGCAGATTTTAACGAAAGCACTCCATATGCAAGCAAGAAGGCAACTGCAAAATATTTTGTTATCTCAATTAATAGTGGATAAGCGGAAATAACTTGGCCAAAACCAAATACACCTGTAGTAATCAAGATGGCATCAATCGAAGAGCAGAGGAGTGCGGTTAAGAAAAGGTGGTTTTGCAATAATCCTTGCCTAATGACGAAAACGTTTTGTGCGCCAATGGCAATGATTAAACTTGCACTCGATGCAAATCCCTTTAGCAATACTAAAAACATATTTTAACTCCTAAGGTTTACATTTAAATTAACTTGAGGTAAGCCTCGTGTAACACCCCCATATTGGGATGCCTCTTACAAAAGATACTTTCATTTTAACATTAAATTCTGTATAAGTAAAATTAATTGATTTAATGTTTAATAAGAATATCTAATGGCTGGAGCACCTTATGTTGGATTATCGTGGAATAGAAGCTTTATATACGGTTCAAGAATTCCAAAATTTTGAACTTGCTGCTAAGAAATTATTTATCACTCAATCAGCGGTTTCTCAGAGAATTAAAGGCTTGGAGGATTATTATGGGGAGCCTGTTTTAATTCGAACACTTCCCTACCGCCCTACAAAGTTGGGAAGACAGTTGATAAGTCACTTTAAAAAAATCTGTCTCCTTGAAAATGAGTTATCTCAGGAACTTGGGGAGATTAAAATTCAACCTCATATTTCGGTTGCGTTAAACCGAGACAGTTTAGAAACTTGGTTTTTAGATTTGATGGAAAGGGAAAAAGAAGAGTTTAGCGACATAATCTTGGAAATTATAGCTGATGACCAAGAATTTACGTTAAATTATCTGAAAAATGGGACTGTT
The DNA here is from genome assembly GCA_963752155.1 of uncultured Parachlamydiaceae bacterium. GTDB lineage: Bacteria > Chlamydiota > Chlamydiia > Chlamydiales > Parachlamydiaceae > JACCRY01. The sequence goes on along the minus strand of CAVVXH010000020.1, from coordinate 5,087 downwards.
TCCGCTTGTTTATCAACTTCAGAGAAAGAAATTTTAGGAGGACAGGCATCATTTGTGGGTGGTATGCAATACGTTCTTGTCGCATCACCAACCTTTGTAAAAAAATATTTTTTCTCTGAAAATCCAATTGAATGCCTCCAAAATGCCCCTGCGATCAAATTTGATAAAAATGATTATTTACATGAAAGGTATCTTGAAAAATTCTTTGGAATTAATGGAAGCGAATTGAAGTATAATATGATACCTTCCGTAAGAGGATTTAGAAAATTTGCATTACTTGGGCACGGGTACGCACTTATTCCAAAAATAGATATCCTTGATGAATTAAAGACGAAACAACTCGTACAAATCTACCCAGACAAAACATGGGAAATCCCTCTCTATTGGCATTACTGGACTGTGCAATCCAAGTTGTATCAGAAATTCAACACAAATATGATTCGCCTTGCAAAAACTATGTTGCACAATCAGGGATAATATACCAAACGCGGAGGCTTATGACTCGTTTTTATCCTGAGAAGTTGCATTTATTGCATTTTCCTATGTCTGCCTCAATGGACTCTTCCCACCGTTCTATCTTTTCTGCTGCAGTCTTTTCGCCTGCATGCGTGGCGTCGTGTACTCGGTTTCTTTCAAGAGTTCAGCGACCGTGCGCAGCTTACTTTGCTTTCCTATTTTAGAACGTTGAGATTGCCACATTTTATTAAAGCGATGAACTAGCTGGATGGACGGTATCTGATCAACTTTTTCAGGAGACAACGTATAAATTGAAAAATGAATTAAAATGCGGTAAATAAATGTTTGAAGTTCAGCCAAAGCAAGATGTTGTCTCGGACACGTATGGGGCCCTCTTCCAAATGGCAAGAAAGAGAGAGCAGCAATAAGAGGATCCTCCTCTTGAAATCGGTGGGGATTAAATTGCTCTGGTTCTGGGTATAGACCAGGATCTCGACCGGCTGCTTGAGTCAGGCATACGATTGAATGACCTTTACGCAGTCATTTGATTCCAAGAGAAGCCGAATAAGAGTCTTAAACAACTATTATTCGGCAAAATTTAGGCACATTATTTCTTAGAATTTCCATCTTTCACAGTAATCTTTTTTGTTTCACTTTGCTTGATCATTTGTAATGAGATATTCAAAACTCCATCCTTATATATCGCTTGCGGTTCTTGTTTTTCATCTATTTGTGTAGGTAGAGCCACTGAATAGGAGTAATTTCTCTTCGATGACCGATAATACTTTCTATTCTTATCTTTTTCCTCCTCTTTCGATTCTCCTTTAACCATGAGAACTCCTTGATTAAGACTTACCTCAATATCATCGAGTTTTAGGCCTGGAAGAGGCACTTCAACATGGAGTTGATTATTTTCTTCGTAGATACGAGCTGATCTGTTTAAACTATCTTGAGGAAACAAGTCTTCATCTAAAATGTTCTGTAACATGCTTGAGGGGAAATTTGACCATAGACTTGGGAACTGTCTAAGTGGTCTATTTAGAAAATCAGGTAAATTTAGAGTCATAAAAAAGTCTCCTTGCAATTTTGGTTTAAGAAAAAAGCCGACCAAGTCGACGTACAAAACTCTCTACGTTTTGGAAATAGCTGATATTTCTTTATTTAGCAAATGACAAAATCGACTGATGCGGAATACTAAGAAAAATTAAACGCAAAGCGAGACAGTTGCCTACGGGGCCCCCTATCGAGAAATAACAAGTTATCTAGTAGGTAAAAAAGATGCTGCGATATCAGGGTATAAAGTATAGGAAAAAATTAAACGCAAAGTCACGAAGGCACAAAGGGCACAAAGGGCACAAAGGGCACAAAGAGATCTTACATATAAAGTATAAAAATTAACCTATTTCTTCTTTAAACTGAAGATTCTTCGCGTAAGATCTCTTTGTGCCTTCGTGACTCCTAAATAACAAGTTCGCGCCTTGCCATTGGTGCCTGACCTGATATTCTGACATTTGCCTACAATGATAACGTAGCCTCCCAGGAGGGCAAATGTCAGAATATCAGGTCAGGCACCAATGGCAAGGCGCTTTAAAAATTTGTTATTTCCCAATAGGGGGCGCAGCAGGCAACTGTCTCGCTTAGCGTTTAATTTTTCCTATACTTTCAAAAATCCTTACAACTCTGTAATTCCCAAATTAATCAAAGCTGCTTTATGAACTTTCCGTACAGGTTTAGTATTTACTTTTGGCTTGGACTGAATGCGACTTTTGATTTCTTCAAGAGTGTAATTGCTATCGAATGTAGTGATCAATCCTGCTTTGATATAAAAAGAAATAATTGACCGACGGTCGGTCAATATGATATATTGAAGTCAAGCAAAAAGGAACGTTATGGTCAGAGTGGTAAAAAAACCAAAGGAACGACGCCGTGAAATTGTATCCACGAGTCGAAATTTATTTCTCAAGCAAGGCTATGAGAGCACGACAATCCAAGATGTGATGACGACGCTTGGGATCGCTAAGGGAACGGCTTATCATTACTTCAAATCCAAAGAGGAACTATTGGAAGCTGTGGTTGAAGATATGGTGGCTGAATACATGTCCTTGGTGGAGAAAGCTTTGAAAGAATGTCAAGGCAACGCTCTAGATAAGATGCAGGTTCTAGTTTCTGCCGGAAGGGTCATACCCCGCGAAAAGGAAACTATAGATAATCTTCATCGTCCTGGAAATATGGGAATGCATGTGCGCCTCTTGGCCTGTACTCTTTCCATGTTGGCGCCGTTGTATGCTAGCGTAATCTCTCAAGGATGTAAGGAAGGACATTTTCGCACAGAACATCCACTAGAGTGCGCAGAAATTCTATTAGCGGGTATTCAATTTTTCACGGATTTCGGATTTTACCCCTGGAGTCAACGTGATCTAGAGCGTCGCACAAAGAGCATTCCAGCTTTGATTGAAGATCTACTGCATGCAGCAAAAGGCTCTTTTAGTTTTTTGTTCGAACAAAATTAGTATAAATTTTTTAACAAAACAAGGATTGTCATGCCCCCTGCTTACCTCTATCATCCTGTGTTGTTCTTTCTGATCACAATTTCAGTATCGTTGGCTCTTGGGCCAATTACAGCCTACTTAAGCCAAAAAGGAATGGAACAGTTTCAGATGCCCCTTCTGCTTTTTGGCTTGTGTGTGCCATGCATCACCTCGATGACTATGATCTATGCTTCACATAACGATGTGCTCATTCAGGACTTTTGGAAAAGAATGATGGATTTCAAAATTAGCTTACCCTATCTCATGGTAATCCTATTGCTAATGCCATGCATTTTATTCTTAGCTACTTGGTTATCATTATTTTTTGGTTATTCCTCCGATCAGTTTTCGCTCGCTGGTGATTTCAGCGTCATGAAAGGATGGGTTGTTCTTGGCATAGCCATTCCGTTGATATTGGCACCCATCATTGAAGAGGTCGGCTGGCGAGGATATGGCGTGGACAGCCTTAGAGCCTTTTTCAATTTATTTACAACGTCAATGTTATTCGGCCTTCTTTGGGCTGTGTGGCATCTACCTCTATTCTTCATTAAAGGCTATTATCAAAATCAACTTTGGGATCTGGGAATACTTTATGTTATTAACTTTTTTGTTAGCGTTTTCGTTATTGCCATCTTAATGAACTGGATCTATTACAAGACTGGTCGCAGCATTCCAGCCGTCATTCTATTTCATTCGGTACTCAATCTTTCTTCTATTCTATTCAAAACTGAACCATTTACGAAGTGTATTGTGACAAGCCTCCTATTTGTCGTTGCAACCATGGTCATTGTCTATGACAGGGACTTTTTCTTTAGCGATTATTAATGCGTTTGCATTTCACGTGCGCTCATAAATCGCTTGTAATGCACTCAAGTTTAAAACTTTATCCAGGAGTAAAGAGAAGGCTGCAAAAGCTTGTACAGAGAGTGCTGGAAGGAGACTTCAAGGCTTTCCTCAACAGAGAAAGGAGTCTCCTCTATCCGTTTTCCTTTAGCATAAAGAGGTGTTTTGATAGCATCTATCCATGAAAAAGTAGATAAAGTTGTCCATTCAGTTGCGCTCATTACGCTCATATCGGATCCTTCTATAAAAAGATTGAAAGAGAGAAGACTGGTCCAAAAAATGAAAGGCATAATAAAAGACATAAAATGGAATACTTACTCATGAATACCTCTCCTTCAATTGATTACAGACAGCCTGTATCGAGGGTGTAGTAGGGCTAAAAGTATTGAAAATAATGTTTGCCTTAGGAAATAGAAAAGCATCCAATGGATCCCTCATAACTAAAAGAATCACTGGCTTTCCTGTGCTTAGAAGGGATTGAATTAGTGCTACTTGGGATGGGTTTTTCCACGCATTGTAAGAACAAATAAATAGTACATCGGCTGCTTCTGCTTTTTGCTTTGCGGCTTCTATTTCTTCACTAGAAAGAGTAAGAGTGTCAAAAAAATATAATTCAGTCGTTTGCCCAATTTCATGAAGAGTCGTTTTTTTAATACTATTGCGAAGTAATTGAGGGGAAAATACAGCAATTTTCTTTTGATCAAGAGAAGAAATGGTATCAGGTGCATTCGAAAGAACCTTTAATGCTAAAGAAGCTATTTTTTTGGAAAGTTCTTGATGGTTGAATGTATTAACTAAATCGTGTAGATTAGGTCGAGATTCGGAAACTTTAGAATTTAAATAACGCTCCTTTAACCTGAGAATTTTTTCGACGGCTTTGTTTAACCTTGTCTCTGAAACACGACCACTTTTTACCGCACAGACGATAGAACAATGTATTCGTTGAATATCGCTCACAGTAAGTTCTAAATTAACATGTTCCCCGATTAACTGCATCCCCCCCAACAAAAGAATATCACAACCTGCATTTAATGCTTGAATCGCAGCTTCATCGATGGTGTGACATTTTTTAAGTACTCCCTCCATGACAAGGGAATCGGTGATAATAACACCTTCAAAACCAATTGTATTTTTTAGGTATGTCAAAGTTTTTTCCGATAAAGTAGAACAATGCTCTTTGTCTAAAGCCGGAACGAGAAGATGACCTGTCATAATCATGTCCGTAGATAGTGCAAGCTTTGCAAAAGGAAGTAATTCTAC
>CAVVXH010000019.1:0-47675 GCA_963752155.1 uncultured Parachlamydiaceae bacterium | reverse complement strand
AGATGAGCTGAGAGATAATCACCTCGTCAGCCTGACGGAAAATAGCTAGGACGTCAGTGTCTACTCCAGAAGGCTTATCTACCATTTGCTTTTCAAGAGTATTTTGAATTTGAAGAATTTTTTTATAAAGTTCGCCGGCTCTTTCAAATTCTAAGGCTTCTGATGCTTTGTACATTTCAGTTTTCAATTCATTAAGGATTTCTTTATCTTGTCCTTTTAAAAAACGAATGGTGCATTCAACATGTCGGGCATATTCTTCCTTGGTGCATTTTCCAACGCAGGGAGCACAACATCGTTTCATGTCATATAGAATACAGGGACGTGTGCGACGTAAAAACTCTTGATCTGAACATTGACGGAGCGGAAAAAGTCTATTTAATAGGTCGAAGGTCGTGCGAGCAGAAGCTGCGCTTGTGTAAGGACCGAAATAGAAGTTGTTGGAGTCCGGTTTTTCTTTGTAGCGTACCAGCTCTAACATTGGCCAATTGTTTCGGTGAGAAAGCATCAGCGCAATGTAACTTTTGTCATCTTTGAGGAGGGCATTGAATTTAGGCTTGTGTTGCTTGATGAGTGTGTTTTCTAGGAGTAAGGCCTCTTTCTCAGAGGAAACAACAATAGTCTCAATGCTTTCAATTTTTGAAACCAGCAGTGGAATCATCTGGCGTCCGTCGCCACCTTCAACAAAATATTGCTTTAAGCGCTGACGTAAACTATTCGCTTTGCCGACATAAATGACGTGACCTGCATGGTTTTTCATCAGGTAAACCCCGGGAAGCAAGGGGTATGCTTCGAGCTTCTTAGGATCAAATGGCATGCATTTATCTCATCCTACAACCTTTTCAGTCAGATCAGTATCTTCGTGTTCTTCAGCTTTTCCAGTTTCTTCTTTTTGCATTAAGGCAAGCTGACCGCAAGCTGCTGCAATGTCATCTCCCTTGGTATAACGGCAAGTATTGACGATTTTTGATCCAAATAAGACTGTGCGGAATTGTTTAATCATTTTATGCTCGGGGCGCACTAAGCGAAGTCCAACAACAGGGTTATATGGAATCAAATTGACTGTGCATTGTCGTCCTTTTAGGAGGTTTGCAAGTTCAAAAGCATGATCAGGATGATCATTTATTCCAGCTAGCAAAATATATTCGAACGTCACGTCGCGCTTGGTTTTCAAAGAGAACTCATCCATGGCCTTTAGAATTTCATCCAAAGGATATTTTCGGGCGTAGGGGATGATTTTTTCCCGTATTTTTTGGTTTGGTGCGTGCAGGGAGAGTACTAAACTGACCTTTAGCCCTTCTTGAGTGAAACGACGAATTCCTTCGGTGATGCCAACAGTAGAAACGGTGATGCGTCTTTGAGAAATATTTAGGCCTTGTGGATCACTTAATTGGTGGATAGATTGTATAACAGCATCGTAATTTTTGAAAGGTTCACCCATCCCCATATAAACGACGTGAGTGACTTTTTCATCGCGTTGTTTTAGCCAAACATTAATTTGTAAGACTTGTTCGACGATTTCTGCGGGGCGTAAATTGCGAAAGAATCCATTTTTTCCTGATGCACAAAAGGCGCAACGGACAGGGCATCCCACTTGCGAAGAGACACAGACGGTGCGACGATGACCTGATAAGATGAGGACAGATTCAACAAATGACCCTTCAGACATTTTCCACAGAAATTTAAATGTTTCTCCATCCGTAGATGGGGTCATTTTTACAAATTCTAAAACGGGTAAACGGAAAGTAGCAGCAAGCTTTTCACGCAGTTCTTTGCTAAGATTGGTCATACCATCCCAATTCAGGACGAATTTCTCATAGATCCATTTATAAATTTGCTTTGCATTATAACCTGCATAGCCTGATTCAGTGAGCCATGTCGTCAAAGTTTCCAGTGAAAGTTCACAAAAATTTTCCATTTTTATCTGCTTTAGTGTAGAGTTTCCCTTGATATTATCAGAAAGCGACAATAAATTCTAGACATTTATAGGGAGATGCTGAGATATTAGTAAATTGTCACCTTTGTGTAAAAAGGTATTCCCTCCTATACAACGTTCTGGACGGTATTCGCTTTACTCGACCCTCTTGCTTCAGCAATAGTAATCATTAAAGTGAGTTCAACAGGCGAAGCAATAAAGCCGAAGCGACTATAAAAGTGCGTGGCTTCTTTTGAAATGGCATGAACAAGCAACGCTCGTATTCCGGCAATATCAGCAGCAGACAACGTACGTAGAATAGCATCTTTAAGCAAGCCAGTGCCAATCCCATAACCCTGAAATTTTGAATCTACAGCTAAACGGCCAAGAATCATAACCGGAATGGGATTGGGCATATTTCTTTTGATAGGCCCGGGAGAGCCTTCATGAGATACCGCCCCTACAGCCAAACAGTAATACCCTACAACTTTTTGTTCTAATGTAATAACGTAAGTTCTAGAAGCCCCATTCAATTCATTTTTTACAGCATGACGCCGTAACCAGTCATTTAACGTTATTTCTCCGCAATTAAAATTTGAAAAGTCGTGTTCTGCTGTCAGTTTTTCCGGCGCTCTAATATCACTTGCTTTCATGATTCCCAAGGAGCTTTAGTGTGAAGCAAATTTTTCAATTTAACATTTACTTTTTGAGGTTCATCAAGCAAACTCATAAAGGCTGTGAAAGCTTCATCTGAGAGCAAAAAATAATGACGATCCAACAATACAGCCTCCGCTTCACGGCAAGCTATATCAAGCATAAATTCAGATCGACTTCGACCTAAGGCCTCGGCAGCTCGATCAATTAAAACTTTTTGTCGATGGTTAGCTCGTAAATTAATTGTTTCTGTGCGCCCTAAATTAATTTCCCTGGTTTCCTTATTGGATTTTCGGGGGTATGCGTTTGTCATTGCCAAACTCCTTGTTATCTTCATTGTACATATTTGTGTAGACAATGTCAACACATTAAAGGCCGAAGGGAAAGAAGCGAATGGAAGATGTCAAAAACATAAGGTTTTTTTAAAGCTTCTTCATAATTTTCCTCAAATTTGTCTTTATATTTGAAGATTTCGTATATCATTAAATTCCAATTCAAATTATAGAGGAAGAATAGAAGTAATAAAGACCCTTTCATTTGTTATATTCCTGTAGTTGGGAGGGGGGTCAACATATAGCTAACTTGCCCGAATTTTTTCAGTTTTTTTCAGTTTTCTTATTGATTTGAAAAACAATTGTATGGTACCTTGAAAAAAGCAACAAAAATTGTTGTTTTTGTGCAACATACTTCAACTTTATGAGCAGTTGCGTTAAAAGTATTGTTAAATTTGAATAAAAAAAGAAGGAGTTATCATGAATACATTGAGATCACTTGGCGATATACAGCCAGGTACTGCAATGAATACTTTATTTGGAAGTGGTGTTTTAGGTCATGCCATGACAGGGTTGATTAGAATACCTGCATTTCTTGCAGCTGTTGAAGCTGCCTCTAGAGTTGGAGAATTGGGAATTCGCCTACTTACTGCTACTTTAGGAGTGATTGGATTTGAAGGAAAATCTGAGAATTGGGTCACAAAGACTGCTAATCAATTAATCCACGTGGATATTCGTTCCCATAAAGCAAAAGACACTCTAAAGCTTATCAAAGAAATTGCTGTATTAACGCTTTTGGCTATTGTTGCAACAGAACTTGTCCATTTCTTAGGTGGTCAGCCTCCACAAATCTATAACAATGTTTTAGCTTTCCTAGGGCCTGTCAGAGTATTTAATGGATCTTATTTCCAAGGTGTTCAAGAAAGCTTGATCGCTCTTGGACTACAAAAATAATTTTTTTCAAAGCGGCGATCATAGCCGCTTTTAATATGATCGAATCATCGTCTTTAAAATAGACTGAAGGCCTTAAATTTAAGGCCTTCAGTGTCTATCTTACTTCATACCGGAATTAGTCTGCAATTAAATCCACAACATTTTGCCCGTTCAAAAATTTAGCGATTAACGGTCCCACAGCCCATTGTAGGCCGTAAAGGAGATCCGCATCATCTAATGTGCTTTTAAATTTAACCCCTAAATCCTCTGTAAGCTTATCTTCTTTTTCATCTGATGGTTTATAGCTGTTTGCAAAAGTCAACAGCCTCCATATCACTGGTCGTAGCCTTTCATCCGTTTGAGGATTAGACACAAATCTCCATACTTGATGACTCACTCCAACTTTCAATGCACACCAAGCAATTGTCTTAACAAAGGAAACAGCAAGCCATCTAAATGGTTGGATCCATCCCTTCGCAACATTTTGTTCAATTTTTTCCATTGCAAAAGAAGTCAAACCCTTTTTGAAAAGATTTTCAGCTACCCGTTCTTGTCCTTTTAAATTTTTAGTCGCTGCATGTTGATCTTGCATCGCTTGAAAAGTAGCTTTATCAGCTTCATCTACTCCAAATACACTTGTAAGCATCAAAATACGTGAATCTCGATTTGTAATGCGAGCGATTTGATCGCTGACTGCTTCATTGACCTTATCGAGGACTGTATCAGTCTGAAGAAATTGAGGAGCAGGGATATCTCTTGTCCCCCTTGGAAACAGTATTTCTCCCACTTTCTTTCCAGCTTCTAATTCAAAATGTCGATTTCTAACTTTTTGTTTGAATTCTACATCACTTTTTGCCTTTTTCACACGTACATTGAACTCATCATCTGTCTCGCCAATTTGTTTCTTGAATTCAAAGCCTAATTTTTTTAGAGATTCAAGGTCTAAATCGTCGATTTGCTTGTCAGTGAGTCCTGGATAATCTTTATCGACCGGAGCATTGCTGTTAAGAAGAGGCAACGCAGCAGATAAAGCTTCTGTTAGAAATTTCTTGTTAAGCAAGGCCTTCACTTTTGGACCGTCCATCACTTTGGCGATTCCTAAGTCAAGAGCAGTTTCAATAGTTTTGCCGACTTTTGCTTTATCACCCCCAAAATTACCACCCAACGCACCTAAGAGCATTCCTTCTAGAGCTTTGATAAATCCTCCAAAGCCGACCATTCCCTCTCTGTCAAACTTTGGATCCGTGTAATCCATGAGCTTTGTTTTGACAAATGCTTGAAGCCTGCTGACATTTTCATCACTAGGAACACCTCCTACCGTTTTTGCAAATGTATCGACTTCAACAACTTCTTTGACAATGAAATCCGCTAGGAATTTTGGTGTCAAAATAGTGTATATAGCTGGAGGAAGGATTTCTCTGCGAAGATCATCCGGAAAGAGTTCTTCGATCAATTTTTCTGCAGCTTCATGTGGATTTTTGGTTTGAAAAGCTTCGAGGATATTGTTAAGTAATTCAAAGATGCGATCTTCTTGAGACTGTCCGGGGCTTGTCTTGAACATTCTGGCGATGGCAATCGTGACGAGTGCACGCATTGAAGTTTTAATGAGATCAGCAGATTCTTTGTTTTCAAGCAGTTCACCAATAAGATTTTTAAAAAGAGGTGGAAGTTCAAGTTGTGCCGGTAAATCACCCAGAACCTCGTCTAGTGAATCACAAATCACGTTCACCATTTCTTTCAGACCACCCCCTTTATCCTCCGGTAAATTTTGGGCTTTTTCTTTAGCCCTAACCTCCAGGTCTAAATTTCGTATTTCTTTAATCGCTTCATCCCTCTTCTTCTTTATCACATTAATTGCGTTTTCTTTAGGGCTATTGGGGCGATCAAAATCTCCGAAAGCTAAAAATTTTTCCACAGATTCTACGAGTGCATCTCGGAGAGTATCGTTTCCTTTTTTATCAGTTACGAGTTCTTTAAATTTTCCTTTAATTAAATCATTCCAAGTCTTTTCAGGAAGAAATTTATCTACAATTTTTCTAGCAATCTTGCGATAATCGCCATCGGTATCTTTAGCTTCCCTGATAATGGACAGTAATTTCTTTTTAATATTTTGAATTGAATTTTCTGTTGCGGAAGTTGTGGTCCCATCCGGATTTATGTTTGCCGGCACTAAAAGTTCACCAAATAAAAGATAGACACCTCGTTGAATTAGGGTTTCACGTAAATCTTTGAAATTTTCAGTTGCCCCTTCTCCCAAGGCATTCTTGATCAGTTTGTCGAGAAGATCAGGTAAATCCTTATTTAATTTCTTTGGATCCTTCGATAGATCACCTAAAGCTCCATAAATGCCCTTGAGAATTTTTTCTTCAATAAATACTTCCAAGTCTGTTTTAGCCATTTCAGCTTTTTCGTGAGCCTCTGTGTTTAGGATAACTAGATCGTCCTTACTTTTAACAGGGAGCTCATCTGCAAGGGTAAGTGGCGGTATAGCTAAATCTAAACTTTGGACCGTTCTACTTTCCTTAGCTAATTTTTGCCGTAAGGGTAGTGCTTCTGCATTCACAGCAGCCACAAGTGCTTGACCTCGTTCAGCCTTCCTCTGTAACGGTTCTTGAACTTCATGTAAAGCTGTAACATAAGGTTCTAGCATTCTAGCAACCAATTCTTTAGTGACAATTTTTCCTAAAAGCGGAAGACGAACTGAATCTTTCCAATCAGAATCTGAAACAAGGTTGTCGATGGCTGTATAGGTAATATTCCAATGAACAAATTGGCGGAGGTCAACGTTAATTGTGTGTTCTTCCATTGTTTCAGTATTTTTAATAGTCAGCTTAACAACAATTTGGCCCTCTTTGTTTGTTGTAAATTGTTTCGGTAAATCCCCTATAACTTCCTTTTTTTTAAGAGACTTTCCGATCACTGAAAGATATTTTTTTAAAGTTTCAGGATTGAGTTCCGGAAAACTAGAACATTCTTGATCTTTTTTCAAATCATTTAATCGATAACAACTTTCTCTGATTCCGGGAATGAGATCTGCAAGTTTTTCAATCAAAGAAGCATTTGAATCATCAGAACCATCAAATTTCTTGGTTTTGTTAAGAAGCATTTTTGCTTTTGAAAGGGGAGCTAACCCTCCGCTCAACAATTTTCCTAAAATAGCATAAATAGAATGAGTGATCATATCTGTGACGATTTTATTTTCTCCTGCACTTTCATTTTGCAATAGACTTCCAAGAACTTCTTTTATCCATTTGATGCTTTCTTCATCTTCAGGGTTTGATTTGACTGAATCTTTTAAAATCTCTTCGATTTTTTCTTCTAAAAATGTGCTTATTCCAATCCACTGATCGGTTTCCTTTTTTCCGACTCCTAAATGGGCATTAATATCCTCAGCATCAAGTTTTTGCTTTCCTTCAGCCATGAGTCCTTTCATATGAGTAGAATATTCATAGCCTTCACTTAAGAATCCCACTAACATTTTACCAATTTGTGAACGTGAAATTAAATTGTTAAATTGTGGAGGAATACAAATGTCCCAAAGACTTTCAGGTAAAATCAGAGGTAATAAATCGCTAGTAATCATTTTTTCTAGCTGCTTATTCGTTTCAACCCAAATGTAACACGCCTTATTTAATTCATCTGAAGGGGGTACATCAGCTTTAATGTTCATTTGTTTGCAATAGGCTTCCATATCCTCTTCGGTGACTGTAACAAACAATGGATGCTCAAAAGCTTCCATAGATTCCCATACAGCCCGCATTTCATCGATTTTATGGAAATTCTTTTGGATGGCGGTGAGAATGTTCCACAGAAGAGTTGTAGCTCGGATTTGAGATGTTTCACCTGTGTTGTTAGCTTTAGCGATACTAGCTTCTTGGCGCAATTTATTTTCCTGGACCCAAATATAACATCTTTTGACCATTTCATCTGATCGATGAACACTAGGATCAATGTTTTTTTCTTTACGATAAGCAACTATTTCTTCTTTTGTGATATAGTTAGCAAAAAATGGATCAAAAGCATCCATCGATTCCCAAGCCGCTTTCATCTCGTCAATTTTGTTTTCTATAGATTCCGGATTAAGATGAAAAGCAAGAACAGTTTGAACAATGTTTGGAAGAGCTTTTTCGATCAAACTTGCAAACTGACCATTTTTTTGAAGTGCATTTTTAAATAACTTATCCAAGAAAGAGTAATCGAGGTCGGCATTTTCATCGGCCTCTACCATATCTCCGATCTCTATCTCAGGTATCAAATCTAATGCCATTTCGACTAGATCATCAATTAAAGGACCAAACCGCTTCTTATCTTCAGCCGATAGAAGGAGTTTTTTTGCTTCAGTTGTCTTTTCATAAATTCCGGTAATGTAAGGGGTGAGTACTCCGTCGGAAATCATTTCCCATATTTTCCCTTCAATTAACATTGGTGGAAGCAGTGAGGTAAATAAATCTTCAGGCATCAAATCGGCAAATACTTTTCTTGTCAATGATCTAAGAAGTAAGTCTTTATACTGTTCTTTAAGGTCTACTGAATTTTCTGCGAGTTCTAAATCGTCGATTTTAAGTTCTTTGCTGAGATTCACTATTAGACCTTTGATTGTATTATCATCAGCATGACTTACTGCTTGACATTTTTCAAAAACTCCATTGAATCCATTTAAAGAATCATTAATAAAATTATTGATTAAATTGGCAAAAGCTTCATTTGCTTTAATTTCAGTTTTAATTGATTTAGCTGAAACTTTGCCGCCAACTTTTACGTCTTGAATTGATTGCTTAATATTTCTTTGTATTGTTTCAGTAATTACAATCATTAAAATGTTCTTGATGATATTTTTAGCTTCCTCTTTAACGGCTATTTTTCCTACAGAAACAATTTCTCCTTCATCAGCTTTTTTTAATAAATGAGCGAGAGTCTCATTTAAAAATGTAAATCCTACATCGATGTCTCCACGTGCAGCCTTTTTTTCTATCATTGTTATAATTGAGTCTAGCAAGTTTTGGATAAAATCCGGTAATTCACTCACATTACTATGATTGATATAAGATTCTGCTTTATCAGCCCTTTTCATTATTTCGAGCCGATGCTCGTGAAACTCAAAAATTTTTTCACCAATTAATTTATGAACCTGGGCAAAAAATTGTTCTGGTTGGTATAAAGAGGGAAAGAAATTTCTAAATTTATCTGAAGCAAACTCATCTTTAAGAATGGATCGGGCCATTTTATCAGATTCAATTAGCTTTAAAATTTTACGTGAGTTATCTACCCAGTTGAAATTCTCGTTAGTTAGAAGAACTTTAGCACTATCCGAATATTCTAGTCTCAAAGCCGACTTCGATTGTTCAGTCTCCAATTCCTTTAATATATGTACCAGTTCAGGACGCTTCATATTGGAAAGATTCATTCTATTTATTGGATGAGCTCTACTATATCTCTCAGGCCAAGCCTTAATAATTAATTCTCTAGCATAATCTTCCCAAGCATAATCGACATGATCGAGTAGATTATTTATTTCACTTTGATAAAGATTAAATGTATCATCTTTCTGCCGTTTTTTTAATTCTTCTGCTAATTCTTTACTGTTAAAATTATCAATTTTATTGAATTCTAGATCTAAGGCACCAGGTTTTTTATCACCTTTGGATGCAGTTTCAGTTACGAGGCGATTCAGTATCCCTTCAATTAAATTGTTAAGACGTTCTCTTTGGAGCTCATCTCCTTGAGGAGTTAGGACAGTTGCTAAAATGGCTTTTATACACATTTTTAATTTATCTTGTAAGAGATGAAGACCTTGATCAATGATGACTCTATCCTTGTCTGACTGAGTCTCTTCAGGAAGAGCTTTAAAAATAATTGAAATAAGAAATTCTGCTGGACTGAGTATTCTCTCATCCTTTTTGGATTTAAACGAAGTAGGAGGAAGACCAAAAGCCTTCAAAAAATCATTATTTTCCCTTTTAAAAAGAGAAGGATAATCTTTTGTAAGGGTAGGGGATTTCAATTGGCTTAAGATGTTTGCCTTTAAAATGTCTTTATCTAAATCTTTGAATAATTGGGAGTTCTGACAAAGATTTATGATCATTTCATCTAACAGATTTTGAGGATTAAGCTTTCCGGTATTCCACTTGTCAAAAACCGGCGTTATTGCCTCTCTAATATTTTTCCTAAGAATTTCATTTTCAGCAAGGGTCTCATCAATGACTCTTTTAAGGAAATCTCTATTTTCTTGCTTGCGAAGAAACTTGGGTTCAATTGGTAATTTTCCACCGGTAATACGAGGATAAATTTGTTCTTCAACAATATAATCAACAAATTCTGAAACACCATTAGGTTGATTAACAATCGGGTCAGCACTTTTAGTTGCCAGATGCTTCTGAACTTTGCAAATTTCCATTCCTAGGGTGACAAATTTTTCTTCAATGTTTTTGCGACTGATTGGAGGGACTTTAGTGAGACAGCTGGCCAACCATGTTAATCTTGAGAGGGTAGTTTCATCTGGATCAAATAATTGTCGTATTAAAAAGGAATGTTTTTCTAATTGTCCAGGATTAAAGCCTGCATTTTCCAATAAAAAATTAAATAATTTCTTTAATTCATTTTCAAGACTTAGTTGACCTTCTGGTGTATCAGGGAATTGAGTTAAATCAGTATTTAATAAGACCGCTATGACGTTGGCTATTAAATGTTTGCCAAAGTTGGGATCATCAAAATCGACAGGTTTTCCAACATTTCCCTGAATGGAACCCAATGCGATTAAAACTTCTTTTGTGACTGAGGAAATATTTTCTTCACCGTACCAAGCTCCCCAACCCTTAGTAGCATCGACCGTTAAGAAATGAGCTAAATCCATAACAACTGCAGACCACGGATTGTCAGGAACGGGATTGAAGCGAGCTGACTCCATGTTATCAGGATTAATTTCGGATAAAAGTGGATTTACGTGATTAGAAAAGTCTATTTTGTTTGTTTCAGGTGATGTTATTTTTGTAGATTCAGAAACTTCTCTAAGAATATCGGGACTTTTTTTCGACGCTGGCTCCATAAAACACCTCTTAAAAAAATATATGAATATTTGAATATTAAGTTTAAATTAATAACTTACTCTTTCTTTAATTATAAGAGATCCGCTAATTTAGCTCAATCATTTTAATTGTTATAACATCTATTTTTCGATGAATATGGGGTATCCATTGCATAAACATTTGAGGAAAAGCGTCTTGCCATTGGTGCCTGACCTGATATTCTGACATTTGCCTACAATGATAACGTAACCTCCCAGGAGGGCAAATGTCAGAATGTCAGGTCTGGAACCAAGGCTGGAACATTACCCCCAAGATTTACGCAACTGAAAGAAGCGTTGTTTTCAATTAATAACAAGATATTTAATTCTGAGAGGTAACGTCTGGCCTTGGTTCCAGACCTGACATTCTGATATTTGCCCTCCTGGGAGGTTATATCATCATTTTAGGCAAATGTCAGAATATCAGGTCAGGCACCAATGGCAAGGCGCGAACTTGTTATTTAGGAGAAACAAAAGGCCCAAAGGCGCAAAGAAAACGTATACAATTATAACTATCGTTTTCTTTGCGCCTTTGCGCCTTCACTTGCTTCTTTGCGTTAAAAAAAAATTAAACTTTTCTGTTTTAGTACTTCGTTGTTCTTGATATATATGGACAACTTTATACATTACTTTACCCAAAACCCAACTCATAGCCAATCTCCAGTAAATTTTCTATTAGCTAAAACTTATTGAAGATTTTTTTCCACTCAAATATGCACATAAAGGCAAAAATATGACTTATGAGTAATAGGATGGGCAGAGGCACAGCACTCCAAAAATTTTTTAGATGTTATAATCAGGGGTGCATACTTAATAGAAGTTACCTGGCACACTCAATCCTGCTTGTAGGGGAGTGTGGGTATTACCTTGATTACCTTCTTGATGCCATTCTGGGAATCTTCAAAATAGGCTGGACCTGCTAGTAAAGTAATTTTGGTAACTGTCAAAGCATCGCTTGCCTGCTTCCCTTTTAGGTAGCTTTGGGTACGATAGGCCTCAAGTGCTCCCAGGACAACGTTGCCTGCTACCTCTGCAGTGGGAGAGGAAATTCCAGAATCTTTTAAGTCGCTGGCATGTGCATAGTTGGAAACTCCTAAACGTAAAGCTTCCCGCATCCCTGTAACACCTACTAAACGCATGATTTCTGGTTTAAAATCGTTTCTATTCCCCAATCCTACAAGTAGCAATTTTTTAGCAGCTACACTGTCTGAAGGAGGTGTGATGAGTAATGTTTCTAATAGCTTACCTTCGAAACGATTGGATTTTCTAAGATCTGTGATTAACCCTTTTAGGGCCTCATCAACGTGCACCATGCCATTTAGTGCTTTGGGTAATGCTGGAGGAGAATTAAATATGTCTCCTTCTGTATATTCAAATAGGCAGACCACTTGTAGCTCTGTTTCTTGAGCAGAAGGGCTTTGCACGACTGCTTCGATTTCTACCCCATTTACACTTCCTAGATTGGCAACGCTACCTACAGCAGGAAGTGGAGTGACTGCTTCCAAGGTACATCTCATCCATACAATCGCAGCAAATAAAAAAAATTTTGAAATTCTCATAGAAACCTTTTTTCAGAATTTATAGTTTGACATCTTTTTAACAAAAGAATAATTTGACGTCAACCAAGGAGATTACCTATGAGCCAGTTCACAGAATTTTTAACACCTGAAAATGCAACACTCGCTTTAATCGATTACCAGCCCGCTATGTTTTTCGGTGTTCAAAGCCACGATCGATTGCTGTTGACTCACAACGCAGTCATTTTGGCGAAAACAGCTAAATTGTTTAAGATGCCCACTATCCTATCGACAGTTGCGCAAAATAGTTTTAGTGGCGAGCTTTCGCCTGAAATTACTTCCGTATTCCCTAGTCAAAAGATTATCGATCGAACTGCGATTAATGCTTGGCTAGATAAAAATTTTCGTGAAGCTGTTGCAGCAACCAAGCGTAAAAAAATTGTGTTGGCGGGTCTTTGGACTGAGGCATGCGTTCTGTTTCCCTCTTTAGACCTCTTAAGAGATGGGTATGAGGTATATTTTTCTGCTGATGCCTGCGGGGATGTCTCGAAAGAAGCTCATGAGCGTAGCGTAGAAAGATTGATCCAGGCTGGAGCAGTTCCTATTACTTCGCTACAATTTTTATTTGAATTACAGCAGGATTGGGCACGTGGGGAAACTTATGATGGGGTGATCGAAATTCTTAAGGCTCATTCATCCTATGGAACCCAGGTCCGCTTTTCAAAATGGGCCCTAGGAGAACACGCAAGAGAGGGTTGATGTATGCAGAAATCTCCTGAATCCCCTGATCTTATTCTGATAAATGGCAAGATCACAACGCTCGATAAAAAACTGCCGGAAGTCTCAGCGATTGCTGTAAAAGATGGCGTTTTTCTGGCTTTAGGTAGCGATGAACAGATACAACAACTTGCCGATAAAAACACGCGAAAGATTGATCTTAAACGGCTTCGAGTGGTTCCAGGTTTGAATGATTCACATTTGCACTTGATCAGAGGAGGCCTCAATTACAACATGGAGTTACGCTGGGATGGCGTGCCTTCTTTAGGACTTGCCTTGAAGATGTTGAAGGAACAGGTCTCTCGCACCCCACATCCACAATGGGTCAGAGTGATCGGAGGTTGGTCAGAGTTTCAATTTGCTGAAAAAAGAATGCCTACATTGCAGGAACTGAATGCTCTTGCTCCGGATACTCCAGTGTTTATCCTTCATTTGTATGATAGAGCTTTGTTGAATGCAGCAGCTTTGCGTTCGGTTGGATATACCAAAGAAACTGCGGATCCTCCGGGAGGTAGGATCGAGCGAGACAAACATGGGAATCCGACGGGCATGGTGATCGCAGAGCCCAATGCAATGATTCTCTATTCTACCCTTGCAAAAGGACCAAAGCTCTCATTAGACGATCAGATTAATTCGACTAGGCATTTTATGCGGGAGTTGAATCGTCTGGGATTAACGAGCTGTATTGATGCAGGAGGTGGATCCCAAAATTATCCAGACGATTATCAGGTGATCGATGAGTTGCATAAAAGGCAACAATTGACAGTTAGAATCGCATATAATCTATTTACACAAAAGCCTGGCGGAGAATTAAGCGATTTTCAACGCTGGTCGAAAATGGTTAAACCCTATTCAGGCGATGGGATGTACCGACATAATGGAGCAGGAGAGATGCTGGCTTTTTCCGCTGCTGATTTTGAAGATTTTCTTTATCCCAGGCCCGACATGCCATCCAGAATGGAAGGAGATCTAAAACAAGTCGTCCGTTTTCTAGTCGAAAATCGCTGGCCTTTTCGCTTGCATGCTACTTATAATGAAACAATCGATCGTGCCCTAGCTGTTTTTGAAGAGATCAATCGTGAAGTGCCCTTCAACGATTTATGTTGGTTTTTTGACCATGCTGAGACCGTCACAGAAGCCAATTTAGCGAGAATCAAGGCTCTGAATGGCGGGATAGCAGTGCAGCATCGTATGGCTTTTCAGGGTGAGTACTTCATTCAAAAGTATGGCCAAAAGGCTGCTAGCCACAGCCCACCCATCCGCAAAATGTTGCAAATGGGCATTCCTGTAGGGGCCGGCACCGATGCTACGCGCGTTGCTAGTTATAATCCGTGGGTTTCTCTTTATTGGTTGGTAAGTGGAAAAACTGTAGGAGGTACGCCACTCTATGGGGAAGAAAATCGTCTGGATAGGTTAGAGGCCTTATGTCTTTATACCCTTGGCAGCGCTGCCTTTTCCCGCGAAGAACACCAAAAAGGCTCTATTGAAGTAGGTAAATATGCAGATTTGACTGTTTTATCTGAGGATTACTTCAACGTAACGGAAGAGGCCATTAAACACATTGTTGCGGAACTGACGATGGTCGGAGGTAGAATCGTGTACGCTAGAGGGGATTTTTCCGCTTTGGACGATAACAAAGAATTACCAATCAGTCCTGATTGGTCTCCTGTCAAGCATTTTGGTGGCTATCATGCAAAGCATGCATGCAGCTGCTGTTCGGTGGAAAAGCAATCGCTTGATCAATTGCTGGGTATAAAAGAGCATCAGACACACTCTTTAAATCCTTGGTCATTTGGTTGCGATTGTTTTGCCTATTAACGCTTACGAATTGCTGGACTTTAAGTTTATGAGTTGCTATGAAGCAGAACGGCTCCTCTTTTGTTCTTTACGGAAAAGTGCAATTGCACCTTTACAAATATTTCGGGTTTGCGTATAATGAAGTTGATAGCTAAAAAGAAGGAGTTTTATGACTACCCAGCATCACCATGAAAAAGTAAAGTTAACTGTAGAGTGTACGCCTGACGAAAGAGCTTACATCAAAATGCTAGCTGCAAGAGCTCATATGACCATGAGCGATTTTGTGCTGAATTATATAAGAGGCGATTTGCCTAAAAAAACACCTAATAAAGAAACTCTTGAAGCTATGAAAGAGATTGATGAAGGTGGTGGAATTGAGTGTGATTCCATAGATGATTTCTGGAAGAAGATGGGGATTGATCGAGGTGCTTAAATTAAAAATCGCTCATAAATTTAAAAAAGATTTAAAGAAGTTTAAGCATAATAAGATAATTCAAGACAAATTGGAAGAAATCATTAAAATCCTTTTAAAGGGTCATAAATTACCTGAAAAAAATAAAGATCACGATCTGATTGGAAATTATGTCAATCACCGTGAATGTCATATTTCACCAGATCTTTTATTGATCTATAAAAGCGATGAAGAGCAGCTATCGTTAGAAAGAATAGGCTCTCACTCTGAACTTTTCTAATCGTCGGGGAATGATCTCATGAATAATTATGAAGAGAATTTTATGAAGCCTGTCGCATTGATTTTAATTTTTATCTTTTGTTCTCATCCTTTAATGGCTGAGAGATCGAAGCTCGAGGCTTTAGAGCAAGAAATAAGTCGATTACAGGAGCAAAAACAACAACTCCGGAATGAAATCAAAACAGAAGAACATGAAGAGATGGAACTAGAGATGCGAAGTCAAAAGGAGTTTATCGAGTACGATTGGTCGGGAATGAGTAATACCTTAAAGCATGCTCAAGAGGCTGAACATGACGCACAGTTTAAAAAAGCCAAGATCCACGCTATCGACAGCCTCATCGAAAAATTGATCGATGAAAAAGAAACCCTTTTGCAAAAATAGGTATTCACTCTGGAAAAATCAATCTATCATCTTTATGGCCGTTCTTTAGCTTTACTCACCGATCTTTATCAAATAACGATGTCATATGGCTATTGGAAAAAAAGCTAGATAGCCAAGAAGCTGTCTTTCATCTTTTTTTCCGTAAACCTCCTTTTAAAGGAGGGTTTACAATAGCGGCTGGTTTAGAGTACGTGATTGATTTTCTGGAAAATTTTCATTTTGATGCGAGTGACTTGGCTTATCTTGAAACGTTATGCAATTCTGAAGGGGGTCCTCTTTTTGAGAAATCCTTTTTTGATTATTTGGCCAACATAAAATTTTCTTGTGATGTCGATGCTATGCCGGAAGGGTCTGTTGTTTTTCCTCATCAACCTCTGTTACGTATACAAGGCCCTTTAGTTCAGTGTCAACTTTTAGAAAGCTCTCTGCTAAATTTAGTCAATTTCCCCAGCCTCATTGCTACGAAAGCAGCTAGAATGTGTGAAGCCGCTCGAGGAGAACCTGTACTGGAATTCGGATTGCGTCGTGCACAAGGGATAGATGGGGCACTGACTGCAAGTCGGGCCTCTTACATTGGAGGATGTGATTCTACTTCGAATGTCCTTGCAGGGAAAATATTTGGCATCCCGGTAAAAGGAACGCATGCACATAGTTGGGTGATGGTTTTTGATGATGAACTAGCTGCTTTTCAAGCCTTTGCTGAATGCTTACCGACTCAATGTATTTTCTTAGTCGATACTTACAATACAATTGAAGGGATAAAAAAGGCTATCGTTGTTGGCAATTGGCTGAAAGAGCATGGGAATAAATTATTGGGAATACGCCTCGATTCCGGAGATCTGGCTTATTTGAGTATTCTGGCTCGCAAAATGCTCGATGAAGCCGGTTTCACAGAGACTCAAATCGTCGCTAGCAACGAACTTGACGAAACATTGATTACAGAACTTAAGCGACAAGGTGCTAAGATTACTGTCTGGGGAGTCGGTACAAATTTGATTACAGCTAAAGATCAACCGGCTCTGGATGGTGTATATAAACTTTCAGCCTTAAGAGAGCCTGGTGGAGAATGGAAATATAAGCTAAAGCTTTCTGAGCAAATGATTAAAATTTCGACTCCAGGGATTTTGCAAGTGAGAAGATTTTCGTATAAAGGTGAGAATGTTGCTGATGTATTGTATGATGTCCATACTGATATGAGTCAAGGTTGCCAAATTGTCGATTCTTTAGATCCCACCCGTAGAAAATTCATTAGAGGAAATTTCGAAAATCGAGATTTGCTTGAGCCTATTTTCCGAAAGGGAGAACGAGTGTATAAACTACCCTCATTAGCTTCTATTCGAGACTACACTAAAGAACAGTTAGCGACTTTCCCAACGGGAATCAAAAGATTTATCAATCCACATCAATACTACGCAGGGATGGAAAAATCGTTATACGACCTAAAAGTCAATCTCATTGAAAAAATTCGACGGACTCAAGAGGAAAATTAAAACAGATCAAGAAGATAGCTAGTATAACTTGAATTGCCATGATGTGTAGCGAGTGCCCTCAGTTCGTCTGCTGTTATATACCCTCTACGAAAAGCTATTTCCTCAAGACAAGCAATTTTGACTCCTTGTCGATTCTGAAGGGTTTGGATGAACAGAGAGGATTCAAGTAACGAATCAAAAGTTCCAGCATCAAGCCAGGCCATTCCTCTCCCCATGATCTTGACATCAAGATTTCCGCGAGAAAGATAGATGCGATTGATGTCACTGATTTCAAGTTCATTTCGTGAAGAAGGGGTCAGTGATTTGGCAATTTTAATCACCTCATTATCGTAGACGTAAAGACCTGTAATTGCGTAACGAGACTTTGGTTTTTTAGGTTTCTCTTCAATGCTAATGGCTTTCCCATCCTGGTCAAATTCGATCACTCCATAATGTTCCGGAGTATTGACTTTATAGGCAAAAATTGTGGCCCCGTGCTTATTCTTAAGAGCTTCTTTAAGGAGTGTGTTAAGGTCATTTCCATAAAAAATATTGTCTCCTAAAATCAATACACAGTTGCTTTTACCAATGTAATCTTCCCCAATAATAAAGGCCTGTGCAATTCCTGCAGGTTCTTCTTGAATTGCATAGGA
The DNA here is from genome assembly GCA_963752155.1 of uncultured Parachlamydiaceae bacterium. Lineage (GTDB taxonomy): Bacteria > Chlamydiota > Chlamydiia > Chlamydiales > Parachlamydiaceae > JACCRY01. The sequence goes on along the minus strand of CAVVXH010000019.1, from coordinate 29,558 downwards.
TAGATGAATTCCCCATTGATTGCCATTTCCTAAAAGCTTTTTAAAGCGAGGCATTTCTTCAGGAGAAGTGATCACAAGAATATGGCGAACACCTCCTAGCATGAGTACAGAGAGGGGATAGTAGATCATGGGTTTATCATAGATCGGTAATAACTGTTTGGAAACAGCCGCTGTGGCTGGGAAGAGTCTGGAGCCTGTTCCGCCTGCAAGGACAATTCCTTTTAACATATCTATTTTATCCTTCAAGTTATTTTTGCCCAGTCCCTAGATACCATTCGATTGTTTTCCGCAAATTGGATCCGAAAGAGCCTTCTGGGTTCCATCCAAATGTTTCTCTAAATTTTGTAGCATCGATGGCATATCGACGATCGTGGCCTAAACGATCTTTTACGGACTGAATGAGCGTCGAATAAAGGGCTCCAGATTTGCGTGGGCGAATGATATCTAATTCTTTGCAAATCTCCTGTATGAGAGCTAGATTCGTTTTTTCGTTATTGGCACCAATATTATAGCTTTCTCCGGGGCTTCCTTTTTTCAAAACTTGGCGCAGTGCTCGACAATGATCTCCTACATAAATCCAATCCCGAATTTGTAATCCATCACCATATAGAGGAATCTGCCGTTCAGCAAGAGCACCGTATAAAATGACAGGGATGAGTTTTTCTGGAAATTGGCGTGGCCCAAAATTATTGGAGGAGTGGGTTGTAAGGGTTGGCAAACCATATGTACGATAGAAAGCTCGAACAAGGTGGTCAGCGCTAGCTTTAGAAGCAGCATAGGGACTATTGGGGAAATAACCGTGAAGTTCATTGGCGGGGGGCTCATTGGCCTCCAGAGAGCCGTAGACTTCATCTGTGGAAAGGTAAAGGAAACGAAAGGCTTTTTGCTTATCCGATGAAAGCGATTGCCAGTAGCGCAAAGCCTCTTCAAGCAGGATGGATGTTCCGACGATGTTAGTCATGATAAAAGGTTGAGGCGCTGAGATAGATCGATCAACATGGCTTTCAGCTGCACAGTGTACAATGGCGGAAGGTTGATTTTCTTCCAGCAATTTGCGTACGACTTGTCTATCTATGATGTCAGCTTTTACGAAGGTGTGGAGGGAATTATTTTGTAGACTAGCAAGATTTGCAGCATTCCCGGCATAGGTCAGTTTGTCGAGTGTTATTACAGGGGATTTTTCTTCTCGAATCCATTGGAGAACAAATTCAGAGCCGATAAACCCTGCGCCTCCGGTCACTAAAATCATTTTACACCTTATAAAAACTTGTTTATAGCTTTTTCTTGTTGTTGAAGCAATTGAAAAAAATGTAAATTTTGTTATTGGCAAAAAAGAAGATCTTTTCTATAATGTGAATAGCATTAATGCCCAAGTGGTGAAATTGGTAGACACGCCAGATTTAGGTTCTGGTGCCGTAAGGTGTGTAGGTTCGAGTCCTATCTTGGGCAAATTCTTAGAAGGGGTCAGAAATAGAATTTATTTCGGCCCTATCGTTAATAGTTAGCAATTTTCATTGAATAAGAACTGTCATGAAAAAAAAATTATATCTTCATTTTTTTCTTTTATTCATTTACTGTAGTTCACTAAGCCTTGAAGCCAAAGAGTCTACACGTTTGCACATCATACTAGTGACTGATCTGAAAGCAGATGGAATCGAAGACGGAGTTGAAAAAGATCTTAAAAGAATACAAAAGGAACTAGGAACGATTGCAAAATATACTGAATTAGAAGTTTCACAGAAACTTTTCCTTGGCAAACGTTCTGATCCTAAAAAGCTTTCAGCACATTTGAGTGATCTGCAGGTAAATCCAGATGATGTCATCTTTTTCTATTTCTCTGGACATGGGTATCGCACCAAATTAGATGAAAAGCACGAATGGCCAAGTCTTTCTTTTGAAAATGCAGATGTTGGTATAAGATTTGAAGAAATCGCCAACGCCTTACAAGCAAAGCATGCTCGTTTAATATTGCTCTTTGCTGATTGTTGTAATAACAAAATGTCTCTTTCCAGTGCCCCGAAGACCTTTAAGCCAAAACCTAAATTTCATCGACTTGAAATCAAAAAGGATATGAAGGCAGGATACCGAAAACTCTTTCTTCAAGCTCATGGTACCCTCATGATAGCCAGCGCAAAAGCAGGCGAATACTCTTATACCGATGATGATGTCGGAAGTATGTTCACAATAGCGTTAACTAAAGGGCTCAAGGAAGCTTCACTACTTCCCATTGAAAACGTGACATGGAATGCTTTACTTAATGTTTCTCAAAATAAACTCTCGAAAATGACTAAGGAAGAGAAGATCAAACAGCATCCTATTATTTTTAATGCTATTATCGATTAATGAGACATAAAGGATTCCAGACAGTTGCTTTAAATGACATAAAATCTGTAAAAGGAAATGCTGGAAGATCTCAATCGAAGAAAATTTAAAAAACGTAATGCAATCATCAGACCACATGATTAGTTCAAATATATTATTCACTTAAATAAATCTGCGTGTGATCCGGTTCTTTCAAAAATGATTTCGGTCTCTGTCTTGCAGTAGATTAATAGCCAGTCTGGCTCTATGTGGCATTCCCATCTTCCATTGAAATTCCCTCTTAATTTATGATTTCGATGTTTTGGATCTAAAGGAATCTCGTTGGATAGTTTCACGATAATATCTCCTAGTTTAGACATGTTCTTACCTCGCTTTCGAATGACTTCCGTTTCTCTATCAAATTTCGTTGTTGTAGTAACTTTTAGCATTATTTCAGTCCAAGTTTATCAATCAAATCATTTGCATTTTTGTAATGGACTAAATTTTTTCTTTCGTCCGTATCTTTAAAAACCTTAATTGTTTCATCATTGGGAACATTTTCGCTTAAAAGATTTTCTTGAAGACATGTAAGAATAAGAACTTTTAATGAAATACCAGAAAGAGCAGCTATTGCCTTTAATTTCTTATGGTCAACAGCTGGCAGCTCGAAAGTTAACCTTGTATGATCTTGATGTTGTGCAGCCATATCACACCTCCTTTCTTACATCTTAACATATTTGCGATTTTACTAAAACGCATAAATATGCCAATGCCAGATTTGGATAGGTAATAGGTTTCTACATCAGCCTAAATTGAAATTGTATTGCTGTCAGTACTCTTTAAAGCGACTTCTCGCGCGGTGGCAGAGCCACACGCACTCCAAAAAATTTTTAGTAAGTAAACTTAAAATAGCGCCAGATTCCAAAAAATTGTTCTCATTAATTCGTTAAGTAATTGTGATTTCTTCGTACTCTAATGTAATATCCCATGGATGTTAAAGAGATCCCCGCTGCTATTAGCAAAATAAACCACGATGAGATCATCAGTAATGGGCCACCCAATAAACAAATCATCGCATCTCCTAAAACTCGAAGAGATGTTTGTGTTCCCATCACTTCTCCTTGAATTGAGTCCGGAACAGTATTCGAAATTTTCACTGTAATTAACGTCACGGCAAGCCCGATGACTAATCCACAGAAACCAAAGAAAAAAATCATTAAAAAGGCAGAGCTCGTTAATATTTGTCCAATTAATAAAAGCGCAAGGCTTCCCATGGAGGAAATAATCAGAGTTTGATTAGAAAAATAAGAAGTTAATAAAGTTGGCAACCACCCATTTCCAATCGCAAGCGCAAGACATAGAACTCCGTTGTAGATGGTTAGTTGCGCTGGATTCAATCCCCATTCCATTGTAAGATACACAGGCCCAAATTCATAAAAAATATCTACTGCCAATGTAAACAGCGTAGATGTAATCATAAGAAACTGTAAACGTTTATTAGTAAATAAAGCTGACAATCTTTTAAATAAATTAATTCGTTTCCAGAAAGAACGAGCTTCGGTAGGGGAGCTGATGTTCTTATTTTCCAGCACAAGAGCTGTGATGCCGGCAAGACCAAAAAAGAGGATGCAAATAAAATAAAACGGAGTCGAAGTAGTCAAACTTTCAAGAACGCTTTTATCACTCATTAAACCTCCTAAAAGAGGTCCAAGAAGATAAGCAATAGAGGCTGTCGCATTAATTTTACCAAACGTTTCATGTTTCGATATATTTTTAATTTCTGCGGCCATAGCACGTGCAATCGCGATATTACCTTCCATCAGGCCTGCAATGAAGCGTGTGGCAATTAGAAGTCCTAAATGTTGCCATTCGATTGCAAATCCAGTAAATAGATTTGAGATTGCCGTAATTAATAAGCTTGCAGTAAGAAGTCGTTTGCGACCATAATCATCTGATAAGGATCCTAAGATAGGTGATCCAATAAATTGTCCTAGAGGATATGCCGCTAAAGTGATCCCAAGAAAGAGGGTCGTGCTAGATTGGCTCCAATTTTCAGGTACAATGGAATACTCCGGACTTAAAAATAAAGCTGGAAAAATTAAGTAAGGAATGGAAATTCCTAAAAAACCTAAAAATACAATAATTAAAATGACCCAAAATTGTCGTCTTTGAGTTTGATGTTCAGACATTGCTCTCCATTTATTAAACGAACTTCGACCTTTATTAAATGATTATACACGATTATGACTATATCCACAATATAAGGAATACAGTTTACCAGGGCATAGGAAAATATAGGTTTGCTCTGACTCTTGTATTTATTCTCTCAATGAATCATACTATGGCCGCGCCTGGTATAATATTTTGTTTCTATAACCACCATAAGAGACCGTTCTATGCTTTTTTTGCCATTTTTAACTTGCCTGACATTTTTTAGTGTTTTCGTTGACCTGTCCGCCCAACAAACAAAACAACTTGAACTCACAGAGTTGCAAGTGAGGCAGCCCAATTGGAGACCAAAAATACTGGAGGTTCATCCTGATGGAACTCCTAAAAGCATCATTTTTTACCTTCCTGCTGACCACTCATCTCCCGTTAACATACCAATACAATTGCATGAATATCATCCCTCTGGTTCTCTTTTATGCGTATCCTCCATCATTCCGGATCAAACGAGTGTTCTTTTTCATGGACCTAGCATCCACTATTCTCTAGAGGGTTTTATTTCAAAAATAGCCTTTTATTCTAAGGGAAAGCTTCATGGAGAAATTAAACATTATTATCCTAATGGAGAGATTCAGATCCTCACGACTATGCAAGATGGGGTTATCCATGGAATTTCGGAAAATTACTATCCTAATGGTCGAATTGCACTGCGAGCAAACTATGTGGATGGATTCCTTGATGGTCCTTTTGAGAAATTTTATGAGAATGGACAAAAAGCAATGCTTGCTCATTACGAGAAGGGGTTTTTTGAACGAACATCCCTAGAATGGTATGAGAATGGAAATCTGAAATCTAAAAAAAACTATATTAAAGGGCTTTTGCATGAAAATAATTTTACGCATGCCTTGATTTTGTATTATCCTGATATGAAGGTGATGGAAATACAAAATTTCATACAAAATCAAGCCATCGGTAATCATTGTAAATACCATCCAAATGGCGTTAAAAGTTACGAAGCCTTTTATCTTAATGGAGTCAAGCATGGAGCTAAAGTTTGTTATAGCGATACAGGAGAAATTTTAGGAAGCGGACAATTTTTTCACGGAAAGCCCATAGGAAAGCATAGTTATCGCTACCCAAATGGAATGATAAAAAAAGAAGCTAATTATTCTAGCGAAGGAGTCCTTCTAGCTCCTGTCAACTACTATGATCCCTCCGGAAACCTTGTAAAACAATTTTCTACAATCAATGGAAAAAAAGAAGGCTTTTATCGAGAGTATAAAGAGAAAATTCTCTTAAAAGAATATTTATTTAAGGATGATGAGTTCGATGGAATTCAACAAACCTTTTATCCAAATGGAAAACTTAAAATTTTTTCCACATATGTAGATGGCAGGCGGGAAGGCCTTCAAACGCAATGGGATTCACACGGAATAAAACTTCTTGAGGTTTATTTTAAACAAGGAATTCTTCACGGACCCTACATCTCTTCCTATGCTTCAGGTGAAAAAAAAGTTTTGTGTACCTATGAAGAAGGTTGCCTTCAAGGAATTTATCAATCGTGGCATTCAAATGGACATTTACATGAAAAATGTACTTATGAAAGAGGGCTTAAAAATGGGTTGTATCAAAAATTTGATGTTAATGATTCAAAAAAAATGCTTCTACTGGAATCTTGTTTTTTTCAAGGAAAACTAGATGGCTTGTTTCAGGAATGGTATTCTAGTGGTCATCTAAAAACAAAAGCTCTTTATTCCAATGGGCTTATTAATGGATCTTATTTGACTTGGCATGAAAATGGTTCAGTGCATGAAGAAAAAAATTATATCGATGGCCTTGAAGAAGGGGTGCAACGAACCTATTACCCACAAGAAGAGGGGGAGGAACAGATTATTCACAAAGATCTTGTCTATGTTCATGGTAGACTCGATGGAGAGCAAAAGTCATATTATCCATCAGGAGAAATGAAAGCTCTTATGAATTATTCTGAAGGACTTTTAGATGGTAAAAAGGTTTTATGGAATGATAACGGGGTCATTGTTGAAGAAGCTAACTTTTGTAAAGGAGTCCTTGAAGGGAAGTATTATGTTCAAGATCAAGTAGGTAAGGAAACCATTTATCATTATAAAAATGGACTCTTACATGGTTTGCATCAAATTTTCTATCCTGCTCTTCCTTTTGTTGAAAAAATAAAAGCTTTTGAAGCGAACTATGAACAGGGGAAATTAGAAGGGGAGGCAGTTGAATTCAATGAAGCAGGCACAAAAATAGCTTCGACTTTTTACTCTAATGGCAATAAAGAGGGATTGACTTGTCTATACACTCCCGATGGTCGCATTCACATTTCCGCAGAATTCAAAAATAATAAGCAAAATGGCCCTGCCTTTGAATATTCAAAAATAGGCAAAATTGTGAAGGAAGCTTACTTTATTGATGATGTGCACGATGGTCCTGAAAAGGTGTTTTATGATAATGGCAAAATGTCGACTCTTACACACTATAAGCAAGGAAAGCTTCATGGGCTTTGTCAGACATGGAATCGGGAAGGAAATTTAACCTTTGAAGTCGAATATGTAGAGGGTAAGAAGCAAGGAAAATGTAATAAATACGATCATTTGGGCAATCCCATTGTCTTGCAACAATATTGTAATGATCAAGTGGTTGAAAAACGTCATTTTAAAAAAGAATGAACACAAGCGACACAGCAATTCCCGCTAAACTTTCGTGCCGGTGCCCGAAAATTAGCGGGAATTGCTGCAAGCGACAATCTTTCCTTGCATTAAGGATAAATATACGATAATCTTTGATTAGAAGAAGGAAAGATGGGGAGAAATCGGAATGAACGAGCAAAATATCATTCAAATAATATTGGGGGAATTTTACGATAGATTAAATCGGTTGAAAGGAATGGTAGAGCGAACCTCTAAATTTCCAGATGCGCCTAATAAAATTAAAATTGCAATTGGTATGCGACGGACTGGGAAAACTTACTTTCTTTACCAGACTGTTTTAAAGTTGTTAAATGAGGGCGTAGACAGATCTTCCATTTTGTATGTCAATTTTGAGGATGATCGCCTTTTGCCTTTAAATGAACAAAAACTAGCAAAGCTAGTGGATGCATTTTATTCTCTTCATCCGGAAAATCATGAGAAAAAATGCTATCTATTCCTAGATGAAATTCAAAATGTCGAAAATTGGCCTATAGTCATTAGGCGTCTTCACGATAGTAAAAATGTGGAAATCTTTTTGACGGGGTCTTCAGCTAAATTATTAAGCAAAGAAATTGCCACTAGCCTACGTGGCCGCTCTCTTTCAGTCGAAATTTGGCCGTATAGTTTTGAGGAATTTATTCGCGCAAAAAAATTAGAGATGGATCGAAGTCTATACGACAAGAAAACTCTGGATATATTAGCAAAAGTTTTTCTGCAGTATTTGTCAGAGGGGGGTTTTCCCGAAGTAACTTCATTTAATCAAGATGTTAGGCATCAAATTTTGCAAGATTATCTCGATATTGTTATTTACCGAGATATCATAGAACGCCATAATATAAAAAATCCGACTCTCATTAAACACATGATCTTGTCGATGGTTTACAATGTGAGTAAACCATTTACAATCAATAAATTTTATAATAGTTTAAAAAGTCAAGGTTATCAGATTGCTAAAGATAATCTTTATGAATATGCAGATCATATCGAAGATGCTTATTTAGCATTTTCTGTACCCATCTTTGATAAATCGATTCGCAAAATCTCAGTGAATCCTAAAAAAATATATGCGATTGATCCTGGAATGGCCAGAGCAATAACTTTAGACTATGAAAATGATTTAGGAAGACTTTTCGAAAATATTATTTATTTAGATCTAAAACGTCTTGGATGTAACGTAAATTATTACTTAACTCAGGAACGTTTTGAAGTTGATTTTTTGGTACAAACTCCAAGGGGACAGAAAAAACTTTTTCAAGTTGCATGGACAGTGGAAGATGCTAAAACTTTAGCACGAGAAGAGCGAGCATTGCAGATAGGAATGAACGAGTTAAATTGCGATGGAGAAATCATTACTCTCGATTCTTACTTACGTAAAGGAATTAAACTTCTTTAAATTATAGATATAAAATGGAAATTAGCAGAGATTTCGTTGGATATGGGCTGCATCCACCAAAAGTTCAGTGGCCACGCTTTGCCCGAATTGCCATTAATTTTGTGCTGAATTACGAAGAAGGTGCAGAACAAAATATTTTGGATGGCGATTCTGAGTCAGAAAGTTATTTGGTTGATTTGCCAGGAGTCATCCCATTAAAAAATAAGCGGCACCTCTCTTCCGAATCGATGTTTGAGTACGGAAGTCGCGCCGGAGTTTGGCGCCTACTTGAACTCTTTAATAAATATAAAATTACAGCGACTCTATTCATGACCGGTTTAGCTTTGGAACGCAATCCTGAACTTGCTGATTACCTAAAAGAAAGCTTGCATGAGATCGCAGGACACGGTTATAGGTGGATTAATTACTCTAATGTAAGTGAAGATGTTGAACTGGAGCATATCTATAAAACCATTCGTCTGATCGAAACATCGACACATAAAAAAGTCAAAGGGTGGTATACAGGAAGACGAAGCTTAAACACAAGAAAATTGATCGTTAAAGCAGGTCTTCAATATGATTCAGATAGCTATGCCGATGACTTGCCTTACATGGTTCAAGTATCAAAGAAATCTCATTTAGTTATTCCATATAGCCTGGAAACGAACGATGCGCGTTATGCTATATTTCCGGGTTTTAACTCGTGCGAAGATTTTTATCTTGAGTTAAAAAATACCTTTGATTGTTTATATCGTGAAGGAAGTAATAATCCGAAAATGATGACAATAGGGTTACACAGCCGATTTTCGGGAAGGCCAGGACGTAGTGAAGCGGTCAGTCGCTTTTTAGAGTACATTTTACAATTCGACAATATCTGGATTTGTCGGCGAGAAGAAATTTCAGACTATTGGTATGAGGAGATGCTATGACCTATATGATTCGAAGAATGACCCAAGATGAGCTCAATATTCCTATCGAGTGGGCGACAAAAGAAGGTTGGAATCCAGGTGTCAACGATGTCGATTGTTTCTATTTTGCGGATCCGAATGGATTTTTTGTCGGGCTTTTAGATAATCAACCGATAGCCACTGGTGCCGCGGTGATCTATGATGATCACTATGCTTTTTGTGGCCTTTATATTGTAAAGCCAGAATATCGCGGTTTAGGATATGGGCTTCAACTGACTCATGAACGCTTAAACTATGTCGGAAATCGGATAACAGGTCTCGATGGAGTTTTGAATAAAGTTTCCAAATATGAAAAATTAGGTTATAAATCTGCTCATTTAAATATTCGCTATGAATTGAATACTCCTCCTTTGATGCAATTAGAGCCAAGGGTTTCTCCGATCGTTGATCTGAAAGCTATTTCCTTTAGTGATTTGGAAAAATTTGATCGAGAGTATTTTCCGGCTCCCCGTTCGGCTTTTTTGAAACGTTGGATTCACCAATCCTACGGTCACGCTTTGGGATATATGAATGAGGGGGTCCTTCAGGGGTACGGAGTGATACGGAAATGTGGAAAAGGGTATAAAATAGGTCCTCTTTTTGCAAGGAATGAATTTGTTGCCGATAGATTGTTTAAATCTCTATGCACAAGAGCTGTAGAAGGCCCCATCTATTTAGATGTTCCTGAGCCCAATGTAGAAGCTTTGGCTTTAGTTAAAGAGTATGGAATGCAAGTTTCGTTTGAAGTTCTACGAATGTATCGAAATGGATCTCCGACGATAGACTTGGAAGGGATCTTTGGAATTACGACTTTTGAGCTTGGATAAAAGTTGGTAGGTGAGAAAGATGCTGCGATATTAGGGTATAAAGTATAGGAAAAATTAAACACAAAGACACGAAGGCACAAAGAGATCTTACATGTAAAGTATAAAATTTACCTATTTTTTCTTTAAACTGAAGATTCTTCTCGTAAGGTCTCTTTGTGCTCTTTGTGCCTTCGTGCCTTTGCGTTTAATTTTTCTTAGTATTCCGCATCAGTCGATTTTGTTGTATGGAAGTTTGACAAAAAATTAAAAACTCAGCAGAGTTCAGAAAATGAGCCAAAAGGTTGATATGAAGAGATATCGTCAATTATCTAAGGCAGAAGATACAGTCATTTCCCATAAAGGAACTGAACGACCAGGTTCCGGTAGTTATGAAAAACTAAAAGATGCCGGAATTTATATTTGCAAACGTTGCGATGCTCCTCTCTATCTTTCAAGTAACAAGTTTGATTCAGGCTGTGGATGGCCCAGTTTTGATGATGAAATCCCCACTCAAATTGAAAGAAAGACTGATGCAGATGGACGAAGGATTGAAATTTTATGTCACACCTGTGGAGCTCATTTGGGGCATGTTTTTACAGGGGAATATCTAACAAAAAAAAATACGAGACATTGCGTTAATTCCATTTCAATGCTATTTGTACCTGCATTTACTCAAGAAGGCTATGAACGTGCGATTTATGCCGCTGGGTGCTTTTGGGGTGTTGAGCACCTTCTAAAGGAACTGCATGGAGTGATTTCAACGCGCGTTGGTTTTACTGGAGGAGCAGTGGTTAATCCCAGTTATAAAGAAGTGTGCTATGAATCTACCGGGCATGCCGAAGCCATTGAAGTAATCTTTGATCCTAGCATCATTTCATATGAAACTTTGACCAAAGTGTTTTTCGAGATCCATGATCCTTCTCAGGTAAACCGACAAGGCCCTGACGTTGGGACTCAATACCGTTCAGCAATATTTTATCTGACGGAAATACAAAAAGAAATTGCTTTAAGTCTTAAAAAATATTTAGAACAGCATGGCACTAAGGTTGCAACAGAAGTTGTACCTGCCACTCATTTTTATCCAGCTGAAGAATATCATCAACTTTATTATGAAAAAAATGGAAAACAACCTTATTGCCATACCAGAGTGACACGATTTTAAAACCTAACCTTTTTTATTTTTGAAGGTCTAAACATTCTCTTGCAATCCAAGCTAATATATCAACTTTCATATTTACATCCATAGTATTCTTTACACACTCAGTAATCTCGACTGGTATTGAGTCTGCAATTTTTTTAAAAGATTCTAGAAGACCCATCGCTATAGTTGGATTAACATTTATGTAAGGAAAAAGTGATTTAAATTTTTCAAACAAAAAATAAATGTCCTGTGTTTGCTTAAAAGTCAAAGTTTGTGCTTGTTCAAATGCTATAGGAATTTCGTTTATTAGAGTTTGTAATCTAAGTAGAGATTTCTCTTGATTTAGATGTTCAGGTTCCAATATTGCACACATGATAATATTATGATACATCGTTTGATTGTTGAAATTTTCAAAATCAAAGGATACTTTGTTAAAATTTAATATAGAATATATTGATTCTAATCTAAGTCTAGGATCCCCTATAGCTAGAGCTATTTCAAAACCCTTTTCAAGGTCATAAGCAGCTATTTCACAAATATGATTTTTGCAAAATAGATCGTATTTAGATTTTTTATTACCGTTCCACATGCTTGTGTTCTCTTCTCTTAGATAAGTGTGAATAATTTCAACAGCAATTTTGGGATCTATTGAACTAAGAAATTGCATAATTAATTTAACTAAATTATCTTGATTATCTTGAAACTTCAATGACAAACGTGCGATGAAGGGAAAGACATGCTCGATATCTCCAAAATTTTCAGGATGTTTTTCCAAAAATACTTGGATTAGGCGAAGAAGTGCACAAAGATCAATTTCGCTAGTTTCTTCTTGCATAGGCGTTTCAATTATTTTTTGAATAGTGTCTAAAGTTTTCATTTTAAAAGAATCAGCAAGCTCATCATTTAAGTAAATTTGAATTACAGATCCATATTTAGAATTCATAAGTTTATGAGAAGGATCTCTAAGGAAATTTATAACATTTATAAAATTTCGTATTTCTTGTTGAAGTTCAATGACGGAATTTTTATTAATACCATTTTTTGCAATATATTTTTGATAATTATCAAGAAGAAATGCAAATTTTAAACTTGCATTTTGATCATCTACATATGAAGTTATTTTCAATTTTTCCGGTTGCAAGTCTAACATTTTTTGTAGAATATCAGATTCTAAAAAATTTAAATCTAGTTCATCATAGCGTTCGAAATCTTTTACCTTCTCGTCGAATGCTATTGGAAAGGCTTGATCTGATGATGCAATTAAATTAATTACTTTTAGTCGAATTTCTGGAGTGAAAGGCTCGTGATCCTGTTGGCATTTATGAAACCATTGGTTTAAGTGATTACCTTCATATGCTTTTTTAATATAGTAATTTAAATCATCATTAGAATTAATTAAGCTGGGAAAGAAAGATGCTGCAATTATCTTATAAAGTGCTGTAAGTTCTATAAACTCATCATCATTATCCCCATTGGGATCACTTAGACAGTCAAGTGTTTGTACAATATTATCTAAAATTTGTTTGGTGATTTTCTCTCCACTTTCATATGGTATTGTTTTAGATAAAATATTTAAAAAAATTGGCCATTCTTCAGTTTTTAAAAACAAATTAGGATTCACTATTAGCTCATTATCTTTTTTTGTAAGACCAAAATTCATCTCTAAAGAATCGAACGATATTTTTTTATCCAAATTATATAGCATCTCAAACAAATCTCTAAGAGGCAAGCTCACAAAACGAAATAGTTTTTTGACTGGAAACAAATTTATTGATGATTGGCCAAGGATCAAGTTTCTGTCGATTAGAGCTTGTATGAAAACTTTAGCCAATTCTTTATATTTTTTTAGGTCTATATTCTTGGTATATGTTTTTGCTAATAATTGTTTGCAAATATTGTATCCGAATAAGGTCTTTTTAAAGGGGTCAGGAGAAAATAAATTTTTATATCGATGAGATGTTGCATGCAAGAGTAGAGAGGAAATACCTAGTGCTTTTAAAATTAATAAAATAATATCATTAGGAAATTTCTCAAAATCTATAGTTTCTTCTATGACGAATTTGTGTTTTTTAGCGACAGGCAAAGCATCAGGTTCTAAAGGTTCACTTGGTCGTTTTTTTTCTTGTTTAACATCAAGGGGATTTGAATAATCTGGGGTCATTGGTTGATCCAATTCATCCATTTGTTTGTGTGCTTCAAAAAATATCTGAGAGAGAATGTGTAAGATTTTTTCATCACAATTTTGAAATTTAAATAAAGTATTTTTTAAAGTTCCTAATAATTGAATACATATTTTATATATATTTATATCAGCCTCAGTAAAGGTCTTGTTTCTGATTTTAAATTTAACTTCATTTAGGTAATAAGTAGATTCATTGGAAATTTCGATACAGTTCTTAGCAATTTGATTAATTTGCTCTTCCTTTATAGCATTTGAGTATTGATTGCATGTTTCAAGAAGTCTTAATGTATCGGACATTTTTGATATTGTTGTATAAGGAAAATAGGTATTCATCTTAGAACCTTTAATTTAATGTTTTGGATTTGATTAATTTGATTTAGTTTAATCTACTTGACCACATATGTCAACATAAAAAACAGGCTATGTTCACTTGTACACGAGAAACTTTCGCTCAATTATTCCTCCTCTGTGTTCTCTGTGATCTCTGTGGTAAAAAAAAATCTACCACAGAGATCACAGAGAACACAGAGGAGGAATAATTGAGCGAAGAAGTGAACAAGGCTAAATAATTTTATTCTGGAGAGGTCAGTGATAATTCTTCTCTTAATTCTTTCAGAGCTTTGGGAAAGTGACCATGTGCTTTTGTAATAGCTTCGCTATTTTTTAAATGCTCCCAAGCTTTTGGAAAGTTATAACGTTTTGCATAGATGACAGCAAGATAATACTCCACTTTAGGATCTGTTGAATCGATAGCATGATACTTTTCCAACAGCGTCAGGGCTTCACCGAAACGTTGGAGTTGGATCCAGGTCATAGCTAGCCCCAGCAGCCCACTTCTAAATTTCGGCTGTTGTGCAACAATCTCTTGAAGGATTTTTTGTTTATTTTGAATAGAGTCAAGATTATCCTCAGTGTGGTGAAACAAAGATTTAAGTGCATCCGCATCAGCATGGCCCAAGAGATAGTCTTCACAGCTTGTATTATTCCCAATCTGATGTTTAGAGGGAGTGTTAAGAGATTTTTCAAATAACAACTTCCCTTCCATGACTTTTCCACAAAGAATGGAACACGATCCCATTAATTCATCCAATAGTTTGTCGTTAGGAATATAAAGCTTAGCCTTTTCATAGGCTTTAAGGGCTTTGTCAAATGCTCCTACGCGAAGATCATCGGCAGCTTGATTGAAATGGACGAGACCAACTGTTTCCTTGATGTTGCGCTCTTCCAATGCAAATGTATCGATGCCTAAATACTCTTTCGAATCGACATCTATTCCGCGTGCTGTTGTTTCAATATTGATGATTCTATTTCCATCTCTGTATCGAACGTAAATGTGTCCAGGAGGTGTGACTATCTCCAAGGGTAAGTTTAGGCGCTGAGCCAACGCAAGGTAGAGAACTGAGACTCCTAGGCAAATTCCACGTCTGGAATCGATCACAGATGATAAAAAAGTGTATCTTTCGATTTCCTTAGTATAAAGTGAATGAGGGGGAAACCGAAAACCCAGTTCAAAGAAGATAAAATCATTGATGGTCCGAATCATCTGTTCAGCGGTGGCTTTTTGGGGCATACGCGCGCGAATTTGTAGGGCCATAAGGTCAATGGCTGCTTCGTAATTTTTTTTGCTTTTAACTGCTTCGGGATCTCGAGTTTGTTGTGAAAGGAAAATGGCATGAGCTAAATCGATTTCTTCAGGGGGTAATGAAAGGATCTCAGCTTCGGTTTGTGCATAATGTCCTTTTAGCCTTCGATTGCCAAGCTCGCTCCCGGCATGTTCAATCGCTTTTAAGGCTTCTTCATTAAGGTCGGAAGCTTTTTGATCTGGTTGGTTATTTATCAAAGCAATGATTGCGTGAATAGTTTGATCCAAAAAGACGGCTTCTGTTGAAAAGGGAACTGTCATTCCTTTCTTATCTGTGAAAGTTGAAGAGTGCATCAACATCAATTGCCAGGCCTCTGTAAGTGCTTTCTTTCCTTCATGTGAATAAGGATATAGCTCATAAAAAGCTAAATGTTGAGCAATTGAAAGGGGATCAAGACTATTGTAAGTGGCTCTAATCTTCTGTTGAGATACTTCAATGGCATCGAGGGAAAAGGAATGAATAGTCAGTAAGACAAATATAAAAATTCTTTGGTAATAAATAAGCAATTTCTTCATTCACTAGGCCTTCAAAGCACAAATCAGAGTAGCAAGATCAGTATTACTCGTCAGTTCTTCGATAGTTGGAACAAATCGATAGCTCCAATTCGCATTAGAAATAATTCCGGGAGTATTAATGCGTTCTTCTTCGGGCGTTGCATGGATAAGTTCCGGAAAAAATGCAAGGTATTCTTGCAACAAATTAATATGAAAAAGGCTGTTTGTATGATGACTGGCATACATAAGAGCAAATTCATACTCAGAAGAGAGGGGAACATGATATTCCCAACCGGAAAATTCACAGAATTCATGCGCTTCTTTGCTATTTTCTTTCCACCATAGTTGTAGAGTCGAAGAATCGTGTGTTGATACGGTTGTCACACTGAGGGGAGGGTATTCATCCGGCCGGAGAAAATGTTTATCATTATTATAACTTCGCTCCCATCGCATCACTTTTGTGCCGCAGATGCCCAATTCTTGCATGATTTGTCTTACTTCCGGAGGAACAACTCCGAGGTCTTCTCCTATAGGAAGCATCTCGGAAGCTTGTAACATCATCGATAGAATTTTACGTCCTTGAAGAAAAGCGAGATTTGGGTCTGAAGGAATAAACTGGCCAGCTATAGCAGGTGCACCGCGAGGGATCCCCCAAATTCTAAAAAAGCCAACAATGTGATCGATTCGATAGATGTGATAAAAATTTGATGCAACAGAGAGTCTATTTTTCCACCATGCAAAATCTTCTTTCTCCATTTCTTCCCAATTATACAGCGGAAAGCCCCAGTTTTGCCCAATCTGAGAATAAGCGTCAGGAGGTGCTCCAGCGCCAAGTTCAAGATTGAACAGATTTGGGTGCAACCATATATCGGCACTTTCCCGATCGAGAAGAATCGGTATATCTCCTTTCAGGAATATCCCCAATCTATCTGCACATTCTCTAACTTTTTTCATCTGTTGAAAACAAAGAAATTGCACAAAGATATGGTATGAAATATCTATTTCATACTTCTGTTGAAGATTTTCCATTATTGGAGGGGTATGATTTCTAATTTCTTCAGGCCACGAACTCCAGCTATGCCAATTGCAATGACTTTTAATCGATTTAAAGAGAGCATAACCTTTTAACCAGGAGTTTTTTTCTTGAAATTCTTTATAGGCTATTGAATTTAAAACATCTTTTGAATGAAGTCGAAAATAATCTCTTAAAAAATGTTCTCGGGTGGTGAGTAAAGATCCATAGTCCACACGCGAGGTAGAAGTAAGTTTCTGTATTTCTTTTAATGAGGTATGCAGGGGAGAATCTTCTTGCATGGCTAGAAGCTGAGCTAAGCTTAAATGCAAAGGATTTAGTGCACATGCTGAAATGGCGCTATATGGGCTGGTATTGGGGCCTGTATCGTTCAAGGGGAGTAGCTGAATAGTATCTAAACCAAGTTTGTTGCACCATGAAAGCAAAGGAAGTAAATCGAGATATTCTCCAATTCCTGCACTTTGGCATGTGTGGAGGGAAAAGAGGGGAATACAAATCCCATGATGGGGACCAAGCCCAATACGTTTCCACTGTGAGGCTGCTGGTGAGGCTTCAAGTTGGCCAAGGAGGGAAGCATTATTGGTCATGATAAAATCCACGAATTAGAGTTGTGCCATTATTCTTAATGGTATCATAATCTTTTTCGGCTGTCTAGCTGTCTATATTTTTAAGATTGAAGCCTCTTGGTTCTTTGAAGCTGGAATTTTTGCCCATTTTAGAGCTGCTATGGATCCGCGAAGAGAATTGCTCTATTGAAATCTTTCATATTGCAAGTAAGTAGCCATCCTTTTACTATATAAATCTATGAACATTGACAGGAGGATTAGGTAGATTGGAGAACGGAACATTGACTAAACATACAAACTCTCAGGTACCAAAACAAAATAGTTTCAGCGCTAATAACCACAATCATCAATCCGAGCCCATTAATAAGTTCAACCACTTGAACGGAATCGTAAATAGTCAAAAAATTTCCTCTCTGCTCAAAGAAAAAGAAAAACAAATAGAGGAACTTCTTTTAGAAAAAATAGCTATCTTAGATCAGCTGCAAGAGCTCAAGAATTCTACTGAACTATTTTCAATAGAAAATCAAGAATGGAAGTCGAAAGCACAACACCTAGAAGATCAACTTCATGTTGAAACACACTCTAGAAAACTGCTAGAAGAAGAAATCCAAGCCCTTTATAAACAGTTCAACGTTTTAAAGAAGTCACTCGAAACGCAAAAAGAAGCATTCATTTCACAACAAGCCGCTACTCAACTCGCTTTGAACTCTTTTCAGCAAGCTCAACTGGAAAATCAAGAATTACGAAACTCTTTTAATCATTACCACGATGAGCTTGCTCTCATTAAAGAACACCTCACCAAAGGGCAACGTGATGCCAAAGAAATGGAAAAACTCTATGCTGAGGCTATCGCGGAAAAAGTTCAAACTCTTAAAGCCCTTCATCAACAACGCCGAGAATATAGCAAACAGCATGAAGAGTTAATAGATGTAAAAGAAAAATTCGCAATTTTACAAGAACGTGAAAGAAGTGAACGCTTTCTATTTGATGAAAAGATCGCTTTCCTAAGCCATCGTCTAAAAGCCCTCGAAACAGACCTTAAGTCTTGCATTAAGGAACGTGAAGCACTCTTTGAAAAGATCGATCTTTTAACATTTCAAAATGATCTACATCTCAGTGAAAATGCCGAATTAGAAGAAATAAAAACTTCGCTTGAAAGAGAGAAAATAGAGCGGAATGTAGATTTACAGCACCTTCAGGAGCAATTAGAAGAATCGAATCAATTAATAACTATCTTACAAGCCACCAACGAACAACTTCAACATGAAACAATCTCACTTACAGCACAAAATAATGAAAAACAATTTACCCTTGATGAGGCACATCAGCATTTAGCCAAAAAAGTACGTGAATCAGCTCTTCTAAATGAAAAAGTTGAAGAATTTATTCTTCGTGAAGTAGAAGCTGGAAATGTTCATGCAGCATTACAGCAAGCTAATCAAGTTCTTCAAAGTGATTTGCAAACCAAGGAAAAGAAGATTAAAGAGTTGGCTGAAAAAGTTAGCATTCTTGAAAATGAAATTCTTAGATGGGATGAGAAGTGGCGACAATCTAATCAATCAAAGCAAATTCTTGAGGAAAAAATTCAAGATCTCGAGAAGATAGAGCAGCGTCATTTACAATTACAAAATTTTCTTATAGATTTTGGAGCAACCTCAAACAAAGAACCTATTCAAAGGCATTCTCCATTACAATTTGGAGTTCCATTGGAAGAAGTTGAAGGGAAAGAAACTAGAAAGGAAGAAGATAGGGATAATTCAAATCCTTACCCTAATCTCTTTGATATTCCACAGATGAAAATGACTTTAAAGCAAACCCTCTTCGATTAAGAAACTATGTCCGAAAAAATTATTATTGGTATCGATCCTGGAACCCTTGTCACAGGCTATGGAATTATATCCTTAAAGGGGAGTTCTTGCGTGGCTGTCGATTATGGATGCATCCGTCCACCGCCCAAAGCTTTGTTGTCTGAAAGAGGACTCATTATTTTTAATGCTTTAGAACAAATTTTACTGCAATATAATCCTGTGGCAATGGCAGTGGAATCACAGTATTTTGGCCGCAATGCTAAAAGTGTGTTTAAACTTGCCGAAGCACGAGGCATTTCTATCATTGCCGCTAAACGGCGCGGTCTTGCGATTTATGAGTATACTCCTACAAGTGTGAAAAAAGCTGTAGGACGTGGAAATGCCTCGAAAAAACAGGTTCAGGATCTAGTTAAACTTCTACTTGGCTTGAAAGTGATTCCTGAGCCCTTTGATGCTGCTGACGCATTAGCTTTAGCGCTTTGCCATTCTAATGCTATTCGATTTAATCAATTTGTTGATAAAGAAATTTAGGGATGATTATGTTTGCTTTTTTTCGTGGAGTGTTAGTTGAAGCCACCCCTTTACATTGCATTATCGATGTAAAAGGTGTTGGATATAAATTATGTATTCCTGCGAGTGCTTTAGGAAAGCTGCCGTCGATTGGCGATGAGGTTCTTCTGTATAGTTCTTTTATTGTTAGGGAGATGTCTCAAGCTCTTTATGGCTTTTTGAGTCCGCAGGAGAGAGATTTTTTTGAAATATTAATTGGAATAACTGGAGTAGGGCCTAAAATGGCGTTAGGTCTTATCGGACACCTCTCGTTACGTGAACTACAGCAGGCGATCGTTGCCGGTGATACAATTGTTTTGTGCAAAATTCCAGGAGTTGGAAAAAAAACGGCTGAAAGGCTCATCGTTGAAATGCGTGATAAGCTTAAGGGGATTGCACCACCGGATCCTTCACCATTTGCCATTCAATTGCCTCAACAGCAATTGATCTCTGACGCTATGAGTGCCTTAATTAATCTCGGGTACACTCAGGCTATTGCACAAAAAGCTATCAAACGCAGCATTGATTCACTTCCTGAAAATGTGGAGCTGCCGTTGCTCATTACCACAGCCCTGAAGAATGTTTAGGTTTACAGCAATTCCCGCTAATTTTCGTGCCCGTGTGTGTGCCCGTGCCCGAATTGCTCATAGAGTTCTTAAAAGTGATACTCATCAACATTCACGTGAAAGCTACTATTGGCATCACTACAATTTAATAAATAAATATTTTTTGGAGTGCGTGTGGCTTTGCCACCGCAGAACGTAGCCTCTATACGAGTTATGCCGGTAGACGTTGCCTCCATTAACTCATACTATACCAGGCTCGGCCATAGATTGTATTTTTTTGGGAAAGCCCCGCGGTTGAACGATCAAAAATGACCCAATATTGCAATATGGGGTCATTTTTGATCGTTCAACCACGGGAGCTTTGACGCGCAAAAAAACACAATCTATGGCCGAGCCTGGTATAACCTTGTTAGAACACTTGCTTGAGTTCTATCGAGGCTACGTCTACCGGCATAACTCGTATAGAGGCTACGTTCTGCGGTGGCAAAGCCACGCGCACTCCAAAAAGTATTTTTTGGTTAAATTGTAATGGCACCAATAGTAATCTTAACGTTGATAATACAAGTTTTCATCTGTACAACTTTTAATCACACCCTTAGATTTAAAAGCCTATTGACGAAAATCTGTTGAAGATCTACTATGGCATTGTAAATTACCTATAATTCTCTTCAGACGATCCTTTCAAAGGTCCCAAGGTGGAAAATGAATTGTTGTTATTATCGTTGGTTCCTTGCCATCTCCATGGCCTCAATGCTCTTTGCTTGTCAAAAAGAAAGTGCTCCTCTTGATTCTTCTGGCCCGCCTACAGCGCCCCCTGTGGAAGTGACTGCGGTCACAGTTGAATCTAAAACCATTCCTGTAACTTTTGAATTTGTGGGAGTTGTGAATGGTTATCATAGTATCGAAATTCGTTCGCGAGTTGAGGGAGTGATCGTAAAAATTGGTTTTAATGAAGGTCAGCTAGTTAAAGAAGGGGATCTTATTTATGTCATCGATCAACGCCCATTTTTAGCTGCTTTAGATAATGCCAAGGCTGACTTGATGGGTGAAGAGGCTCAACTATGGAATGCTTCTCGAGCTGTTGAACGTCTAAAGCCCATTTTCGAAAAAAATGCAGCTAGCCGTAAAGATTTCGACGAAGCACTTGCCCAAGAGCGTACTTCAAAAGCTCGCGTTGCTGCTGCAGAAGCAAAGCTAAAACAAGCAGAACTTAATTTGAATTACACGAATATTACGAGTCCTATTACGGGTCTTTCAGCTGAGTCCACTTATGGCGAAGGAGCTCTCATTTCCCCTGGCGGGAAGTTTCTTACGAAAATAACAACTATAGATCCTATCTATGTCAATTTTCATATCTCGGAAAGTGATGTTTTAAAAGAACATCGGGAAATTCAGCAGAACCTACTACAACTTCCTCCGGATAGGAATTTTGATGTCGAGATTATTCTGGCAGATGGGACCGTTATTCCTTCTCAAGGGAAGTTAGATTATACATCACCCACTTTCAGGCCTGAGACTGGAACGATGATGATGCGCGCCTTGTTTCCAAATCCAGAGGATATTCTGCGACCTGGGCAATTTGTTCGCGCTAAGTTATTAGGAGCTAAGCGTCTTCATGCCATTGAGATTCCACAAAGAGCTGTCTTACAAGGCGGAAAAGGAATGTTTGTCTATCTTGTTAAAGATGGAAAAGCTGTTCAACAAAATGTCGAACCTGGTGAATGGATTGATGACAATTGGATTATTACATCCGGACTAAAGGATGGAGATGTTGTGATTGTCGATGGTGTAGATAAAATTTTGCCAGGTTCTCCCGTGACCATTCAAGAATTGCCCACAGATAAGTAAGTAAATTTCATGTTTTCAAATTTTTTCGTAGATCGACCCATATTTGCTTGTGTCATTTCACTCATCATTACTTTTGCAGGGCTTGTGGCGCTAAAGTCTCTGCCTCTAGAAGAGTATCCTGCAATTGATCCACCTCTCATTCAAGTCATGGCTTTTTACCCTGGCGCGAATGCCAAAACAATTGCAACCAATGTGGCTGCTATTCTTGAACGGGAGATCAATGGTATTGAAAAGATGATCTATATGTCATCTGAAAGTTCATCTACAGGGGCAATGAATCTGAATGTCTTCTTTGAGATCGGTACTGATGTCGATATGGCCCAAGTTAACGTGCAGAACCGTGTCAATGCCGCGATCGCTCGCTTACCTCATGAGGTGCAGAGAAACGGCATCACAGTAAAAAAACAATCTAGCGGCTTTCTAATGATTCTTGCCATTAGCTCTCCTGAGGGTCGTTACAACGATGTTTTTACCAGCAATTATGCAAGTTTGAATGTTCTAGATGAACTTTTGCGTATCGATGGTGTGAGTGAAGCTTCTATTTTTGGTGCACGTGAATATTCCATGCGCTTATGGCTGAAACCAGATCTGATGGCTCAGCTGCAAATTACTCTTGATGACCTTTTAATGGCCGTCAGAGAGCAAAATGCCGACTATGCGATTGGTCAAATCGGACAACCTCCCACACCTGGTCCTGTTCAGTTGACCCTTCCTGTATTGACTGAAGGACGGCTTAGTCAACCACAAGAATTTGAAAACATCATATTGCGCGCTAATTTAGATGGTTCAAAGATCCTTCTTAAGGATGTTGCACGAGTCGAGTTAGGAGCCCAAAGTTACGATGTTGTGGCTGAACTTAATGGTTATCCAACAACTTTAATTGCTGTACATCAACAATTCGGATCAAATGCCCTTGATGTCGGGGATCGAGTGAGAGCCACCATGGAACGAATATCTAAGTCATTTCCTGCAGGACTTACTTATTCGATTCCTTATGATACGACGCATTATATTAAAGCCTCAATCTCTTCAGTCATGAGTACTATCTTTGAAGCTGCTATTTTGGTTGTTGCTGTTGTATTGCTCTTTTTACAAAATTTTCGTGCCACTTTGATTCCTCTATTGGCCATGATTGTTTCCATTATCGGGACCTTTGCTGGACTCTATATTTTGGGATATTCGTTAAATACGTTAACTCTTTTTGGATTAGTCCTCGCTGTAGGAATTGTCGTCGACGATGCCATTGTCGTCATTGAAAACGTTGAACGTAATATGCGAAAATTTTCTCTTTCAGCTAAAGAGGCCACTAAAAAAGCAATGGGCGAGGTCATCGGCCCAGTGATTGCTATTGTATGTGTGCTTTGTGCTGTTTTTCTTCCCACAGCTTTTCTGGGAGGAACTGCCGGACAACTTTATAAGCAATTTGCGATTACTATTTCTATTTCAGTGATTATTTCCGGAATTGTCGCTTTAACGCTCAGCCCAGCATTAGCTGCTTATCTGCTTAAAGAACATGAAAAGCCTTCGAAATTTGCACAAAAATTTAATCAATTTTTTGACAAACTGACCGGAGGTTATATTCGATGCGTCTCTTCACTCATTCATCGGACTGTCCTTTCGTCGTTTTTATTTCTTTTCATTTGCGGATTGATGGTTTTTATTTACTCACGCGTGCCTGGGGGTTATTTACCGCAAGAGGATCAAGGTTGGCTGTTAGTAGCTCAGAAATTGCCTAATAGCTCTAGCTTAGAACGTAGTGAAAAAGTCGCAAAAGAAGTTTACAGGTTGACTCGAGAAGAAGACGCTGTCGAGAATGTTGTTGCTGTGACCGGTTTTAGTGTGATGGGAGGAAACGGTGGTAACTTGGGGATCAGTTTCATCACTCTTAAAGATTGGAGCCAACGTGTCGGTAAAGAATTGCACGCAAATGCGATTCTACAACGTCTTCAACAAAAGTATATGCAGATTAGAAATGCGACAGTGATGGCTTTCAATCCGAGTGGAGGATCTCTTGGAGGATTAGAATTTTCTATTCAAAATCGCAGTGCAAAGGGGATTGAAGAGTTTGAAACGTATGTGAAGAAATTCATTGAAAAGTCTCGCGAACGTCCTGAACTTGCTTTTCTTTTTACCTCATTTGATACGAATAATATGCAACTTTCTATCACCTTAGATAAAGATAAAGCTCGTGCCTTGGGAATTAGCATTGCGGATGCTTTTCAAACTCTCAATGCCTTGTTGGGATCCGTTTATGTCAATGATTTCAATATGTTCGGACGTGTTTTTAAAGTAATCGCTCAGGCAGAGCCGGATTACCGTGCGCGCATTAGTGATATTGATGAAATTTTTGTGCGTTCTTTGTCCGGAGTCATGGTCCCTCTGAAATCGATTATGAAAACAACCTTTACCAAAGGGCCGATGACGATCAATCGATTTAACGGATTTCTTGCTGCTCCTATTAACGGAGATTACTCACCCGGATATAGTTCAGGACAAGGGATCGCTGCCGTCGAAGAACTCGCTAAAGAAGTTCTTCCGCAAGAAATGACCATCGCATGGAGTGGACGTTCTTACCAAGAAAACATGACAAGTGGTGCTTCCTCACAAATGCTTGTCGCTGGACTTCTCATGGTTTTTCTAATCCTTGCCGCATTGTACGAAAAATGGTCATTGCCGATTGCTGTGCTTTTGACAATCCCATTCGGAATTTTTGGAGCGATTTTATCCATTTGGTTTACTGGAATTCCCAATGACATCTATTTCCAGATTGGATTGATCACGCTAGTTGCCCTAGCGGCAAAAAATGCGATCTTAATCATTGAATTTGCACTCCAAAAACGAATGCAAGGAGAATCTATTGTTAATTCCGCAATAGAATCTGCGCAGTTGCGTTTTAGAGCTATTTTGATGACATCACTTACATTTATTTTTGGAGTAGCTCCCTTGGTGTTTGCTTCCGGAGCCGGTGCTGCTGGGCGTCAGTCTGTAGGAACAGGTGTGATGGGGGGAATGATTGCAGCAACGATCTTTGCAGTGCTCTTTGTCCCATTTTTCTTTAAAATAATTCAACAGCTTGCTGAACGAAAAAAGTAGAGATTTCATGTATTACAGACTTTTTCCTTTGTTGCTTCTTATTAGCTCTTGCAACATGGCACCTCGGACAAATCATCTCGATATCCCTATTCCGGAGGAGTGGCGCACAGTGACGAAGAAATCTTCTCTTTTTTTTGAGGTCGGTGAAGCTGAAGCTTTTGCCAATGTCTTATGGTGGGAACAATTTAATGATCCGGTCTTGAATGATCTCATCGCAGAAGCCTTAGAAAACAATAAAGAATTAGCTGTCGCTGCCTGGCGTGTTTCTGAATTTGAAGCTCTTTTTAGATTTGTTTATGGGAATTTGTATCCTCAAGTCACTGCAGATGGATTCTTTAATCGACGATATGCATCGATAGCTCAACATCCTTTGCCGGCAGGTGTGAGTCGATATTCAAAGACCTATGGCTGGTCCCTAAATGGCTTTTATCAAATCGATGTTTGGGGAAGATTGTTAAACGAGAGCAGTGCTGCTTTTGCAGAATTTTTGGGTCAAATTGACGCGAGGCGGTTGGTCACCATCACAGTCATGAGTTCTGTTGCTAACAGTTATGTTCAGCTTCGAATGTATGACAAGCAACTCGAAATTTCTGCAAAAACATTAGCAATCCCGTAATAAAGCTTTAGAACTCGCTGAAGTGAGATATGAAAATGGGTACACTTCTGAATTAGAAGTGAAACAAGCGAGCCTCAGCAGTGACTGGCGCAGCTGCCGAAATGACTCGATTAAAAATTTTGGATGCTCAAGAAGAGAATTTATTGAGTATTTTAATTGGACGAAATCCTGGACCGATTATTCGCGGGCGTGAAATAAATGATCTTACCTTACCTCCACAGATACCTGTAGGTCTTCCATCATCCTTGTTAGGACAAAGACCCGATATTTTACAAGCTGAACAAAATTTGATTGCAGCTGATGCCCTTATCGGAGCAGCACGGGCAGCATTTTTTCCTGAAATCAGCCTTACAGGAATGTTTGGAGCAATTAGTCCTGAATTCAGCAATTTATTTAGCGGCAAAGCTAGGACCTGGAATTATGGTGGATCATTCTTTCAAACTGTTTTCGATGGAGGAAGACTTATTGCGCAGCTTGATGCTGCTGAAGCAGTTAAGTGGGAAGCTTTTTATAACTACGAACAAGTCATTCAAAATGCATTCAGAGAAGTCAATGATGCTCTAATAGCGCATCAACTTTCTTTAGACCTCCTTAAAATTGAAAAGGAAAGGGTGCAGATATTTCGTGACTATTTAGATCTGGCAAAACTTCAGCATGCGAATGGGCAGATTGATTACCTCAATGTATTGGATGCTGAACGCAATCTTTTCATTTCTGAATTGGAGCTTGTTCAGGTTGAGAGTGACACATTTCAGTCTCTGATCAATTTATACACAGCCTTAGGAGGAGGATGGGTGATCGCAGAGAGCGATCAAGATCAAAACCAAAGAGCTTGCGAGTCCTAAAAAGGGATCGAGGATGGAATAACAGCAATGCATGAAATTTCGATTGGAGATCCAAGAGGCAGAGCTGACACTTCTATGGTCTGCCTTGCAGGTTTGATTTCGCCGGTAAAGTGCAAAGCATATTCAGCGTTAATAGCCCCGAAATCTTGTTTTAAATTTGTGCAGAAGATTTCGACTTTGACGACATGGTCTAAACTGCTAGCGGCTTCTATCAAGATATTTTTGATAGCTGTTAAGATGCGACGTGTCATCATCGTGATATCTTCTTCGGCGAGTTTTCCTGTAGCAGGGTCAATGGGAACTTGTCCTGATACAAAAACGAGTTGTTCCGGAGCTTTCAAAGAAACGGCTTGAGAATAGGGACCAATGGGAATTGGTGCAAGGTGAGTCTGAATTGCATTTAGTATTTCATTAGACTTTGACATTAGTTCCTCCTATAAAAAAATTATATATAATGCGATTGCCCTGGCAATTAAATCTGCGTGAAGAGGTGAGCCAAGTTTCAAATGGCGACCAGCGGGTTATGAGGGCGGTGGTCCGCCATATAACCCAATACCATCCAACTGCTATGAATATGATGGTAAAGAATTTTAAGCTAAAAAGCTAATGGATTTTTTGGTTTTTGGCAAGTTATTGCAACTGAAGAACAGCGTCTCGAGGGAGCATCATAAAGTTTCCACTTTGATGTATCTTACGAGCGCTTCTTTCATCAGCAACTAGCTTTGATACAAAAAGGTTAAGAACGAAATCTGCAACAGACCATTCAAGAGAAAAAGCACTGCTGGCTAACCATTTAGTTGAATGCTTAAAAGGTGTTGATGAAAATGGATATGCAACCAGCGATAACGTTAAAAAAGCTAAAGCTGCAACAGTTTCAACAGCAGATACTATAGCAGTTAAGGCATATCCCGCTTGTGCTATAAGCTTGTTGGTAACTCCTTGCTGATTGCGATATAATGTGATCCCTAATATAAGGCTGCTTGAAAAGCTGTTTATCTCAGTGGTCATAAAAATCTTCCTTTTTTTGGTTGTTTAACAGAACTAACTATAATGATTAGTTACAATTTCTCATATAATGCCGAAATTCGGCATTACTCATAAAGTGGAGGTTGTGTTTTTTGTAGATGAAAACGTTCGTTTATCTAAACTTTAGCAAATTGAATAATTAAAATGCAATAGAAATATCATAGCCATAAAAGATGCCATTTTGCTCATAGAGTTCTTAAAAGTGATACTCATCAACTTTAAAGCAAAGTTCAAATTTCCTCTTTTTTCTATATAGATATAATAAGGCAATGTCTCTTGGGCTAAGAAGTATCTAGTTTACAGGATAACGAATTTTCGTTATAATGTAAACTGTAAAGGGAATCTATAAACATAGGTATCTATTATGAGCAATCTAGGAATTCGACTCCAACAAGCGAGAAAAGCTGCGGGTTTGAGCTTACGCTCACTTGGTGATCTCGTGCACTTGAGCCATGCAGCTATCAAAAAATATGAAGATGGAGATGTCTATCCCTCTTCAGACATGCTCATAAAATTAGCAAGAGCTCTAAAAGTTCGTGTCGATTTCTTTTTTCGTCCAATTAAAGTTTCTCTTGAAAATGTAAAGTTTCGAAAACGAAAAAAATTGAGTGCAAAAGTTGAGGAAGCGATTAAATTTGAAGTAATCAGTCAAATCGAGCGTCGTTTAGAATTAGAGAATCTTTATCCGACATCTCCTGTACCGATATTTGAACTTCCAGCTGATTTTCCTCAGAAAGTTAATAGCCTTGAAGAGGTAGAGTCAATTGCTGAAATACTCCGCAATCATTGGAAACTGGGTTTGGCTCCTATTCACGATCTTATCGATGCTTTAGAAAGTCGTGGAATAAGAGTATTTATTATTAACACCGATGAAGAGCATTTTGATGGTCTTTCTACTATCATCAATGATCAGCCAATTATTGTGATTAGCTCCAGATGGCCTGGTGATAGACAACGTTTCAATCTAGCTCATGAACTCGCTCACTATATTTTTATTAATCGTCTTTCTCCTAAACTAGATGAAGAGCAAGCTTGCAATCGATTTGCAGGTGCTTTTTTATTTCCGCGTGAAGCTGTGTTTCAAGCGGTAGGAAAAGAGCGTCGAGCCATTGAATGGCAAGAGCTTCTTCTTCTTAAAGAACAGTTTCAACTAAGCATGGGAGCGATTTGCTATCGTCTTAAAGATTTGGGAATCATTCAAGAATCCTACTACAAAAGCCTCATCATTCGTTTTCGACAAAAGGGCTGGCATCGCAAAGAGCCAGGGATAGAAATTCCTTCAGAAAAAGATCATGCCTTTAACCAAATGCTGTTTCATGCCCTTGGTGAAGAATATATTGGGGAACCAAAAGCCGCAGAACTGTTATCCTGTTCTCTCACTCAATTAAAAGCTCTTCGTCAGGTGCAAAATTCACATGCTTTTACTCATTAGCGATGCTAACATTCTTATCGATATCGAAGATGGCAATTTGACCTCAGTTATTTTTCGACTCCCTTATGAGATCGCAGTTCCTGATATCCTCTTTGAATTAGAGCTCAGAGAGCGACACAGCTATCTTTTGGAGGCTGGTTTAAAAGTGAGAAGTCTTACCGCTGAATCTGTCAAGAGGACAGAATCTTTGAGCTTTAAATACCCACGGCCTAGTCTGATGGATCATTCGGCTTTAGCTCTTGCCATGCAAGAAAAATGTCCTCTTTTAAGCGGTGATAAAGACCTGCGAGTCGCTGCAAAGAGCGAAGGGGTTGAAATACATGGAACGGTATGGATTATTGAAGAATTGCTGAATCATAAGCTCTTAAAGCAAGTGCAAGCTAGGAATAGCTTTGATTCCATGAAAGCTAAGG
>CAVVXH010000018.1:0-28049 GCA_963752155.1 uncultured Parachlamydiaceae bacterium | reverse complement strand
TAATTGGTAAAACAGACTTTAGCAAGCCTCAAGAGGTTACTTCTGTCAATGCAGCGTTTCAGGAGCTAAAAGAGATGCTGCAAGGCCATGCTCAGTATGAAAATGAGCGTTTACATATTTTGCTTAAAAATAGACATTCCATTGCTTATGAACATGCTGAAGAAGATCATGCACATCAAGACACTCAGTTTCTAGAAATTCAAGAGCTGATCGATAGCATCCCCAAGGCGGCAAGTGATCAGGAAAGAATTTTAATCGGATATAAACTCTATTTGACTTATCGAAAATTCGTCGCCGAAAACCTCATACATTTGCATGAAGAAGAAACAATCATTCTACCCGAACTGCAACGCCTCTATACTGATGAGGAATTAAGGGAAGTAGAGGCACAGACTTATGCTGAAATGACACCTGAAGAAATGGTTGGAATGATGCAAGTGCTGTTTCCTCATATGAACCCAACTGATCGATCCGCCTTGTTATCGGATATTCAAACTCTTCAACCTAAAAAATTTATGGCTACTTGGCAGGGAATTGTTCCTATGATTGAAAAAGACGAACAAGCAAATTTAATGCAACAATTACAAATCTCTTGATTCAAATAATTATTATCTCGAAAGCCCGAAGCAGCCCAGCAGCTTCAGGCAAAGAGAATTTCGCTTTTTTGATCTTATTCGTTCGCGGATCAATATCATATTGCACCGCACTGGAAAAATCCGCATTGCATAGATCGCAATTGTGAAAAATAGTTCTTGATAAGTCGACGTCGCTGAAATCAGCACCTTTCAATGTCGTATTTGTGAAGTGGCTGTCTTTTAATTTGCTGCCTTTGAAGGAGCTGTTCTTCATATCGAGATCGGAAAAATTGCAGTATTGCAACGGGCAGTTTTTAAAATTTACCGAAAAAAACGTCTTTTCGCATTTAAAAAATTCAGCTCCGGTAATCTTACAATCTGAAAATTGGACTTCCTGCAGCCGGCAGCCATCCAACTTTACAAGACTGAAATTGCAATTTGAGAATGTGCATGAGCAAAATTTTGCATTTCGCAGGACAGCCTCGGAAAAGTCGCAGCTGCTAAAGGCACAGTCTGTGAAAGAGCGTTTTTCAAGATTTTTCTGAGAAAAGCTTTCCGACTTGTATGTCTGTCCGTCTATATTTTGTTCGAACTCGGTCATTTATACTCCAAAAAAGGCTCCTGCAAAGATTGCTCCCAGCGTAGTACAGCAAGGACAACAATCAAGGATTGATGCCCTGAATATAGCATAAAAGAGGTTTACCTTCTAGAAAAATGTTCGCAATTATCCCAATTGTACAGATCCATTGTTTAAATCTTCTATCCAAACTTTGGAATCAATCGGAAGAAAGAATATTGATTTCAAGGCTCCGTTTATAAAATTCATTGCATGAAAATTTCACTCTATTTAATGGATTAATAAAATATTCCATTTCAACTATAATGACATTTGAGGAAATATGTCTTTTAGGAGGTTTTATATGGAAACGTTGTCCTGTAGAGAAGTTAAAGATCACATGGCAGAAATTCTTAATAGAGTGGCTTACAATCGCAAACGATATAAGATTGCTCGTCACAATAGGGAAATGGCTATTATCATTTCGATTCAGGAATGGGAAGCTATAGAGAAAATCTTGCAAAAAATTGAAGATGAGGAAGATACGCAAGAAGCGTTGCTTTCTTTAAAAGAAATTGAAGAACAAGGTTCTGTTCCATTTGAAGAAATGAAGAAACGCGTAGGACTTTAAGCAAATATGACTTATACAATCGATTTTGCTCCACGCATAGTTGATGATTATAGCTTCCACACACCTGTTGCAATCTTGTTAATAAATGTGATGTCATGAGAAACAGCTAAAATGGCCCCTTCGAATGACAAAAGTGCCTTTTCTAAGGCTTCCAGCGTTAAAAAATCGAGATGATTTGTTGGTTCATCTAGTAGAAGAATATTTGGCTTGGATAAAATAAGTGACAAAATCATCAATCGCTTTCTTTGTCCGGTGCTTAAAAATTTGAAAGGACGATTGAGAAGACCACAATCTCCAAGACCCGCTTTATACACTTCTTTGACGAGGCTTTCACGCTCCAAATTGAAGGAAGAATGAAAATATTCGAATGGAGAGTGCTCCATAGGTAATAGAGAGACTTCTTGGTCCAAATAAGCAATTTTAGCTGTAGGCGCACTTCTAATTGTTCCACTATCTGGATTCAAGACTCCTGCAGCAATTGCAAGCAGAGTTGTTTTACCGGAGCCATTTGAACCTGTAATGACAATGCGCTCACCGTTATGTATGGTATTGGTAAAAGAAGAAAGCACACGTTTTTCTCCAAACGATTTGCTGACTTCTTCAAAAATTAAAGCATGATTAGAAGACAGCGGAGTTGTTGAAAAAACAAGCCCTGTAATAGTTTTTGGCTTTGGATGGTGTATGGGATTTTTTTCGATTTCCATTATTTTTGTTTTGAGATTCTCTATCGATCTCTGCACCGATTTTTGATGTCCTTCCCCTCTTTGATTATAACCCAGTTTGTTATTGTCGGTAGATGGTTTATGAGATCTATGTGAAAAAGTCAAAGACCGCAACTTCTCGGTTAAAAGTTTTAATTCCTCTTTCTGAGCCTCGTGAGCTTTGATTTGTCTTTGTATAAGCTTTTCTTTTTCTGTTAGATAAAATTCATAGTTACCTCCAAAGCGACTCAGGTGGCCATTATGGATTTCTATGAGTCTGTTACAGGTCCTGTTCAGAAATTTCCGATCATGCGAAATAATGATTGAAGCGCCCTTCCGGTCGGATAACGTCTTTTCAAGCCAATCAGTCATCTCCGAATCAAGATGATTTGTTGGTTCATCAAGGAGCATTAAATCGGGACTATTGATCAATATTTTTGCTAATACAGCCCGTACGCGCTGCCCTGAACTCAAATGGGAAATAGGAAGTTCAGGTGTTAAATCCAGTTCAAGATTATGCAACACCTCCTCGAGAGGAATTCTTTGATACCCTCCTTTTTGTTCATATTCTTCGTGTAAATCTGCCCATGCGGCCAAACACACGGGGTCATCCAATCGATTTTCCAATAGACTCATTTTGTGTTCTAGATCGTCCAATGACCCTTGTAGAACAAATCTTCTCACAGAGATGTTTGGATCAGTAATGACTACTTCTTGAGGAAGCAATCCTATTGTCAATTGCTCTGCTTTCTGTATATGCCCTTCATCAAATGATTGGATTCCGGCTAAAATTTGCAAAAGAGTCGTTTTTCCTGAACCATTTTCGCCGATAAGAGCGAATTTTTCACCTTGATTGATAGAGAAGGCAATTCCTTCAAAAAGGGAAAGAGAACCAAAAAATTTGAATGCACGCGTGCATTGGACAAGGAGTCGCGACATAAGTTTAATCCTGTGTTAAATATGAAAGTTATGGATTAAAACTTAGATCTTCAACGGTCAACTCCTTTTAAGATATAACTCTATTCTAACAAATATTTCATTGATTAGCAAGGAGTGTATCATGCAGTTTTAGGCATTTTACCATTGCTAAAATATACAAGTATTTGTATAATAAAGTTAAGGTACAGGTGAAAATGGACAATAGAAAACCGCTTGAATGGGTGGGAACGAGCAAGGATGACTTATCGGAATTCCCTTTGGAAGTTAAGAAAATGACTGGGCACTCATTACACCTTGCGCAAATTGGTGAGGAAGATCCAGACTCAAAACCTTTGAGAGGATTCGGAAGCGCCAATGTTAGGGAAATTGTAAAAAACAGCTATGATGGGACTTATAGAAGCGTTTACACGGTGAAATTTAAAGAGGCTATCTATGTTTTACATGCCTTTAAAAAGAAGTCTAAAACCGGAATCGCAACACCAAAGCAAGAGATAGACTTGATTAATAGCCGTCTCAAAGAAGCGGAATTTTTACATAAAACAAAGATTCAAGATGGAAAGCAAAGCAATGAAAAAAGAAATTAAGCCTGAAAAAATAAGCAATAATGTCTTTGAAGATTTAGGACTGGAAAACCCTGAGGAAGACCTTGCAAAATCTAACCTAATAATTGAAATTTCTCGCGTCATTAAAGGGAAAAAATTAACTCAAACGCAAGTAGCGAAAATTTTAGGCGTTAATCAACCTCGTATTTCCGCATTGCTTAGTGGGAATCTAGACCTTTTTTCAATCGACATGCTTATGAATTTTCTAAAAATCCTAGGCCAAGACATTGAAATTTCCGTTAAACCGAAACCTAAGAACCGTAAGCATGCGCATTTAAGCGTTGTTTCTTGGGCCGAAAAGGATTCCTTTTCGATGGTAGTGAATTCATGTATAAATTAAGAGAACCTTCATTACAAAGCATCACCAGTTTGAAAAGGACATTTTTTATCATGTCTAATTTCCTTCGTATCCAGCAAAACAATATTTTCCTGTTCTCTAAGGAAGCCTGGAAGCATGTCTTCTATTAAATGGGAAGAAGCCCTTACCCTACCATTATACTCTAGACACTTTCCTACGTGAATATCGTTGACTACTGCAAGTTTCATGTTTTGATTTCATCCATTTATAATCCCAAGATTCTTTAAACTCATTTTTAAACCCTGAATATAACTTTCAGGACTGCTTGTACGTATCTGTTCTTTGAGTTGATTGAATAGTGCAAAGGATTCTGCATCTTTTTGTTTCCACAGCTGCAAAAGTAGCCGAGGTTTAACGTTACCTGTTCCAGGAAATATGCCATCGATGTCCAGCGCTAATGCTTGATCCAATAAATGTTCCCTACCGTAATAAATCTTACAGGAAAAAGATCGTGGTTGAGCAGTCAGCTCTTTCATAAAATTAATGTCACCGCTCGAGTCTTTTAATCCAACAATTCTAGTCTCATCAAAAACATGCATAATTCTTCCTAGAGGGTTAGTTCCAGGAGGATTATAAAGTATAAACTTTGCAGTAGACTTATCTAAAAATTTTTGAACAATCTCTTGTGAATTCTCACCATAAAGATGAGGAGGAAGAAGAGCCCCTTCAAAGCCTAGCTCCGAGCAAAAGTTTGTTAAACAGATCGCATCGGTGATATTGGAACACATCAATCCGATATAAATTCTCGCTCGTCCAGCGATAAAAGGGATGAGACTGCGAATAATAGATTTTTTAGTTGCAAGATCAATTTTTTCCCCTTCACCCGTTGTCCCAAATAACACAAGGTCTTCTATGCCACCTTCAATAACATGATCAATTAGTGGGAAAAAATCTTCTTTTCTGCTGGGAGTAATCAAAGGAACTACAACACTTTTTATCACATTTTCCTCCTTACGACTTCTATTTGAAGCGCTTTTTCAAAAACATTTATATTGCACAATAACATATTCTCACATATGATGCAATGTAAGCGTTACCGAGGAAACATGAAAGAATTCATCGAAAATTTGAAAAGCTATCTCCAGAGCATACTGAATACTTCAGTGAATGTTCTTCCCCGGAAATATACTGGTAATCCTTCTTTTTTTCTACTCGATTCTTATGATTTCTATAATCTTTCAATTTTTGATCTTCCCTGCCTTTTAATGATACCAAAAGGAACCATCGAGTTAACCCCTGGTGTAATAAGCAATCATTACAAGCAGGCTCAAAAACATTGGGATGATGGCTTTGTCATTCATGCTCAAGCATGTCTAAGCTCTTATAACCGCAAACGCTTAATTGAACATGGCATTCCCTTTGTCATCCCAGGAAATCAGATGTATTTGCCTCATCTCGGTATCGATTTGCGGGAGCATTTTCGAAAGTCTCATGACAATAAAATTAAAACATTTAGCCCCGCTACTCAAGCTGTTATCATTTATGCACTGACTCGCCAAGCAGACGAAAAGCTCACATCTACTCTACTCGCGGAAAAACTAGTCTACACCCTAATGACAATCAATCGAGCCTTTGCAGAACTAAAAGCTGCACAGATTGGTCAATTTTGCCAAGAAGGAAGAAAGCGTTGGTGGACATTTTCAGATAAACAAACTCTGTGGGATGAAGCCTTCCTCTTCTTGCGCAGCCCCGTAAAAAAGCGGGTCTGGTTGAAAAACTGTCATCCACAGCTTGTTGCCGGATTATCAGCCCTTTCACATCTCTCTCTGTTGACTTCTCCAGAGCCTTCAGTTTTTGCCATTAATACAAATCAATGGGAAACATCAAAACAGTTAAATCTAGAAGAGGTGCCTTTAGCCGAGGATGCCGATGCAGAACTGGAGATTTGGCATTACGATCCAGCTCTTTTTGCAAAAGATGGCATTGTTGATCCCTTTTCACTGTATCTGAGCCTTAAAACAACCCAAGATGAACGCATTGAATCTGCGCTGGAAGAATTAATGGAGAAAATTAAATGGTAAACGACCCTATTAATCCCTTAGATATCCTGGTCAAACTTTCCTGGGGAGAAAGCGAAGATTTGGAATTTAAATCTGCCAAGGGCGGACTTCCAGGTAGCCTTTGGGAAACTTATAGCGCCATGGCCAATACCCAAGGTGGTGTTATCTTACTCGGCGTTCAAGACGATGGATCTGTCAGTGGAGTTGCTGAGGTCGATAAGCTCAAAACACAGTTCTGGGGATTAATCAACAATCGTCAAAAGGTAAGCGTCAATCTTCTTTCAAATAACGATGTTAAAACCATTTCTCATCCACGTGGTGATATCATCGCAATCCGCATTCGTCCAGCAGACCGCCGCGAACGTCCTGTATATATCGGCAAAAATCCCTAACTGGTACATATCGACGTGATTCAGAAGGCGATTATCACTGTACCGAACAAGAAGTTCGGCGCATGCTGGCAGATAGCCAAGAAGAACCGGCAGACAGCCGCATTTTGGAACATTTCACTTTAGAAGATCTTGACCTGCCAAGCCTTCATCAATACCGCCAAAGACTGGCTTCACACCAGCCGACTCATCCATGGCTTGGAGTAGATGATATAGATCTGCTCAAAAAACTTAACGGGTGGCGATCTTGCCGAAAGAGTGGTGCTGAAGGGCTTACCGTCGCAGGATTGCTCATGTTCGGTCGAGATGAGACTATTCGAGAAGCTATACCACAGTATCAAATTGATTTTCGAGAAAGACTATCTCAAGATCCAGCAGTTCGTTGGACAGATCGCCTCACACAGGATGGTACCTGGCCAGGCAATCTATATCAGTTCTATCATCGTGTGATTCAAAAATTAGCTGCAGATCTAAAACGCCCTTTCGAATTAGATAATGACATGATGCGCAAAGGAGAATCACCAGTCCATGTGGCCATTAGGGAGGCTTTGGTCAATTCATTGATTCATGCAGACTACCAAGGTCAAGGCGGCATCGTCATCGAAAAGTATCCAGAGACGATCACTCCATACATAAGGATTTTGACTCCGTACATAAGAGCGATCACTCCGTACATAAGGACCAAAATTCTATCGATCAATGGGCTTTACTTAATAAAATTGCAGAAACAGCTCAACTAAATAAACGACTGCCGCCTAAAGAAATGGAATCGATTATCTTACAGCTCTGTAAGGATCATTGGCTAACGAGAAAACAAATGAGTGATTTATTACAACGTAATCCCGATAGTCTGCGTTCTCGTTTTCTAACATCCATGGTTGAACACGGTCTTCTTCAATTGCGTTACCCTGATAAACCAAATCGCACCGACCAGGCATATAAAACCACAGAGAAATGATATGACTATCGTACATCAGAGCGCCACAAGGGATCTGCCAAAAATCGGATTAGGAAAGAAACCTATTCGCCCAAATGACGAGAAGCCGTTCGATCGCTTGATGCTCATATCGACAAGATCTAGGTAAGAAGGTTGTTCATGCAAAGCTAGTTCTTCAAGCAACACCTTAATTTTTTGATTTGAAGTATTAGACAACTCAATAGCTCTTTTCTAAATCCTACGAATACCTATCAATTGTTTTTTGAAGATAGACCATTGCAAAATCCGGTCCATATGGATGCAGCTCAAAAAGAGGGCTAAAACCAGCTTTGATGTAAAAAGAGTATGTATTTAAATAATTAGCATCTTTTTCTTTGGGGCTTAGCGTTTCGACGGTCCAGGATTGAAAATGATTTTCATAGCAATATTTTTCTGCTCGTTTTAACAGTGCGCTGCCCATACCTTTTCGGTGATAGTCTTTCGCAATACCCATCCAATAGATATTGGCATTATTTGGAAAAGGTGTTTCAATAGCGATCATGCCAACATACTGCCCATTAATTAAAATACCAAATGAAATCCGATCCTTTACGCCTAAAGCATACCTTTCGTTAGCTTCTGGTATACCAAACCATTCTGGTAAAGTAGCAATTATCGCACGACAAGTTTTTTCAGCTGTATCGGAGTTTAGTTCTTCAATCAAATACTCTTTCTTATTTTGGGCAATTACCCGATTTAATTTTTTTCTTAAATAATACCGATGATGATCTTTCGGTACATTTTCTAAAACCCCGAAAATCTCATAACCATGCTTCAGATAAAAATCCTTTGCTTGAAAATCAAAAGTGTCCAAATGAGATATATAACAACCGCTTTTTCTTGCCCTATCTTCAACATAATCCAATAATTGTGCACCTATTCCCAACTTTCGATACTTTTCAAAGACAAATAGAAGATCAACTTGTAAAATGCCCCAATTTACTACCATAGCCTGAATGCCGCCCATTAATTTGCCATCAGAATCTTGTGCAGTAAAATCAAGGCGCTGAATGACTGCTTTTGGAAGCTCTTTAGCTGCGATAATATTGTAATCTGTAATTGCATCATCGAGCTGCTTTAGATTTTCAGAAGAAGCCTCTGTAATGATAATTTTTTGCTTTCCTGTTTTTTGAAAATAGTCATCGTCGCTTATAGTCATTAAAGTTCCTTGATTCTTTCAATTATTGTTTTCCGCTTGATGAGGAGAGTCTTCACACCGGTATATGGATATGTTTCAGCACTAGGCACACCGGTATACGGGTGTGTTTGCTCCAAAGGAAAGCATATGACACAAGCAGGTGTTGATGGGAATAGAGGGGAAAAATCTTGACACCTTGATTCTTGCCGAATCAAAACTCTCTGCATTTTTAGCTGCGATACTGCCAGCAGAAAAGTTGGACAGGGGTTGGAAGCTTCAATCCCCAAAAGGGCACGAAGCCTATTGTTTTGTCTTTGCCTGCATTCAAGCTGCATTGGTTTTTTGGTATAATAAAAAGTCTGAATCATCGAGTTCTTCGAATGCATGTTTCAAATAATTTGCGTTTGATAGCATGCAGCCGAGTACCATCATTTCCTTTTGAATTTGGAATTTGGAGCAATTTGTGTATTATTTTCTAAGGTTATTTATTCATTCTTTGCTAGTTCGGCCTCGATTTCTGCTATTGTTGGGAGGCTGCTTTTGAGTTCTTTTGGAATACTGTCGCTTATTGATACAATGTAATCTGATACACCAATAGGCTTGTTAATGTCTTGTAAGGCTATTTCAACTTGTATTTTTGACTTGCTTTTACAGAGTATTAGGCCGATGCTTGGGTTGTCATTTTCTTTCTTCAGGAGCCTACCATTCTCGATAGTTTTTTTTGCATACCACAGTCGTTCATCAATAGTTTTTAGCTTATCCATGAGTAGCATATTATGTCCCCAAGGAATTTGGCCAACAACCTGCTGGCCAATTAGAAAATCAGGGTATTCTCTAGCAAATTGGACCATATATTTTACATTGGTTAGAGAAAACCCTTTCATGGTTGGGAAGGCACTTCTTAAATCATTTACTAGACGTCTAACAACTTTTGTTCCCCATCCATACTTTGCTTGTTTTTCAAGAATTGATGAGCCAATATTCCAATAGAGGCGCAAAAGCTCCTTATTTACGGACATGGAAGCTTTGAGTTGCGCTTCTTTGATTTGATGCTTTAGATCAGCTAGTATTGCAGCGTATTCCGTTAGTGATGCATCTGGAGTCTCTGCCTTGACAGGAGTATTTTTTAAGATCTTTTCTTTTGGCATTCCACTTCCTAGTCATTTTTATGGTTATTCAGAAATTCGGTTATAGCTTCACGTGTTAAGGCCGAGAAATCGGTATCTTTCATCTTCTTAGCTCTGCGTTTCATGCCAAAAACACGTAGCTCCGCTCCTTGCACCTGTTGCCAGCGCAAAAACAGTTACAGGATAAAGATGAGGACTTTTACTTTTGCGACATTCTTCAAGAAGGCGTCCAATTTCCTCTTTGTCTAGATACCTTTCCCGGTGCTTATTTTCTTTTGGGCGAGTAATCTTTGACACTGGGTTTTGACCCAGATTTGGCCTAAACGCTTTTGATTAAACAGTCAGGAGGTTATATACATTTCACAAGTCACTAAGTATCAAGTTGCTCGGAGCCGGACTCGAACCGGCACGGGATTGCTCCCAAGGGATTTTAAGTCCCTAGTGTCTACCATTTCACCATCCGAGCATTGGAGGAATGCTGCTATAGAAAACATAAGATAATCTTTTTGCCTTATCTTAGTCAACAGAAAATTCTCTGTTTTCACAAATTTGCTCCTATTATGCTGACGAAGCCATTTTTGCTTCTCATTTACTAGAAGGCATTCTATTTTCCTGCCGCCCACAATATCCCTAAAAAACAAAAAGGCTGCGACAAAGTCGCAGCCTCAAAAAAGTTTATTGTTGCGTACAGCCCTTTGCAACGATATCCGCGTCTATTAGCGTGCCGTAAAATGGTACAGTATCGCAAGTAGCAATAAAGCAACAATATTCGTAATTTTGATCATAGGATTAATCGCCGGTCCAGCTGTATCCTTGTACGGATCCCCCACGGTATCTCCAGTAACAGCAGCTCGGTGAGCTTCTGAACCCTTTCCTCCATAATTCCCGTCTTCAATGAGCTTTTTAGCATTATCCCAGGCTCCGCCTCCAGATGTCATCGAAAGGCCTAAAAATAGACCTGTAATCACCACACCAAGTAGCATCGATCCAAGTGCTAAAAAGGCATCGTGCTGTCCTGCAATCAAATAAATGACAAAATAAAGCAAAATAGGTGCTCCAACCGGAAGAAGCGATGGAAGAATCATCTCTTTAATCGCTGCTTTTGTCAACAGATCGACTGCACGCCCATAGTCAGGTTTCGAAGTCCCAGCCATAATCCCAGGAATCTCTTTAAATTGACGGCGCACTTCCACCACAACTGCTCCAGCTGCTCGGCCGACTGCCATCATGCTCGTTGCTCCAAATAGGTATGGCAACAAACCTCCGATGAGCAATCCGACTAACACATAAGCATTCCCTAAAAAGAAGTCTGTGGGTAATACAACAGAGGGAAAATAATGGTCCAAATCTTCGATAAAAGCAGCAAATAAAACTAAAGCTGCCAAACCTGCAGATCCAATGGCATATCCTTTTGTAATAGCTTTGGTTGTATTCCCGACTGCATCCAAGGCATCTGTGGTCTTACGCACTTCCTTGGAAGGTTCGACATTTCTGCAATTCCGCCTGCATTGTCTGTGACAGGGCCATAGGCATCCAGGGCAACAACCATTCCGGCAAGGCTAACATGGTTGTCGCTGCAATGGCGATGCCAAAAAATTGCCTGCGCACATGTAGAACAGGATATGCCAGCGCAAATGACAATAACAGGCAAAGCAGTTGCTTCCATCGAAACAGCCAACCCTTGAATGATATTGGTTGCATGGCCTGTTGTAGAAGCCTGTGCAATACTTCTACTGGGCGATAATCGTTAAAGTGTAATACTCCGTAATCCACATCAAAAGCCCTGTAACAACTAACCCTGCGATTGCACACCATAATAAGTTAAGTCCAGTAAAGTGGTCCCTGCAAATTGATATGTTTGCTCAAATCCGAAAAGATAAGCTGTCACACCTGCAATAAATACTGCAGAAACTAGGGTAGAGACAATAAATCCTTTGTACAAGGCTTTCATCACTATTTGATCGCTCCCTAATCGTACAAAAAATGTGCCTATCATCGAGGAAATAATGCACGCGGCTCCGATCGCTAACGGATAAAACATCATTTTCTCCAGAACAGGAGCTACAAAATTTAACCCAGCCAACAACATTGTTCCGACAATCGTGACGACATAGGTCTCAAAGAGATCTGCGGCCATTCCAGCACAATCACCAACATTATCGCCTACGTTATCAGCAATCACTGCAGGATTGCGTGGATCATCTTCAGGAATACCTGCTTCAATTTTACCAACCAAGTCGGCTCCTACATCAGCACCTTTGGTAAAAATCCTCCGCCTAAACTAGCAAAAATTGAAATTAACTGACGCTCCAAAACCTAAGCCTACAAGCGATTCAAATATTTCTCTTATCTGGAGCGAGATCCGACTGCAAAAACCACGTAATAAAGTGTGAGACCTAAAATGCCAAACCTCACTACCAAGAAGCCAGTAACACTGCTCCGGCCCTAAATGCGACTTTGAGAGCGGATTGCAACCCGTTTTCGGCAGCTTCAGCTGTGCGGCATTGGCTCGTACCAGACATGTTCATTCCGATAAACCGGCAGCACCGGATAAAACAGCGCCCATTAAGAATCCCAATGCTCACATACCCCCCAAAAGCAATGTCAATGGCACAAAATACGATCAATCCAACCATGGCAATTGTTTGATATTGACGATTCAAGTAAGCTTTTGCGCCTTCTTGAATAGCTGCAGAAATTTCCTGCATTTTGGGACTCCCTTGACTGCAACGGAGAATTCCAGCAATAAGATAGCCTCCATAAGAGAAGAGCTAACACTCCACATATAATTAAAAGGGCATAATCAAAAGATGCCATCTATTTTCCTCATTGTTAAAAAGTTTACAACTATTTGCGAAAAACATCATATCCAAGATGCCAGATTTTCTTTTCCTATGCAAAGAGGGAATTGCTGGTTCAGCAATTCCCTCTAATTTTCGTGCTCGTGGCCGCCACGCGGGCATGAAAGTTTAGCGAGAATTGCTATTGCTGATTGAATAAAATAAATATTGACAGCCTATTTCAGTACAGTTAGATTGATAAAAACAGCAAATAAAAATGGAGACTCTATGGCTTTTAACAACATTGGTTTTTTACTTTTGGCTATCTATTTGATTCTTGTCGGAATTAGTGGCTTAGGTACTGGTTTAACGATTCCTCCTATCGTCATGGCTATTTTAGCTCTCGTTGCAGGAATTTTTATTTTAATCCGAAGATAAAATAAGATAATTGTTTTCAATTAATGAGAGGTAACGTTCTGGCCTTGGTTCCAGACCTGACATTCTGACATTTGCCCTCCTGGGAGGTTATGCCATCTTTTAGGCAAATGTCAGAATATCAGGTCAGGCACCAATGGCAAGGCGCTTTAAAAATTTGTTATTTCCCAATTGGCAAACCTCTAAATCCAGCAAAGCTTTGCAACTAAAGTTGCTGTAAATGGCCAGTGCGAGGATTTTACTCCGAAAAATTTATTTCCAATGTTGACTATGGTTAACACAATCAGTGCAGGATAGATTGCTTCAAGCACGGGTCCTAAAAACTTAGCTATTCCGGCAAAATCAAATGTAGAAACCAAAAAGGCTATCCCTAAAGTCATAAGCAATGTTTGCTTGCTCCCAAGTTTATTTTGAAAGCCCTCTGTGCGAAGAAAATCAGCAAATAGGGTTGTAAGAACAATACTAGTGGTCAAGCACGCAAAAAGAACTGCTAAGCATACGCATGGGGCTGCAACAGATCCTAACGATTTAACGGCAATCATTCCTAACATCTCTTGAGGTGGTACATTATTCAAATAAGGAGCATAGATCCAACCAAGCATCACCAACGCAAAATACACCGCAGATAAAAGTCCCGCACCAATCAATGAGGAGTTATAAAAATGCTTAAGCAATAAAGACCCTGAACTTGCTGAATTTTCTGCGGGAAGCTTTTCCTTT
Source organism: uncultured Parachlamydiaceae bacterium (assembly GCA_963752155.1). Taxonomy (GTDB): domain Bacteria; phylum Chlamydiota; class Chlamydiia; order Chlamydiales; family Parachlamydiaceae; genus JACCRY01. The sequence continues at coordinate 14,122 of CAVVXH010000018.1, read as the reverse complement.
AAATGTAGAATGATAAACTGAGAAAAAAAGAATGCAGCTAAAAGATCCATCGTCTGATATCCCTGAAAAAAACCATTTTTCAAGGCTTTCCAGCTATTCGAACTCACCGATGTCATTTCAGCCTCGCCTCCGGTTAACCCAAAAAATGCAATCAGACCTATAGAGATAAGCAGAAATGGTGTTAGGATAGTTCCTAAGCTAGAAACAATTTTATTTCTATTCACTGAAAAAAAGTAGATAATTCCACACAAGACTAGGCTTGTAATCGGGAGCGATATGTTAGGAAGAAGAAGTTGTAAAGCTCCGTGAGACACTGTTAAACAACGTGCCAGGACCCCAAAAGGCCCCATCAGAGCTAATGCTAAAAAGGAAAATAGAAAAATTCCTTTTCGCCCAAAGCAACTAAAAAATTGATCAATACTTCCCTGATACAACATCATTCCCATCACACCAAGAAATGGCACAAACACTCCACTAAATAAAATGCCTAATGCTGCTAAAAAATAATGCCCTTCGCTTTCTTGCCCTACTGTGATTGGAAACACTAAATTTCCAGATCCAAAGAACATCGAAAATAAAGCAAATCCAGTGCTTACAAAGAGCCATCTACTTTTCATATAACCTCCTTACAAATTATCGGTTATTGGTTACTTTCAAAAAAAAAGACCGCACTTCCCTTGGGGGAAGTGCGGTCTTTTTTGACCCATATTTTAGCAATTGCCAATCAAATAGGCCCGCACCTCCATTGTGTGGAGATCGTCATCATCGTATTGGCAAAAATATTGGAATAACAACTAAACATAGCTAAAATTTCTTCTTTAAGTTTAAAACCTAATTCTACCATATTTTCCATTTAATATTCAATAGATAAAACAAAATCCATTAAGCTTGTTTTGGAGGACGTTTGCGCTCATTTTCTGTGAGGTAACGTTTGCGGAGGCGTATAGCTTCCGGAGTCACTTCGATGAGTTCATCGTCTTGGATGTAATCAACAGCTTGCTCGAGAGTGAATTTCCTTGGTGGAACCAAAATGATATTCTCGTCACTTCCAGAGGCACGCACGTTAGTCAATTGCTTCCCTTTCGTGACGTTCACAATGAGGTCATTATCTCGAGTATTTTCTCCCACAATCATTCCTTCATAAACATCATCGCCAGGAGCTACAAAAAGAGTACCGCGATCTTGTAAGTTAAAACAAGCATACCCGTTGGTCTTACCGGCGCCAATAGAAATAAGCACTCCACGAGGACGTCCTGGAATTGTCCCCTTCCATGGAGTATATTTATCAAAAATCGAGGTTAAGATACCTAATCCCCTTGTAGCAGTCAGAAATTCATTGCGATATCCCATCAAACCACGAGTGGGGATAAGAAACTCCATTTCGGTGATCATATGTTCATCAGTGGCAAGATGTTGCAATTCACCTCGACGCCTTGAGAGCTCTTCGATCACCATTCCGGAGTACTGTTCCGGCACATTGATCTGTACACGCTCAAGAGGCTCGTTCTTTTCTCCATCGATCGTTTTCAAAATAACCTGAGGTTTGGAAACACTAAATTCATAGTCTTCACGCCGCATAGCTTCCATTAAAACAGCTAAATGAAGTTCTCCCCTACCAGCCACAGTGATTTTATCTTGTCCATCATCCGGATGACCAATATTTAAGGAAATATTGCTACGCTTTTCTCTTTCTAATCTGGAACGCAATTTATTCATTGTGACATGTTTACCACTACGTCCTACAAATGGGCTATTATTGACAGTAAAATCGATCGAAACAGTCGGTTGATCTAAATGGATTCGGGGTAAACGAACGATATTATTGGGATCACAGAGAGTATCGCCAATCATGACCTCAGGAAATCCAGAGAGGATCACGATATCGCCCACACCTGCTTCTTCAACCTCTACTTTTTGCAGTCCTAAATGGGACTCAATGCGTGTGATATTGGCTTTTGTATATTTTTCATTCTCATCGATGTGAAGAATTTGTTGCCCTTTTTTTATTGTACCTTCAAGTATTCGTCCACAGGCCTGACGTCCAACGTAATCATCGTAACTAATCGTAGAAACGTGCATGAGAAAGGAATTGCTCATCGAACCTTTTGGGGCATCGACATCAGAAACGATCAAGTCAAACAGTGGTTTCATGTCAACGCGTTCGTCGGATAATTTTTGAACGGCAAAACCTGAAAGTCCTGAGGCGTAGCAATAGCTAAAGTCTAGTTGCTCGTCTGTTGCCCCTAACTCAGAGAAGAGATCAAAGGTCATATCTAATACACGATCCGGATTTGCATGAGGACGATCAATTTTATTTAACACGACAATTGGCTTTAATCCCATTTTAAGAGACTTAGAAAGCACAAAGCGCGTTTGTGGCATCGGACCTTCTTGAGCATCCACTAATAGGAGCACACAGTTAACCATCCCTAAAACACGTTCGACTTCACCTGAAAAATCCGCATGGCCTGGAGTATCGATGATATTGATTTTATAATCGTTGTATAAAACGGAGGTATTTTTTGCAAAAATCGTGATTCCCCGCTCTTTTTCCTGATCATAGGAGTCCATCACCCTATCTGGCACCATCTCATGCTCATGAAAAACTTTAGACTGCTTTAACATGCTATCGAGCATAGTTGTTTTCCCATGGTCAATATGGGCAATGATGGCGATATTGCGGATTTTTTCCGGTGGGAATATCCCTGTTTTTTCTTGTGACATGGTCATTTTTCTTCTGGTAAATAATTAAATTTTAGGGTCAAATAGTTGTAGACTCATTGTATCTAATAATAGCAATTGTTTCAAGAAGGAATTTCAAAACCTTCAAGTTTAGGGTGCTCAAGTGAAATCAGAATATCTTCAAAATGATGACGACAATAACACAGAGCATTATTTCGACTCAAAAACCAGTCAACTCGATGATGTCCTCAATGAAAAACTTGAACGTGCTTTTCATAAACAAACCTCACAACTTCTCTTACATGACATCGCCAAAATTGCCAGCGAACATGATCCTATTGACTTAGCTTATGCTGTCGCTAGGTTGCCAACCAGCGCACGTATAGTTGTCTATGAAAACTTATACGATCTAAATGCCAAAATCATCTTCATGATCAATACCGGTGGGAACACTCGCACCGCTATTTTCCGACAAATCGATGACAAGGAAATTAAATCTTTACTCGAAAAAATGCCCCCTGACGAAGCCGTAAGGCTCCTTGACGACATGTCTGATCGCCGGCTCAAACGCGTTATAGATCTGCTAGATCCTAAAAAAGCCGCCCGTATTCGCGAACTCCAAAAACATGATCGCCACAGTGCGGGTCGTTTGATGACAGATGAATTCTTTGTCTTTCATATGAACACGACTATCGGAGAAGTTGCCGCTGCCATACGAGATAATCCAGGAATTGAACTCACAAGACGTATTTTTGTGGTCACAGACGATGATGAACTTGCTGGATTTGTGCCAGGAAGAAACCTCATCGTCAACTCTCATGAAGTGCCCCTAAGACAAGTCATGCGCCCTGTTTTACACAAAGTCACTGTAGATACTTCTCGAGACGAAGTCATCGACTATGTCGAAAGATACGAAATTCCAGCCCTTCCAGTAGTGGATCACAACGATCATCTACTTGGAGTGATTACCTATGAAGATGTTGTCGAAGCGATGGAAGATATTGCCGATGAAACAATTGCGACGATTGCAGGAACGGCAGAAGACATTAGTGAACACGAAGGAACCTTTAAACGTTTCATGTGGAGGGCCCCTTGGCTGCTAGTGACTCTATGTGCAGGCCTCGTAACAGCCTCCGCATTAACCTATTTCAATGATCGCAACTGGTTTACTGTCGTTCCCTTTTTTGTTCCCCTCATTAACATGATGTCTGGCAATGTAGGTTTGCAATGCAGTACAATCTTAGTGCGCGGAATGTCAACCGGAGAGCTCACACCTGGTTTTCGGAAACGAGCCATTCTTAATGAACTAAAGATCGGCCTTATCATCGGGTCCGTTTTCGGCTTGACCTGCGGAATTCTCGTCTATCTTATAGGAGATATTGGCTTTAATCACCTTGGAAAAACTCCGTTGGTACTCGGAGCCACAGTCAGCAGCGGAATTCTAGCAGCTTGCATGACAGCGACAACATTAGGAGCATTCTCCCCTTTCGTCTTCGCAAGATTTCGCATCGATCCCGCTGTAGCCTCCGGCCCACTCGTGACAGCCTTTAATGATGTTCTTTCTACACTTATGTTCTTTCTTGTAGCACGCCTAGTGAATTCAGGATTTGGAGGATAAATTCTATGTTAGAATTTTTAAAGCTTCTATGGATCAGAGCCTCCGTATATTTTTATGAAACAATCGAATTTATAAAAATCATCTTCCGATTTTATTCCAATAAAAAATTTCGACAACAAGATTTGACCCTGCTATCTTATTATTTTTTTACAAGCCCCTACACAATTAGCAAAAATTATCTTCTTGCACGAGGAACTGAAGACCCTTATCAATATGGAGAAACTCCCCTAACCACCCTAGCCATGATTGCTAAAGAATGCCAAATCACTCAGGATGATATTGTCTATGAACTGGGCTGTGGAAGGGCGCGCACCTGCTTTTGGCTAGCACAATTTGTAAAATGCCACGTCATTGGCATTGAGCAAATTCCAACATTTATTGAATATGCCAATCAAGTTAAAAACAAATACCGTGTGCCTAGAGTCAAACTTCTCGAAGGAAATTACTTGGACTTCAGCTATAAAGATGCCACGGTGATTTATCTCTATGGAACATGTTTAGAAGAGCCTGTGATAAAACTTCTGATCAAAAAATTTGCAAAGCTACCGCCGGGGACTAAGATTATTACTATTAGTTATCCACTTACCGATTATGTTGATTATGGACAATTTGCTCTATTTACTGTTACTCATAGATTTGAGGCCTCTTTCCCTTGGGGAAAAGGGGAAATTTTCTTACATGTCCGGAATGTCTGAATAGCAATTCCTTTAATTTTCGGGCACGGGCACGCACACCGGCACGAAAGTTTAGAGACGGTAACACCTTGCCATAGCAAGGTGTCATTTGTCATTTTGCTTCTTGGTTTCTCAAATCATTTCTTATATTTACAAGAGCTTTTCCAAGAATATTTTTACCTGCAAAAGTTGGCTTTTTACCTTCTTTTTCACACGACTTTAAATATTCAGCGACTGGGATAGGAGAAGAAGCAATCCCCCAAACCCTATCCTCCGGTGCACCTTCAAGAAATAAATCATATTTCTTCAGTGCAGCTTTACATGCTGGAAGTTCAAATTTAAACTTTAAAAGCTGAGAAGCTTTTTCATGATATTCTGCTTCTTTCGTTGCATCATAACCTTTAAGAGATTGACCGAGATGCTTTAATTTTGCAAGACCACCCGTCCATTTCTTTGTATCTGGTTCATTTTCATCTATTTGATTTCTTGGCCATGTATCCAAATCTTCACCATTTTTATCAAGAAGAGGCATAAGTATATCGTTATTAATGTTAATCATTTGTTGAACAACAGCTATGTTCTCATCTTTAGCCTTTCCACAAACAATATGAGCTTTTACAATCATCAACAAGATTTCTGACGCAGCAATTGTTCCATCAAAACAAGGAATATTTGCCATTTTTACCAATTCCGGAATTGTTACTTTTGAGGGCGCCCAATTAGAAAATTCTTTTCCAAGTCCTTTATGGGAATGGAAAATCATGCATAAGTAATCTTTTTGACCATCATTAAGAGTTATAACTCGTCCTTCAGAATCATCCTTTTTTGCACGGTCTGACATTTCTTTTGGCAATACAAAAGGTTGTGTGGTTTCAACTGGTTGGTTAAAGAACATTTCCCAATTGACTGAAGATGAAACTGGTTCCATATTTTATCCCTCTTTTTTTATATTTTTTGTTTGTTATTGATAACATTTCAATGAAATGTCACTAAGAAAATAATATCATAATTTATATCTTATTACTATAAGATATTTATTTAACATTTCGGGAAATAACAAATTTTTTTATCATTTATGATTACTTCCTTTCACTCTCAAGAAGCAACTTTAAAGCCTCTTGCTTCATCCTAAGATGGATACTATAAAGACCATTCGATCGGCTTGGAGTCAAGCTAACATTGATTCCAAGTGCTTCCAAATAGGCTGGAGGACATTTTAAAATAACTTCAGGAGTTTCCCCACTATAAACTTTCAGCAATAATACCGCTAAACCTGAAGAAATCAAAGCATCCGATTCTGTTTCAAAAAACACTTTTCCTTCTCTCAAGTAAGCATGGATGTACATAGTGCTTTGACAACCCTGAATAATATTCTCGGGTTTTTTGTATTCACTAGAAAGACCTGGTTGCTCCCGCCCTAACTCAATGATCTTTTTATATTTGTCATCTTCAGTCTTACATTCTGCGAATAAAGTTTTAATCTTTTCCTGCTTATTTAAGCACTCTTCAAACATCGAATCCTACTTTCGTTTTAATTCTATTCTTTTCGGATATCAAATTCGAGCTTCCATTTGCGTCCATCATTCGCTACACACCAAAGCTCAAGAACACCTAATTCAGTCACTTTAGACTTCAATTTGACTTGCACAGTTTTACTATCCTCAGGCCTTTTATCTAACCGAACATCTATAGAATGCAACTCCGTCAACAATTGCTTCCATCGTCTAACAACAGTCCCCATCACGGGCTGTGAACCATCACTGAATTTTTCTGTCGGATAGCTAAAGAAACGAAATGAAGCTTGCTCTCCAAGCACTAATGCAAATTGTTGCCCTTCAAGTGTTTGCTCCGACCCCTCCTCCATTCCAAAAGGAGCCACACAAATAGCACGCATAGGAGTTTCCATTCCAGGAACTGCCGGAGCAGCATCTTCTACTCCAATAAAATAACTGCGACCTATGCCGCTTTTAATTCGAACCGCTTTGCCAGCCCGGGCCAGACCATAGTATACAGCCCCACGACTTACACCGAAATCATAATCTGCTTTAGAAAGCTCGACCACAGAGGGGTGTTCAAACTCTTTTGCCCATAAGTTCAATTGCGCAATCAATCTTTCACGAATGGCAACCGATTTTGTAGTCCCTCCATTAAATAACACAGCTTTGGGAATAATAAATCTGTCAGTATTCCCCACATTCTCCTCACCCATCTGGGACAAAAACCTTGCTAACTGACATGTAATTCTTGGATCTTGAACATACGGCAAACCGATTTGTTTAATTCCTATATGCTTTTCAGCTTTAGACTGTTCTGTTGGGGAAACTTCAGGAAAAAATCCGTCCAAAATAAATCTAAACACCTCTTCGCGAGTCAATTCAATTTTAAGAGTATTAGCAATTAAGCGACTACCCCGTCCTACAATTGTGATGTCACTGCTTTCAGGAGGCTTGTCACCGAAAAATTTTTCCTTTGCTTGTCGAGCAGCTTGCACTATAGCTTGCATCTGCCAATCATCAATTTCATGACCCTGCTCTTCAAACTTACTTTTGGCTAAATGGGCAAGGCTTAAATCGAGATTGTCTCCCCCAAGCAATAAGTGTGCACCAACTGCTGTGCGATTGAGTTGAAGGTTACCCCCTTCCTCATCAATGGTAATCAAACTAAAGTCAGTTGTCCCTCCCCCAATGTCAATCACAAGCAAATGATCGCCGACTTTTAATCCTTTACGCCAATCCTCTCCTGCGAGATCCAACCACGCATAAAACGCAGCTTGCGGCTCTTCCAATAAAATAACTTCAGGATAGTTCGCTAATTCAGCTGCTTCAAGAATCAGCTGCCTAGCGCTAGGGTCAAATGAGGCAGGCACAGTAATATAAATTTCTTGTTTTTGGAAGGGTGCCTCAACCATCGTATGCTCCCAACTTTCACGTAAATGCAATAAAATGTCTTTACATGCTTCTAAGGGGCTTACTTTTAGATGAAGCTGCTCTTCTCCCAAGGGCAAGAGGGGGGCCCTACGATCGATACCTGCGTGACACAACCAAGATTTAGGTGAAGAAATCAGTTGTAAAGGAAGTTCTGCACCACGCTCCTGGGCGTAACGTCCTAAAATATAAGGTCGCCCTTCAACCCAATCTAGGTCCGTCGCTTTTTGAGCAAGTTCCTCGGTTAAAGGAAAATAGACAAAAGAAGGCAATACCGGTTCTGCTCCTTGACTCCCAGCAGCAACCAGTTGAGGGATATTAAATTGTTGAATGGTGTCTTTTTCCTGATCCTTTAAAGTGTAAGCCAAAGTACAGTTCGTCGTTCCAAAATCTATTCCAATCAAATATTTCGACATCTAGCGAACCTCAACTTCTGCGGGACAAATAATATTACTTGATTGTTCTCCAACTTTTTTAATCAACGAACGCTTATGAGCCTTCCAACCACGATGTCTAATCACACCATTAAATGGAGGATCACCTTTCACTTGACCTACAATCTTAATTTGCTCAGGATCATAACCTACAGGAATTCTAATCTTCGCCCCTTCATCTTCCTCGATCACAGGACGAATCGTGACGAGCTCTTCTAAACTTTCGCTACAATCTTGATGAATTTTGCGCACAGCAGCACCCACTTGGGCATCGCTAAATGTCGAAATATCTTCTTTAAAAAAATCCACCATGCGTCCCGATTGTTGCAATAAAGCCAATAGGCGCAGATGAGAATAATCGCCACCTGTTCCAGCAGCTTGATGAAGAAGTTCTTTTTGAAAAGAAGGCTCTTCAAGAAATAACTGAGCTTTTTTTGGATCTTTAAGCGCTTTAAAGAAAGCCTTAAAGGCTAAAACTAATCCCATAGTTCTCCTTTCTTATGCTTTAAAAATTCATTCCATATATAGATCTTTAATTAGTAAAATCTACGAAATTTTTCGGGCACGGGCACGCACGCGGGCACGAAAGTTTAGCGGGAATTGCTGTCAAAATTATAGGCAAGTTTTTATTGCAGGTCAAGCTTCATTTAAGGCTATGTTCACCTATACACGAGAAACTTTCGCTCAATTATTCCTCCTCTGTGTTCTCTGTGATCTCTGTGGTAATCACAGAGAACACAGAGGAGGAATAATTGAGCGAAGAAGTGAACAAGGCTTCATTTAACACATTTCCATTAATTCCAATTGATTTATATTCATGATTACAATAAAGTTATGTTCATTGGGCAATATAAACAAACATAAAAACTTAAAATAAAGATCTAAACATGGAATTTATTTTATTCGATCACAACGTGCCGTTCACGGCAGCTCTACTCATTGTATTAATTATTGCAATCTTAGAAAGCATCGGGGCCCTGTTTGGGTTAAGTCCTGCTGGCATTTTTGATAACACTGATGCAGATTATTTTACAGGAACAAATGATGGAATGCCAACAACGACATTCGCTAAAATCGGACTATGGGCTTCTGTACCTGGCGTACCATTACTGATCACACTGCTCATCTTTTTGTTTTTTTGGGGATCTTTAGGATTGCTCTTGCAATCTATTTCGATCAAATATTTTGAAGCTACTCAGCCCCTACTGACAATAGTGCCTATGACATCTCTCATTGCCTATCCTGTGAGCCGCTTATTTACACATCTCATTGCAAAATGTATTCCTAAAGATACCAGTAGCGCCATTTCATTAAATTCATTAGTAGGAAAAATCGCAGAAATTACTTTGGGATCAACCAAAAAAGGGTATCCAACCAGAGCTAAGTGTAAAGATTCTTGGGGAAAAATTCATCATTTTATGATCGAGCCAGAAAACCCGCAAGAAACATTTAGTTATGGAGAAAATGTAAAACTGATCAGGTACATGAATGGGCGCTTTTATGTCATCAAAAGCCCTGATCACTAATATATAAGCAGGAGAAAAATAAAATGGACAACCTAATTTTAATCGGATGCTGTGCAGGAGTATTCCTCGTAGTGCTCTTTACAATCGGTTTACTAATAGCCAGACTTTACGTCCGTGCAACCAAAGAAACTTCCTTTGTCAGAACAGGATTCGGAGGAGAAAAAGTCATCATGAACGGAGGAGCTTTAGTGTTTCCGGTATTGCATGACACCATTCCCGTTAACATGAACACTCTACGTCTAGCTGTTAGTAGAAAAGATGATCAAGCTTTAATAACACGTGATCGTATGCGTGTCGATGTGATCGCCGAATTTTATGTCCGCACTCAACCGACAATAGAATCGATTGCAAATGCGGCTCAAACACTTGGCGAACGCACAATGCAACCACAAACCCTTAAAGAACTTGTCGAAGGTAAATTTGTCGATGCTCTTCGTTCAGTTGCCGCAGAAATGACCATGGAAGAGCTCCATGAAAAACGAACAGACTTTGTTCAAAAAGTGCAGCAAGCCGTTTCCGAAGACCTATTAAAAAATGGATTAGAACTTGAAACAGTTTCCTTGACCGCCTTAGATCAAACAAATAAATCCTTCTTGAATCCTAATAATGCTTTCGATGCTGAGGGATTAACCAGATTGACCCAAGAAATTGAACAGCGCAGAAAAATTCGCAATGATATCGAACAAGAGACGAATGTTCAAATTGCAGCTAAGGCCATGGAGGCGGAAAAAAGACGATTACAAATTACTCGCGATGGTGAATATGCTCGCATGGAGCAAGAACGGGAAGTGGAAATACGTCGAGCTGCCCAAATGAGTGAAATTGCTAAAGAACAAGCAGAAAAAAAACGTGCTGCCGAACAAGCCGAAATTGCTGCAAAGCAAGAAATTCAACAAGCCCATATCGCAGCAGATCGATGCATTGCTGAAGAGCGCATTGAAATGGAAAAAAGATTGCGTGAAAAAGAAATTGAAAAAAATCGGATGGTCGAGACTCAAGAAATCGAGAAGCAAAAAGCCATAGAAATCGCTCAACAAGACCGGGCTATAGCTATAGCAATAAAGTCGAAAGCACAGTCTGAGGCACAAGCAGAGGCTGATCAAGCACGTGCACTAGCTGTCCAAGCAGAAGAAAAAGTAGGAACATCACGTGAAACTGAAGTAGCAGAAAGACGCAAGCAAATTGAACTGATCTTAGCTAGTCAAGAAGCTGAACGAGAAGCCATAGGAATTAAAGTTGCTGCAACTACAGAAAAGTCGGCTGCAATTGATAAGGCAGCAGCCATTCGCGAGCTTGCTCAAGCAGAGTCCGATCGCTTGCGCATTATTGCTGAAGGAGAAGCTGATTCAGAAAAAACACGTGCGGCAGCCGCACAAATTCGGTATTCTGTTGAAGCTGCAGGGCAACATGCACTTAATCAGGCGGCTAACTTGCTTTCAAACGAACAAATCTCTTTAAAAGTAAAATTACATCTAATTGGTCATCTGGAGGCAATTATACGCGAGAGCGTCAAGCCGATGGAGCGTATTGACGGAATCAAAATCATTCAAGTGGGAGGTTTGCAAGGAAGCCATAGTGGAAATGGAATAAATGAAACGGCACCTACTACAAACCTTGCCGATCAAGTGGTCAATGGAGCCTTAAAATATCGGGCCCAAGCACCCTTATTAGATGCCTTATTGAAAGAGGTTGGCATCACCAATGGAGACATCAATGGTTTTACGCAAGCTCTTAAAGACGAAGTGAATTAACAGCAATTCCCGCTAATTTTCAGGCACGGGCACGGGCACGAATGTTTAGCGGGAATTGCTGATGCTATGGGAATTCACTTGCTATTTATACACATTTAATCAATGATATCGAGCAACCAACCCAAAACAAACAAAACAATCTAACTAATGAGGTCCCATGGTACAACTCTCTCACAGCAAAATAGCCATATTATCAGGTGCTATTTGGATGGCTGTTGGCATCTTTCTGTTACAACTAGGGTTAACTTTACTGTTTCTACCTACTTCAAGCTTAGATTCAACTCCCCTTCTAAACTTATTCTCAACATCTATTTCGCCATCGGAAACAGCAGTCATCATAACAGCCCTAGCTCTCTATATAGGCTTTCTAAAGGGAAAGTATGTACTGACTAAAACAGCCAACAGGACTTTAAGCCAAATCCGATTACTTCCTAATCCTGCACCGATTCATAAGATATATGACAAAAAATATTACATGTTGTTGGGTATCATGATCTTGCTTGGAATTTCTATTAAATATATGGGAATTCCCAATGATGTTCGTGGAGCTATTGATATCATCATCGGATCAGCCCTAATTAATGGTGCAGCGCATTATTTCCGCATGAGTGCTGAAATACATAAAGAACAAAAAGCGAATGTTTATTAAATAGAAGGGACAGCAAGGACAACAAGGACTAGATCATTGCGATGATAGTTTCTTTATTGTCTATTTTATCCCTTATTGCCTTGCTGTCCTTGCCGTCCTTTTTTTGATTTTTTTCTATTGATTAATTACGTTGAAAGTATTAACCTTAAGCAATGCCAAACATAAGGAAAGAAATATGCTAAGTCAAAATACCATTGCAATAAAACTTCTAGAATTTGATCCAAAATTACATTATTTTAAAATAAGCGAAAATAAAGAATTGATTCGTTGTAACAAAGCCGATTTAAAGTGGGGATATCTTTTTATTCGCAAATTTTGGAAACCTGAATGTGAAAGAATTTCTATCATTTCGAATAACATTTTTAGCAAAATAAATAATCAAACTGCTGATCAACTACTAATACACCCTGATAAAGATCAGCTTAGAGTCCTTTTTAAAAATTTGAGCTACTTTGCTGAAAAAGCAGAAAATAAAGGTTATCCTAATTTTAAGAATATCGCATTCGATTTACAAAATATTGTCTATGGAAAATTATTTCACATGAATGAAATCGAAGCTCAAAAAAGAAAAAATAAAAATTTACAATCTGAAATAACTGAAAAAGAAACTAAACTCTCTCAACTTAATGAATGGACTAAACGATTAATACGGACAGTTAATTCTGTAAATTTGGAAATTACCGCTCAAGAGGAAGCTATGACTCGACATCTAAAGTATATACTTGAACGTAGCTTGCAGAAGAAAATATTAGAATCAGATACAATTCTTTGGACCAATGACGGGTATCTTCTTTGTTCTTCAACCATTTTTTCAAAAGAATCTCTCGTTAACAACCCTCAATTTGCAAATATGCCTATATCTCCGGAAATAGAAAATCAACTGAGTCGCTTAAGTGATCAAACAAGTGCAGCTTTAAGATCATTCAAGAAACAACTCTACATCGAAACTGCGACAATTCAACAGCTTAAAAGTTTTGTGACTATATTAGAGATTGGTCCAACAGCCATTAATGGGTTTACAGATAAAAATTATTTAGCCATTTGTGAAATTGGAAATTACTTGCAACAGAAACCTTTGCCTGAAAAAGAAAATCCAGTCATTAAATCCTTAACTGAATCCCACAAAAAGCAATTAAAACAATTACGAAATGACGCCCAACACACTAATCAAGTGCATGAAGAGGAAATATCTAGACTTCAAGGTATTATTTCAACCAATTGTCAATCAACTCTTTCGAAAAAGTTAGAATCACTTATTAAAAATTTACGTATAATTACAAATGAAAACAAAATTCTCACTAATATTTTTTTAAGTGATAAATTTAAATCAGCTCTTCAAAAGGTTTTATATTTTAAAAATTGAACGCTTACGCTACATTCTCTTGACTTTCAAATAGAACTAATCTATTTGAAAATGATATGAGTATGTGGCTAGGATTCTCCTTTTTTATCGCAAGCATGATCGCTATGGACTTACTCGTTCATGGTCGAAACTCACATCCTATCAAGATCAAAGAAGCCATCGGCTGGAGCCTCTTCTGGGTAGCTCTTGCCCTTGGCTTCAATGTCATTATTTATTATACACATGGCTCTCAATCAGCTATCGATTTTTTTACGGGATACTTGATCGAAAAAAGCCTCAGCATCGATAATCTCTTTGTCTTCCTCATTATCTTTAAGTATTTTAAAACACCTGAAAACCTGATGCATAGAGTCCTCTTTTATGGAATTCTAGGTGCCATTATTATGCGAGCTCTTTTTATTTTTGGAGGAATTTTTCTCGTTCAACAATTCCGCTGGCTTTTTTATATTCTGGGTTTCTTTTTGGTCTATGTGGGTCTGAAAATGCTTTTCCAAAAGGAAT
>CAVVXH010000017.1:0-122387 GCA_963752155.1 uncultured Parachlamydiaceae bacterium | reverse complement strand
TCATGAGCTTTTTAGGAGTTCTTTGCGCATCGGCTCTGATGTATTTTGTAAATGAAATTCTAGGATATAAGGCCGATAAAGGATTCGCGATTGTGGGAAGTATCACCTTATTTGTCACAGCGATCATTGGCTTTCAATTTTTTGACTATGCCTGTCGCTTTGTGGCGATGATTTTATCTAGGCTTCATTTTAAAATGACAGTGGTTGGCAAACAAAATATTCCAGAGACTCCTACAGTTTATATCTGTACGCATACTGCTTGGAATGATACGTTGATCATTCTTGGGGCTCAGAGACGTCGAGTGCGTTTTTTTATTAAACAAAAACAAAACCATGCAAAATGGATGATCAAATTATATCGACTATTGCGAGTTGTGATGGTTCCGACGATTGAACCTCTAGAAGATAGCTCGATGTGTTTGAGCGTCATTCGAAAAACCTTAAATAAAGGGATTTCTGTCTGTATTTTTGTAAACCCTGATGACATTTGCCATGAAATTGAGAAGCTCAAACATGCGTATGCCTTTCAACAGATACTCCAGGAAAATCAATATGCCTTGATTCCGATATCTATTGAGAAGGGGGAAAAAGACGGAGTGAAATCAAAGTTTCTGACTCGATTACTGCAAAAATTTAGAATACCCGCTGTTATTTCTTTTGGTTCTCCGATTAATCAACCTATTGTAGTAGATGTAAATTCAGATGAACACCGGTATGCATCTTTTTAAATATCGTAGCAGCTAATTAAGTATGCACCCCTGATTATAACATCCAATAACTTTTTGGAGTGCTGTGGCTCTGCCCATCCTATTACCCATAAGTCCTATTTTTGCCTTTTAGTGCATATTTGAGTAGAAAAAAATCTTCAATAAGTTTTAGGTAATAGAAAATTTACTGGAGATTGGCTATGAGTTGGGTTTTTGGGTAAAAGAAAACGATACCAGTTATAATTGATCTACGTTTTCTTTGCGCCATTGGGCCTTTTGTTTCTTTGCGTTAAAAAAATAATGTAGTGTTAGGGCTATATCGATGGATAAAGCCTACGTAACTTTATCCTAGCGTAAGAAAAAAACTTATGGGTAATAGGATGGGCTCTGCCACAGCGCGTGAAGAAAGGTTTAGATGAAAAAGCATGCAATTAAAAAAAAATTCCCTTTCGGTTGGTAAGGGTTTTGTTGTTTTACAAATTCGTTCCTGACATACATATATGGTCTGAATGAAGCTACGAGCAGGAGGCCTGTCATAAAGCGAGACAACATCCTATAATTTTTAATTGCATACTTTATGATTAAACCTTCTTCACGCGCTGTGGCAGAGCCACAGCACTCCAAAAAGTTATTGGATGTTATAATCAGGGGTGCATACTTAAATACGATTTCACACACCAAAAAAAATTAGTACGAATAAGTTGTTTCCATCGTATAACGGGAGTAACTATGTGTACCATCAATATTCTTGATATTCCACGAGCGGTTGTAAGCTGACTCAAGGACTAGGTTATCAGTGATTGCATAAGCTAATTTAAAGCAATACCCTTTCCAGTTTGTGTTTCCACGACCAAAAGCCGTCATACTTTCTCGTTGGGCATTTCCTGTGCCGATATTGCGAACATCGTTATCAGGTATTACTTGAGCTTCGCAATAAGCAAATAAGACCGCTGACAAGCCAATCACCTTCATGATTGATATCACGATATTGAATATTGTAATAAGGCCCCTAAATTTTGTTTACCGATCTCAACTCTGTTTTGGAGTATATTCCGCTGGATCTGGATTAATATCAATAAATGTAAATCCTGCAGGGATATGGTTCATGAGGAATGCTCCAGCAAGATGAATGGGTTGATCTAAACATTTTGGTGTTAAGTCATATAACAGAGTAAATTGAGAGACTTTAAATCTAAATCCAAGAGGATTGCGTCTGAAGAAGCGGTTAAAACCTCTTTTTTGCCAGTCAATATAAGAATATTTACGCCGATATCGTACCAAAGATCTTATCGAGACCAACTTCTCCACCCATGAAATTGAGTTGCACGTTCGTCAACGGCGAATCCTCCGATTGTGAAATACCAATCAGAGAAACATTTACCGACCTGAATTGCTATATTTAAAAATGATTCCGTCAAAACGGCTAGAAAATTGAAGTTCTGAGGAGAAGGCCTTGTAGATGTTTCCTCGACGACCAAATTCAATGATAAGACGATTGTCATTCGTTTTAAAAATTTCATAACCGACATAGGCTTCACGGAGTGCTAAATTGTCTACAGAACCACTACCATGATAACCGATAGGGTCAATTTGTTCATCTATATCATTATCGATAACACCTGAAGAGTTATCGTAACGTAAGTGAGCTTTTGCCCAGGTACGATCAGTTTTCCAATCGACAAATAGATCGAATTCTACATCGAAATCATTTTTACCGATAGCGAGTTGATCACCGGGAAGAAAATATTGAATCATTCCAATAATCTGGTTGCTTGAAGGTAAAAACGCGAACATTTTTTCCGTTGAGTTTTTCTACCTGATAATTCCATTCGAAGTGGACTTCACCGCTTATGCTTAAGTTTTTGGCTTTGTCGGCAAGAGGAATAGCTCTTTTGGAATTGATAAAATTAAGTAATTCTTCTTCATCATTTTCTTCAATTTCTTGTTGGAAGAAAGTTTTTCCATCAGGTTCGGTCGTATGGATCATGGCTGTGCCCATTCCCACATCAGGCCTAAGAGGGACAGCCTATTAATTAAATTCATTGATTTTCTCCAGTTCTTATAATGTAGATCTCGATTTGCGATCCTATGGCTTTGATAACGCTACCACTTTGTGCGATGACACGAAGAGCAATACGATAACTTTTTATCTAATTTAGAGAAAAAGTCAATGAAAACTTACAGGAAACAGCAATTAGATCGCTTTCGATAACTTCGGTAAGTAATATCCATCCTCATCATCGTGAAAGCTACGATTGGCATCACTACAAACTTAACAAGTAAATACTTTTTGGAGTGCGTGTGGCTTTGCCACCGCGCGAGAGTATATCTTGTTAAGTAATAAGCTATTTATGGAAAATTTTTACCATTGTGTAGCGATTTTTGGCTCAATAATATCGCGCGGTGGCAAAGCCACACGCACTCCAAAAAGTATTTATTTGTGAAATTATAGTAATGCTAATAGTAGGTTTTACGTAGATGTAGATAAATATTACTTGTTATTGATTTATCTTCTTTTTTAAAATTTCAAGTTGTTGTTTGCGAATAACTAGTCTTGGATCTTGCAAGACAATCTCTTCTCCTTTGAAAAGGTAAATTTCTGCTTGTTTAATTTTCTGATCATTAATCAAAATCTTAGCTAAGCGAAGATAGGCGCCTGAAATCCATACGTTAATTTTAAATGAATCTTCGTTATTTTTGATGAGCTTGAATTTGTTGAACACCTTCAAGTATAACTCTTTCACCTTCTTCTTTTCGGCCATTTTTATAAATGGCTTCCCTAAGTGAGCTAGCCAATCCCCCTTTTCAGCATTATCATGAGGGGAATAAATCAACAGCTTGTTTAAATTCAATTTCTGCACATTTAAAATCTTTTAAGAAAGATACAGGATTTCCCAAATAGAAAGTGTATCAGATGAGTCTCTATCATGAATGCCATGTCTTGGGCTATTGCTAGGATAGATTCGGCTTCATTTCTTGCTAAAATGGCATATACTTTGTCTTCTTCATGATTAAATAGATGCTGCCAAGAAATCAAGCGACCACATAAAACTCCCAAAATACCATTGTATATCATGTTCTTGTTGAAAACGCACAAGAGCTTGATTGTACAAATTTAAAGCATCGAGTGTTTTGCCCTCTTCTCTCAAAATATCTGCTTGCTCACGAAGCATTTCGGCAGAAGATGCCATGCATACAGTATTCAAAGCTGTTAAAGTTATAGCCATTCCCATAATGTATTTTTTGATCATAATGTTAAATTTACCTATAAACATTGGTGTTGTGGAGCATAAACAATTAAATGGCTTATCTTATCATTAAAACCCAACAAAATCCAGTAGTATTTTGGCCATATTTACCCATAAATACCGTGAATCAATGAAGTTGGCATCCAAGGAAGCCAGACGGATTTTCTCATTTGTGCAGTGAGTGAACGTTATCATTTATCGATTTTTACAACAGATCTCGTTTTCAAACAATATGCTCTTCATCTTCCAATTTTATTATTTTGATTAATCAAAAACGCTAGAGATATGTGTGTAATTCAATAGGTTTGCTATTCTCTTCGTAAAGAGAAAGGAGTTCACAACGTTCAAAAGCATCTTTAATCTGTTCTTGTTCTAAAGCAATTTTGAATAGGCTATCAGGTAATGTTAGACCGTTGCATAGAATTTGCAAACATGATAACTCATGCTTCTGCGACAACGGCGAAAACCCATGCTGCTGATAGAGTTTTAGTGCAGATGATATTTTTTGAAGAACTGTTTCTAATGTTTCTTGGGAAGAAATTTCAGAACAAGTTTTTAAAAATAAATATTTATGTGTGCTAATATATGGAATTCCTTCATACTTATCAATATCTAGTTGATTCGCTTCAAACCATGCTTTGTAAAGATCGATTGGTTCTTGACTATCTTCAGAGTCTGATGAAGCAGAAGATAGTTCACGTTTAGGTCTCAGCGAAGCCATCATCTCTAGCAAAGCCGAACGCATCGGTTCAGGTTGTTGACTATACCTCTTAATCATTGCTTTCAAGATGTTACTGTTTAGGTTTTTGAGATCAACGAAGTTTCCCTTGTCTAATTGAATGTCTATGAATCGATTTAATAAACATTCTTTATTCTGTATTTCGCTGGAGTATACTTTTTCAATCAAGTATCTAAGATGTTCTGAACTATGGGCATAGGCGTTGAATAGAATATTTAATTGAGTTTCTTTTTGGGCTTGAGGAGCTTTTGAATTAAGGATATAGGAAATGATATGAGATAAATGAGTATATTCACTCATTGCTCCACATCTTCCGTAGGATAAATCCTCTAGATAAGGCTTGAGCCTACTTGTATTCTCCAAGAGATCACCATTTTTTTCAGACTCAATTGTTAATAATACACAAATTTTAATCCTTGCTAAGGACCTATAAAGAGCTTCAAATGCATATGAATCTTTGCGGGATTTTGAAATTTTTTCCCATAGAGTTGATTGAGGATTTGCATGATAGAAGGAGTCGATTAATTTAATTAAAAAATTGCGAATATTGAAATTGATGTAATGGCTGTATTCATGTTTAGTGTAGAGATATTCCATTTCTCCAAAAACCTTCAATATGGGCTCCAACATTTTCTCAGATTTTCCCAATTCTATAAAGATATTACAAATTTTCTCTTCTTTTCCATATATATATTTACAAAATGCTAAGAAAAAACAACCCCATTTATCATCTTTAATTGCTATATTTTTATCAAAAAAGTCACTCATTTGTTCATTAGAACAGTATTGAAAAATAAAGTTTACAATGAGTTCTCTCAACTTATCTGAAAGAGTAAATATTTTGAAATCGGTGGCAACTAATTGAGCAAAAAATTGTTTTTTAAAATCTTCTGCGAGGTTTTTAAATACTTCTGAGACCTGTATTTTATTAAAGTTTATTAAAATGAGACTGAGAAATTGACAATAACGTTTATTTAAATGTTCAAACTTTGGAGACGTTTTATCCAAGTCAATACAAACCAGTTCAAATTCTTTAAGCATTTGAAGAGCTTGAATAGTGCAAAGGAATTGACCTTTATAAAGTTCAATGGCTTCTAGAGATTGTGTGTTATAAGTAGTTTGACACGTTTGAGTAATTGATAGATTTGGGAATATGCAGTCATTTAGAAATGGCTGTATCGATTGCCAAACATTAGGTTTTAAAAGTTGGATATCTATGTTTCTTTCTTTAAATGCAGCTTCTAATTCTGATGAAGATTCGTGTTGTTTAGCTAATTTGCGTAAGAAATTTTCTTTATAAGAAGGAGGAAGGCTGTCGCATGTGTCAATTAATTCAAGAAAATATGATTTTTCGTTTGAGCGGGTAAGAACTTCCTGGTGGAGAAGATTGTCAACAGCCACTTCTTTAGCACATAAACTGACTAAATCCTTTAAACTGGGAGGTAATGGTTTATCATCGACTTTAGGCGTTGAAGGGATGTCACTGCCAGAATGATTAATTGGCGAGTGAGGGGCGAGAGGAGGTTTAGGGGTTTGAGAAAAAAACCAATAATAAAAAGCAAAGAAAATGTTTAAGCCTGGAATGGCAACTAAGAAGCAACGAGTCGCTCCTTTTTGGCTTAAATATTCATAATAATGATCTTTTATAGTAGGCTGCTCTGGGTTTACGAAATAGTTGGATTGAAATATTTTGTAAAGATTAGCCGTATTAGTAGCCAAACTAACAAAGGGTATAAAATCACAAAATTTATCTATTGAGATACCCCAATGATTATTTAAAGATGTAGTTTGCTCCATATAATCTCCTTATGAATTTATTAATAAAATCATTATACGAAATATAGAGATTAAAAGAAAGAGTAGAAATTACTCTAAAAAACAGATCTTATAATTATCCACCTCGTGCGATGAATCCTGGAACTCCCGTCTTCACCACTGTATTGAGCCTCTGCCTAGTTTGAATTTGATTGATTTCATTAAACGCCTCTTCTGGAAGCAAAGAGATGTCAAAATTCTCTTTTGCCCGAGCTGCAGTTTTGGGTGTAGTGAGAACCGCCGTACCTCGTTGTACCGCCCATGCTAGCAACACCTGTGCCGGTGTTTTTCCAACTTGTGTTGCAATCTTCAATATGACTGGATCTTCGAGAAGTCCGGGATGCATTCCATGGCCCAATGGCGCAAAAGCCAAAAGCACAACCCCCTTCTCTTTGCAGAATTTCATAAGCTCAGTTTCGGGCAAATACGGATGGGACTCCACTTGAATCACTGCAGGCTTGATGCGTGCAGATTCATAGATGGTCTGCAGTTCATTTAAACTGATGTCTGATAGTCCTATAGCGCGACATTTCCCATGGTCCACCAGCTTTTCCATTGCTTTCCAGGTATCGAGCAAAGTGATTCCTTTGTCGTAGATGACATTGCCGTGTTCATCACGGGGGTCTTGATCATCTCCGGGTTGAAAGGCGTAGGGAGTGTGAATGAGGTAGAGATCCAAATACTTAAGCTTAAGTCTTTCTAGACTAGCCTCAAAGGCAGGTTCAACGCGCTCAGGTCTATGATTGGTATTCCATAACTTTGTTGTAATAAAAAGGTCTTCGCGTGCAATCCCTGAAGCAGCCAATGCTTCGCCTATCTCACGCTCATTCCGGTATCGTTCTGCACAATCGAAGTGTCGAAACCCTGCTGTGAGTGCATCTCTGGCTGTTGTTTTAGTCTCTGCTGGGTCAGGAATTAATGTGCCGCAGCCGAGTGCGGGCATTTGGCCACTCCCATTGTTGAGTGGTAGTTTAGTTAGTTGTAAATTAGAAGATCCAGCCATGGGAACACCTCTTTAGTTTATGACATGCTTTTGACTATATAAACAAAACGGATGAAACGAACAAGATTTTTTTAAATTTCTCTCTTTTTAATTGACTTCATCTTTGATCTAAAAGCTGCTTTGCGCGATCATAAGTCGCTAAAAAGGTGTTCATGATTCCTCCCCGAACAGCAAGCTCTTCGAGCCGTTTTAAGCCTGCAATGGTTGTTCCTTGAGGAGATGCAATTTGCCACTTAAGTTCACCCGGATGCTTAGAACTTTGCTCAAGAAGAGTTAAACTTCCTCTTAGCATTTGATAGGTTAAACTTTGTGCGTCGGAAGCTGAAAATCCCATTGCAATGCCCGCATCAATCATCGCTTCAACCATCACAAAAATAAAGGCCGGCCCTGATCCCGTTAAAGCGCTCAAAGCATCTATTTTTTCTTCTGTTAACCAATATATTTTTCCTAACGACTCAAATGTCTTCGTCAATTCTTCTTTAACGTCATTTTTTTCATCTTTATTTAAAGATAAGCCAATAACCCCTTCTCCATAGATAAGGGGCAGATTTGGCATCATGCGTACAATTTGTACAGTGGGAAAATAGTGTCTAAGAGTTTCAAATGTTGTCCCTGCAAGGAGGCTGACAATGATTTGTTTATCTTTTAGTTCATCTTTGATCGATTCAGCAAGTTGCTTTAGATTCTGTGGTTTTACTGCTAAAATGACTGTTTCCGAAGAATTTAAAGCCTCAGTGATCTCTTTACAAGCTTTTCCATAACCTTGTTGTGAGAGAAGTTCTGATTTGTTGTGGTTATGATCATAGAGAAAAAGCTGGTTTGTTTGTGACAAGCGCTGAGCTAGACCTCGACCCATATTTCCACATCCAATAATTGAAATTTGCATATAAAATCCTTTAGGTTCTGATTTGATAATTACCGCGAATGACCCATTTATAAGAAGTTAATTCCTTTAACCCCATAGGTCCCCGTGCATGTAGTTTTTGCGTGCTGACTGCTACCTCAGCACCCATTCCAAATTGTCCCCCATCAGTAAAACGAGTAGACGCATTTACGTAGACAGCAGCAGAATCGATCGCTTTAATGAAAAGCTCAGCATTTTGATCGTCTTCTGTTAGAATTCCATCACTATGTCCCCTGCTATGGTATTGAATGTGTTCAATGGCTTCTTTTATGTTTTCAACAACTTTAATTCCCAGTACAAGGCCTAACCACTCTGTATCCCAATCGTTTGCCTCAGCTAATTGACAAGAGGGGTCTTGAATAAGTTTCCAAGATTTTTGATCCAAACGAAAGAGAACTTTCTCTTGGCTTAATCTCTTTACCAGCATCGGGATAAAAAGAGGAGCTACAGAAGTGTGCACCAATAATGTATCTAATGTGTTACACACGGTTGGGCGTTGCGTTTTTGCATTTAAAATGACTGTGAGCGCGCGTTCTAGATGAGCAGTTTCATCAACATATAAATGACATATTCCAACTCCACCTGTAATCACAGGAATTTTGCTATGTTCTCGGCAAAATTGCTGCAAAGCTTCCCCGCCACGAGGAATAATCAAATCAATATATTCATGTAGCTGAAGTAATTCTAGGACATCAGAACGTTCCTCGCTGGGGATCAATTGAATGGCTTCTACAGGTAGGCCTGAAGACTCTAGAGATTTTTGAATCATCTCGGCCAATAGGCGGTTAGTGTGAAGAGCTTCCGAACCGCCGCGCAATAGTGCACAATTGCCAGATTTAATTGTTAGTGTGGCTATGTCAAGGGTAACATTAGGCCTCGATTCGTAAATGACTCCAAGGACTCCAAGTGGAGTTCGATATTTAGCCACTTTTAATTGATTAGGCATACATTGTTCATCGAATTGTTCTCCAATGGGATCTGGAAGGCTTATTACTTGCTGGATGTCATGTATGATACCTTCTAGACGGCCAATTAAAGATAATCTTTCTAGCAGGGCATCGTTTAGCCCATTTGCTCTAGCTGTAGAAATATCTCGTTGGTTAGCTTCAAAAATTTTTTTTTGATGTTGATACAAGTTCTCAATTAATGCTTTCAAAGTTCCATTTCTTTGTTCAAGAGAGCTTGTCGCCATAGTAAATGTTGCTTCTTTTACTTCTTTGGCCATTTTTTTGATGATGGATATTGTCATTCTGATTTAACTCCTTGGGTTTTTAAATTATATGTACTCAAAGATTGCTTTCCTGATCTATCCATGAGAGTGGTTAATATTTCTTCAGGTTTAGAAGTTTTGCTTTCTTCGAGAAACAACGTTCCTATTTGTTTGCCTTCGACTAGATCGATCAAAACATTTGGAAGGGAAGATGAGGCGATGATGGTGCGAATTCCAGCCCGAGAAGCCATTTGTGCGGCTTCGATTTTTGTAGTCATTCCTCCGGTCCCAACTGTCGTAGAAGAGCCTCCGGCAAGTGCAAAAATTGTTGCATCAATTGATTTGACAACTGGAATGAGTCTTGCATCCGGATTAAAACGAGGATCAGCCGTATAGAGTCCCTCTTGATCAGTTAAAAGGATGATCGTATCCGCTCCGATTAAATGAGCCACCAGAGCAGCCAAATTATCATTGTCACCAATGCGTGTTTCTTGTGTTGCCATTGTGTCATCCTCATTAACGATGGGGATAATATGGTGCAATAGGCCATTTAATGTGGTGCGAGTGAGATCACTTTTAGGTTTGGAGAAGTCTTCTTTTGTAAGGAGCACTTGTCCAATTTGAAGATCAAGTAAGGAAAATAAGTCCAACCAAGTTTGCATCAACTTCACCTGTCCGATAGAGGCAAAAGCTTGCTTGGAAGGTAATGTTTGATTGACTTTAGACGAATTAAAAATTTCACGGCCTGTAGCAACAGCTCCGGAGCTCACAACCACCAGTTGTAAGCCTAGGCTTTTTAAATGGGCAATTTGTTGAACCAATCCCAACATATGGCGCCGAGATAGCGTTTGCGTTCCTTGCGTCAAAGTGCTGGATCCGACTTTAATAACGATTTTTTGCATTCCCTTCATAAGAAACCCTATTTTTTACATGAATATGCGTGATCGTTAGTTTTAATCATGTGGAGTTTGTTTATACAAAAAAGGCTTACAAACACGTACGTCTCTTTTCTGCACAAGTCAACGGACCAAAAAATCTCCATACACAAAATCCAATTTTATGACAGAGCCTGGTATAAATGATTAAATCTACGACAAATAGTTATGATCCTAAAAAACTAGAATCAATAAAAATGTATGTAATAAAAAAAAGAATTAACCCAAAAAGGGAGGCGGGGGCGGTGAGCCGGCAAATTGAAATGGATGTTTAGACGCATTGAAAAATGATTTTTCCATATCTATACCTAATTAGTTAGGGCAGACCTTGATTGTTTTGAAAGCCCTTTACTTAATGTAACTTTAGCGGAAAGGGAATTTAAAGACAAGTGTTATTTTGTTTCAGGGCATATGAATCGGAACAAATTTTTTAAATCTGGCGCTATTTCAAGTTGACTTGTAAAAAATTTTTTGGAGTGCGTGTGGCTCTGCCACCGCGCGAGAGGTCAATTGCGAAAAGTCCATTTGGATAGGTAATCGGCTTCTACATCAGCATAAATTGAAATTGTATTGCTTGCCAATAATCTTTAAAGTGACTTCTCGCGCGGTGGCAGAGCCACACACACTCCAAAAAATTTTTCACAAGTCAACTTGAAATAGTGCCAGATTCCAGAAAATTGTTCTCATTTGTTCTCATTTCATATGGCCTGTTTTTTGTTTTTTTCTTAGAGACATCAATTTTGGCATGCAAAAACCAGTCACGTCGGTAAAAGAGAAATTCTGGTAGCGATGTCTGGATCTGTAGAGAGTGAGTAAGGATTTTTCCTTCATAGGTGTGCTGCATGATTATTACTTGGCGTTAAAGTTGGCTTCTTGTAGTATCAGGCCAAAAAGCAATTACAGCCTCTAAACACACCTATGAGGGACACTTATGTTAGCAAAGTCTATGATTCTATTTTTTTGTTCTCTGGGATGTTTCCTTTCGTTGGAATCTGCTTATCACCCTAAACAGGGAAATCCCTATTTCGATCGTCCTGCGTTTGAATCGATTGAAGCTTTTGATAAAATTTATGTGAACAAAAGTGCAATTTTATCAATGCCAGGTGGAACTTATTTAAAACTCCAAAATGGAGGACTCGAAAAAGTTCGAGTCCTCTCCCATGACTGTCAAGGGGCTTATATATTGCGAATCCACACTGTGTGTGAACAATGTGGTCGTGTCTATTCTGATAAAGATAGCCCTGAAGGATGGTGTTGTCTTTCACATGAAATTGAGATCATGCCATCGATCTGGATTCAGCCTTAGGGACCGTGCAAGTTATTGTTGCACAAGTCCCTAGGGACTTTTAATAGGTTAAGAGAAGTTGACAGGTCACTCCATAGTCGAATAAACGTGTTTGTAAATAGTCAAAAGGAAAGCCAATTTGCCTGCCGTAGATACGATTATCGTAAAAGGGTGTTGCCACAAGGGCAACCTTTTGACCACACCATCTTTCAGGATCGATGTAAGTTACAGGTAATTCAAGGCGATATTGCAGGTCATCATTAGCTATTTTAAGATGGATCTTCTTATAGAAAGGATCATGCGTGATTTTACACTTCGGATCGAGTAAATAGCGCAATTTCAAGGTGAATCCTACATTCCACAGTTGTCCTAACGAGATGCTCGAGAGAAATCCCGCTGTTGCATAACTATAGAATGTTTTGAAATGCAAATGTAGAGGTGATGGGTGTTGAAAGTCATTATTTTCAATGAGGTAGCCAATCCCGGCAAAGGGAGTTAGGCAAAGTTTACACATTTGTTTAAAGCGGAAAGTATATCCAAATCGCCCTTCTATGGATCGATCTCGCATGATCGATTCTTGTTTAGATTGAATTGATTTACCATGTAAAATTCCGCGAGCGATGGCTCCTTCAATAGCCCAATAAAAAGTATGGCGACGAAGATGATCGTAGGTAAACCTCCCTCCGCCCAGCCAACCATTTTGTTTGGCCCCGCCTTCTCGGTGACGATGGACATGGTATATTTCGGGTCCAATCAATAGGCGATGGCCTTTTGGATTGAATTGAAAGAGTTTGCATTCTCCTTGGACATGAAAAGTTGGAGAAAACAATGCTAGGGCTGATAAGAAATAATAGCTCAATTTTTTCATGTTTCCTCACTTCAGATAAAGAGGTAAATCGGCGGTTGTGATGAGATGAGCGCCGGCGTTCTTCATCAGTTGTAGCGCCTCCGTCTCATCTTCAGGATGCGAATTTACACCTTGACAAGCATCAATGACGACATAGGTTTCATAGGCAAGTTTGCGTGCATCTAAAACGGAATAGAGAACGCAATAATCTGTCGCTAAACCCGCAATATATAAGATAGAGATTTTTTTTTCTTTTAATATCGCATCGAGATTTGTCGAATTTTTATGTTCATTATTAAAGAAGGCACTGTAACTTTCGATATTCTTCTTTGTGCCTTTATGGATGATGACATCAATTTTGCTCTGGTCCCAGCCTGGGGCTAATTGCGCCCCCTTATGGTTTTGCACACAATGTGTGGGCCATAAGACCTGTTCTATTCCATCAATAAGAATTGTTTCTCCCGGTTGTTTTCCGTGCACGGTAGCAAAGCTAACATGGTTTTTAGGATGCCAATCTTGTGAAGCGACAATTAGATCGAAGGGGTGTAGAAGTAGTTTATTGATAGAGGGGAGAATTTTATCTGCTTCAGGAACAGGTAAAGCTCCTCCCGGCATGAAATCATTTTGAAGATCGATAAGAAGAAGCGCTGTCATGTAAAATGAACCAAGTCGTTGGGGTGAGTCGCATTTTTTATCCTAGCATATTTTTCATGCTAGCATATTGAGGAGAGTGAGGCAACCGTTATTATAATGAGTTGATTTCTTCTACAGTCAAGCCAGTTATTTTATGGATGAATTGGACATCGAGACCTTCTTTGAGAAGTTTTTTTGCTGTTTTCGCTATTCCTATTTTTTCTCCTTCTTCTTTTTCTATCTCCTTCCCTTCATCGAATTTTTGCTCCATTGAGGCAATGAAACAACCTTCATATTTTTCAAATCACTCTTCTTCAATCAATAAATACGACCTTCCTTTTGAGCTTTTTTGAATTAATTCTTTCTCATTCTCGTTAAAAAGATTTTTGACTTTCTTATCAATCTCATTTAATTCTCTAAGTATCTTCCGATATCTTCGATAATTAAATGTTCAATGATGTCACCTCCTTCTTCAATTATCGTTTTTATCGTTCTTATCGTTTTTATCATTTTTATCGTTGCATCGTTGATTACGTCTACATATGCAACTCACAGGGTATTTTGATCTTATTTTACTGCAATTTCATTGATGTTCACAGCTTGATACGTTCTGTTGCTACTGTAGATCAACGGTATAAACGATAAGAACGATAAGAACGATAAGAACGATAGGAACGATAAGAACGATAAGAACGATAGGAACGATAGGAACGATAAGAACGATAGGTACGATAATAAGGATAAGAATGATAATTGAGGAAGGTGGTGACATCATTGAACATTATCATGATAACTATCTGATTTGCATTTGAGCATACTTAAAATGCTAGGAATTGAAGAGAAACAATATTGGCAGGCTTCTGCAGGATAATTTAATATGATCATCTATTTTGCCAATCAAAAACAACCGGCTGTCCTCGCCAAGGGGGATTGTTTTCCATGGCGGTTGACATCAGTATGGCATCACAAAATTACATCACTTTTACCTGCGGAAAGTAGGGTGCCCGTGCCCGAAAAAGCGGCAAGTTATTATTGCACAGTCCCTAGACACTACCACTGACTGCAGCAATCGGAGACCCTTGAGCCTTTTCTTCCTGAGGGGGAACATAAGGAGCGAATTCTTTTGAGTTTGGATCGGCAGCAGTAGCAAGGATGCTAAACTGACGGCCAAGAGACTTCGTTGCAATAATCCAGCCGACAATGACTGTAAGCAAAATGATCGCTATGTAAGGACTGCTTTCGCTTAATCGGAGGAAAACAAAGAGAAGACCTGTATGGATCAGCGAGCCGCCAGACTTTCCTAAGCGCGAGCCTACGCCATCAATAGCAGCCTTACCTTTGAGTTTCTCTTCGTGCTCTAAGGGGATGAATGCCATCTCTTTGGTGGCATCGAAAACAGAATACTTTGCAGCTTTGCTGAAGCAATTTTGTACGAAGCCAATGTACACTGCAATGGCAAGAGGAGTGACCCCCATAAATGAGGTGACAAGCGGCCCTAGAGATTCGCGGAAAAGGAGAAAAGCGAAAAAGGCTACAGATGTCACAAGCATTGTGATCGGTGTGATCAATGCAGTAAAGGTCCAGCCAAAGCGGAAAATGATATTCGCCATAAAGAACGAAGTGACAGTTGAAACGATCCCTTGGCAAAGAGTTAAATAACTCATAAACCACATGTAGTCTGTTTTAGCTGGATAAAGCTGTTTAAGTTGATCTTTCCAGATGACTTCTACCAGGTTTATTGTAAGATTGTAGCTGACGACAAGGATTGCAATGCAAATGAGATATTTAGAATTTTTTAAATAGTTGAAGCTTTCAATTAAGGATTGCTTCTTTTTAGGATTACCTTTAGCCAGTTTTTTAATTTGATGAAGTTCATCAAAGCAGGGGGCTGTAAGTACATTTTTATTTGTCCACCTGAACAGTGCAATTACAGCGATTCCACAAGCAATGACTAAACCCATGATCCAATTCAGCTTTTGTTGCCAGATGGCATCTTGCATCAATTCACTTCCAATAATGAGCGAGCTATCCAGGCCAAAGGTCATTTCTGAAGAAACTAACAAGATTCCACATAGGCCGGCAAGGGCCGCTGCAATGTTGGATCCGATGCTGAAAAGGCTGTAGAAACGACGGGCTTCATTCACACGAGTGACTTCATTGGCAAAGCCCCAGAAAATCACGTGTAAAATGATGACACTCCAGAGCTCTGCCATTGTATAAAACAGAGTAAAACTCCAATTTTCAATTAAGACAATAATCCATTTAAAGCTTGGGTAGGCTGCAGACCAGATTTGAGCTGTTTCATGAGGGTGCAATGACTCGCGAAGCGGGTAAAGGACATAAGTAAATAGAGTGAAAAAGCTCAAGAAAAGCGACATCATAATGTAGAAAACCCGTTCTTGGCTGAAACGATTGGAGAGTTTTGTAAAGATGACTGTCAAAAGAATGGCCATGGGCAAAACCCACATCTTGATGAATGGGAGTACTTCTGCGCCGGCACTTGTGATAAGTATTGAATCCTTAAGGCTACGAAGGACGCTATAGTTAAAACAGATGAGGATTATCATGAAGAGCATGGGCACAAATTTTTTGAGTTCGTGCGCATGGATTGGCCACAAATAAGAACGCATAAAACTGAAATTAGCCTCAGAATCTATGGAGCTAGACATTTAAAAGCCTTTGTAAAATGATATCATACTTCATTAATAATAAAAAAGCAACCCTTATGCAGTTACTTTACTTTCTTCCATTTGTGCAACAGGGGCAAATTCAGTAAGAGGTTCGACATGTTGAGGTTGTGCCGGGGTGAGTCTTGCGAATTCTGCCCCGACATTGCGCACAGCAAAAATCCAAATAGCAATCATGACAATAAGCAACGCGGCAACATAGGGAGCGCTTACAGTAAAGCTTGCTAACGAGAGCAAAAGGACTTGGTGAATGATGGAACCTCCGGTTTTGCCCAATCGAGAGCAGACTCCATCGATAGCTGCCTTGCCATTAAGCTTACATTCGGAACTCAAGGGCACAAATGCCATTTGATTGGTCGCATCGAAGACACTATACTTTGCTGCGCGGCATAAGACATTTTGAGAAGTCCCCATGAGGACCACCATGGCTAAAGGGGTGAATCCCATTAGAAATTGGCTTGGATCGGGTGAATAAGATTTCAGAAAAAAGAAACCGAAGAAGGCAATGCTGGTGATCATTAGGAGCGCAGGGGTAAGCATGGCAGTAAAAGTCCATCCGAACATGCGAATGGCGTTTCCTGATACAAACATAGCAGAGAATGTCGCTATGAGGGCAATGACAGTAGAAACTTGATTCATGTAAATATTATATTCACTTTGATTGGGGAACAATTCTTTGACTTCAAACTTCCAAATCACTTCTGTCAAATTAATGACGACATTGTATGAAAAGACAATAAGTGCTAGGAAGATGAGGTATCTTGAGCGCAGAAGGTACTTGAAAGCTTCTCGTATGGAAAGTCGACCTTGGATCCGTCCTTCAGCCTTAGCTTCTGCCGGATCATAGTAAACGGGGTCATTTAATACGTTTTGTTCCATCCAGCGCAATAAGTAAAGAATGACGAGGCCGGCGCCAATGACCATGGTGACTAGGAGGAACATGCTTTGTTCCCATTTATTTTGGCCGTAGGGAATGGCTGCATTGTAACTTAGGCTGCTCAGATAGACTGAAACTTGCCCTGCTAAGACACCGGAAAGGTTGGCTCCGACTCCAAAAAGGCCATAAAAGCGTTTTGCTTCACTAAGCCGCGTGACTTGGTTCGCAAAACCCCAGATGAGCACAAAGAAAATGATATTACTCCACAGTTCAGCCATTACATAAAAACTTGTGAAAACCCAATTTTGAATCATTAGAATGGGCCATTTATAGCCTTCTTCTGGGAAGAAGTGTTTAAGTGTTGTTATGAGCTTCGTAGGTTCTAAGCTATGGCTGTAAGGGTAAAGAACGACAACAAATAATAAAAAATAGACTAGAAAGGAGGAGAGTAAAATATAGGTCACCGTTTGGCGTGAAAATTGGTTTGAAAGACGCGTGAAAATCCACGTCATAAGCAATGTTCCAGGGAACATCGCCCACACTTTAAGAAATGGGATGACTTCTGCTCCGGAGGAGGGAGCATACATCACTAAAGTGTCTTTCATAGTACGTAAAACGTTGTAATCGAATGAGATAAGAAAAAATATTAAGAGCATTGGAAGAAGCTTCTTGAGCTCATGTTTATGAATCGGCCACAGGAAAAGGCGGATGCCTTTGAACTCTTGTTGACCTGCTTGCGTGGTTGTCATGAAAATACACCTATTAAAGTGGTCAAGTTATAAACCTTTATCGCATCTTCGGGAAAATTCGATAATCATTAGTGTGTATTGCTGTCGTAGATTTTCCCTTTCATTTTACGGAAATTATGAATATTATGCAAGTCTTATGATGAAATTTCCCGTTAATTTTCGTGCCCGTCTCCCACTGTTCGGATGTAACATATTCTTCCATACTCTTGCCTAAGTTACTATTTTTTTTATTTTAATTTGTAGCCAAGTTTTTTTATGGCCTTAAAATAATTATACTACATATTAATTATTTATGCAATAATTATTTGAATTATTTGGGAATAATAGTGAAAGTCAGGTTAAGCCGAAAACTCCAAGCAATTAGTGATTGAGTTACATTGCTTCTAAATAACAAAATCGACTGATGCGGAATACTAAGAAAAATTAAACGTAAAGTGAGGCGCGATAAAAAACGATAAAAATGATAAAAGCGATAAGAACGATAAAAACTTTAAAACAACAGTTCAGAATGGCGCCCGATGAGGTAATTTCTTGTCTTCTTCCATCGTTCTTATCGTTTTAAAAATTTGTTATTTCCCAATAGGGGGCGCAGCAGGCAACTGTCTCGCTTTGCGTTTAATTATTCCTATACTTTATACCCTAATATCGCAGCATCTTTCTCACCTTGACAATAATGGTTTAATGCATGATTTTATTACTTTATACCTAGACTATGAAATATCAAGAAACTTAAGATGATTAAAAACATGATAAATCCTCTTTTTGGATTTTTTCTAGACCTCATTTTTCTTCCTGTTCTTATCCTAGTGCTTCCCACAGCGCTTTATGATAATAATCCAAAAAAATTGCCTGCAGGAACAAAGAGAGTGACGCTTTGTGTCCATGGCTTTCTTCATAATCGTTCTGCTTGGATAAAATTGAAACCTTGCCTAGAAAGTTGTGCAGAAGCTGGACCTGTTTTTACCATGAATCTTGGGCACCCGTTTCAATCTATAGAGGATTATACCAAGTTGATTCAAAAAAAAATAATAGAAATTAAGGCAATCCTCGGCTTAGAAGAGCTCGAAATCAATCTTGTGGGTCATTCAATGGGTGGGTTGGTTTGTGCAAATTATGCCGTCAAATATGCAGAACTAGATCATGTGCAGGTGGTAAAACTCATTACTATTGCTTCACCATTGCAAGGGACCTATATAGCTCATGCCGCCAAAATATTTTGCAAATGTGCAGAAGAAATGACTCCGGCAAGTGAGTTTATTATTCAGTTAAATGATAAAATGAAAGATTTAAAAGATGTTTCTTGCTATAGTATTGGTTTTGGTGGTGACGTGGTTGTTCCAAATGGTAGGACGTATTTCACTGGAAGAAAAAATGATAGTGAAATTCCTTATTTGGGGCATGTGAGTGCTTTATATTCTCCAAGTGTTTGTAAATTCTTGCATTACGCCATCCAAGATAAAGAAAAATAGAAAAGATGCTGCGATATTAGGATTTAAAGTATAGGGAAAATTAAACGCAAAGGCACGAAGGCACAAAGAGCACAAAGAGATTTTGCAGCTAAAGTATAAAATTTTCTTATTTTTTCTTTAAACTGAAGATTCTTCGAGTAAAATCTCTTTGTGCTCTTTGTGCCTTCGTGCCTTTGCGTTTAATTTTTCTTAGTATTCCGCACCAGTCGATTTTGTTACCACATATTAACAAATATTGAAGTATAAACATGAAAATAAATCAAATCTTTGAGTTAACAATCGAAGATCTGGGAAGTCATGCCGAAGGAGTCGGCCACCTTGAAGGATATACCCTTTTTGTTGAAGGGGCATTACCCGGAGAGATCATTGAAGCAAAATTGACTGAAAGACACAAAAAATATGGACGTGCAGAATTACTTCGAGTCCTTAAACCATCGGTCGATCGACAACAGCCTATCTGTCATTTATTTGGAAAGTGTGGCGGTTGTCAACTGATGCATCTTTCTTATCCCAAACAGTTGCAAATGAAACAGCAAAAAGTCAGTGATGCTCTGCAACGAATTGGCAAGCTTACAAATGTCGAAGTCTCTGCTTGCCTCCCTTCTCCAGAATCTTTGGGATATCGAAATAAAATTCAATTGCCAGCACGAGAGGGTAAGAATGGAGTTTGTTTGGGCATGTATGCGCATGCTTCTCACGATTTGGTAGAAATTGATTCATGCCATATTCACTGTCTGATGGGAGATGAGATCTATTCTGAAGTGAGTCGTCTTATCAAAAAATCGGGTATTTCAGCTTATCATCCAGCAACCGGTCAAGGAGAACTGCGTCATTTGCTTATTAAGAGTGCAATTCATACAGAGCAAGCTTTAGTGATTTTGGTAACAAATGTCATTAAACCCGAAAAAATCGTGGCTCTAGCTGAACAAATCATGTTGAAGTGTCCAAAAGTAAAAGGCGTTATCCAAAATATGAATAAAAAGAATAGCAATACTATTCTTTCAGATTCATATCGAGTTTTAGCCGGAGAAGGACAAATCGAAGAATTGCTTGGGGATTTGCGTTTTAAAATTTCACCGGCTTCATTTTTTCAGGTGAACCCAGATCAAGCTGTGTTATTGTATTCAAAAGCTGTAGAATTTGCGAATCTAAAAGGCTCTGAAATTGTTCTGGATGCTTATTGCGGAGTAGGGACACTTTCCCTTTTTTTTGCCAAATATGCTAAGAAAGTGTTTGGGGTAGAGTGTGTCCCTGAGGCAATCGTCGATGCGAAAGAGAATGCTGCCTTAAATGAAATGAAGAATCTTTCTTTCCATTGTATGAGTTCTGAAATATTTATGAAAACGCTTTCCCATGTGGATGTTGTTGTGTTAAATCCACCTCGAAAAGGGTGTGATCAAGTTGTATTAAATGAACTCAAGCGGTTGCTGCCAGAAAAAATCATTTACATTTCATGTGATCCAAGTACTTTGGCGCGTGATTTGGCTTATCTAAAAGATTTTGGCTATTTGATTAGGGCTGTCCAACCTTTTGATATGTTCCCTCAGACAGCACATGTGGAGTGTGTCGTCAGCCTGAAGTTAATCCAAGACCTTCAAAAATAAGTGTTTCATTTTTTGTATTTTCCATGTTTCATTTAACTCCTAAATGTTCAGTGTTTGCTCATATTCCTTTGCAGCTTTTATCTGGCAATAAGTTAAGTTAACAACTGGACGACATTTTTTTACAAAGTTAAAAGCATCGTTGAAAGTAAGTTTTTGATGATGTATAAGATAACAAATCACAACTGTTGCGCTTCTTCCTTTTCCTGCTTTACAATGTACATATATCTTCTGTCTATTTAAAACATTTTGATAAATAAACTCTACCCCTTCTTTTATTTGTTCTTGTGAAGGCGCAGCACGATCTACTACAGAAATAATTTTTTGTTCCATATTCTTTTCTTTCCAATCTTTTTCAGTAATTGGATCTGCAAAGAAACCAATTCCTCTGAGTTCAAGTTTCTCCACAATAGAGAGGATAGCATTAGCTTGCATTGCTATTTTATTACAATGATCAGAAGTTAGTGGAAGGGCTCCTAGAATGATGGAATCAGTGATGGAATCCCACCAATTTAAATTATTTGGTTTAAAAATGGTTAAAAGATGCAATCCTGTTAAAGCTAATTCATGATAAATCTTAGATTTATGGGTTGTGGCCATGGAATATAGGCTCTTTAACCCAATGAGCCCAACGGATGCTGACAATAAGCTTATGGGACTTATTGGAATAATATAATATCCCCCACCAAAAAGAGCGGTTCCACTAACTAAAGTTTGAAAAGTAGGACTCGATAGGATAGATTGACCTAAGCCAACGAATGAGGATTTTGTAAGGGGAGTATCATTTTTGACAAAACTTTTTGGAATGCATGCCTGAATAAATGGATGATTCATGTAAAAATATCCTTTGTAAAATTTTAATAATTCACCTGTATGAGAAATAAACCATGGGCTGGGGCCCCTCTTCCTGCTTGCTCGCGATCTTTTGCTGCAAAGAGAGGAGGTATTTCTTCTAAATCAATTTCGCCAGAAGCTGCATCTACTAGGGTTCCAACGATATTGCGTACCATCTTGTAAAGAAACCCGTTACCGCTAAATTCAAGCCGAACACCCCCCTCTTCTTCTAAAACAACGTCTAGCCTGTAGATCGTCCGAACTGGGTCTCGCCTAGCAATTCCACCTACGCTATCATTTGCAAAAGTAGTGAAATCATGAGTCCCTATAAAATAAAGCGCAGCTTTACGAAGAAGTTCAATGTTGACCGGATGGCGAAGATGCCAACGATAGTGACGCTGAAAAGGATCATTCACCGGACCTAGATGAAGATGGTAATGGTAAATTTTACTGGTTGCACTATAGCGCGCATGAAAATTTAAAGGAACTTCAGTGATGTCAATGACGCGAATGTCGGCTGGAAGCAGTCTATTGAGAGAGTGTTTCAAACGGAATAAGTCGAGTGGATTATTCACCACAAAGTGAGCGACTTGACCCTTAGCATGAACGCCGGCATCAGTTCTGCCGGCTCCGGTGATATGCGTTGAAGTCTGCGTGATTTGTTGAATTGTATTTTGTAAGACATTTTGGATGGCAACTCCATTTGTTTGAATTTGCCATCCATTATAGTGGGTGCCATCATACGCAACAATGACTTTATATTTGTATTCAGAATTCATAAATTTTAAAGAAGCTATTTTCGCAGTAATTCCCGCTAAACTTTCGTGCCCTCGTGCGACAACATTCTATGCATGGATATCTTTTTCTGCCCTGCTAATTTTTTGACGTAAAATTTCATCTTCACCAGCTAATTTTTCGATATTTCTGCAAGCATGGATGAGAGTAGAATGTTTCCGTCCAAAGTAAGCTGCTAAAATTTCGAGAGATTCCTTGATGAATTTGCAAGCGAGGTACATCGCCACTTGTCGTGAAAGAGCGATATTTTTTGTGCGAGTTTCACTCTTAAGTTCACTGATCCGTACTTCAAAGACTGCCGCTACGCATTTTAAAATTTGGTCGACTGAAACTTTTTGTCTAGGAGTATGCTGAAGCATTTCGTGCAGGGTTTTTTCGACTAAATCTTCAGTGATTGACATGCCCAATAGGCGGCTTTGTGCACTCAGACGATTGATGGCTCCTTCAAGTTGACGCACGTTGTTATAAATATGCTCAGCAATGAAAAAGGCAACATGATTAGGGATTTGCAATCCTTTTTGTTGAGCTTTATATTGAATGATCGCCACGCGAGTTTCAAGTTCAGGGATACCAACATGCGCAACAAGTCCCCATTCCATACGGGCAATCATCCGCTCTGAAAGTTTTAGTTGGGACGGGGGTTTATCGCTGGTGATGACAATTTGTTTATTTTGATTAATCAACGTTTCAAATGTATTGCAAAATTCTTCTTCAAAGTTTAAGCGATTTTGCAGAAATTGGATGTCATCTACAAGTAAAACGTCGACATCCGATCGGTAATAACGCTTCATTCGATCCACAGATTTATTGCGCAAGCTGTCGACTAAATCATTAATGAATGCTTCAGTTGTGATGCATTGGACGCGCAATTTCTTATGATGTTTAAGCAGATAGTGACCGATGCTGTGCAGAATATGAGTTTTACCTAAGCCTACACCTCCATGAATAAAAAGAGGATTATAGGATTGGGCAGGCCTCATGGCGACGCCAATCGCTGCAGACTTAACAAATTGGTTGGTTGGTCCTTCAATGAAAGTTTCAAAAGAATAGTTTTGATTTAACTTCATATTGGAGATAGGCAGTTCGCTTTCTTCAGGTTCTGCCAAATGGGGGGCAACAATAGGAGCTCGTTCGATAACCGCATGGTCTGCAATTTTAAATTCTACAGCAAGTTCATCATCGCTATTGATAGGAAGAAACGAGCGCAAATCTTTTTTATAATTCGAAAGAAGGTATTCTTTCACAAAGATATTGGGAACTTCTAAAACAATATGTTCTTCAGAAGATTCAAGAACTCGTATCGGAGCTAACCAATTTCCAAATGCAGTTGCCGAGCAATGCTTTTTTGCAAATAACAAAAACTGATTCCAAGCATCTGACGTCGCAAGAGAAGCCATATATTTATACCTTTTGAAGTTGTGAACAATGTTCCCATATACATTTCTGAACCGTTTTCTTTAAAAAAGTTAGCACGCCAAAGCTTAGCCTGCAAGAACAAAAAATTCTTCATCCGTTAACTCATTGATACTGAAAATTCAGCGTTCAATTTTTTCGGGTTTTAAAAATAATTTTTGATGGCCTTTGAATTTGCATTTTCGATCTTTGAGTTAAAGTGGGTCGCAACTTTGGTCGAGGGGTGCTTGTAAAGGTTTTTTAGAGGTCGGCAAGGAAGGCAGGCAAGGACGAAAAGGACAGCAAGGACAAAAAGGACAACAAGGACGAAAAGGACAACAAGGACGAAAAGGACGAAAAGGACGGCAAGGACGACAAGCAAGGACGGCAAGGATAATGTTTATGGACCAGGCAATTTTTGTTTTGTCGTCCTTGCCGTCCTTGTTGTCCTTGCTTGCTTGACAATAAATAATAAAAAATAGTATAATAGAGTCATGTTAGTAATAATAACTAGGGAGTCAGTCACATGGATAGTGCAAGATTTTTTCCCGCTGTCGGTTCTTTAAATCAACCTCAAATTCATGTAACAGAAGAAGTTATCACAGAGGAAGCACAACAGTTAGCAGATGCAGTTCAAAAAAGAGCAGAATTAGAGTTAAAATTTAAATCTGAGTTCGTATTTTCTGATAATTTACTTAAATTGAGAGAAACAGTTAAAAGTGTTTTTGATTGGGTGCTAGATATTGCAGATTATGTGCAAACAGCTGTAGAAGCTATTACTGACTTTAAAGATGTTACCAATGCCACAGGTTCTGCAGGCGCGAGCATAGGTTTTGCCGGTTTAAATGAATTGACTAGTGGGCTTGATTATCTCTGCATGATAAAACAAGTTAGAAATATGAAGCATCAAAGAGCTGTTTTACAAAACAAAATTCGTGCATACAATAGTTCAGAAGTAAAAAAGAACCCAGAAATCCTGGAAATTTGGAAAGCTGAGAAGGTTCGATTTGACAAAGAGATTCGAAAGCAAGAATTGAAATTTAAAAGTAAAAAAAGAACTTTTATAATAACTCATACTGAAAATTGCGTGAAACTTTTTACGAAAGGACTTTCCATTTCCTCAGATGTGACTTCTCGTATCATGGGCGCTACAGGGGGAGTAATATTCGGCACTATAGGTATGGTTAAAAGTTTTGTTGGTCTCCGCAAAAATGTTCAGGAATATGATGAGGCAAATAGCTTAATTCATAAAATTTCAGCGGTAGATCCTAAAGGCGAAACCAAACTTATTGAAGCGATTAATTTAGTTAAAGAGGCTGCGATTGATCATACGGTCAATCATAAAAAAACGCAGATTAAATTAAGTGTGTTTCAAAATGCCTTTAGTGCTTGCAGCGGAGCTTTGGCGATTGCAGGCGCAGTTTTAGGAATAATAGCTATTACAGGAGCGACTTTGAGTGCTGCCGGCTTAGCCTTTACAGGGATAGGTCTTCCGGTTGTCACAGCAGTTGGAATCCTGATTGCTGGTGGAATTGCCATATACACTCATCGTCAGACAATCGCACGCGCGTTAAAAGGATTTTTCAGACCACGGGAAGAATCCGAAAGAGGGCGTTTTAATCTTGAACGAAATTTATCATTTAGAGCCTGGCGTGTACAGAGAAGACTGTCAAAGACTACCAATGAATTAAATAAACTAGCACTTAACCGTGTAAGTTTAATAGAAACCAAAGATGATTCGAAAACAGCGGAAATAAATGAATTAGGTCTGCAAATTTTAAAACTCTCTGGAGAACAAATTCGATTGGCTCAGGAAGTTGACGAAATAAAATATAAGCGAGCTTCACAGAGTCTTAGAGATGCAACAACTCCTCTCATTGAAAATCCCAAAAGAAGTGTTGATGCTCTCATTGAAGTGATCGATAGCCTAACTCAGGACGAACTCAATCAATTTGTCGATTTTTGTAAGAAAACCTTCACAGGAGTTAAATTAGATAAATTTGAGATCAAGCGAGATAGACATCTTTATGTTAAAACGCAAATTCAAATGGCAATCTTGAAGGAAAGCTTATTTTAGCTCTTTTTTTTACTTTGAGTTGAGACCTCGTCCACAATTTGCTGTAATGTTTTACTTCCTATTGCGACGGCTTCGAGAGTCTCTGTAAACGTATCAAGCAATAATGTGATCATTCCCATTAATGATAACATGATTCGTTTGTCCAGTGCGTCTTCAGAGATAACAAAAGCATGACGATAGAATACAAGGCGATCAATTTCGCTTAATTCGAATCCTGGGAGTTCCATCCCTTTATTTAGAATTAATATAAGTCTAGCTAAATCGGGAATATATGCGTCTAAAATGTTAAAAGGGAGCTTAACGATCAGTTGAAGCTCTTGATAATTTTTCTTTTTTGACTTGATGCCAAGTAATTTGTCATTTTTAGAAAGATCTTGTTTTGTAGTTCTGATCACTAATATGTGGTCATTTTTTTTGCTATCTTGAGAAAGCCAAACGAGAAGTTGGTCAACAGGAATTTCTTTTGATTTTTGAATGATCGCACAGTTGTAGTTTTCTGTTTCTAGAAAGTTTTTTATGTCATTAAGATTTGCATTTAGCATCGGTAAGAGCTCCTCATCATATTATCTTACTCATACTGCTTTGAAAAAGTTTTTGCAATTAATTTTATATCTTGCACAAGCATTTTAGGAAATCCGGGTTGAGAAGATAATTTACAAAATTCTTCTTGTAACTTTGGATCTTTGAGGCCTTCGCAAGTGAGGATTAAGTGCAATGTTAAATTTGGATCTTTCCAGATGGTTGGTCGTTGCAACATATTTAGGCAAGTTTCAGCGACTACCGGATCATCTTTAAAATGGACCAGAGCAATAGCCGCTCGTTCATTGTCAAAATTAATCGGTTCTGAGCCTAAAATTTTAAGCAAAAATTCTTTAGCGGGTTCACCAATATTTTTAAGGCCATCCAACAAATAATCCTCAGCAAAAAAATTGGTTTCCCCAATTCCTTCAAAGAGGGAAATCATTGCCCTTTTGTCGCCGATTAATCCCAAGCAACGAGCTGCTTGAATTGGAGCTTGCCCATAACCGGGGAATAAAGGATCATAGAAATCTTCAGAACGAAGAAGACTGATCAAAAGAGGAACAATTTCCTCTTTCTGTGCGACGACAGCATCTACCTCTTTTTGAGGCCATTCCTCTTCAGAAAGTACAAGGTCTGCAATGAGTAAAGGCTTTGGATCTTTAGAATCCTTCGCTTCATAGAGTTCTCTCAGGGATTTATAAGCCTTTCTTGCAGCGCTTACTTTCTCAGCGTCGGCACCGGATAGGATTTGACTAGCTAGGTTAGAAGCTGTGGTCATTTCATAATTTGCAAGTTCTCGAATGCGTTTGATGTCAAATTCTTGCATAATTCCTTTGCCTTCACCTCCATAGTATTCGAGCATCGTATCGAAATCTCCGCCAAAATGAGCATCGCGGTGCATTAAAATATTTCGATCTTCAGTATTGGCTAAAAATGAGGAATCGAGTTCCGGTTCGGGATCAACAGGTGAATTTTCAGAAAAAATATCCATAATACTATTGCCTTTAGGATGTTTCTTGGGCCTGGGCCCGTTTGATGACTAAGTCAGCATTGTAACTAGAGCGCACAAAGGGACCGCAGTACATCTGTTGTATGCCGATGGAATGGCCATACTCTTCATATTTTTTAAATTGTTCTGGGGTAATAAATGCTTTAACAAGTAATTTTTGACGATTAGGCTGAAGATATTGCCCCATAGTGATAATATCACAACCTACGTTTTTAAGATCTTGAAGAGTTTCTTGAACCTCTTCTTCGGTTTCTCCTAAACCGACCATTAAGCCGGACTTCACCCATAGTCTTTGGCTTGCAGGATTTCGGGAATCCCAATCGTGAGCTGCCTTAAGCACTGATAGAGTCCTGTCGTAAGTCGCTGTATGTCGTACACGTGGAGTCAACGCACGTACTGTTTCAATATTGTGATTAAAGACTTCCGGTTGCTCTTGTAAAACAATTTTCAGAGCCTCTAGATCTCCTTTAAAATCAGAAGTCAATACTTCTATGGTGGCTGAGGGAACCTCTCTTCTTATGACCTGGATTGTTTTTGCTACTTGGGAAGCTCCCCCGTCTGGAAGATCGTCACGCGCAACCATTGTGATGACAACGTGCTTTAGGCCAAGTTTTTTAACAGAGTCAGCGACTCTTTCAGGTTCATCGAGTTGCAAAGGTTGAGGTTGCTTCGTAAAATCGATATCGCAAAAACCACAATTTCGAGTGCACTCTTTGCCCATGATAAGAAAAGTTGCTGTTTTTTTAGACCAACAATGCATTTGGTTAGGGCACCTGGCCTCTTCACAAACTGTATGAAGACGATTTTCAGAAATGATTTTGCTCGTATTCCAGAGCTCTACTCCGGTAGGAAGCTTTCGATGTAACCAGGAGGGAAAGCGACCAGGTCCTACTACGGAGTCACTCTCAATACAGCCCCCTGCTCCATTTCCACAGCCACTTCCACATCCATCCATTTTTTCCGGATTCTGTGGTAGAACGTTAAGACGCTTCTTTTTCTCTGTCATAGGATATCCCTATTTCCTTTTTTTAGGAGGCATGTGCAAAGGAAATTCAGTTGCAGTTAAAGCCGCCTCCATCCAGACTTCCATTAAGGTCGGGTGGGCATGAATGGTTTCGGTGATAGACTCCACAGTTAACTCATTGGCAATGGCCAGAGCCATTTCAGCAATTAAAGCTGACGCTTCATGTCCCACAACTTGAGCACCTAAAATCTGTCCAGTTGATTTGCTGATCACAATCTGCCCAAAACCATCTGTTTGAAAAGCAGCTTGAGATTTACCCAAAGCTTGAAAGGGGAAAGCACCAAGAGTTGCATCCAAGCCTTGTTCGATCGCTGTTTCTAAAGAAAGCCCCACAGAGGCTATTTCAGGGTCTGTGTAGGTTACGCACGGGATGGCATTGTAATGCATGCGAGCTTCCATTCCGGAAGCATTTTGTGCTGCTACAAGACCTTGATGGGTGGCCACGTGCGCAAGCCACCATTTCGAAGCAATGTCACCGATAGCATAAATATTGGGAACTGAAGTTTCCATTTTGTCATTGACAGCGATGAGTCCTTCATTTGTGAGTTTTATTCCAACTGCTTCTAAACCTATTCCTGACGTGTTTAACGATCTGCCAACTGCAACCAAAGCGATATCTGCTGTAATCGATTCATCATTAGCTAGTTTTATTGTTAGGTTTTTCTGATCTTTTTCAATCCCTTGAACCATGCTATTTGTATGAATTTTTATTCCATTTTTTTTATAAACTTTTGTTAAAAAGGCCGAAACATTTTGACTTTCAGTCGGCAAAATTGATGGCATCATTTCCACGATGGTGACCTCTACACCCAATGCAGAATACAAAGAGGCAAATTCGCATCCGATCACTCCACCTCCAATGATGGCTAAGCTAGCAGGGAGCTTTTGAATTTCCAGTATTGATGTAGAATCGTGTACCCGTTCGTAATCAAAAGGGAATGCCGGAATATTGCGTGGTTCGGAACCGGTAGCAAGAATGATTTTTTCTGCTTTAAGGATCGCATTATCTTTACCTGTGACCTTGATGCTGTTGGGAGATGTTAATTTGCCGATCCCTTCGAATATCGTGATTCCATTCGATCGAAGAAGTCCTCCCAAACTTTGGCGAATTCCTCCGACGATCCTGTCTTTGCGTTGTACCATTTTGGCAAAATCAAAACTAACTTTTCCGACAAGAATGCCAAATTCTTCCGCTTCCTGGACTCGTTTCAGCACATCTGCATTGGCAATGAGTGTTTTAGAGGGAATACAGCCCCGATTTAAACAGGTTCCTCCCAGATCTTTAGCCTCGATAAGTGCAACCCGTTTCCCGTTTTGAGCAGCTCTAATGGCTGCAGGATAGCCACCTGGCCCCCCTCCAATAACGACAACGTCAAAAAATTGTTGATCAACCATCATTTTATCCTTATGTGATAGCTTGTACTCAGACCGGAAATTATCTATAGTATAGAGGAAAATTCGTATTTCTGGCAAAGTAAACAGTTGGATACCTCAAATGGAGATTACAGCTATGCTCGAAAATGATAAAAAGAAATTGTGTTGGAATTGTGAGGGAAATGTCTCTCTGGAACAAGAAATATGCCCCTATTGTCGAGCGTCCATCGTTCCATCGATTGATGATGGTCAAGAAGCCAATGTTCATTTAGAAGAAGAGGAAACTCAAGGAGACAAAGGTTCTTTTATTGCAACGACGATGGGACTTCTGATGGGCGGAACTTTCTTTTTTATTTTTGGCCTTTTACTTTTCTTTTTTTCTAATAATGGCTATTTCGTATTGCGTTGGTCAGATAGCTATTGGTTCCTCTATCTATGTGTCGCTCTCCCTATGATTTATTTTGGTGTTCTCAATTTGAAGAAATTGTAAACATCCAGGCCTATTTACAGGCACGCTCCAGCAACATTTGGAAAAGGAGCTTATAGGGTCGGATCATATAATTATAAAATAATCTTTTCACTTGAAAAAGAGATGAATGATCTTTTTCTTTCTTTTGATCGGCCTGTTGATCAAAATACAGGTTTTCTATTTCCTGGGCGGCTTCAATATACTCATAAAATTGTAAAGGTAAGTTGAAGTAGATATCTATAAGGTCTTGAGAAAAGTAAAGGGTACTATTTTTTTGCCTTCGGCGAACGATGGCTAGAGTGGAAAGTTTTTGAAAATCTGTTCTTTTAAGCGAATGAATTAAAATAGGCAGGGGCGTCATACGATGAAGCCTACTCCCCTTTTCAATCCAACTAAATTGATCGTAAATGATTCCTTCACCATTCTCATCAATATTTGTAAAGTAATGAGGTAATGCTTGGAGACAATGTTCGGCCCCCGTTAGAAGTCTTTGATTAAAGCGTTTATCGTGCAAG
This sequence comes from uncultured Parachlamydiaceae bacterium, assembly GCA_963752155.1. GTDB lineage: Bacteria > Chlamydiota > Chlamydiia > Chlamydiales > Parachlamydiaceae > JACCRY01. The sequence continues at coordinate 91,667 of CAVVXH010000017.1, read as the reverse complement.
ATCCACACGACTTCAAAGCCCACACCAAGGTAATCTTGATTCCGCTGAAGAACTTCTTCCGCTGAAATTGAAGAACATTGAATTTCGAAAACAATTTGCTTTGGAGTCCACACAACATCTGCAATGCGATTGATATTTGGAAATCTCCATTCTAAGAAGCATTCGTTCTTGGGTAATTGATTTAAGAAGTAGAGCTGAGTATGAAGATGTTCAGCACTTTTGCCATTTTGCCGACATGCTGAAGTTGTCTCAAGATGATAAAAGTGATTTTGACGATGAAATCCACCGCGCAAATGAACAGTGCCTTTACATTCAGGGCAAAAGTAATCTTGTTGACGAAGAGCTTGCATGACAAAAACAAGCTTTCCATCTGCATCAAAAGCGTATAATTGCATTAAAAGCTTGCCTGGGAGACGAAATAAAAAAAATGTTTTCTTATTTATATCTTAGAATGACTGATAATGCAAATTATTTTGGATCTTCTTTCGCGTCAACATCAAGCTCTTGAACAAATGAAGCAATATGGCGTAAAGCAAAGTCAGGAGTAGATTCTCCGGAGAAGGCATCTTCGTTTATACACTCCTTAACAAAAACTTTATCTTGAAAGGCTATAGCCTTTGTCAAAGGCCTTTTTGTTTTAGGGCATGTGAGAAGAGACTTTAGTTCATTGAGCAAATTTATCTGGTCTGTATAGGTAACTTTTGGATCATTAAATGATTTGGCGATTTGTTCAATCTTAGAAGAGACTATTCGGAGATGGGGATTCTGGGTAAGATGTGTGACGATGGTTTGGCATTCAGAGCAAGGTTTATTAATAGAATTGCCCGAGGAATCATTATGAATTTGGATGGCGGGAAGTAGATTATTACTGTGTCCACAAGATAGTGTCACGGCATTTACTAGATGTTCAGCATCGATTGGGCAGAGAGATGCATCAATGATTTGATCTATGATTTTTTTCTGGGCTTCGGTAAAAGTTAAAGATATCTTTGATTTACTTGCTGCCTCTGAAGAGATGTCTGACTGGACCATATTCTCGAAATTTTGATCAAAATTAATCTTTTTGGGAGCATCAGAAATAAAATGAAGTTTATATGTATCATAAAAGTTTAATGCTTTATTTGCTATCTGAGGCGATTCTCCATTTATATCTATGAATGAGTGAATAGCAGGAATAAATTTGGTTTCACAATGCCTAAGATTGTCATACGCCCCTAAAAAAATATTGATTAATGGATTTTGCTTTATTTCAGGACAATCCTCAGGCTTAACACCCGATATCTCCTCAATAAACGCGTTTCTAAAAAACATCTCTACTGAATAATCCACATTGACCGGATTAAAATTGGCTTCCATAAACTATCTCCAATGTAAAAAATATTAATAATACTAATATTAGCTTTTATGCTTATTCAATCTCAATGTAATATATGACGAATATAAATGTCAAGAGAATAAACGGGAAATAAATTTATTGACTTTGGTTCAATTTTATAATTACAAATGGTTCGTTCATGGGAGGCATCCTATTAAAACCAACGGACAATACCGGTTTTTACACCTGTTCCACGTAAGCCATGTTTTTCTTTGCTTAAGCTTAGATTATATGCGGCTCCGATATTCCATGACCACTGATCTGATAAGTCATGTTCAAGTAAAATACTGTGAGCAAATCCTTGGGATTTACTTTTATATTTTGCCAGCTTTTCTACTGTGATGTGGCTTCGTGACCAAGAGTATTGAATCCCATAACAAAGGCGCCATTTCGCCATGAAGGTGTAGTAGATGTCTAACTCAATAAAAGGTGCCCACGCGTTAAAGGTTTCCTTTAGGTCCTTTAGTTGTAAAGGAATGAAGTTTATTCTGGTCCATATGTGGCTATAGTTGGCTCCGAATGAGGGAGCAACTAAGATTTGTGGGGCCACAGGAAAAAGATATCCAAGTCCTAATGATGCTGTGAAAAGCTCTCCTCTATTAGAGCCTGCATTCGCATACATGACTGTAGGTTTTACATAGAGTCCTCTATGTAAAAAATAAGAAAAATCAAAACGCCCGCCCATCATGTCCATTCGGTTCACAGTGCGTCCGGACTCTAGAATATCTATATGAACGAAAATTGGCCCTACATCGACTTTTCCTTGAACTCCGCCTTGAACCTCAGCTTCCAAATGGTCTTCTTCCTGCACCTCTGCTGGAAGTGTGTTGATATGAATGACGAAAGAAGTTGCTAATGTCAAAAAAAATAGTTTTATCATAATCACTCTCCATTAAATAGTTAAGAAGTCATTCTAAGGAAAATGAGAATATTCGACAATAAGAGAATAACAATTTATTCTGAATCATATCCATGTGGTGACAACACAAAGACAAGCGAAAGAGTATCCAAATTTCCTGCTGTCGGCTTGGCTTGGAGCTCATAATAATAGGCCCCCTCTTCAAGGGGATCGATGTGAATGACTTCTGCAACTTGCAAACCCTCTGGAAAAATTCCATCCATGCCGGTTGTCGTTAGGATATCGTGGACTCTGAGTAATGCAACAGGAGGTTCGTCCGGTTTTGATTTGTAAGGAATACCGGAACGAAGGTCTCGCGCCGGTCCTTTTTCATCAGCAAAATCATAATTGAAACCGATTCCTTTCAATAAATTGCCATGAGACCTGTGATGAGGTCTACAGCAACCTTGGAGTTCCCCTTTAGCAAGATAGAGAGTTTCTTGACCTTGAGAAAGATCCTTTTGTAATTTTTCTAAACGCTGAGTAAGAAAGTCTTTTTCTTGTTGATCCACAAAGAGCAACTCAAGCTGCGTGAGATTGTCCAACAGAACATTAATGACTTCGATCAGACGAATGGCTTGAGGATACCCTCTAACCGCTCGAACAGACGGAAAAAGCTCATTATCGGTAATCAATCGCACGCGCGATTGATTTTTCCCCACATAGTCCACGACTCCCACTAGGGAATGACCGATGACCACGGGACTGTTTTTAGCAATCACTTTTCGACTTAAATTTTCATTGGCGGATTGACCAACATCGATCCAAAAAAAACTATTCCATGATGTTGAAGGGCGATAGATCACTCTCGCAGGCACAGCCTCAAGACGTCTTTTTAAGATAGGCTTTAAATCATTTAAATAATGATGAGGGACCTCACCTGTCGAAAAAAGCTGTTGAATTTCTTTTTTGAGGTAAAAGGCTTCTTTTAAAAGTTCTTGAAGATGGGAACATTCATTTTTTAAAAGCTGATTTTCTATTTGCAATCTAAGGTGGTGATCATTTTCCTCTTTAGCCGGAGATGATAGAGTTCTCCATAATGGAGAAAGCGCAGACACAGCAAAACCACGAATAGACTCGCTAGTTTCCTTAGATCGACTCATTAGCCAAAGTAAAACACAAAAAATAATTAAGAAAGGAAAGAGGCTTTTTTTTCTCATGCCTGACAAATTGCACGCAAGGTACCCCTAGGGTTGATCGTAAATGGAGCGTATCGGAATCGAACCGATGACCTCAACAATGCCATTGTTGCGCTCTACCAATTGAGCTAACGCCCCGTGTAAGCCACTATAGTAAAGTCATCGATTTGTTTTCAACAAAAAAAAACTGTAAAGCAAGGACAGCAGATAAAATAACAGATCATTATAATTTTTTGAGGGTTGTCGTTCCATAATGTTTGCTGTCCTTGCTTGTTGTCCTTGCCGTCCTTGCTATTACCACTCCTAGTATAAAATTATTTGTTATGATATTTATCAAATAAAAGTCCCTAAAGAGAGAGAACCCTATGAATTCACACCTTTTCCATTTAAATGCAATGAAGCCTCAGGATAAAGCTGAAGGAGGCACACGTTCCCGTGTGACTAAAAGCAATTTTCCTCATTTAAATGGGATCTCTTTTGCCAAGGTCGAGCTATATCCTAAAGGTATCAGAGAGCCGCATTGGCATGCTAATGCGGATGAATTGGGCTATTGTTTAAAAGGAGAAGTTTTGGTCTCCATGTTTGCGACAGGAGATACAAAAGCAACTTATCTAGTGTCTGCAGGAGAAGCTTTTTTTATTCCTTCTGGATCCTTACATGCGATTGAAAATGTTGGGAAGGATTCAGCAGAACTCATCATCGCTTTTTCCCATGAGGAACCTGAAGATTTTGCAATCACAGCAACATTTGGAATGTTTTCAAATGCCGTACTAGGGAATACATGGGGATTACCTTCAAAAAAGTTTGAAGAATTAAAACGATCTACCTATGAAGTTTATTTTGCCCTTCAAAAATATTCCACAGTCATTCCTTCGGATGCCCGTTATTCGACACCTTATCGCTTTAATTTAGAAAATGCATCTCCTCTAATCACTAATGACGGAGGCAACGCAAAAGTGGCTAGGGCGGATACTTGGCCTATCCTAAAACGGCAAGCCTTATATTCTTTACATCTCACAGGTACAGGAATGCGTGAACCTCATTGGCATCCTGAAACTGCTGAAATGGGGTATGTGAATGAGGGAAGAGGAAGAATGTCTATCATGTCACCCTCAGGGCAAGTCGATACGTACGAAATGAATCAAGGAGAGCTCTATTTTATTCCAAAAGCATATCCTCACCACATAGAAAACTTAACGGATAAGCCTTTACATCTTTTGATTTTTTTTGATCAAATAGGACCAGCAGATATTGGACTTACAGCCAGTGTAAAGTCCTTTTCAAATTCAGTATTAAATTCCGTATTTAGTTGTCGTCAAGATTTTTTTGAGTCTTTACCGACTTACTATCGAGATCTTTTCATTGTGAATAAACTCAATTCCGTAGATTCGTTTACTTTCCCCTAGACTACTTCATTTTTCAACATCTTTAATTAAAAAAAAACTTTTACTTTAAATTAATTAATGTTATAATAAAGTTGTAATAATAATTGAAGGTATGTTGAAATCATAAAATAATTTATTTAAAATTATGATCATTATAAAATGATTCAACAAACTTGACAGTAAAGATGAGTAGATGATATTATATGTTTAAACAGGTATATCTCTTGCCTCTACAAAGAGATAATATATTAGTTAAATTTTTATTTTAATAGATGAGGAGCCTATGGAACCAGCAAAAAAATCAGTCCAACCACCAACAACAGAGCCAACTCACGGTGTAGTCATAAAAGATACATTAGTTGGAGTAGACAAAACAATTCATGAAATTGCTCTAGAAGTTTTTACAAAAGAACTTGCTTATATTGAACAATGTGAAAAACCAGCGCATACTGCTACAAAGATAGTGACTTTGTCAGAAATAAATCATGCTAAGATGAAGTCTGAGGCAAGGGGAGTTAATCCTGAGTTCACAGAGAAATTGTCAAAAATGGACATGAACGAATTAGGAGAAAATTTAGATAAACTGGGTTCACTTGTCCAATCTCCTGATAAAAAAACTGTTTACACTAAAGAAGGGATTTCCTTACGAGATGATCCAAATCAAAGTGTAGCACCCCGCTTCCTGACAGCCTCTTTTTATGAAAATAAAAAGACTTACTCTAATGAATTAGATAATTTAGTGGTCTTTACTGCAGAAGTTCATCGAGTTATTTCCAACCCACAAATAATGAACACATCTAAGGAAGAAAAAGTTAAAATAACTGCACAGTTAGATAATGCAATTGAAGGATTAGAGACACTGAAAAAATTATATCTCAACACTCATAGTGAAATTCAGGAAATACAAATTGGTAGTGCTATATCAATTTTAAATACCGCGAAATTAAACCTTTCAAATCAAATGGCATTAAGCGAATCAGTAGAGCGAAGAAAAGTGATGAAAGAAGGCTTGACTGATTTAGTTGGAAGCGAACTCCAAGAAATTTATACGGAAATTGCACGAAATCTTAAAGAGTCTGGAAATTCAGAGAACCAAATTGTAGGAAAATTGGGTTATTTGATCGAGAATTCAGGTTTAAGTACAGATTATGCTGACAAAGCTATCAACTCTATACTACAGATAACTTCTGTGCCTACGGAAAGCAAGAGTTTATTTATAGCAGAATATATACTGAGAACTCTTGAAAACTCTAAGTCAGTTCAAATGGTCAATAAAGAGATTGAGGATTTAGAAACAAAACAAAAAGCACTTTTAAATGAGAAAGGTTATCTCGCTGCCAAAGAAGCGTATGATAAAAGTCCTAACAAGGATGAGATGCCAATACCGCTCCAGAGAGAAAGTCGAATTAAAAAAAATATTGCGGAAAAAGAAGAGGAGCTCAAAACTTTAAAAGCACAGAAATTGAAGTTTTCAGAGGTGATTTTTACTGCAGCACATGAGTTGCAAATCAATGAAGGTCTAGATAACGATAAAGCCTATAAAAGCTTTCTTGAGAAGTTTCCAATAGTCGTTAAGGCTACAGCAATTTTAGCTGATATCAAAGACATTGATACTCTCAAAAATCTGAGTACAGAAGAATTGGGAATAAATACTGATTTAATTGATGAAACGAGAGGAATTCTGGGTGCTGAAAAAATTCTTTCGGGCAATGCGACGAATAAGGTTAATGATGTTGCGCTGGGAGCTGGAGGAGTATTAGCAGCTGTAGGTTTAGGATTATCATTTCTTCCGGTAGCACCGCTTATTGCTGTAGTTGCAGGTGGAGCTGGAGTTGCCATCTTCGCGACTGGAGCTTATAAGAAAGCTCAAGAAGGTGAAATTCAAAAAGATGAAAATCCAGTTACTCGACTACAAAAACGGCACGAGCAGATTATTGAAGAAAGAAAAGGTCTGAAAAATAAGGGGCCTGAAGCTCTGTTGGCTTTGAATGCGGGTTTTAAGGCTATAGCGGATGGGTCTTTTTTAGGTGCTACTGGTCTTGTAGATAAAGCTGCAAATTGGTTGAAAAGTAAGGCTGAAGAGGAAGCTCTGGCCTTGGCTGGGAAGAAAGCTGAGGCATTGAAACCTGCAATTGCAGCGCCGGCTCCAACAGTGGCTGCAACACCAATTAAAACTGGAATACAACCAACTTCTCCTCTAAAAAAAGAAGAGAGTGGTAGATAGCGTTAACTTTTTAGGGGCATCGTTCCGATGTTCCCTAAGTAGTTTAAACCACTGTCGTAATAACCAGAGAGTTTGCCATTTCTTCATCCTCCATTTCCGGATCCAAAACATGTGACTTCTAATTTTTAAAGCGCCTTGCCATTGGTGCCTGACCTGATATTCTGACATTTGCCTAAAATGATAACGTAACCTCCCAGGAGGGCAAATGTCAGAATGTCAGGTCTGGAACCAAGGCTAAACGTTACCTCTCAGAATTTAGTATCTTGTTATTAATTGAAAACGACGCTTTTTTCAGTTGCGTAAATCTTGGGGGTAACGTTCCAGCCTTGGTTCCAGACCTGACATTCTGACATTTGCCCTTTAGGAAGCAATGTTATCGCATTGGCAAATGTCAGAATATCAGGTCAGGCACCAATGGCAAGGCGCAAACTTGTTATTTAGGAGAAACAAAAGGCCCAATGGCGCAAAGAAAACGTTGATCAATTATAACTATCGTTTTCTTTGCGCCTTCACTTGCTTCTTTGGGTTAAAAAAAAATTAAACTTTTCTGTTTTAGTACTTCGTTGTTCTTGATATATATGAACAACTTTATACATTAATGGGGGAGGAAGAAATGGCAAGGTTTTGGACATTACGACTTCACGTAGTGGTTAAGACTGCTTAGAGGCTACGTGGCTACACTCAACATCGGAATGAAGAGCCACAGCTTGCTTAGTTTTTGCTCAAGATCGAAAAGTGATGTGCGATTGGGCAACGAGATAGCCCAACCGTGAAAGTGACTTTTTAGAGGCCCTTAAATTGATTGACATTATCACTTAACTTCTTCGAAGCTAATTCATTGTCATTGTCCTCTTCGTTTTCTTCTTCGTCTTCTTCATGCTCTCCATGTTCTTCATCCTCCGCAGCATTACAGAAAACCATCTGACCAGAAGAAGTCGTCTTCACAGATAACACTTGAGCCCTAATCGTTCCAAAAAGAAACTCTTCTCCACCATTGACAACAACCATTGTTCCATCTTCAAGGTATCCAACCCCTTGGCCAGGCTCTTTACCCTTGCGTTGGATTTTTATCGTCAAAAATTCTCCACTACGAGGTGCAACTTTAAAGGCACTCGAAAGAGAATTAATGTTCATCGTGCGAATTCCTTCCGCTGTCTGCAATGGTCGTGCAAAATCAGCTGTCATAATACTCGCATCCATCGTCCGAGCTAAATGTGACAATTTTGTAGTAGAATCCTTTAAATCAGGAAAGTCAGTGTCTATGTAACGCAGATTTAATCCAGGTATCGCCTCAAGCTTTCGGATCACTTCTAAACAACGCTTAGCTTTAATCTTAGCTGCTTCGTCACCATGCTCAATCGTATAGTTAAGTTCTTTTAATATAAACCCAGGGATAATCAAATGGTTATCTAAAAGGCCTGTCGAGGCAAGATCAATTATACGTGTATCTAATAAAGTAGAAGAATCTACAACAATATCTTTTTTCTTTCTTCCGGAAGATTCTAACTTAATAAAGGGAATAACAAATTGAAATTCTTCATTCGCTCTGAGAGCCAATATCACGCCCAAATAACAAGTTGATAAATACACAATCATCTGAACTAAAGAACCCAATGCTGCAGCATTGACTGGAGCTAAAGAAATGATTAGCGCGTTAACCGGCAATAAAATCGCTTGACCAAGAAAAAAACCACAAAGAATTCCTAAACAGCATAGGTTTAGATTTTGTAAGTTGACTCGTTTCAAACAAATTTCTAACCCAATCAACATCAAGGCCAAAGAAAGACCCCCGACAATTCCTATGGTCAAACTTGCGAAACTCATTTCCCCTTGAAATTGCATCGATGTATATATCGATAAACAAAGAGGGGATAGTATCAGAAATAGTATTCTGATAGTTAAATACAGCTGGTTCATAATAAAGTTCCTTTAATTGTTTTGTAGTTTTTCTTGGAGCATCATTGGCTTTGCCTTACTATCTGAAAATATTATACTAGACACATAATTTTTTGGCAAGGTCCTTCCCAAAGATTGTGTTTATTTTTTTAATTTCCTTTTGTCCTCATTTCTGATAAAATCGAAGCACAGAGTCTCATATTCAGAGGTTAATTTATGCAATCATCTAAGTTTGCTCAAGAGGATAAAGAAAAATCTAGCAACGTTTTTTTACTAAAATGTCGTCATCTGGCTGAATCACACGAACAAAAGTTACATCCTAAAGCTGCATTTTCAAAAAATCATAGTCGATTCTTAGGGCCTGAGGATGATTATCGACTTCCTTATAAGCGGGATATTGATCGCATCATCCATTCTAAAGCTTATGCACGTTATACCGATAAAACACAAGTCGTTTATTTAGTTGACAATGATCATATCACCCATAGAGGATTGCATGTACAACTTGTCAGTAACTTTGCTCGAGGAATTGCGGAAATCTTACAATTAAATTTAGATCTTGTGGAGGCGATCGCTTTGGGGCATGACGTCGGTCATCCTCCCTTTGGCCACGAAGGTGAGGAGTATTTATCCGAATTATCCCAAGAATATTGTAAAACACCTTTTGCACATCCTTGGCAATCTTGCCGTCTTTTTACTGATATTGAACCTTTAAGGTTAGGATTAGCTGTTTATGATGGTTTTTTATCTCACGATGGAGGAAGCACCGAAATCCCGCTCGTTCCCAGCTATGAAAAAACTTGGGATATTCATGCCTCCGAAAAGGCTCTAAAATTAGCCAACCCCGAGACTGTAATTATACCAGGTACATTAGAGGGGTGTCTTGTCAAGCTCTGCGATACAATCAGTTATTTAGGTAAAGACATTGAAGATGCCATCCATTTGGGAATTTTAAATCGTCATCAAGTTCCAAATACAATTCTTGGATTGACAAATCGAGATATTTTAAATACTGTTGCTTCTGATATTATTGAAAATAGTTATGGTAAAGACTACATTAGTTTATCTCCAAAAGTAAAAGAAGCTATTTTAATTTTGCGGCAATTCAATTTTAAAAATATTTATATTCATCCCTCACTCAAAACTGAATCATCCAAAATTAAACTGAGTTATCGCATCTTGTTCGAAATTTTACTCTCTGGCTATCAGTCGGAACCGGAAAAAAGCTATCTTTGGACCCATTTTCTTTATGATAAACCCGAATCCTATTTGCAAAATACCTCTGTTCCTAGGATGGTCATCGATTATATTTCCGGAATGACTGATAACTATTTTATTAGGACTTTGAAAAAATTTATCTTTCCAGAACGCATTACCAAAGATATTCAGAAATTATAACAGGAAATGACTTTGCCTTTTTTACTCATCGAAACAAGTACAGAGCGTTCTATAGTAGCTATCATGGAGCCAAAAGAAATTTTGTATCACAAAGAGCTCCCTTTTGGTCTAAGCAATTCTAAATTTCTTGCTCCTAGTATCGAAGAAGGTTTATGTGCGCTTAATATGTCTCTTTCAGACGTCTCTTACATTGCAGTAGGGATAGGTCCTGGATCATATACAGGTATTCGCGTTGGTGTCATGCTCGCCAAAACCTTAGCTTTTGCGGCAAATAAGCCCCTCATTGGAGTCTGTACCTTAAAATGTTTTGCCCCAGAGAATCCTGGATCATTTTTGGTGTTAGTGGATGCTAGAATTGGTGGAGTCTATAGTGTTGGAGGGATCATGGACCTAACAAGAAACATTTCATACACTATAGAGCCTCAAGTTGTTCCGTTGGATCAGCTTCCTCCTTTATTGAAAGATCGACAATGGATAGTTACACCTGAAACTAAAGTTTTAAAACCTAAGCTCGAATCGTATTGCCCAGACGCGGAATGGCAACAACTTCCTCCAGACCCCTTGCAGATGGCACGAGTGGTAGAAGAACAGTTTCTTCAAGGAAATATTGCCCTTGAAGGATCTTTAGAATTGATGTATCTTCGAAAAACTCAAGCAGAAATTGAAAAAGAAAGCAGAAAGGAATCACCATGATACAAAGAAATGATCCCTGCTGGTGTGGCAGTGGAAAAAAATGGAAAAAATGTCATTACCCTTTGGAAGGAAATCACTTAACCTCCTCATTACGTAAAAAATATTTAGATGAATATCATATTCTCTTAAAAGATGATCAACAGATTGAAGGGATCCGAGAAGCTTGCCGCGTAACGTCAGAAATCCTTATAGCCACCCGAAATATGGCTAAAAAAGGAGTGACGACTCAAGAACTTGATGCATTTGCCAGTAAACTCCATCGTGATGTAGGTGCAATCCCCGCTGCATTACATTATGGAACTCCTCCATTTCCAAAGAGTATCTGCACATCTTTTAATGAAGTCATTTGCCATGGCATCCCCGATGGAACCCCTCTGCAAGATGGAGATATCCTTAATATCGATATTGCATCTATCTACAAAGGGTTTTATGGAGACTGTAGTTGTATGGTCACCATCGGACAATTATCAACTGAAAGACAATTGGTCGTCGATGTTGCCTATGAATGCTTAATGAGGGCGATTGCTATTCTAAAGCCAGGGATTCCCGTCTCAGCAATTGGTGAAGTGATCGAGAGTTACGCTAATTCGCAGGGATGTTCCGTTGTGAATCAATTCGTAGGACATGGTGTAGGAGTTAAATTTCATGAAGAACCACAGGTTCCCCATTGTCGAAATGCAAATAACATTTTGTTAGCTTCTGGAATGATTTTTACGATTGAACCTATGATCAATGCAGGCGTTCGAGAAGCAGTCATTGACCCTAAAGATAAATGGACAGCGCGTACAAAAGATAACAAAGCAAGTGCACAATGGGAACATACTTTACTGATTACTGAGGAGGGGCATCAGGTTCTGACCACCTGGACAAGATAGTATTTGCCCAATTGTTAGTCTTCGAGCTCTTTTTGATTTCGATTTTGACCGCTCTTTTGCTGTTTCATGAGCAGATGGAGAGACCATTTCAGAAGGGGCTAAAACTTCTGCTGAGGGTACTATTTCGACTTTAGAGGTTTGAACAGCAATGAGTTCCTGTTGTAATCTCTCTATAGAAGCTTCAAAAGTCTTTTTTTGATTCTCAAGTGCCATTTGCGTTAATTCAGCCTGTTCCCCTAATTCCTTTAAGAGCTTTTCACATTCATGTCGCTTTTGAAAGAGTTCGCGAAGCAAACTTTCATTTTGAAGAGATACATTATTCATTTTTTCACGCATCTTCTCGGAAGTTTGTTCACTAGATAAAGAAGAAGCTATTTGTTCATTGAGTTGACGTTCCAGTTCATTTAATTTTTGCTGCAATTCTTTCCCTTTGGCAATTTCTTCATGAAGTTCTTGATTGCGTTGGTCTTCTAAAAGTCGTGCATTTTCATTTACATTTGAGAATTTTTGTATGATCGAAGCCGATTCCTGCTGAGTTTTGCCTAATATTTCTTCAATTTCCTTATAACATAAGGCTATAATGCTAAAAGACAGTCCCAGAGCCACAGATGATAAAATGTCCCAAAAAACTCTTTCAGGAGGGGAGCTGAAAAATAATTTATAGAATAAAGTGACTGTTAATAACGCTAGAGAAGCAAATAGTCCTTGAATTTTCCATTTCCAACACAAAGAAATTCCGGTTAAAGCAATGAGAGGAAGAGATAACTGAAGATGCACAGGGTTGATTAACAAAGTTGTCAATGTCACCACCATCATAAAAGGTCCTAAAAGGGCAAATGGTGGAATTTGTGTTTCAAGACTATTTTCTTTAGAAATCACACTAATGCCCTCTGTAATGTCACGACTCATAACTGTGATTCTAACAGATTTGACATTCGTAGAAAATATCAAATTGACAGAAGTCGTTATTTTTCCTATAGATCTTTTCATGTGAAAAGATCTATATATCCAAAATTGCTCGACATCCCTATAAAAAAGATAAAAGAGTAAATCATCATGAAAAAAGTCGCGCTCTATTCCTTCTTGCTTATTTTAGGCCTAATCGACTCTCAATTACTTGCAGGCCACGGTGAGCTTATAATTAATTTTGGAACGATGCTTTGCCTGTCGTATATCATGATCCATGTCGGTTTAGAATTCGACATCGATAAATCTCGCCCTATGCAATATGCTTGGGATTATCTAATCGCCGGAACAGCGGCGACATTCCCTTGGCTATTTTGTGCGGGATATTTTATGTGGGTGCTTGATATGAATTCATGGAGGGAAGCTCTTCTTTTAGCGCGGTTTTCCTCTCCGACATCAGCAGGAATTCTATTTTCGATGTTAGCAGCTGCAGGTTTAGCAGGAACATGGGTTTTTCGCAAAGCTCGAGTGTTGGCGATTTTTGATGATCTCGACACTATTTTGCTGATGATTCCCCTTAAAATCATGATGATAGGGATGAAATGGCAACTTATGGTGGTTCTTTTTATCATTATTCTCCTGTTGTGGGCAGCCTGGCGTTATCTGCATGAATGGCATTTACCGATACGTTGGAACTGGATTTTGTTCTATGCAGCTTTAATTACATGTGCCTGTGAAATCATCCATCTAACCAGTGGGATTGTAGATGAAGTTGCAACGATAGACTTGGAAGTTTTACTTCCTTCATTTGTGTTAGGTTGTATGTTAGCCAAGCCAAAACATCACTCTGAACATTCAAACGAGCGTGTAGAGACAACTATTGCAGCTTTGTTCATGTTGCTTGTAGGGCTATCGATGCCCCCTGTCACTATAGAAGGGAGTGATTGGAGTACGCTCACTTTACATGTTCTTCTAATCACTCTACTATCGAACTTAGGAAAGATGTTTCCTTATTTTTGCTATAGAGATGAAGCGACAAGACGTGAACGTTTAGCTCTTTCCATTGGGATGTTTCCACGTGGAGAGGTTGGTGCGGGTGTATTGGTCGTTTCCATAGGTTACGGCTTGGGAGGCATCCCTGTATCGGTAGCAGTGCTTTCGTTAGCCCTTAATTTATTGCTAACAGGCGTTTTTATTATGTGTGTGAAGAAACTTCTGCAATTCCCGCTAAAAATTAAAGACTAGCTGGCTGCGGACTGCCATCAGGCTCATTTTGCTCCTCATCCGTAGCTAAGGCTACGAATTCGTCGCAAACTGAACCTGCTGACAGCCCTCGCTCAGCTATTCTTTATTTTTAGCGGGAATTGCTGAAGAAACTTATAGAAAAAGATGAAAAAAATGTTGACTCTCTTTATCAATAAAGATATCTTGAAATTATAATGGGTAATGAATTTAATGCGAGGCAAGGTTATGTCATTAAAACTTAAAGATAAAGTTGCTATAGTTACTGGAGCCTCTAAGGGAATTGGAGCTTCTATTGCGATTCATTTAGCAGCTGAAGGTGCTGCCGTGATCGTAAATTATTCTTCAAGTAAAGAAGGGGCAGATCGCGTCGTTGCAGAGATCACAAAAAATGGAGGAAAAGCAACAGCTATTCAAGCAAACGTCTCACACGAGAGAGATATTCAGCGCCTTATTGCAGAAACGATAAAAACTTATGGAAGACTAGATATTTTAGTAAACAATGCTGGGATTTATGAATTTAAGCCTCTAGAAAATGTTACGGCTGAACATTTTCACAAAATGTTTGATCTCAATGTCCTTGGATTAATCCTCATGACTAAAGAAGCAGTTAAGCATTTTAATTCAAATGGAGGTAGCATTGTGAACATTAGTTCAATTGCTAGTATTGCCGGAGTACCCACCGCCTCTGTTTATAGTGCCACTAAAGGTGCAGTAGATTCTGTGACAAAAACTTTAAGTAAAGAATTGGGACCCCGAAAAATTCGTGTCAATGCCGTTAATCCAGGCCTAGTTGAAACGGAAGGAACAGATACTGGTGGTTTTTCTAAAGGTGATTTTCGTGAACAAATTCTATCAGGTACCCCTTTAGGCCGCGTTGGTCAACCCGGAGATATTGCACCTGCTGTGGTCTTTTTAGCGTCTGACGAAGCTTCTTGGATCACCGGTCAGACGCTTGTTATTTCTGGAGGGTCCATCGGTCATTGAAATTTTAAGGAAGATGCTGCGATATTAAGGTATAAAGTATGGGAAAAATTAAACGCAAAGGCACGAAGGCACAAAGAGCACAAAGAGATCTTACATGTAAAGTATAAAATTTACCTATTTTTTCTTTAAACTGAAGATTTTTCGCGTAAGATCTCTTTCTGCTCTTTGTGCCTTCGTGCCTTTGTGTTTAATTTTTCTTAGAACTTACTGCATTTTGCATTGATCTTCAATGTTTTTCAATGCCTCAGTATGAGCTTGTCTTGATTGAGTTGCTGCATCCTGAAAATTTTCAGATTGAGGAACTTGAGGTTTTACTCCCTTCTTTTCTAAAGCGATAGCTAAACTGATGAGCAATTGACTGTTTGCATGTTCCAGTTCAGTAATTCTATTCATTTCTGGGATATTTTTAGCAATAGCTGCTTCTAGGCGTTGCTTTTCAAATTTTTTATCTTTTATGAAGGTTTCTTGAAAACGAGATTGCAATTCATCGATGTCTAACTTATTTAAATCCGACGGAGTTTCTGAAGGTTTAGTATGAGGCACTTTAATGTCTGGATGCATTTGCTGACCAGCGCGAATAACCCCTTGGATGCCATGCGCATATATGTCTGCTTCGGTGGAAGAAGAGTCAAAAACACCTGCGCCTCCTTTTGAAGCTAAATGGAGGTTTTGTATTCCTTCTGCAACCAAAGCCTCTCCCATTTTATTTACTCGTCGTTTAAATTCATCATTGTTGACTTTTACTTCAGTTTTAACTTTCTCTTCTTTTAGGAGACGAGCTGTAAGAGACAGTTTATTCGATGTGATGATAAGACTATATGTTTGACCAATTTCTAATTCTTCAGGTACTTCAAGTTTAATTTCTCTATCCGTTCTTAAATCATATGTTTTTTGTGTAATTTTGCCGTGTATATCCATAATTTTAGGGCCTTTATTGGGACTTTCTTCAAAAAAAACTGCTTTAATTGTAAGATTACGCATTTGTTCAATTGTTGCTGTGAGTGAATTTGGACGAGTTTCTTGTTGAAGAGGCTTAAATTTACGACCTTGGATTTCACATTCAGTCTCTTGATACCGCCGACATATAAAGGGAAGTTTTGTAACTCTAGAAGGTGAGATATTCTCGGGGATATCTACACTGATTTCAGTCTTAGCGTCTTTAAATAACAATTCTACAACACCGACTTCCAATCCCCCCTCAGACGATCCTCCATTCTTACTAGTTGGACCTTCCCAACCAAAATTTAGAATAATTTTTTCATTAACTACTGGGATATTCATATAATTTTCTCCTTTTAATTTTAGACAAACAAAATATGAATTAAGTTTAGCGTAATTTTATTATACTGATCAAGCAAAATCTTTTAGCCAAGCCTCTCCGTTAAATTCATGCCTAAAGGCATGCTTGGCCAATTCAGACAAAGGCATCCTATTCCCCGGAGCAAACAATTTTTGCCGCAAATATTGACCATTTGTTGAATTAAATAAACCTGCAGATTTTGTTTCCTGCTTTAAGGCTTCTTGGAGAGAAGAAGCGAACATCTCTCCAAACAAATAACTATAATAATAAACAGGAGCCATGCTGATGTGCACTTTAGCCGCCCAGTCGCTCTTCCCATCGCGTCCTACGGGGGCTTGAATTTTCTGATATTTTGTCACTAAATCCCACCACAATTTATTTAAGTCTTGAGTTGGATTGCGGTAGAGCTCTCGTTCAAAATAAGTCATCACAAGAACCCACCGACTGAATACCAGCTGACGCCGCTTTAAACTCCTTTTGGCTTCCTCAATAATATCTGGACTTGTAGAAAGCGATGAGAGCACCTCAGGTAGATAGGCTTGACGTCCTGACAGCAGGGCCATAGCTTCAGTAGGGATCATATGTGGAGGCGTACGCAAAGACCAAGGCAACGATGAATCGTACCCCAATTCATAGATGGCGTGACCAAATTCATGCAGAACAACTTCAAGCCATTTGATCGTCGGTTTGACGTTATTTAATGTGCGGACATCTGATTTACGGTCAATATTGATGCAAAAAGCATGTTGATTCTTCCCAGGTCTTTCATACATATCGCTATTTTGTAAAACCGAGGTAAGATCGAATCCCATTTTCCCGAACAATTCCACCCCCAGGTGGGGAAGGTCGATTCCTTTGACCAAACTATCGAGTGAATCTGCAGCCAAAGGGTCTTCTTGGCAGAAAGGGTCTTTCCAAGCCCAAGCTCCGAGTGCTTTTCGACTCACACCAAAATGTTCACACTGATGCTGTTCAATTTCATGAAGGACTTTGTCGTAGGCCTCTTCAGAAGAGGAAGAAACCTCTTCTAAAATTTTAAATAACCACGTTTCATCCACTTCTTTTAAATCGAGTTGCATTTGAAAGAAATTTGAATATCCAACAGTGCGTGCTGCCTGGTTGCGTAAATTAACCAACGCTAAGATCGATTTTGACAAAACTTGTCCGACATCTTTAGAAGCTTCCCAGGCAGACTGACGTAAAGCGATCTCTTTTTCACTTTTAAGAATTTCTCGAATATCATTTTCCGTGTGTTCTTTGCCTTGTAAGCATGGACGAAAGTTGCCATAAGCAAGCATGAGTTCGGCTTCCAACTGCGAGATCTCTGCAACAAGAGAAGGAGGGATGCTATTTTCTTTAAATTCATTGATTAATAAATGGAGCTGTCGCTGTAATAAGGGGTCGCTTATTGCTTTGTCTTTAGACCAACCCAGTAGCTCTTGGTAAGCATCGGGGTCGTTGAAATGGAGACGATATTCAGTTTCCAATGTTGCCTTTAAATCGGCGCAATCTTTGCTTCCAATCGTTTCTAGCAACCAATGAGCTTTATTGCATTGCTGGCTCTTAGTGGAAATTTTAGGAATAAACTCCTTCAAGAATAACTCAAAGGGATGTTCAGTTTGATTTTTGGATTGATTGTGATTAGAAACTTGCATGTATAAGCTCCTCGGTTTAACTCAATAACTAGAGATAAGGTATTTTTGACGTAAAGCTAGAAAATGGGCACGTTCTTTCTCTTGAAAGGATTTAAGTTTCCAGACGATATTGTTTTCCTCAGTCATGATTCGATAGATTTCCTCAGTACCGGAGACTTTACAAAACATCTCTTTACGATCTTTAGAATGAAGAATAGCCTCTTTAAACCTACCAGGATAAAGTCCTTTGAGAATTCCAATAATCAAATATTGTGTTGAAACAGGTTTATAAAGCAAGTGATTTGTTACTGTAATGAGAGCTCCTTGGCACTCTTCATGGGCAAACTTTCCATAAAATGGCTTATAATGGAACGGCTCAAAATGAACTCCTGGGAATTTTTGACCATTTAATGCAGTAGCAAATTTCTTTGCATTTATCCAAGGGGCTCCTACAACTTTAAATGGCAAAGTATAGCCAACGCCTATGCTGACAAGGGAAAGTTCTCCTAATAGACCTGTAACCGGATAAAATAATGGAGTCGAAGCTTCAGGAATATGAGGGCTTGTGGGGATCCACTGAAGCCTAGTTTCATTGAAACTCATCTCTCTTTTCCAATTTTTCATAGGAACGATTTTCAATTCGCAACCAATTTTGTATTCTCCATTGAAAAATAAAGCAAGTTCAGCTGCCGTCATCCCATGGCAATAAGGGACATTGATGTACCCTACGATTGAACGCCAACGTTCTTCCAGCATGGGTCCATCGACGACGACGCCATTGATTGGATTAGGTCGATCTAATATCATGACTGGAATTTTTTTCTTGGCAGCTTCTTCCATCACATAAAATAATGTGCTTATATAGGTATAGGAGCGAGATCCTACATCTTGAATGTCATAAACGAGCAGATTGATTCCTTTGAGCATTGTTTCACTGGGTCTACGATGCTTTCCATATAAACTATAAATAGGAATCGCATCCCCATCGTGTAAATCGTCTACCTCTTCTTCAGCATGAATAGATCCATTCAGACCATGTTCAGGGGCAAATAAAGCACACAATTCAAATCCGTTATTTTTTCCTAATTGCTTAAAAATATCGATTGTAGACTTCCCGTCGGAGGTAATTGCAGTATGATTGGTAATTAAACCGATCCGTTTACCTTTTAATTGTTCGATTTTCCCTTCGCGGATTAAAACATCTACCCCTACGAGAACCTTGGTCTGAGCTTCCACGTTTATTGCTAAAAGAATTAATATAAAGAAGGTAAAAAACCAATGAGATGGGAGCTTTAGGATATTTAGAAAGTTGTTTAATTTCATTAGGCTTAACTTGAATGGTCCATTTTACTTCAATTGGCCAAAATCTTCGTTCCTTTGCATAGGCGATTTCAACTTTTCCATCACCTTTGATGTAGTCTGTCGGAAAAGTCTTTGAGATGGGTGTTGTGAGCAAGAGATCTTGGATCCATAAATTTAATCAATGGTCATTGATTAAATTTAATCATTGTAGATTGACTAAATTTTGTCAAGGACTGCTGAATTGGATTACTCGGATAAATCATTCATCGAATTCATTGAAGAGAGGTCCATTAATGCACAGTTTTATCTCCTCTTTACTTATCATTGTAGGCAAATGTCAGAATATCAGGTCAGGCACCAATGGCAAGGCGCTTTAAAAATTTGTTATTTCCCAATAGGGGGCGCCGCAGGCAACTGTCTCGCTTTGCGTTAAAAATCGAAGTCACTTTCAATTCCTAAAAAAGAAACTGTTAAAGCCCCCAAATATGAATCAATTTGCCATTCTTGGCAGTGCGATGAAAGATCTTTTCTTCCCATGTTTTTTTTGGATCTGGATCAAAAAGGATCAGGTGTCCTTCATCAGCTGCAGAGCTGTCCATGTAATTGGTAATTTGTTTCAATCCCTCTTTAATGGAACGATCGCCGCGGTGTATTTTCAATTCTAAAACAATGACCTGCGAACGCCATCGCAGTAAAATATCTACACGACCTGTTCCAAGAGCATATTCACGCTGTATTGAGCCACCACCGTTAATTACGCGTTGTAGGAAGGCCATCATCAATAAATGAGGACCGGCTTCTTTGTAGTCAAATTTTTCCAACCAGATCGCAGAATTTTCTCGATAAAATGTAATGAAAGCACCCACAAGCGCAGACATATCCAGTGTGCCATCGTTATTTTTGAAAGGAGCAACAGTTTGAGTTATCAATTCGATAGTGACTGAAGTTAATTCTTGAGGGATGATTTCACGATATATTGGATTAGCAATGTCTAAACCATCTGGTGAGATTAAACCTAGATCTCGCACATATTGCAGATCATCAGGCTGTATGTTGCCAGGATTAGTTTCACCCGTAATAATTGCTTCGATAATAGGACGTACACGTGGTTCACGCAGCTTATCAGCAAGGCTATCGATATGAGTATCTCGTCGTTTAATTAAAACGTCTTTAGCGCGATCAATATCCTTTTTGTTAATCGGCTGCCCGGAATCCCTAAGTTCTTCATAGCAAGCTTGATAGGCTAACGCGTTAACTAACCATGGCTGCCCTCTGGTTAAATAATAAGCATGTTCTATTCCTTCGGATGAAAAAGTCTGATTCGTATCTTGAGAATGCTGAGAATAGAGGGATCTAACCTCTTCAAGCGAGAAATTTGAAAGCAGTAACGATTTCGATTTTATATTGAAAGGACTACTTGTCGAAATGAGTTTGCCTTCTTGTTTTGACCAAATGCGATAGTCCCTCACATCACGCAAACCAATCAGACATAACGCATGAGGATAAAGCTTTGGACGATCAGGAAATCCTGCTCGAATCTGTCTTAAAACTGAAAGCAAAGTATCGCCAATCAAAGAATCAATTTCATCAATAAATAAAACGACAGGCTTAGAGGAATACTGTGCAAGCGATGATAAGGCAATATTCAGTGAATTAAGATTTATTGCTGAAGGATTCAAGGTCAATTCTTTGAGAATTTCAATTAAGGTCCTTTCGGCAGGTAACTGACGTTCGACGCTTTGCCATAATGAAATCAGAATTGTTAAGAGCCCCTTTTCAACTTGTTCTCGGGCTGCTTGAGCCGCTTCGA
This sequence comes from uncultured Parachlamydiaceae bacterium, assembly GCA_963752155.1. Lineage (GTDB taxonomy): Bacteria > Chlamydiota > Chlamydiia > Chlamydiales > Parachlamydiaceae > JACCRY01. Next base: position 70,603 of record CAVVXH010000017.1, on the reverse strand, counting down.
CATTTACATACAAAGCATTATAAAAATTCTCTTGCTTAAGCTGAAGACAATATTCTAAAATACCAGAGGTCTTTCCACTTTGGCGTGGTGCATGCAAAACGAAATATTCGCAATTGCGGATCAATCGATGTAAATCGTTGTAATCGAGGCGATGCGGAACAAAATAGTGTCTTTCTGGATCTATGGGACCGGCAATGCAAAATGATTTGTGACTCATACTTATTATTTATCCTATTTTTTAATGGGCGTAAAAGCATTATAAGAATTATTACCAATTTTTGCAACTTCTCATAGCTTTCTTTGGATTACTTAAATAAGTCATTCATTGTGAGTTCAAAATCGACAACACCAAATTCACCTTCATTTTTTTTCACCCCGTAAGTCGTAATCATAGTCAATAGTACACTTTTTTTAGTGTCGGTCTTTTCTATAAATAGTTCTTTTTTTGACATTAATTTTTTGGCGTAATCTTTAGTTATTAGAAATTCCCCATTAACATATTTTATCTCACATATATTAATGCAATTATCTGCGCGATCTATCAATAAATCGATTTGTGTTCCTTGCTTTTCGCCCTTTTTCTTTGGTCGATAAGTCCACTGAGATTCATTCGTAGATATTCCGGAAATCCCTAGACTTGATTTAAGATGACTTATGTGTTTCATGCAAATGTTTTCAAATGCATATCCCGACCAAGCATAAGCAGTCGGAGTATTTTTAATTTTTATCCAATAGGTTTCATCAACTTGACTGGATGAAATGCTTTTTGCGTGAACAATCCATTTTAAATAAAAAAGAGAATATTCATCTGTTAATCTAAATCTAGTATTCTTTTTTTTCATTCCAAAATTAAGTATTGGTATAATAAATCCGGATGCCTCTAGCTCATTTAAAATGTTTTGCAATCCTCCTCCTGAAGTTAAACCGGTTTCATTACAGATTTCTTCTTTAGTTAATCCTGATTGATGTTTTGCGAGAGCTGTTACAATATTTACATGATGCATATGATAATCAAATAAAGAAGAATAAAGTTCCTCAAATTCATTGAAGAGGGGTCCATTAAAGCACAGTTGACTGATTGCCTGCAGGGAAGAGTCGCCTCTTTCAATATAAGTGAGATATTTGGCCACTCCTCCTACAGCCATGTAGATATCAATTAATTGTTTACGATCTAATTCAATTCCCCGACTTTTCAAAAATGTTTCAGTTTCAGCTAAATTGAAAGGAAGTAATCGAATGATTGCCGTTAAACGTCCATGAAGTCCACCTTTATTGCTAATGACTTTATTGATCATCCATGAAGCTGCAGATCCACAAACAATCAGGATGATACGGGAATCATCAGACATATATCGATTCCAAAAATGATCTAAAGTAGATAAAAAATCAGACCGAATCGTAGCAAGCCAGGGAAGTTCATCAAAGAATAGAATGATTCGACCTTCAATCTTTGAATTTTCAATGGCTATTCTCAATTGATTAAAAGCTTCTAGCCACGTTTTAGGAGAGGAGGAAAGTTCCTCACCAAAAACTCGAGAAAATTCAACATTAAAATGAAACAATTGTTGTCGTAAAGATCCATCTTTTATTCCAGTTAACTCGAAATAAAGACCTTTTTTTTTAAAGAAGTGGCGAATAAGAAACGTCTTCCCAATTCGCCGGCGGCCATAAAGAGCTAAAAATTCAGGTTGGTTTGACTGATCTATTTTTTCTAATAGTTTGATTTCACGCACTCGAGCAATAATAGGATCCATTTTACCCCCTCTTTTACTTATCTTTATAAGCTATATTTCGCGGAATCTCAATCAAAAAGACACATTCCGCGAAATATAGCTTTATAGTCTGCGGAATCTTGCTAAAAAAGACACATTCCGCGAAACAAGCGATTTATCTTTAGATTTAAACAGACCGATTTCTCTTGCCCTTCAGATCTAAAAATGGTATAATTAGAGAATAGAAAAGGGGGTGTCACGGTTTCGACTTGGGAATGAAGTCTTGATTGCATGCAGAGGTTTATCGGTTGGCCTCTTTAAAAGCCGATAAAAACATTAATTGGCAACTCTAAAGTTGACAACAGCCTCATGGATCAATTTGCTCCGGTGGCTGCAGCAGCTTAAGACCTAATAGTCTTTCGCTGTGCGTCAGTCCGAAACTTGACCAAGGGTTTCGGAGTCTGTCGATAAGGTACTTGGTGTGATCTATAAGTCCGTCGGTTTCTAGGAAATGTAGATCGAGATTAAATGAAGCCAGCTTATCTTAGTGGCGTGTTCTGCATCGAGGTAAGCCATTTTCAGAACACTAAGCATGTAGTGGTCATTATGTAGTTTGCTAAGGACGAGAGTTCAATTCTCTCCACCTCCAACCAATAGAGTATAGCAAGTAGTTGCTATGCTCTTTTTCTTCAACTTTTTAACATAAGGATTGAAATGTCTACTTATTACAGCATTGTCGTCCCACTTAACAACGAAGAAGAAAATGTTGAAGAACTTATCGCCGAAATCTCACCCGTCATGCATTCTCTTGGAAAACCTTGGGAACTGATCTGTGTAAATGATGGGTCTACTGATAACACTCACAATCGACTCAAAAAATTAGCTCAAGATCACCCCGAGCTACGTATCCTTTCCTTCGATAAGAATTACGGCCAATCCAGCGCTTTTGATGCCGGCTTCAAAGCCGTGCGAGGTCAATATGTCATCACAATGGATGGAGATCGTCAAAATGACCCTCGCGATATCCCCAAACTTCTTGCCTGTCTTGATGAAGCCGATCTAGTTTGCGGCCGAAGGATAAAACGAAAAGACACTCTAGTCAAGCGATTGACTTCATTTGTAGCCAATGCTGTACGGCGACGCCTTTGTAAAGATGGAGTACAGGATACAGGATGTTCCCTTAAGGTCTATCGTACAGAATGTCTAGAAAAAATTAAAATATTTCACGGAATGCATCGATTCCTCCCCGCTCTTTTTATCATTGAAGGATTTCGAGTGAAGGAGATCGATGTCAACCATCAGAGAAAGGTCTCAAAGGACATACAAAATACAATTTTTTTAACCGTTCTTTTAATACCATCGCAGATATGCTAGCTGTTCGTTGGATGTACAAAAGGCGTCTCCGCTATCGCATCGTCAAGGAAGATTTGTCATGACAGAAGAGTGGAGACAATTTCTTTATCCTCTTGGTATTTTGCCGGCAATGATTTTTGGACTACGCTATTTAGTCCAATGGACCGCAAGTGAACGAGCTGGAAAAAGTTTAGTCATGCCCCTTTTTTGGCACCTCTCGATATTTGCAAATTTATTGCTCGTAGTTCACTCCCTGATTCAAATGCAATTTCATGTGTGTGTTGTTCAAGCGGCCAACGCAGTGATCGCTTGGCGTAATTTAAATCTGATGCAACCAGCCTCCGATCACTTCAAATTCTCGACCACAGTTCAGCTGCTCATTGGAGCAATTACTTCGGTCGTTTTACTGTTCCTAGGATCTAGTTTTATTTTAACTTCTGCAGTTCAATGGTTTCGTTCTCCACTCTCTTCTGATCAAACTATTCATGGATGTTGGCATTTGTTAGGGTTTCTTGGCCTAGTCTTATTTAATGGACGATTTTGGCTGCAATGGTGGAATGCTGAAAAACAATCGCGAAGTTATTTGGGGGTAGAATTTTGGTGGATGAGTGTATCTGGAAGCATTCTTTGCTTCATTTATTTTTTAGCCATCGGTGACTTTGTCAATTTGGTTGGACCTTTTTTTGGACTGATCCCATCCATACGCAACTTAATTTTGATTAAAAGGTCAGAAACAACAGCAGTTAGAGATTCATAAATTATCAATGATAAATGAAAAAATCGTTATATTCGCTGGCGAACCCAGTGGAGATCTACATGGCAGCCATTTGCTAAAAAAGCTTCATGCCCTTCTTCCTCATGTGACGTTTTCCGGAGTTGGAGGACCCAAATTGCGCAACGCAGGCCTCGAAGAGCTTATTTATCGGATGGAAGATTTTGCAGTCATGGGCTTTATCGATGTATTTAAATCGTTGCCAAAACTCATTCGTCAATTCCGAGAGCTTAGCCGCAAAATTATCCAGGAAACTCCTAGGGCAGTTGTTCTTATCGATTATCCAGACTTCAATTTGCGTTTAGCTAAAAGTCTGCGCAAGCAGGGATATCGAGGAAAAATCGTTCAGTATATTTCTCCTTCAGTTTGGGCATGGAGATCAAACCGTATTTTTCCAATGTCTCAAAACCTCGATTTATTACTTACAATTTACCCATTTGAATCTCATTATTATGCAAAAAGTTTTTTGCCTGTAACTTTTGTGGGGAACCCCTTGAGTGAATATCTTGCAACTTATTCTTATGTTGACCACTGGAAAGAAAGGTTTAGCATTTCTGAGGAACATAAAATGATTGCTTTGTTTCCGGGCAGCCGTAAAAGTGAATTACAAGCCAATCTTCCTTTGCAATTACAAGCCGTCAAGTTGTTGTTAAAAGATGAAAAAACACCTAGGGTCCTTGCCATCTCTTGCAGCGCTTCAGAATACGAATCTTGGCTTTGGGAACAAGTGAATCGCTTTCAACTTTCACCTATTCATTGTGTGGTTGTCATTCCCGCTTCTTTGACTTATGAACTCATGCGCGATTGTCATGTCGCCATTGCGAAATCTGGAACTGTGACTTTAGAACTTGCCCTGCACCATCGTCCTACAGTAGTCATCTATCAATTATCTTATGTAAATTATTGCATCGCCAAGTACTTTGTACGTTTAGATCTTCCTTATTATTGTATTGTGAATATTTTGATGCAAAAAGAGGTTTTTCCAGAATTCTTCGATAAGAACTTGAAGCCGGAAAACATTTATGAACAGTTAAAACAACTCGATGGAGAAACAGCTAGGCGGCAACAATCGATTGTTGATTGTCAACAACTTTCCGGTTTGCTCCAGGGTTATAAGGCTAGTGAGCGAGCAGCCAATGCCATCGTCAATCTGATGAGGCAATGATGCGTATCAAACATTGGTGGTTTCAATTTAAACGTTTTGCTTTATCTTCTCCGATAGCTTTTATCTGTAAATACACCATAAAGCTCATTTTATGGACTTGTAAATTGAAGATCGAAGGACTTCATTATCTCGAAAAAGAAAAAAAGGGAATTGTGATGTTGTGGCACAATAATATGGTCATTATGTGCGAATTTTTCCATCGTTTTCTGCCTGAAAGTACCTATGCTGCATTTTTGAGTAAAAGTCGCGATGGAGAACCTATTGCACGAGCGATCAATTCTTATCGAAATACTCACACTATACGCGTTGCTCACAATTTAAAACATGAAGCCCTCCGTTCAGCTATTGCCTATCTAAACGAAAAAAAGGGGCTTTTGCTTTTTACTCCAGATGGCCCCAAGGGTCCTCGTTGCAAGGTAAAGCCTGGAATTGTTTTCGCAGCTCAGGAATCTGAAGCCCCAGTTTTCTCCTTTAGATGGACAGCAAATCGCTATTGGGAATTCAATACGTGGGATAGATTACGTATCCCTAAACCTTTTTCAACAATAACTATAGTGATCTCTGCTCCTATGCTTCTTGATAAGAATCTAGAGATGCAATCTGCTTTAGCTTTGTTAGAAGATTCACTTGAATAAACTTGTCTGAAAAGGTTCTTTAGTTTACCATACATATGTGTTAACAAACCTATTTAGGAGATCTTATGAATCTATTTAAAATTATTGTGTGCGCTTCAGCGCTTGTACTAGGAATGAGCATCATACCTTCATTTGCAACTGATGTAAAAATTGAAAAGCTCTCTTTGATTAATTATTTTCCAGAAAAAGATATTCGAAAAATATTGGCTCAGTCAAAAGTCTCTGAAGATAAATGGCCAGAAATCATCCATTCTCTAGAAATAAAAATTGAGGCTCTCGTCGAGGATTTGGGATTACGAGAAATGACAGCTCATTTAAATTCAAAGGGATCAAAAAGAACCGAGAAGAAAATTAAAAAAGCTCTCTACAAGCATTTTAACACTTCGGAAGAAAAGTTAAAAAAGCTTGAACTTAAGATTCGAAATAACAAAGATCTTAAGAAATTTATTGATGAGAATTCTTCTAAGCTTTCAAAATCCGATGAACTTCAAGAAGTAAAACCGAGTATTGAAAAATTGAAAACAAATGTTGATGAGATACAAGATATTCTTCACTCCCTCATTTTACGTCTCCTGAAAGAGGAACTCGAATTACTTAGTCAATAGCAAGGCCAGAACGCATCTTCCTCTAGCTTGTATCTTGCCATTGGTGCCTGACCTGATATTCTGACATTTGCCTAAACTACAACATAGCCTCCCAAAGGGCAAATGTCAGAATATCAGGTCAGGCACCAATGGCAAAGCTATTTTCAAGATTGGAGCCTCTTGGTTCTAGGTTGATCAATGAGGGTTCTACGAAATTGACGGCTTAGCTATGTACGAGAAAAAATCACACCCGATCATGGGGCTAGTTTCCGCTTTAAACTTGTAATATAATAAGTTATTTCCTGGCTTGTTTGTCCATTTCAGGTATTTTTCCCTTTTCTGCTGCCATCTTAACTCCTTCACTAAAATTAAGTTTGCATAAAATTTTTAAATAAATATGATGACATGAAGGAACAAATTAAGAGAATAGAGACGTTTTAACTATAAAGGAGAATGTCATGTCAAGTATTCTTGCAGCAGGTCCACAAGTTTTAAACCTAGACAATGTTCGTCCAGATATTTCCACAACTGCTTCGCAGCTTATCAAGGCCGGATGGAATGGAATCGATCCGGGTTTTATCCCTAACGTTACTGACCCTAATAATATCACTATGCAGGGATTTCAAATCACTATTCCCTTGCGTGATTTCTCGGAAATTCAACAGGTTGTTAAAGACCGATTAGCTCAACAAAATGCCGTTCCTTTGCAGCCATTGCCAAGAGATCCGCCAAGGCAAAAATCTTGCATAACGTCAGCTGTTCGATCCTCCACTGCATCATCTGAAGAAAATCTTTATGGAAATGCTTTAGGACTTTTAAGAAAACACGTATACAGTTTAGCAAACCCCTTTTTGATCGCTCACATCTGCAAAAAGCTTGAGGATTTCCTTGGCAATCCCATTGATTCCTCAGACAAAGAGGGAATGGTATCCAAGTTTGCAGATCCTTCATCATTTTCTCATGAAACGAAAGAATGTTTGAAAGCACTTATTTCAACGTTAGTCGATCGAGCTGCTAACAACCTTTCGACGTTAGATGGGACGCTCAAGGCGATTAAAAATGAACTTATTGAGTTTACAGTCAAACTGAAAGAATATAATCAGAAGCTATTAAAAGGCTATGAAGGTTGGGCTGAATTTGAGCTATTATTTTCCATTCCCGGTTTTATGGCCCTTAAAGACATCGAAGTAAGGAAAATCATCGGATTGATCGACCAGGAAAACCCCGATCAGCTTCGAGAATATGTCGAGGTACTTCATCAAACAAAAGCTCTCGACGTCGGCAAAGTAAAAGAATTTTTGAAGTTGAATCCAAAATACGGGACTTACAAAGAACCGTTAAGTACCCTTTTGGGTCAGGTCATTAAGAAAAAACCCCAAAAGAAAGATGGGATTATCACCTATTGGAATCATCCGATGGAGTTCTTTGTTAATAAGACGCTTTACGTTAATGATCCGAAAGGAGGTTCACATTCCGGGACTATCTTGAAAGTGGAAAAGAAAAAGAGGCTATTAATCTTGCACCTCCATGATAAGTCGGAAGTCCATGTATCGTCGGATTATCGTGTAGAGGTTTCAAAATGCCATATGTACAAATTGTGGACAGCCATACGCAGTGCAACCCTTCTAAATGAAGATGTTTTTTCTATTGAACACTCTCCTGATACTGACAGCACAAAATCTATTCAGCAAGGACAATATAAGCTGTTTCAACCGAAAATTGTCAAAGCCGGTTTCATGGGATCGTTATTCAAAAATGATTATTTTCAATTCGAATTGGTTGACCCCAATACAACTGAAAAGAAGTACCGGGTGCAGGGCGAAATTATTAAACGTGAAATCTACCAAATTCGCCTCCAATCTTGGGATCCTTTGGCCAAGGATTATTCAATAACGGTAGCAGACGAGGGGCTCTCTACTTTCGAAAGGGCTCATATAGCAGTAAAAAAAGAGACTCAATCTCTTATAGAGATTAATGAAGCGAATGCCGATGACTTATTAGTCATTAAAGATGAACCGAATGAAGATAAGCTCAGATTGATGCGATTAGAGCAAATAAAAAAATGTCTAAATGAGATCCGTTCGGAATTTCTCAAGGAAAAAAATCGAGTGTTGCTTGAGAAGCTTCTTGATGAACTGTCGGGAAATAAACTCGATAAACTTGCCCTTCATCTTGTGATGATGGAGGATCCAGATTTGGCTAATCGGATCAAAGAGCTCTCTAAAAAGTACTTTGAGGACTTGAGGATTGATCGGTCTTCAGAAGATATCCTCAAGCAAATTGTCCTAGAAGCCAATTACATTCTCTTTGTAAATAAACAAGATAATGTTGTCATTGCACGAACCATGGAATTGTTAAAGGATGCGTATGTACATATTAATAACATTGAAAATAACAATTTGATTCTCATGATGGGAAATACAGGCTCCGGGAAAAGCACATCCATTTCCTTCTTGATGGGCGCCCCTTTGGAAGAATTTTCTAACCAGGTGGGTGAAAAGGTGGTGCGCGTAGCTGAAGGGCATGAGATTTATCCTAAGATCGGGCAATCCATTGGAACCTCAGAAACGATTTATACGCAAGGATTCAAAATTCCAGAAATCGAATCCATGCTAGGCGATTGTCCTGGATTTAATGACACAAGAGGAGGGGATTATGAATTGTGCACCAATCTAAGCATCGATCAGTCGATCAGAAAAGCTAAAGGCATTCATTCAATTGTCATTGTGCTGCCTGCAAACGCTTTTCTGGTTGACAGAGGGAACATTGTGATGGAATTGCTCAATACTGTGCAGCAGAGGTTTCCTAAAACTTTAGACGCCTCCCAACCAGGGAATAATGCGCGTGTCTATTTATTGGTGACAAAACAGAACCAAGCTCAAAGCGAAGTTGTGAAAATGTTGAAAAACGGCATGCGTTTTTTAGAGCTGGTCAAGGAATCGCAAGCACAAATTGATGACTTAATCCAGAGGGGATCTGAGTCAGATAGCTTTGGAGTCACTGCTATTAAGAGAAGGCAAAATGTCTGGAGAGCTCTCCATCAAATGCATATCAATAAGCAGATTGATTTCATTGATACAAAAGATGAGGAGCAAAGAGCGGAGCTGTTAGAAAAATATTCTAAAAGCGTTCCTACTCTAGATAAAGGGCAGTATCTTCCGGCCATGTCGGGTAAAGATATGCAACAGAAATTTGGAGATACTGTCCAGATGTCAGCTCACACATGGACGCATCACATTTTCGGGCAATACCTGCAAACTCTCCCCAGCTCCATTAAAATAGTAGAGCAGGAACAGGCAAGAAAACGGGAGAGGATTGAGGAATTAGGCAAAGATAAGGAACAAAAGCTGGATCTGGCAAGGAATTTAGCAGAGGAAATTGAAGAATTGGAGGGGTTTGCAAAACTACTTGAGGACAATGAAAAAAATGTTCAGGACCCCATCCTTCGTCAAGAATTGTTGGCCCAAGCCACACAACATGCAAATGATAAATTGGAAAACGAAAAAGGGTCTTTAAATGCTGTGCGGAAGAAACTGAAGAAAAAAAATCAAAATCTGCAAGATGTAGAAGGGGAAATCAAAGGTCTTGAGACAGACATCACGAAGACTCAAAAGAAGATAACCGAATTGAAAGCCATTATCGCTCCACTAAAGACAGGGGATAAAGTCACGAAGCTTTGGACCGATAAGATGAATCCGAACGACAATCTTTATTTAACCTATTGGACATCGGAGGAGGCTCGTAGTAATGCAGCAAAACGTGTGGAAATTCAAGCTGCAGATTCAGGGGGGGTAGCCTACAATGGTACAGCTGGAGCTTACAGGGGAAAGACGTCACCTATAGCCATTATTCAAAGAGGCTATCGTTTAGTTCCTTCCAATGATGAACAGAGGCAGGTATTTAGCATTTCAGGGCAAGGAGGAGGCTATATTGCCAAAGTCGATGGTTTAAGATACCGTATTGACATTGCCTGCACGGCTATGCCGGATGGCAAAAAAGTTTCCTATGGCTACGAGCTCGATTGGATAGGAGCTGAGCCCCTACCCTGGATTGAAATTACCCATACGATCCCCAATCATGAGTATCATTATGCCACCATCGTTAACAAAGAGTCTGAAATTGGCTTGCTTGAAAACGAATTGATCACATTGAATAAACAACTGACTGGTGGAGACACTATCACAGGGGCTCAAAATCGCAAACAAACGATAGAAGCTGAAATTCAAGATGTGGAGCTTGCAATCAAGGATCACTTAACAAAGATTCAGGATTTAGAGGATACACATGCGCGCGAGCAAGCAGCGGACCTTTTGATTCAAACCCAGAAGTATTTGAAACAGGCGAAAGACGATAAAGCAAAACTGGAGGATACTCAGCAGATAGATGATGAGATTGCAAAAACAGAGCAAGGCATTTTGACTGATCAAATAAGAATTGATGCCTTCAAGAAACAATTGAAGTATCTAGCAATTATTATTTATACCCAATGGGAAAGTGCTAAATTATTGAGGCAATTTGCTGATCTTGTGATGGGGGAAAATACCGAGGAGTTTACGGCAATGAATCAGACACAGGTAAGTTGTAAGGAATTTAAGGAACTGTTTGACGACAATAAGGCCACTTTGCTCACTCAAATCAAGTTTGAATACGATTTCTGAACGATAATGTTAAACGAGCAAATAAAGAAAGTAGAGAAATCTAACTAAAGGAGGATATCATGTCCAGTACTTTCGTGGGGCCCCTATCGTTCGTCTGGAGATTTTCACAATTTTTAAACAAGTTTTAAATAAAGAAAAGGAAAACTATATGAACATTACGTCACTTCCAGGGGTGTGTTCTTATCCCATTACACATGATGTCTTAGGTATTCCATTGGCATTTCAGGCATCATTAGAGATGACTGCCCTGAAAAAGCAAAGTGAATGTGTATGGTGTTATACCGATCTTTTGAAATACAAAAGGATCGAAGTGTGGTTGCATCCAACAAAAGGATTTTCTGCACGTGTGCATCATCTTGCTTCTAGCGGAGAGAGCGTCCGGACCGAAAAAAAGTTACCCTTGGTGGGTTTGCATCCTTTACTATCAAAAGAGAGAGACTTTCATCATCTTTTATCTTATTTCATCGACACGCATTTGATTCTAGAAAAAGGAGTCAATGGGATGAATAACAGAATCGTTGTTCATCATTCAGCAAAGGGGGGTGTAAAGGCGGCCCTTCCTTTTCAGCCGGGCCTTGCGATGGGCTCGATTGTCAGGGGAACGATCATTGATAAGATGGAGAAATATGCCAATGCGATGGCTAAAAAAGAGGCGTTTGAAGAGCAACTTCGCGGGTCCGAGCAGAGAATCGAAGCGTTGGAAACGAAAATTAGTTCTAGAATAGAACAAAAAAAACTAGATCCACTTCCTTCGCAAAAAATTACTTCATTTGGAAATATAAAACTCGATCAACAATTCCATCCTGATATTCTTGTGAATCTTTGGTATAAAGAAATCATTGCCCTTTCTCAATTTATTAGTAAGATTGGTGAGGAGTTAGAGAAGAACACCAATGAAGCCCTTCCGGTATTCGAAGGATTCCAGCAAGGAATCGTTTCTCCTATCGACATGGGTGCATCTCCAATAGAAATTCAGCCTAGAAGTTTTGATAGTCTCACTTTTAACTCGCAATATATCAACAAAGAAGAAAAAAACTCTGAGGTTCATAACCGAATCACGGAGTCTGCGAGTACCAGCAGCTATTCAGCAAGTGGAGGCTGGGGGATTTGGACCGCAGGGGTTAACCATGCAAGGGCAGAAGCAGTTGCTCGCCGTGTGGCCAACATTCAAAAAGAGAGTTCGGTTGAAGGGGTTTTAGTCATTAATGCTGTGGCGACGACACGTCATGTGCGCTGCTTCAAAGAGATCAAGTATGATATGAAGAAACTCAGACAAATTTTCACAGTCATGGAAGAAGCAAATGCACATGAGCTCGAGCGATATGGGATTACTGTTCCTGATGCTCAGGATCCCTCTTCTAAAGATAAGGAAAAGGTTATCTATCTTCTAACAGAAGCTGTTTTGGGCGGTTCTTTTACTGCATTAGTCACCTTTTTGGATTCCAGCAAGATGAGGAGAGACATGGTTGATCAGCAAACTCAGAAAAGTCAATCGACATCCGTTTCAGCAGGGGGGGGCTTTTGGTCCATCAGAGCTCGTGCCCAATACGCTAACGCCAGCGCCAGCGCTTCTAAAGAGGAAGATGATGTGTTGAGAAGCATTGCCCAAACGCGGGTCAGGATAGAGTTTATCTCTCAAGGAGCTTTGCCTACTTTTGAAAGAAACGTGATTGAAAGAGAAGTGTTTAAGCATTTAGATCTTAATCCATCAAAATTTGAATTGAGCCAGCAGGATTCTGCAGATGCAGAACAGATGATCAAGGCTGAAGGTAAGGCTAAGGAAATTGCTATGGTAAAGAGTACAATGAAGTTGCAGAATGCTCAAGTCGCCTTTTTGAATACCTATCGCGGGTTGACATCCGAGAAGGAAAAAGCTAATTTGCACACAATGGAAAGTGTCATGGGGGCCTATGAAAATTTCGCAGAGCAAATGACTCAAGATAAAGAATGCGGCGTTCCTATGGGATTTTACTATCAAGTTCTCACCCAAAGCGAAATCAAGAGAATCCTTGAGGAGAACAAGTCCAAACAAGAGGTGCCCCAATGATGAGTTCAAGCGACATCTTGCCCATGCACCCCGGGTATGCACTCGGGGGCATTATTTCAGAATCCGATCTTTTGCTGCCGCTTTATGAAAAAAAGCGTGACAGACTTGAGGAGGAGGTCGAAAAGCTTGTAGAAGAAAAAAATAACGAGATGGATTCTGAAAAGCACAAATCGTTGGATGGCGAAGCTAAACAACAGATCGTCTCTAATTACGCGGCAAAAATTATTAGGGCAAAAAGACAACTTGGCGAAGTATGCTTAATCATCAACAAATTAATAGAGGAAGATGCCAATTTTAATATCGTGTCAGAGGCATTGCCCTTAGATGAGAACAATGTGAAGCTGCGGAACGAAAATCGCTCCTTCAAAGCTGAGAGGATGGATCACCTCGTATTCACAAGTAAAGACCACGTGCTAAGTCGAATTCAATCATTTGTCAACCAGCTATTCCTTCATGATGCACCTTCAACAATTCTCCCTTCCGGGGCTTTGGCTGCAATGGCTAAGAATATCGAACACATGCTGAGCACAACAAATACCTCCGTTGCTTTGATTGGATCATTTATTTGGTTAGAGCGCGTCAAGATCATTGAACCTTTGATTATCAGGCCAAATACCCGTTTGAGTACGGATCTCATCAGTAAATCAGACAAACACTATGTCTTATGTGAAGCGGTATTAGGAGGAGTATTTTTAGGCTTAGGCAAAGAGATAACTGTATCTGGGCAGCTGCCGCCGGATGGTGTTGATAAAAAGTGGATTACCTCTCTTGCGACAATTTCTTTTGTCAGTCAAGGTGCCATACCAAAATTAAACCACAAAGTGGAAGAGGTCAACTTGTGGAACGTTTATAATAATTGGAAAGAAGCTTTGATTTCCGATCCCAACAGTGGATATCCGATAGGATTTAAAATCAGATGCTTGCAGGATGTTTTGATAGAGAATCAAATCCCTGTGAACATAAAAGTTTAACATTTGCCGGTTAAGCTCGTATACAATTTCTAAATGAATATGATACTGCTGAAGGAACAAATTAAGAGAATAAAGATATTTTTACTATAGAGGATTATGTCATGTCAAGTACTCTTGCAGTAGGTCCACAAGTTTTAAACTTAGGAAATGTCTGTCCAAATAATAATATGCAAGCTATAGATAGATGCGTTCTAGCCTTGGTTCCAGACCTGACATTCTGACATTTGCCCTTTGGGAGGCAATGGTGTAGTTTAGGCAAATGTCAGAATATCAGGTCAGGCACCAATGGCAAGGCGCTTTAAAAAGTACCTTAAGAATTACCGAGCTTTTGCATTTGCTTCGATATACTTAACAACATCACCTACTGTTCTCAGCTTTTCCGCTTCATTTTCCGCGATATCGCAAGAAAAATGTTCTTCAAAAGTCATAATGAGTTCAGTTAGGTCCAACGAATCGGCATTTAGATCTTCTACAAATGACTTAGAAAGAGAAACATCTTCACGATTAACTCCCAACTGTTCTACGACAATGTTGATCACTTCTTGTTCTACTGACATAATACAATCCTTTTGTTGCTTACTTCTTGATATTTTTGATAATTACATGGACATTCCACCATCGATGGAAATGACTTCACCAGTGATGTAATCAGACCAACTGCTTGCTAAGAAAAGAGCTGCATTGGCGACATCTTCGGTGGTTCCGAAATGACCTAGAGGAATGTTGTTAAGCACTGCTGCTTTCACGGGCTCGGGTAAAGCTTCTGTCATTGCAGTGACTATGTAACCGGGCGCCAAGCAATTGACTTGAATCTTTCGAGATCCTAGTTCCTTTGCTAAGGCTTTAGTAAAACCTATTACTGCTGCTTTAGAAGCTGCGTAGTTTGTTTGACCCATATTTCCTGTAATTCCTACAACAGAACTCATATTGATAATTTTACCTTTTTTGGCTTTCATCATCGGACGCACTAGAGCATGACAGAGATTATAACATGATTTTACATTGACGTCGAGAACAGAATCCCATTCTTCTTCTGTCATGCGCATGAGGAGTTGATCTTTGGTAATCCCCGCATTGTTCACAAGGATATCGATGGTGCCATATTTTGTTAATATTTCTGCCAAAGTGTCATGGACAATTTGATAATTAGAGACATCCACCTTAAAGAATTCTGCGCTTCCGTCTGGGTTTGCCTCTAGAATTTCATTGACTGCTGCAGCCCCTCGTTCTACATGAGTTCCAAATAGAATCACCTTAGCTCCATGAGAAGCAAATTTCAATGCAATCGCCTTTCCAATTCCCGCTGTAGCACCAGTGACGATGGCCGTCTTACCCAATAGTAGCTTATCCATTTATCTCTCCAAAAACAGTTCAATTTCTCGTAAATCTTCGACTTTTTCAAGACTGATTGTCAATCCTTTAACGCCAATTCGTTTATTCAGTGCAGCTAAAGTTCTTCCACAGCCGATCTCGACATAGTGTAAAATCCCTTTCGCTTCCATATTGCGAATTCCTTGTTCCCAACGGACAGAATGAGTGACCTGCTTAACAAGATTTTCTTTAATTGTGTCAACTTCTTCAACAAAGTCGCCAGGAACGTTCATCACAAATTTTGTGGCTGACTCTTTGATTAGAGCTGCATCAATAGGATCTCTTAAACGTCTTTCTGCCGACGTCATGAGTCCACTATGGAAGGCCCCGTGGACCTGCAGTGGAAGAACACGTTTTGCTCCTTTGGCTTTTGCGGCAGCACTACCCGCTTCAATACCCTTAATGGTGCCAGAAAGCACTATTTGACCTGGACAGTTGTAATTAGCTACCCATAAATCATTTGGTAGATTAACGTCCTTGACAATTGCGGCGACCTCGGGTCCATCGAGTCCTAACACCACAGCCATAGTGCCTGCGACTTCCTCACAAGAATCATTCATATATTGTCCTCTATATTGCACAAGGGACAAGGTGTCTTTGAAGCTCAATCTTCCGGAAGCACAAAGCGCGGTGTATTCTCCTAAGCTCAAACCTGCACAAACAGAAGGAATCACATGAGGAAAGAGTTCTTGCAAGACCCTCAAAATAGCTATTGAGGCAACAAAAATAGCAACTTGGCTATTTTTAGTTTCTGTCAGCACATTTTCAGGCCCCTCAAAGATGATAGTAGAAAGTTTGCGACCTAAAAGATCATCAGCTTCTTCTAACGTATGACGTGCGATCGGATAAGCTAAAGCAAAATCTTTAGCCATTCCTGGATATTGAGCGCCTTGCCCTGGAAAAAGAAATGCAAGCGTAGATTGTTTGTTCATTGCGACTCTTGAGTATTAAATTTGCTTTAAAAGAACAGCACCATAAGTCAATCCTGCTCCAAATCCCAGAAGAAGAATGTTTTGATTTGGAACAAGTTTCTGCTGTTGCAGTAATTCATCCAGAGCGATAGGGATGCTCGATGCAGAGGTATTGCCATATTTATGAACTGTTTTAAAAATTTTTTCAGAAGAGAGCTCTAGATTCTTTGCAAGGGCATCGATAATTCTCTCATTTGCTTGATGGGGCACAACCCAGTCAAGATTTTTTTCTTCAATGCCAGCAAGTTCCAGACATTCCTTAGCAGTGGCTGTCATCAATCTTACAGCTTGTTTAAAAAGCTCTTTACCGTTCATTTTGATATAATGCTGCCTTTCGGTGACTGTATTAGCGCTTGTGGGCTGCCTAGAGCCTCCTGCTGGGACTAGAAGTAATTCTGCTAACCCTCCATTGGATCCTAAAGTGACAGATGTGATCGCCAAGCCGGGCCCTCTATTGGAGACGACTGCGGCTGCAGCCCCATCACCAAATAAGACACATGTGTTGCGGTCTTGATAGTCTACAAAAGTTGACATTTTTTCTGAAGCTATCACCAAGACATTGCGGTACATCCCTGATTCAATATAAGCTTTTGCTACTGAAAGAGCATAAAGGAAACCGGAACAAGCAGCTTGGAGATCAAATGCACTGGCACAAGTTGCTCCAATTTCATGTTGAATAAGTGCGGCTGAACTGGATGACTGAAAATCTGCAGACATTGTTGCGACAATGACGATATCCACTTCAATAGGTTTTAGCATCGCATTAGCCAAAGCTTTGCGAGCAGCAATGACACCCATAGTGGAAGGATATTCATTCGATCTGGCAATTCGACGTTCTTTGATTCCGGTGCGAGTATAAATCCATTCATCGCTCGTCGCAACAAGCTTCTCAAGATCTTGATTCGTTAGAATATTTTCCGGTAAATAGCCTCCGGTTCCAATAATCCTTGCTTGATGTGTTGTTCCAGACATGCTTATTCTCCATCCTATGACCACATACTCTGGAAAACGTAATTAACGAAAAAATATTCTCTCCAGAATTAAGATGATACCGGATTGCTAATAAAGAATAAAGAAAGAAAGCAAAAAGTCGGCAATTCTCGCTAAACTTTCGTGCCTGCGTGCGTGCCCGTGCCCAAAAAATTTCGTAGATTTTACTAATTTTCGGGCTCGGGCACGTACACGGGGCACGAAAATTAGCGCGAATTGCTGGCAAAAAGTCTATTTGGATAGGTAATAGGTTTCTACATTAGCATAAATTGAAAGGAATGTAACAAGCCTGTTGTCAATAGAGAGTCCCATTTTTTACATGGCATCAACCCTTGATACCACGCGACATTGTCATGATTGCTGTATTTGTATCATACATAACCCTCGCCATCATTCTTAGTCTATCTTCAACAATTTGTTCAACAATTTGTTGTTTTTGTTTTGGAGTTAAAGATTGTATTTCATCTATCTTGCGAGCAATCAGATTTCTTGCGAGATCTTTTAGATAGTTCGATTCTCTTTCATCTTTTGCTCCGTTAGAATGTGTGTCAAAGATTTCATCTTTCAATAGTGAAATCTGGGTTCTTAATGTCCCTTCTTCAGCAGGAATTTCCCCATTTTTTAAAAAGTTTGTAAGAACTTTTTGTGTTTTTGAAAAATCATCTACTGAAGATATAGATAACATATTTAACCTTGAATTAATTTTATTTTCCCAGACCTCTGCTATTTTTGGTGATATTATTGGACAATCCATAACTACCTCATAATTAGAATTAATTAAATAGACATTCCTTAACTTCTGATATGGAATCATATCATATAAATATTTTATAGTCAATAACATAACATGCTCTAATCGATTAAATTCTCTCGACTTTATGCAAAAAAAACTTTAAAATCGAAACACATTAAGAAGGAGGAAATGACATGATCCGAAAAATAGCCTATTTTCTATTTCTGTTGAGTGGAATAGCTTTTGCTGATGAACAGCTTCCCATACTTTCAATTAATGGTTCTGCGATCTTAAAAAAACCTGCAGATCAATTTAATCTAACTGTTGCTGTAATCACCGAAGCAGACAGCGCTGTGGCCGCCCTTCAGAATAATAGTCAAAAAATGAGAAGCGTCATTTCTGCACTCCAAGCAAAAGAATTGACCTCCAAAGAATACACGACCGGACAATTCAACATCACTCCGACGTATACCCCATATCCCAAAAACCCGGCGCCTGATTGGAAACAAAAAATCAACGGTTACCGTGTGACAAATACTCTGTATATTCAAACGGATAAGCTTGATTTAGCCGGAGAGCTCATAGATACTGTGAGCGAGGCTGGAGCTAACTCTATTGACCAAATCAGTTTCGGATTAAAAGATGAGCGTCTTTATCGTCAAGAAGTCATTAAAATGGCAACACAAAATGCTATACAAGATGCTGAAGATCTAGCCATGGCAGCAAACATTAGGCTTGAACGGATCCAAGAGATATCTTTGGATAATGCTAGAATTCCTGAACCACGCCATAAAATGTTTGCAGCTAGTTTAGATCGCTCAACTCCAATAGAACCCAGCGACGTATCCGTCAGCGCAAATGTCTCTATAGTTTATCAAGTGGATACGGATAATTAAGAATCACCCTGTTTTGTTCATCAAAAGCATAGTGCCACTGCCACGTGGGCTCTGAAATTTTTAAGTGACGGTAATGAATTTTTCCGTCCTGCATGGTTACTTCAGTTCGTTGCCCTGAAGGAATTGCGTATTTTATACTTCCTTCAAACAAAACGTCGCAAGCTGAAAATTCCGCATTCCCATGTAAAATAATTTCCAATTGCTCATGTCGAGTGATCTCATTTTTCCAATAACTGTTTTCTGCTTCTCTATTAATGCCTTTGTTGACAATGGAAACATTTTTAAGTTCACATTTACCATTTTGGTGGCTATAACAAACAACTCCCTCTTGGTTTTTATGCCCTAGAAGATCCTTCGCAAGGATATGCAAACTTCCATCTAAGGCTAGATTCTCGATAGTGATTTCTGAAATTTCAAGGCAAAGTTCTGAACCAAATGCAAGATTGCCTCCGCGCAATTTTTGGGCAATCACTTCATAGAGGGGTCCTAGAGAAGGATGATAGCGTAAAATTAAAGAGGGTCCTCGTTGAATAAATTCTTCTTTTGTCTGTGTCATTGGGATGTTCATACGGCAATGATCGCGTAGAAGGTCATAACAATTGTGCATTTGATCATAAAAACACCCTTCAGGGGTTTCATTAATGGATTTACCTGCTTGAAATTGATTTTTTGTGACTGAAATGACTTTTTGTCTTTTTTCGTAGATCACGAAGGAGTGCATCTGGCTGCTATCCTCCATTTTTTGAGGAAAAGTGTCGACAATAGATTCAGAAATATTTTGCATCATCGACTCGAGACGTCCTCCATGGCTACTTTTAAATGTTCCATCTTTCTCCATATGAAGAAATTTACTTTTCATATTGATGATCATGCCTGGGACTGGCACTTCTGAAATCACATGATTCAAAGCTTCGATGTCTGCAAAGAGAATATTGGTATTGGCCGGATAAATTCCATATTCGCTTCCCTCTTCTTTAGGAGCATCCTTGAGCCCTTTGGTTGTAAAATCTGTATATTCGATATTCATTATGCAATAGCTAAATAGATTATTTGCTTGGGTTTCTTTGATGACAAGCATCCCTTCCGCAGCGCCGATCAATCGATCGCAAGAAAGAAAACCAAACGTTCTCTGCTGTTGTTTTCCAACGCCTACAAAGGCCAATAACGCAGCATCGGTAGCAGCTATCGGATTGTTGATTTGCCTAATTAACAGTTTCTCTTTTCCTAATGACTTAAACCAAGAAAAAATGTTGTTTTCAATAGCAAGCCTCCAAACTACACCATGTCCACCTGGTTTTAAGACTAGTTTAAGAGGTTCTGAAAGAGCAAAATCTCCTTCTTGGGTTATCACCGGAACCAATGGTTGCATAAATTGTCGGAAATTTTCAGACTTTCTTCCAAAATAGGCGAGTTTTTCGCAAAGAGCTTTAATTTGTTCATCGTTATTTTTCTCTTCAGAAGTCATCAAGGCCACCGGAACAACAAGTTGTTTGTGATAGATTTTCCAATATAGAAATTCGATAGCTTGTAGATCTCTGACTAAGCTTTCAAGCAATGAAAATCCACCAAATTTTAAGTAAGCTACCGGTAACTGATCACCAGTCGTTTCTTCCACCAAATTTAATCGATCTCCTGCCCCTCCAATAGGGCAAATTTGCGCTAAAAGGGGCAGACTTTCAATTCCCCAACGAACGGCTGCACGTCGGGCCTCTTCATCGGCGGAAATATCAAGTCCACCGGGTCTGTAGTATTTCTCATTTGAAGAGTTTAACGATTCTTTGTTCGGGGAGTGTTTTTCAACAATTAAAGTCATAACACTCAGATAGTAGCCCGCGAGTCCACCCATGAAAGCGTAGAAATTTTCTACTTCCTGTAATTTTTGCAACATGAAACGCAAACTTTTGATTTTGCCATCAGATGTGTCCATTTGTTCAAAAAATAGAGGGCCTTGACCCAGGACAATGAGAACTTTTAGGATAAATTCATCCTCCGGCTTTACATGGGAAAAGATAGATTCTATGGCTTTATATTTACCTAGAAATGCTTCTACAGTACTTTCAGAATTCACTACATCGAGTTTTTCAGATAAAGTCGAGCTCGCTTTGATTTTTTGAACAAAAGCTTCAATTTCTTTAAGTTTAACTTCTAAAGAAGCCGTTGTTAAGTTTTCTTTACACATCGATTCCTCCACTTTCTTCATCGTCCTAGATGTTTTTAATATCTTCAAAATTGCGAGCTACAGTATCTTCACTATGAAAAGATCCACTCATGTCTGCAAACATCTATGGATCTATAGTAACAGATGTTTGGCCCATAGGTCACTGTAAATCAAAAGATAAAGTGACTTTTAGAAAACTTGACTAAGAATTGCCAACAGGTTACAAAAATGGAACTCGAGGAAAAGACTAAAAATTCACCTTATTGTTGCAGGTGGAGAATATCAAAACTATCAAGGAGAAAATGATGCCGAAAGATCAAGAAAAAAAAACATCTGCTTTTATGAAGCCTGTTCATGTAAGTGATGCGTTGGCTGCAATTGTTGGAGCCGGCCCTATGCCCCGTACAGAAGTTACAAAAAAACTTTGGGAGTACATTAAAAAGCATCAATTACAAGATCAAAAAGCTAAACGCAATATCAATCCTGATGAAAAACTTGCCAAAGTTCTCGGTTCATCAGATCCTATTGACATGTTCAAAATGACAGGTAAAGTGGCTGCACATTTGTCTGACAAAGAATTAGCTAAACACCGGTAGTCTTCAGCCATTCCCGCTAATTTTCGTGCCCCTGCCCGATAATTAGCGAGAATTGCTGGTAATCTTTGTATTGAAGTATTTGCACAGGTTGTATAATCCACACATACGGGGATTATACAGCCTGGTGATGATCAGCATTCCTGTTAATTTTTCGTCCACAAGAACGAAATTCACCTTCTGCCTCAATATATTTTATGTCATGAATCGTTTATTTAATAAATTAGTGTCCTTTAATTTTTGTGATTTCTTCTGGGATCTTTGGTGCATTGTTTCCATTATAGGCATCTGGCCGCGTTTTATTGAACCAAAGCTCTTGCAAATCACTCGCCACACTTTCAATCTATCGTCTTGTCCTACAGCATTGAAAGGACTTAAAATTATTCAATTTAGTGACTTGCATTTTCAAAAAGGATTTTCTCCACGCTATTTAAAACGACTTTCAGAAAAAATTCACAATGAAAGTCCTGATATAGTATTGTTCACAGGGGATTTTATTTGTAATTCCATTCTAGAAAAAGATGAACAATCGAATCTGCTTCAATTTCTAAATGAATTGCAAGCACCCTATGGCTGTTACGCTGTTTTAGGCAATCATGATTATGCGGAGTATGTCTCAGCGAATGTTAATGGAGAGTATGATACTCTTCAAGAGGATCAGAGATCGATAATCACGCGAGGCTTTAGTCGCCTATTTGGAAAAACAAAGCTCGTGAAACGAGTGACACCTCGAGCTGCTGCCATGGGACATCATCAACAATTAATGGAACTTTTACAAAAAAGTCCTTTTCAGATCTTGGAGAACGTTTGCTATCAAATAAGGATCAAAGACAGTTTCTTAAATATTTGCGGATTAGGTGAATATACTCTAGCCAAAACATGCCCTGAAGTTGCTTTTCAGAGCTATAATCCTCTTTATCCAGGCATCATCCTCGTGCATAATCCTGATGCCATTCCACTCCTCCAAAATTATCCTGGAGAGATCGTTCTTTGCGGACATACACATGGAGGACAAGTGAATTTGCCCTGGATGTGGACGAAATTCACTCTTATGGAACATCCTCAATTTAAAAGAGGGGCTATTGAGTACCACGGAAAATCGATTTATGTTAATCGCGGGGTTGGATCACTTATGCAGTTTCGCTGGTTTGCTATTCCCGAAATTTTAGTGTTTACGTTAGGGACTTAATCGGGCAGTAATTGACTGGCCAAATCCTTAGCCGTCTTCCCATCGACAGAACTATTGAGCTTCATAATCGCCTTCATGACCAGCCCAAAATCTTTTTTGGTCTTAGCACCAGAATCTATAATTGCTTGTTCCACGATTTTTAATGTTTCTTCAGGAGAAAGAGCTTTGGGTAAAAACTCTTGCACAATAACAATTTCTTTTTTTAATTGTTCAGAGATGTCCAAACGATCAGCATCTTCTGCTTGTTTTAAAGCTTCCTGAAGATTACCGAAATAAGTTTTGAAAAGTTTAAGAACTTCAGTATCTGGGAGTTCACCGCGGGCATCAACGGCCAGTATTTTGGACTTGAGCATGCGTAAAGTATTAAGTCTTACTTGATCATGACTTCGCATTGACTCTTTAATTCCATGATTGATTTGTTCAATATACCTCATCATTCTCTCCTTGCTTGTTCTGAAATTAGATCTAAATAACATGATTCTAAGGTTTTGTTGTACGTATATCAAGCTATATTTGAGTCATGAGCAGAGCATGGGAACATGGGAACATGGGAAATCGTAAGAATTTTCCTAAGTACTGCTAAATTGCGAGCTCCAACTTTAAGAAATTGCGCAAATTGTAGCTCATGATCGGAATGCATACGCATCAGGATAAGGAAATTAACACCCATTCACTATGTTGTCGGGATATGTTTTTTTATGTAGATGTAATCAACGATACAACGATAAGAACGATAAAAACGATAAGAACGATAAAAACGATAAAAACGATAAAAACGATACTCAGTACGTCACGGATTTCTTCTAGATTAGTCGAAAAGTCCTCATTGCTTTGCGGTCTTTTCCATTCCAATTTCCTATGTCGGAAATTTACTAACAAACCGATTTAAAGTTGAGAAATTTTTAAATAGTGAATAATTGCGCCTGATGTTCGCGAACCAAACTTTCACAACATTTTAATTCCACGATTATGGTTTTTTCTGCAACCAGACTTCTTCCATCGTTTTTATCGTTCTTATCGTTTTTATCGTTCTTATCGTTCTTATCGTTCTTATCGTTCTTATCGTTCTTATCGTTCTTATCGTTTTTACCGTTGATCCACAGTAGCAACAGAACGTGTCAAGCTGTATACTCGGAATGCATACGCATCAGGATTACGCATCAGGATAAGGAAATAAAATTTTAATTTCCTTATCCTGATGCGGAATGATGAGCTACAATTTGCACAGTTTTTTACCTATTTCGATTTCACGCAGAGGCTTGAACAACTGTCTCGCTAGATACAGGTAAAAGGAAATCAAGTGTAGTATTGCAACCGCATGGCATTGTTTGATCATCTTCTTTTTGAACAATTTTATTCTCGTACAAAGCCAAAAGTTCCATAATTTTCACATATTTTTGCTTCTCTTCTTCTTTTCCACTTTCTATGATTGATTTGTTTACTCTTTTTAGATATTTAACATTTACATACAATGTTGTCTTTGAAGATGTTTCTTTAAACAAAAATTCTACTACTTCTATTGGAATATTTATATTATAACAAGCCAATGTAAGAGGAGACATCCGATCATCATCTCGAGTTCGCGCATGACAATAATTAATACTCTCAGGAAAAAGTAAGATGATTTTTTTAATATCTTCTCCAATAATGTTTGAATATTGGTTAAAAGTGCGTTTTATAGGACTATTATGGCCTGTAAGCAAGGCGTCCATAAGCAATGAAGGAGGATGTTTAGGTTTTTCTATTCTCAAATCTTCCTCATCTTCTTTATAAGATTTATATGTTTCTTCTAAATATAATTTACTTTTTTCTGAAATTAAAGGAGCACAAAAATTCATTAATTTAGAGTCCACTCGACTCATCCTGCCTAAAGTTGGAAGTTCCATAAATGTTAATGTAGTTTTTTGAGCATCAATAGGGAGAATTGAAAAAGACATATATACCTCTTAGTTTTAATTTATAATTTTAGAAAGTTAGGTCGCTAATAAGCATTATATCAAAATCATAATTAAAAATACAGCAACTTTTTAGCTTTAAGAGAGTAAATTAAGTCCACAACCACATGGCAACACCTGATCGGATTTATATTCAGTGATTTTATCTTTGTATTCGGTCAAAAGTTTCATAATTTTTGCCGATTTTTGTTTGTTATTTTCAGATTCTTTAGAATTTGCGTTATATATATCTACCCATTTTAAATATCTAGTATCTACAAATATTCTGATGACATATTTTGAAATAAAAATTCAATGATCTCTTTTGGAATATCTTTGTTAGCGCAGGCTAAGGTAAGCAAAGACATTCCTTGAAAAGGGCAGTAATTAATACTGTCAGGAAAATATTTAATAATTTTTTTAATGTCATATTCCACTCTACTTGTATATATTTTTATGGAATGTGCGTAATTATTCGAACCTGAAAGTAGAGCATCCTTGAGCAGCGAAGGAGGATGGTTTGGATTATCTCTTCTTAATGCTTCTTCCTCTTCATAATAACTATTATATTTTTCTCTTAAATATAATTTACTTTTTTCAACAATTATCGATATAGAAAGTTCCATTATTTTCGAATCTACTTGACTCATTCGGCATAAAATTGGGAGATTCATACTTTGCAATACATTTCTTTTATCTTCAATTGAAAAATCAGAAAAAAACATAAATACCCCAATATTTTACCATGTTATACTATATGATCTTGCCCGGATAAACTATTGCAACCACATGGCAATGTTTGGTTCTTTTGTTTTCCAACAATATTGTCTTTATATTGCGCAAAAAGTTCCATAATTTTTGCATATTTTTTTATCTCTTCTTCTTCCCGATATTTAATTCTTTCTAGGTTAATATTTTTTAAATATTCAACATCTACATATAAGATTGCATGCGAAGATATTTCTTTAAATAAAAACTCCACTATTTCAGTTGGAATATTTGAATTCCAGCAAGCCACTGTAAGGGGAAAGAAATTAAATTTATCTTGAGTTCCTACATGACAATAATTAATACTTTCAGGAAAAAGTAAGACGATTTTTTTAATATCTTCCCCAATAATGTTTGAATAATGTTGAGAAGTATGTGGGAAATCAATTTCAGGGCCTGAAAATAAAGCATCCATAAGTAATGATGGAGGGTGACGAGGATTTTTTATTCTCAAATTCTCCTCCTCTTCTTTATAAAATTTATATTTGTTTTCTAAATATAACTTACTTTTTTCTAAAATCAGAGGAATACAAAAGCTCATTAATTTAGAATCCACTCGGCTCATGTTGCCTAAAGTTGGAAGATTCATAAATGTTAATATAGTTTTTTGAATATCAACAGGAAAGATTGAAAAAAACACAAGCACCTCTTGGTTTAGAGTTCTTATTTTAGAAATCAAGTAACGAATTAATACTTTCAAGTATATCAAATTCATAATTAAAAGAAAAGCAATTTTCTTTAGATTTTCCTGTAGAATTGCTGCTCCGTATTACTTCCTTTACATTTATTCCTAACTTCGGTATAAATTTAATATCTATAAAACGATTAATTATCGTTCGTTAAAAACGACTTAATGGGCTCATAAATGATGAACACTTTTTCTTTCCAGTTAATTCACGAGTCAAAAAAGTCGCGTGCTCGAGTAGGGCGCATTCATACGCCTCACGGGACTATTGAAACTCCAAATTTTGTAGCAGTAGGGACAAACGGAACGCTCAAATCCCTTGACAATGCACTTGTAGATGAAGTCGGCCTGCAGCTCATGTTCTGCAACACCTATCATCTTCTTCTACAACCTGGTCCCGACATTGTTAGGCAAGCCGGAGGCCTTCATACGTTCATTAATCGAAAACTTCCTATCATCACCGATTCAGGTGGCTTCCAAGTCTTTAGCTTGGCTTACGGTGGCGTTGCCAATGAACTTAAAAGCCGTGGAACAAAAAAACAAGGAGGCCTCGTTCTCAAAATCACAGAGGATGGTGTCCATTTTCGCTCCTATCGCAATGGCGAAAAAATATTGCTCACTCCCGAAAGTTCCGTGCAAGCTCAAAAAGACTTTGGAGCCGATATCATCATTCCTTTAGACGAGCTTCCTCCCTATCATATTTCAAAAGACAATCTTAAGAAATCTTTAGATAGAACGCATCGCTGGGAAAAACGATCTCTTGAAACTCACTTACAAAGCCCTCAGGGGCAAGCCATGTATGCCGTGATACACGGCGGAATCGATCAAGATCTGCGGCAAGAAAGTTGTCACTACCTCACAGCTTTAGATTTCGATGGTTTTGCTGTAGGAGGAAGCGTGGGCAAGGACAAAGAAGAAATGCACGCACTCCTTTCTTATACAATGCCCTTGCTTCCAAAAGAAAAGCCAAACCATCTGTTGGGGATTGGCGATCTCCCCTCAATTGATCGATCGATTCCTTTGGGTTTTGACACATTCGACAGTTCATATCCGACTCGCTCTGCGCGTCATGGGATTTTGCTAACTGACAATGGAAATCTCGACATCACCAAAGCACGCCACGCAACAGATTTTTCACCAGTGATTCCCGACTGCCATTGCCCTACTTGCAAAAGGTTTACCCGTGGTTACTTACATCATTTGTTTAAAGCAAGTGAACTCACGAGCATGACCCTTGCTTCGATCCATAATCTTCACTACATGGTTCAACGTATGCAGCGGTATAGAGAACAGATTCTTAACAATGACATATAGTACAGTCTCCTTCTTTAGGACTTCAACGTAGCAGTTACAGAGACTTCTGCTTTGAAAAGCTTAGAGACTGGACAGCCTGTCTCTGCTGCTTTCACAGCTGCATCGAATTTAGTTTTGTCTACACCTGGAATTTCAGCGACAAGTTCAATATGGCTTTTAGTAATAGAAAAGCTTCCTTGAACTAAATCAAGTGTAATGGCTGCATTTGCCGTTAATTTGTTAGGAACAATACCGACTTTGCCTAATTCAGCTGAAAGAGCCATCGCAAAACATCCAGCATGTGCCGCAGCTAATAGTTCCTCTGGATTCGTGCCTTTGCCACTTTCGAATCGTGTTTTAAAAGAATAGGGCACTTGTTCGAAAGTGCCACTTTCTACGGAAAGCACTCCATTCCCAGTTTTTAATTCTCCTTGCCATACGGCTGTGGCTTTTCGTTGCATATTTTTTCTCCTTTAAGGTTTAATACTCATGTTTTTGCGAAGGCTTCAAAAAGAGGATCATGGCGGATCGGATTAAAATCCTCTTTCTGGAGAACTTCTTTAATATTTGGCAAACCATTTTTAATGGCACATTGCAACCATCCAATTGCAGGGCGTGCTTGTCCTAGATGCGCATGGCAAAGGGCATTGATTAGAGCTATTTTATCCGTAGGTTGTGATTGGTAGAGTGTATTGCCAATGCCAATCGCTTCCTGAAAATGATTTTGGTTAAATGCCAATTGATGGAGTAATGCTTGCTGTTCACTTGTAAGGGATTTTTTGATGGGGTAGAGCATTTCATAAGCTTGATCTTCATGCCCTTGAATATGCAAAATTTCAGCTAAAAGAATGGTTGCAGATGTGTAGAGTAAACCTTGTCCACTTTGTTTACGCACGACGTTGAGCTTTTCTTGGGCATAACTTAAATGCCCTTTATGAAAATCTTTTTCTGCGCTTTTATAAAATTGTTGAAGAGCTCGATCATTATCTTGCTTAGTCATAGAGAGTGTGCTTGTCCACGAACGAAAACTTTCGTAAGTGAAAATCATAAAAATGACTCCAAGGAATATTTGCTGGATAGAAAAGAAGAAAAGGCTCAGAAGGACGCCTGTCAGGAAACTTAAAAAAAGAGCCGTTTTTAATCCTTTGATTCCGAAAAAACCTTCCAAGGTAATCCGTAGCAATTGTCCTCCATCGAGCGGTTGCACCGGAATCAAATTGACAATTGTCCAAAAAAAATTAGCGTAGTAAGCAATTTGCAAAACTTCTTGTATTGAGACGGGTAGATGGGTTGCATAGAGGTTATATATGAGGAAACATGCAATTCCCAAAATAAAACCTGCCAAAGGCCCCATAAAGACGACGATAAATTCTTTAATAGGTCTCAGGGGGTGCCCTTGACGACGAGTGAGACCTCCAAATCCAACGAGATCAATAGAGGCATGCTGACCAAAAGCGACAGCAGTCAGAGCATGCCCCATTTCATGCACAACGAGAGAAAAGAAAATGACAAAGGCCCAGATGATTAGGCCAAAAAGCTCAAAATTAGAGTTGATTGCACTTAGCGCAAAAACAACGAGAAGAAATATCGGATGGATTTGAATCGGTATTTTTCCCGGAATTTTGATCATTTTATTGTTTCTCGACTAATTAAAGGCATTGTTTTCCAGTAAATTCTTCATCGCAGATCCCATTAACGCTGGCGAATCGACGATGGAGACATTCGCATCTTTTAATGCTTCTATCTTACCTGCTGCGGTCCCTTTACCGCCAGAAATAATTGCTCCGGCATGTCCCATTCTTCGACCTGCAGGAGCTGTCTTGCCTGCGATAAAGGAGGCGACAGGTTTGGTACAATTTTTCTTGATCCAAGCTGCAGCTTCTTCCTCCGCTTCTCCTCCAATTTCACCAATCATCAAAATGGCTTCTGTTTTAGGGTCGTCTTGGAATAATTTTAAAACATCCGTAAAGCTTGTGCCGTTTAAAGGATCTCCTCCGATTCCCACACAAGTCGATTGACCTAGTTCCAGTTGAGTGGTTTGCCACACGGCTTCATATGTCAGTGTGCCGGAACGTGAGACAATACCGATTTTACCTGGGAGGTGAATGTAACCTGGCATAATGCCGATTTTGCATTCTCCTGGAGTAATGACTCCTGGGCAATTAGGTCCAATCAACCGACTCGTTTTGCTATTTCGCATGACATTGGTAACTTCCAACATATCTAAAATGGGAATACCTTCTGTAATACAAATGATGAGAGGAATTCCACTTTCTTCAGCCTCTAAGATAGCTTCTGCGGCATAGGGGGCAGGAACAAAGATCATGGTTGCTGTGCAACCTGTGGCTTCTTTTGCCTCTTGAACAGTGTCAAAAATCGGCAAATTAAAAATCTCTTGCCCTCCTTTACCTGGAGTAACTCCTCCGACAAAGCGAGAACCATAAGCGATACACTGTTCTGTGTGGAATTTCCAGCTTTTCCTGTAATTCCTTGAGTGATGACTTTCGTCTGTTTGTTGACTAAGATCGACATAATGAGTTTCCTTAATTTGAATGCTTTGCGGCTTGAACGGCTTTTTCAGCTCCATCAGCGAGCCCGTGGGCGATAATGATGTCTAGCTTTGAATTGACAAGCATAGCCTTTCCTTCCTTCACATTTGTGCCTTCCATACGTACAATGATAGGAATTCTCAACTTTTCTTGCTCCATAGCTGCGATAATGCCTGCGGCAAGTGTTTGGCAATTCATAATCCCCCCAAAGATATTCACAAAAATCGCTTTGACATTTTTATCTGATTGGATAATTTTAAAGCCTTCAGTGATTTTTTCTTCAGTTGCACTTCCACCGACATCGAGGAAATTTGCAGGAGCTCCTCCTGAATATTGAATGATATCCATTGTGGCCATCGCAAGGCCAGCTCCGTTGACCATACATCCGATATTTCCATCGAGATCAACGTAGGCTAAATTATAGGCATTCGCGCGTGCTTCTGTTTCGGGAAGTTGACGTGCATCATAAAATTTGGCGAGTTCGGGGTGTCGAAAGAGAGCGTTTTCGTCTAAGGATAATTTGGCATCGAGCAGATAAAGCTGCCCTTCTTCAGTTTCAACTAAAGGATTGATCTCCAAAAGAGAAGCGTCTGAAGCAAAAAAAGCTTTTGCTAAAACAGCTGCAATATTTTTGCCTTGCTCTGCGGTCCTATTTTTCCATCCCATGAATTTTGCAAGATGAATCAAATGGTAAGATCTAATAGTCCCATTATTTTCCACCGGAAAGGTTGCAATCTTATCAGGGAATTTCTCTGCAATTTCCTCGATGTCCATGCCGCCTTCAGGCGAGGCAATAATCATTACTTTGGCTTTTTTACGGTCAACAATAATTCCTAGATAATACTCTTTTTTGAAGTCGAGCAGTGGAGCAATCAAAACCTCATTGGCAATGACCCCTTCTTTTCCTGTTTGATTATTGACAATTTTCATTCCCAAAAGTTTTTCGGCTTTTTCAAGAATTTCTTGAGGATTTTTTGCAATTTTTACTCCACCAGCTTTGCCACGACCTCCTGCATGCACTTGTACCTTAAGCACTGCTGGCGACTCGGCTAGGCCTAATTGAGTAATGGCTTCCTTAGCATCTGTGAGCGCCCTAATGACTGCAAAGGGGGCTATGGGTAATACAACTTTTTCTAGTGAGTTTTTTGCTTGATACTCACGAAGATTATTTAGAAAAAGTTTAGCTTGATATTCATGAATATTCATTGATCTCTTCCTCTATCATCATTTTAGATAATGTGTTATGTTCGGACCACATGATCACATGTGTGAGTGAGTGATCCGATGCCTTTTATTTTACTGCTGGAGGTTAATCGCATGGTATTTAATTTCTTAAAATTTGGCTATAACAAAGTCAAAAATGTTCTTGCTTCTACTGGATCATACCTGGGCAATAAGATTCGAGCCTTGTTTACCGGAAAAATGAGCGATGAAATCTTGGAAGAACTCGAAAAAACTTTCTACGAAGCGGATCTTGGAGTGGAAACAGCTGCGGAATTGACTCAAAAGGTTAAGGATTTATATTTAAAAAATCCTTCGATGACTGGTGATGACTATCTCGTAGAAATCCGACATGAAATAGTGCGTATTCTTAAGTCACCTGCTCAAGCCTTAGAAGTTTCTACGGTTCCTCCGCGTATTATTATGGTTGTCGGGGTCAACGGAAATGGAAAGACAACTTCTGTTGCGAAGCTAGCTAAACGATATCAGGGGGAGAATGCAAAAGTTTTGGTGGCTGCAGCTGATACCTTTCGTGCAGCTGCAATCGAGCAGTTGTCGCTTTGGGCAAATCGCTATGGAATTGACATTGTTAAAGGTGCTCCGAATAGTGATCCAGCAGCAGTAGCCTTTGATGCCGTAAGTGCTGGAAAAGCGCGGAACGTGGATGTTGTTATTATTGATACTGCGGGTCGGCTGCATACTAAATTGCCTTTAATGCAAGAATTAGAAAAAATTAAGCGTTCATGTCGAAGGTTTATTCCGGAAGCTCCCCATGAGACTTTATTGGTTTTAGACGCGACGACTGGACAAAATGCTATTGAGCAGGCCAAAACATTTAATCGTTTTACACCGATTACTGGCCTTATCCTCACAAAACTTGATGGGAGTGCAAAGGGGGGAGTCATTGTCAATATTCATCGTCAGTTGGGCATCCCCGTTAAGTACATTGGTATAGGTGAAGGAATTGATGATCTGGTGGTCTTTGACCCAGAAGCTTATGTTCAAGCTTTGTTTGAATAAGGGCAAGGACAGCAAGGACAGCAGGGCAAGGATTCAATCAACTAAAAACTATTTGAAGTTTTATTCTCTTTACTTTGTCCTTGCTTGTCGTCCTTGTTGTCCTTGTCGTCCTTTCTGCTGTTTCAAAAATAAATTTGACATTATTAACAAATAGTTTTATTCTAAATTTATAGAAGCATGAAGTGTTAATTCGCTCTAAACGTGGGTATCTTCGTTTAATTATAAGGTGAGGCGAAGAACGTATTAAAAAAATTGTCATTGTGCAGGAATTCAAAATAATTAGCTTTAAAGTTAATTTATTTTATCCTGTAAAGTTAATCCTTTTAGCATTGACCATTTTGCGTTCTTCGCCGGTTTTACGTGGTAATTAATAAGTCTCAAACATCTCAAAAAGGAGATTATAATGTTTAAATATAAAAAAATTATAATGACTATTTGTACATTTTCCCTCTTAGCTATTCCTACTTTTAATCTTATAGCGGCTGATCATGTGAATGAAATTGCAAGAGGCGGTGGCGGAGGTCACGGCGGTGGCGGTGGCGGTGGCGGACACATGGGTGGTGGTGGTGGTCATATGGGCGGTGGAGGCTGGGGACACGGAGGAGGCTGGGGTCACGGTGGAGGCTGGGGACATGGAGGAGAATGGGGACATGGCGGCTGGGGACGTGAAGGTTGGGGCGGCGGTGGTTGGTATGGCGGCTATGGTATTGGAATAGACGATTACGGCTACGATAATTATTATCCAAATAGCTATTATGATTCAGACTATTATTACAACAACTATCCTTCTGGAGAAGTATATGAATATTAATAAAACGATTGTAAAGGCAATCTATGGCGCCCTATTTTTAGGACTCGCGTCATTCAGCCAGTTGAGCTCTGAACAGAATTCTTCTCAGTCGAATTCCGAAGAGCATGATTCGGGCGATTTCGTCGCTCACGGCGGAGGGCATCACGGTGGCGGGCATGGCGGAGGCCACCATGGAGGTGGTCATCACGGTGGTCACGGTGGCCATCACGGTCATCATGGAGGCCATCACCATGGCGGTCATCATCATCATCATGGTGAGTTTGGCCACTGGGGACATGGTCATCATGGATGGTATGGAGATGGTGACTGGAATGGACTAGACTGGGATGATGGTGGTACATACATAGCACCAAGTTACTATACTGATCCTTACTATGTAAATCCCTATTATTATCGCACACCGGCTGGAACTGGGGCCGTGGACGATGATTAAATAGATTTTGGCTGCGGCCAAATTATCTTTGCTTGCGCGATCAAAAGATCATACAAACATAGATAGTTTGGCTAAGGCCATATTGCAATTAAAAGGAAATCGTATGAATTCTAAAAACCACTCTTTAACCTTACTCAAGGCTTTATTCCTAATGGTTGCGTTTTGTTCACAATTAAATGCAATTGTCGCAATTGACGATTTTCATCGAGGTCCACACCCAGGTGATCAAGATAGTGGCAATGCGGACCCAAAGCTCCATGGTGAAGTAAAACGGCAAGGCTATAGTGTACACCACTTCACAAATTTTAATAAAAGTGATCTCAATTTTGAAAATAATATTGAGCTTCACAAAGAAACTCCATTTTTTAATAATGATAAAGAATCATCAATCAAGAATAGCGATTACTATAAAGAATCGCAGCACGTCATCCCATCACACTAAATTTCAATAACAATATATCATTGAACATAATAGACGTTTTATTTAGAATTAAGATGTTGCTTAAACATTTTATGGAGTTTATCATGAAATCAATTTTTATAAGTTGTCTAGTACTATTCACAGGAATAATAGCCTTTAATCTTGATGCAGGACACGGACATTCAAGAAGATGCCATGATTGTCATCATCGCCCTTCACGAGTAAGTTTTAATGTAGGAACGACTGTAGTGCGACCAGTTGCTGTTCCGGTTACAACTTATGTTCCGGTACAACAAACACCTATAGTTGTTTCACAACCGTGTTCTTATCCGGTGACATATGTCGAGTATGAACAACCAGTCATTGTTCAGCAGCCGGTAGTTGTTGTGAAGCAAAGGCCTAGCCCGTGGAGTTTTTTTAATTTCGGATTTTCTTTTGGAAATTAAGCTCTGAAGTATAGGAAAAAATTAAACGCAAAGCGAGACAGGTGCCTGGGGAGCCCCCTATCTCGCTTTGTGTTTAAAGGTTATTTCGAAGGTGTATAGATGGACAATATTGACCCACATACGTTCTTTTCCAAAAATTGCCTGTCTGTTTCCTTTCCTCCCATGATGTAAATGTGTAATCATATAAGAGAACTCGCACATACAGAGGAGGTTGATCAGAAAAAGGATTCGACTTCAATAATTTTGTGACTTCTAACGATCCCTGTAAAAGTCTTATTAAAAAAAGTTGGAACCACCATTGCTGATTAAAAGATCGAAAGGGTAAGAACCAAGCTTGCCAATCGAGCCTAGGTTGATAAGGGGAAACCCTCTTTGACCGTTTGGATACATCGCAAGGTTTATAACGGAATTCGTAAAGCTAGCCATGTTTTCTCGTCCATGCTTCCTTCAATGATTATTTCATATCTTTTAGTCGTCATGACTGCAAAAATCCCATGTGGAATAGCAAGGTGCAAAGACTGAACGAACGCGATGACGTGATGGAAGAAGGGAATTCGAAAAAACATATGGCAAAAAGCCACCACTTGTAAAAATAAAAAAATAGCTCCTAATATGGAAATGAAAATCGTCCAGACAAGATAGGAAGGTTCAGAAGGTTCCGAGAGGCCTAAAAAGGGCTCTAAATAATGATTATGAATGAGAAAGAGGCAAGCTGTCACCGACAAATGATTGAGATAGGATAAATTTCCTGTAAGCCAAATTCCTAACTGAAGAACAAAAAACAGGCAAAATAAAGCAAAACGAATTTCATGAGATGAAAAAATTGCAATAGGGACGCAAATTTCTACAAAAAATAAAAAAATCGATGAGAGCTTATGAAACCACATCGGCAATTTATGGACATACCATGCGGTGGTATTTGGAAGGGGTTGAGTAAAATAATGGTACGAAAGTGCGGTTAAATTTTGCCAGTTCACATCGCCACTTAAAAGTTTAGATACTCCAGCTTCAACAAAAAAACGAAAAAGCAAAAAGTTAATGCTAAGCCATGCAAAGAAATTATAAGGAGTTGTGGCGATAAGGAGAGCAGTCCCAAATGTGATTTCTATTAAAAAAGTTTCCCAACCGAAACTCAAAAAATCTTGGCCGACAGTGACAAGATTTAAATGGATAAAATAAAGAAGTAATAGCAAGAGAGCCGAGCCTTTGCCAAAAAGAAGGGCTGCACCCAAAAAGATCCCTGCCCAAATGAGGAGAAGCAGACTTGTATCACTTGCATTCCACCAAAATAAAGTGGGGATATGATAAAACCTATATTTCAAATGCTTCTTCGCGATATTTAAAAAGTCTGCGACCGGACGAATACCTTCCTTACCAATCAGTCCTTTGATTTGAAACAGAAAAGGAACATACGCAATGATATAAATAGCTCCCAAAAAGCGCAAAAAAAGGTCAATTGACAGAGAATAAGATGAAGGCATGAAATCCAATGAATTTCCTCCTGAAAATAAAGGGTCTTATCCACGGTCCCTTAACTAATTGTTTCAACCATTGTAACAGCTTCATTCAGTGAAAAAACGATCTCGTTAACACCGGCATAACGCAGTTTCTGAAGAGCTTCTGGAAGAATTTTACCAGATCCCCATATTCCGGCAATCATTTTCACTTGCGGCATTTTAAGTCGCAATTTTGCACAAAGATATCGGACATGTATCACTGAGGAGGGCATCACTGCTGAAATGATGATTACATCTGGAACATCTTTTTCAGTAAAGTCAATCAGCTCGGAAACACCTAACTTTGCTGAAAGATTTTCACATTCAAAGGATTTTAGCCTCAATAGTTGTGCCAGCATGCTACCTGCTAATTCATCCCGTTCCTCCTTGGCCGGACAGCAAAGTACGCGACAACTTCGAATAGGCGATGGTTGTTCTTTAGTTTCACTGGAAGTCGGTGGAAGACTGGAAAGATCTTCCACAACTTCACGGATGCTTTGACGCAAAATAATTCCTTGATCTTCCTCGATATGTCCTAAACGGAGGTCCATTTCTGCTGTAGAGATCACAGGAATAAAAATGGTGTCATACAAATCAGTAATCGTATGTTTTTTTAAATACCCTTCAATAAACGTGATCGTTTCGTTTTGGTCTACAGAGAGTAATCGGTGATAAAGCTCTTCATCGGGTGTAAGGGGTTCTTCATCGCTTAATAAGACACTAAGAAATTTTAATTTTCCAACATGATGGCCCATGACAACCAAACAGACGGTGAGTGCTGTGGAAAGTACTAGTCCGATAGGGCCCCAAAGCCAGGTCCAAAAAACTGCAGCAACTACAAGTGCCATTGGGGAGACCCCTGTACTTGAGCCATACAACCAGGGCTCTATCAGATAAATTATTAGTTCCAGTCCTATAATAAGACAGACAACGATCAATGGAACAGCCCAACTTGCAGAGACGGCTAATGATAAGGCTAATGGAATGGTCGCTGCAATCCATACTCCAAGATAGGGTATAAATCGCAATATCATTGCTAATCCTCCCCAAAGCACGGCATTTGGAATGCCAATCAGGTATAATCCGATTCCAAAAAGAGTTCCAAAAATCACGTTAACAATAAACTGCATGTACAAATAGTGAGAAATACGGTTGCTAGCATCATCCATGGCTAAAGTTGTTGAACTGATCCGCCCTTGACCGATCAGCTTAATCATACGTCCACGAAGATCTTCTCGATTCAGTAACATAAAAAAAACAAGCAAAAGTACGAATCCTGATGTGCTAAGGACATGGAAAAATCCTCCAAAAAATGACTCAAGAAGATTTGTGAAGTCTGTTTTTGCTTCGACAATTTGCGTTGTTTTTGCGGAGGGCTCTGGTGAAATGGGAGCTTGACCAGGAATCTCATTCCTCAACTCTTCGATTGTCCTAGACAGCCGGGTTAAAATATACTCTTGAGGAATGCGTAGGGAACGAAGCTTGGCTGAAATGTTTGTCTTGTAGTCCGGTAATTTGACTGCAAGGTCAATGATTTGCTGAGTCATCACATAACTCGTAATGCCAATGCCGGTAAAAACCATAAGCACAACGATCACAACAGAAGCTGTGCGGTTAAGCCATCTTTCAAGTCGCGAGACTACGTGGGAGAGTGCAAAAGACAATAAGATTGCAAGGGCAAAAGGGATGAGGATGATCTGGCCTAAATAAAGAGATGTGATGACACAAACAGCTAAGAGAAGTCCATAAATACCGATGATAGCCGAATTAACGGCATTGCTTTTGGAATTTTGCATATGTACCTCTTAATACAGAAACTTCACTACATTGTCCAGACATGAATTGATTTAGAGTTAAAAGTGACGATTTTTGAGGATATTTTTTCTGTCCAGCTAATATTAGGATCTCGGTCAAAAATAAGAAGATGACCTTCCTCAGCATTGCATAGATCCATGTACTCACTTGTTTGAGCTAGCCCTTTTTTTAAGGTCTCCTCTCCTCGCTTAACTTTTAGTTCTAAAACAAATGTTTGTTTTCTCCAAGTGATGTATAAATCAACACGCTTTCTTCCTAATGCATATTCACGAGTGATTGTGCCATCTCCGTTAATAATTCGTTGGAGAAAAGCCATGAGGAGAAGATGAGGCATAGATTCTTGATATGCAATTTTTTTGCCCCAAGCACCGGAATTTTCTCGATAAAATAAGGTAAAATGAGTTAGAAGCTTATGCATATCAAGATTAGAATTCTCATCTAAATACCAAGCACTTTTATCGAGAATCATTTTTTGAAGAACAGAACTTAATGCCTTAGGAATAATTTCTCGATAAATCGGATTGGCTATTTCAAAACCATCTTTTTTAATAAGACCTAAATCGTATACGTAACGCACATCGTCAAAGTCAAAAGTCGAAATTTCCGTTTTTCCACTGATGATAGCATCGATAATTCCCAAGACTCGTTCTTCATTGAGTTTGTCGAATAAGGAATCTATGTGGGTATCTTGCCTAGCGATCAATTGATTTTTCGCTCTCTCAATGGTCGCTTTGTCGATAGGTTGAGTGCGATCAAGGAGATCACGAAAGCATGCCTCATAGGCAATTGCATTCACTAGCCAAGGCTGACCTTGAGTTAAATAGTAGGCGTGTTCAAGAGCGTCTTCACTAAACACCTGCCCTGTTGCCTGGGTATGCTGATGATAGAGATTTTTAACTTGCTCTTGAGTAAAATTTTCCAGTGTAAGAGACTCGGCTTTGATATTAAATGGGCTGCTTGTAGAGACATAGACACCTTGTTCTATAGACCACACTCGATAATCTCGAACATCTCGTAAGCCTATCAAGCAGATTGTTTGAGGAAAATCGGTGGGCCTCAGTTTGAATCCAGCTCTAATTTGCCTTAAAACCGAAAGCATGGAGTCTCCGATTAACGCATCTATTTCGTCAATAAATAGAACAAGAGGTTTTTTGAACGATTTAGAAATGAATGAAAGGGCATTCATCAAAAGAGCGAGAGAAATGGGTTCAATTGTAATCATTTTACGTAAATGAGCCGCAATTTCATTGTACCCTTCTAATTGTCTCTCAATTTCTTGAGCGATCACATCGATGATGGTTATCAGTGCATCTTTAATATTATCTCGGGCGGCTTGGGCCGGTTCAATATTGATGTAAAGAGCTATATATTGATCATTCTTGTTAAGAAATCGCACAAATTTGTCAATTTCAGTTGTCTTTCCACTTTGCCTTGGAGCATGCAAGACAAAATAAAACTTTTGTTCGAGAAATGAATTTAGCAAGTCATAATCAAGCCTTGCGGGCAAAAAATAATGGTCTTCAGCAATGATTGGGCCTGAAATACAAAACTTTTTCATTTTTAACTCGTGGAAGTTATTGTTGAACAGTTCCTAAAGATCTGCAAACGGATTTGTAGCTTGTGAAAATAAATTTCCGCTTTTCCGCCGTTTAAGTTCCATACGAATTGAATAAATTAAATCTTGATCGAAATCTTTTGTCACAGCCCAACGGAGATATTCATGAGGCACTTCTTTCATTGAACGCCCTTTGTGAGGTCCCAAAGGCATTGTCTTCAGTAAAATAGGCTTAGAAAGGACTTGAAATAGTTGGTCGAGCGACTTATAACGTCTTGCAAGGTATTTAAACACCCCAATATTAACCACAACATCATTCATAGCACGGTGGGCCCCTTCATGGGGAATATTAAAATGTTGACGCAATTGTTCGAGGGAGTTTGTAGGGCTTTCACCATAAAGTCGAGCCATGCGATGTGTGTCGAAAGTACGATTGTTTCGCAAAGTGTGAGGCAGCCCTGCGCGGTCAGCTGCATTTGCAATCAAAGCAATATCAAATTCAATCCCATGGCCAATGATGATATGCTTTCCGATCATTTGGATAATCTCAGGAAGAAGAGAAGCAATGCAAGGTTTTCCTTGAATCATTTCTTGGGTAATGTTGTGAATGGCAATCGATGTCTCCGGAATTTGACACTCGGGATCAATCAAACTTTCAAACGAAGACTGAATTTCTTGGAGATCAAATTTGGCAATGGCGATCTCGATAATTTTATCAGCATTGGCATCCAAGCCGGTCGTTTCGCAGTCGAGACAAATAAAAGTCTCTTTGTTGAATGCAGACATATGTTTCCTTTATTGCTCTTCTAAGGGACTGTTCAATAATAACTTGCATGATTGGGCTGCGCCAAAGCCCAATCGTGCAAGTTATTGTTGAACAGTCCCTAATGCGTCCCGTAGCATTTGCATAAGTTCTCGATTTCCTTGATTTTTTACCACGGAATAGTGAACATAATGCAAATTTTCAGCATCAAAGCCTTGTAAAATTTTTTTAGTATTTGCAGCTTTTTCATTAGTTGAAACCTTATCTACTTTTGTGAGAACCAAGATAACAGCTTTTTCATGAAGAGCTGTCCATTCTAGGAATTCTCGATCCTCTTCATTCGGTAACCGGCGAATATCAAACAGGAATAAA
Source organism: uncultured Parachlamydiaceae bacterium (assembly GCA_963752155.1). Taxonomy (GTDB): domain Bacteria; phylum Chlamydiota; class Chlamydiia; order Chlamydiales; family Parachlamydiaceae; genus JACCRY01. The sequence continues at coordinate 30,223 of CAVVXH010000017.1, read as the reverse complement.
ATCAGCTGCAATTGACTTCGATTCTGTAAATACTCTTGCACCATGGGCCCCCACTTCTTACGTACTGTCATGGGGACTTCTGCGTATCCGTAACCTGGAAGATCAGCAAATGAAATCTCTTCATCGACAACAAAAAAATTAATGGCTTGAGTCTTTCCTGGGGTGGAAGAGGTCTTGACTAAATTCTTTGAGTGAAATAGATGATTTAATAAGCTTGATTTTCCTACATTCGATCTGCCGGCAACAACAATCTCATCCATAAGCTCGCCGGAAGGTTTTTTCAAGATAGGATAATCTTTTGCATGCATTGCCGTCGTCACAAATTTGGCATTCTTGAAGGCGGATTGTTTCATTTAGTCCAATTGCCTCTTATATAAATAGTTCAATTTCTCTTTTTTCATGATCCAAATACTTCAGATAAATGCGAATTGCATCTGAGGGGACTAATTCACTAATTCTCTCAGACCATTCGATGCAACAAATTCCCCCAGCGCAAAAAAAATCCTCGAATCCCATCTGAAGGAAATCATCCACATGCTCGAGGCGATACAAATCAAAGTGATACACAGGGATAACGCCTGGATAAACATTAAGGTAGGTATATGTAGGGCTCATCACCTCATCTTCATGAAACCCGTTTACTCCAAAAACAAGACCTTTGATAAAAGTGGTTTTCCCTGCGCCAAGATCCCCAAAAAAACAAATGACCTTATTTTCTTTTAAGTCTTTGCCTAATTGGCGACCGATGGCGCGGGTTTCATCGTTAGAATACGTGATGTACCGAAGGGGAAGTTCTGTGTCTTCAACGTTTAAATTTATTCCAACCACTTGTCTACATAAGGTACAAACTCATCGATCTTCAAGAGAGCTTCGACAAAAGATTCTACTTTTTCTTGATTCAGATGGTTTTGAATAAAAACTAATAGCCCCTCTTCGATCTGATATTTATTTTGATTCTGCACCTCAGCGAGAGACATAGGATGAAGATAATTCGTTTTAAAGTCTTTAATCACGCTCTCTTTTGAACTGAAAAGTTTGCCACTAAGCACAGAAGAGAACACTTTTTTGGTGATTGGTTCTTTGTGTTTAACTTTGGAAACATAGCTCATGATCACTTCAGGATCTTCAGAAATAAAAAAGCGCTTAACACGCAATCCCCCTTCTCTTTCTGTGTTTTCAGGACATTTTGAAACCCAATCGTAAATGGCGTCTTGAGGATTTGGATGGGTATTGTCCGCAAAAACTTTCCCTGTAAAAGGGCAAATGTATATTTTTTTACTTTGAGCGTTGACATTCAAATTGCTAAAGCCAATTTTTATCTCAGCCTCATGCCAAATTTTATGATCTTTCTCTAAAAGATTAATTATCTCTTCTGCACTTTGGTAGATTTTTTTTTCTTTAGGGAATAACACCGGTTGAATGTTATATTTGGTTTCAACAAAAAAGAGATAAGCGTTAAGCAATCCGCTAGAGCTATTTTTTTTTAAATAACTCTCTAAAGCTGATTTCAATTCGTCTGTGATGACAAGTTTTGTCATTTTTGCCTCAAAGTGCATCTTTTGAAAATATTGACTTCCTATACGGACTATTAAAGTCTATGATGCCAAATATTAGATTAAAAAACAAGAGGCTTTACATCACTCAAAAAAAAATAGATTTTGAATTTTGCAATCCTCAATACATTTTTTAAGGAGCACACTATGCTGCACATCAAAGAACTCAACATCAATGGATATAAAAAGGTTATTGAAGCAACTGATCCCGAAGTCAATTTACATTGCATCATTGCTGTTCACAGTACAACTCTAGGCCCTTCACTGGGAGGAGTTCGAATTAAGCCTTATGCCTCTAAAGAAGAAGCGTTGAATGATGCTCTCAGGCTTGCTAAAGCAATGACATACAAATCTGCTATAGCCGGCACAGGCTTAGGAGGAGGAAAAAGCGTCATCATTGCAGATTCAAATCATAAAAGTGAAGATCTTTTGCTTGCTTTTGGAAAGGTGATAGACTACTTACAAGGGGCTTACATTGTTGCTGAAGACTTAGGTTCTTCTACAAAAGATATGGAGATCATTCATCGTTCAACTCCTTACGTCGTTGCTCGAAAAAATGATCAAAGCAGCGGAGATCCGAGCCGTTTTACAGCGTGGGGGATCTTTAAAGGGATGCAAGCAACAGCAAAAAGCATTTGGGGAGATCCTTCCCTCGAAGGCAAAGTGATCGCCATCCAAGGCTTAGGGAATGTGGGAGGAAAATTAGCTGAAATCCTTTTTTGGTCTGGAGCAAAATTAGTATTATCCGAACTCAATCAAGAAAGATTACATGAATTGTCCACATTATATGGGGCAAAGACCATTCCGACTGATCAGTACTGTACAGTGGAGTGTGATTTTCTATCTCCATGTGCCCTAGGTGGCATAATTACGCCAGACATTATTTCCAAACTAAACTGTAAAGCTATTGTTGGAGGAGCCAACAATCAACTTTCAGATGCTTCATGTGGAGAACTTCTCTTAGACCGTGGAATCTACTATGCACCCGATTACATTATTAATGCAGGGGGATTGATTAATGTCAGTGTGGAGCTTAGCCCGACGGGATATGATCCTAACATTGCACGGGAGAAAGTCAATAAAATCTATTCGATTTTGCTCGATCTATTTGCTCGATCGAAACAGGAGAAGATACCTACAGATATGTTGGCGAACCAACTTGCTGAATATAATTTGAAGCATGAAATTGGGAAACGTCAGCAGTCCTTTAGTAAAGACATAAGCAATATCATTAAGTTTTGTGAAGAGCTTTAGACCGTAAAAAGGGGATTCGTCCATTGAAAACTCCGTTATTTTCATCTAATTCTATAACATAAACTCCTAATTTTGAGTAGAGCATATGAAATCAGACCAATTTTTAAATCTGGCGCTATTCAAGCCAACTTGAAATAGCGCCAAATTCCAACTATACCGGCGGATGAACAGGGGCTACAGGCGCGGTGCCACCTCCAAAAATTCCTAGTCCAAAAATTAGACCTACCAAGAAAAGAATCAGAAATATAACAAATAAAATCTTAGAGATCTCTGCAGAAATAACAGCTACACCTGGTAATCCTAGCACTCCAGCAACAAGTGCAATAATTAAAAATATAATTGCCCATTCTAACATAATGACCTCCTTTTTTTCAGTTCCCCCGTACCCTTATTTTACTAGCTTTCTTAATAATAAGATATAATAAAAATTTAATTTACTTATGATATTTGGTGCCTTTGAGGATTTCAAAAGCTCTATAAATTTGCTCCAGCAACAAAAGCCGAATTAACTGATGCGTAATCGTAAGATCGGAAAAACTGATCAAATTTTGATGCTGTCTTAATTTTGAAGGGAGTCCTTCCGATCCGCCAATAACTATGGCAAGTCTTGCTCCTCCTTCAACAAATTTATTCTGTAGATAAGTAGCAAATTGTTCGCTTGTTAATTTTATTCCTTTAGGATCTAAACAAATAAATGTTTGTTCTTTTTCTGCCATAGTTAGTAGCTGCTCGTCTGTCTTCACCAGACAAAACTCTATTGAAACAGTCGATTTCAGACGTTTAATATATTCTTCTAAAGCCTTATCGAGCCATTCTTCTTTTGTTTTACCTATTGAAATTATTTTAAGCTTTAACATCTAATATGCATTTGTATTTAGATAAACAATCATGAAGATCCCCATCAATAAAATAAACATTGTAAGAATACAATTCAATAAAATTGAGGGACGATAGCAATTTTCAAAGATTTGTCTTCTAGTTTTTAGGTATTGAGCAAATGCGAGTAAACAAATCACCGCCCCAAGGCTTATAAAAAGCACTCCGCTCATTGTTGAATATCCTTCGAGAGGAGTAGATTGATCGAGATTTGATTCTTCAAAGAGGAGGGAGAGGCGTTTAATAAATAAAGCAAATTTCTCAATGACAAAACCAAATGCCATTATTCCGACTCCTGTTCTTATCCAAGCTAGAAATGTTCTTTCATTGGCTAGATGTTCCGTTACAGTCGCATTCTTGATTAATTCTGGAACACTTGTACTATCCACCATTGATTCCTCTAGGTTAATGTTAAATCTGGCGCTATTTCAAGTTGAACTACTAAAAATTTTTTGGAGTGCGTGTGGCTCTGCCACCACGCGAGAGGTCTATTGCGAAAAGTCCATTTGGATAGTTAATAAGTTTCTACATCAGAATAAATTGAGCTACCAGTAATCTTTAAAGCCACTTCTCGCGCGGTGGCAGAGCCACACGCACTCCAAAAAATTTTTAGTAAGTCACCTTGAAATAGCGCCAGATTCCAACATGTTAATAGAATTGAGCCGTTATGTAAATGATTTTGTAACCCCTGAACCTGTGATGCGGAATACTAAGAATTTTTTCCTATTACGTCTACAAAATAAGTGATTGAAACGACCATCCTGATAAGGTACAATTAATCTGGTTCCTTCTTATATCAACAATTTATTCATGGATGATCATGACAAAAATTGACCCTAGAGTAAGCATTGCGTTTAAGAAAATTTTCGGTGTTGAAGAAAATAAGGATTTATTGATCTCTCTTATTAATTCGATAGTAGAAAAAGAGGATCAAGTGAAAGAGGTCGCTCTCTTGAATCCTTATGATCCGAAAAATTTTGATAAAGAGATGCTCTCGATCATAAATATTAGCGCTATAGGAGTGAATGACAATAAATTTACCATCGAAATACAGATTAATGATGATGTGGACTCCGATAAAAAAATGCTTTATTTCTGGGCTAAATTCTATATTGAACAGCTAGAAAATTCATGGGATTATTCCTCTCTCTCGAAATCTATTGGGATTCATATTCTCAATTTCACTTCGATTCTAGACAGTAGTCAATATCATAATGCTTTTCGCATCGAAGAAAATACCACAGGGAAGCAGCTCTTTGATGATCTGGAACTCCACACAATTGAACTCAAGAAATTTTCCGAGAATAATGAAGAAAAACTGGATGACCTTGTCTCCAGAATTAAAAATCCGCTAGATATATGGGTCGCTTTTTTTAATCGATATGATTTACTAGATAAAGATCAACTTCCTACGCCATTGAACACTCCTGCTCTTAAAAAGGCTTTAAACGTACTAGATAAAATGGATTTTGACGAAGAGGAAAGGGGTGTTTATGAAACACATCTCAAATGGCTTATGGCTAAAACCAATACTCTTAAAAAATACGAAACCAAAGGGTTTTCTGCAGGTCTAGAAAAAGGCAAGGTGGAAGGAGCAGATAATAAAGCTCATGAGGTCGCCAAGGCTTTAATTATTGAACAGGTTGCGTTGGAGAGTGTCTCTCGAATTACAGGATTAAGTTTAGAGGTTGTTGCAGAGATAGCTCAAGAAGTTATATCGGAAGAAAAGTAAAGAATGAGTTGAGATTTATAATACATGTTTGATTCTATCGTCGGCAATGAACACATCAAGAACTTTCTTACCCGCATCGTCACTAGAGGAGAAGTGCCTAACTCCATACTCTTTGCAGGACCACAGGGGATAGGTAAGAGCCTTTTTGCAGAGGCGTTTGCCAAATTGCTTCTATCGCAGGAGAGTCCTGAAGGAAGTCATTTGCATAAATTAAATGCCGGAACTCATCCTGATGTTCACGTGTATTCCCCAGAAGGCAAGATTGGAATGCACAGCATCAGTGCAATGCGCGCTTTAAGCGAAGAAGTGTATTTACCCCCCCATGAGGCCAAACGTAAAGTTTTCATCATCCGAAATGCCGATAGAATGTTAACTTATAGCGCTAATGCCCTGCTGAAAACATTTGAAGAGCCTTCGCCAGATACTGTCATTATACTGCTAAGTAGTGCTCCCGATTTACTTTTGCCCACGATTCTATCGCGCTGCAGCACTTTTCAATTTCACCCTTTGAGTGATACTGAAATGATTGCATTGCTCACCAAGCGGCACCATCTTTCTATTGAAAAGGCTACGCAAGTTGCTGCTCTCTCGCAAGGTTCTGTAAAAAAAGCTTTGCGGCTGTGCGAAGGAGAACAAGAGTCGCTGCGTCATGTGATTTTGCAAATGCTTGCAGCAGGTAAGTTCAGTCACTACACTCATCTAACGGCAAAAATAAAAGAAATTGTCGAACTTGTCGATGCCTCTACTAAACGTGTGGAAGAGTCGTCCAAACAAGAACTCCTCAAGGGTTTTTGCGATAAGCTTTCAACAACTCAACGTGAGAGTGTTGAAAAGGAGCTTGAGGGGATTGCCGCATTGCAATCGATGCATGAAGTGGAGGTATTATTTGAAAGTTTACTCACATGGTATCGTGATTTGCATTTGCTTTCTGTTGGGGGTGATGAGAAATATGTGTTCAACAGGGATTTTTTAATTGAATTGCGTAATGAAGTCGCGAGAAATAAGGGAAACGAGTTTTTATCCCTTGAGGAACTTCAAGAAACGATTAAAACCTCCAAATTGGCATTGGCTCGTTCTATCAACTTGTCTCTATGCCTTGAGAACCTTTTTTTACGTTTAAACTTTTAGGATATTTTTTGAAGTGAATGAAATCTTGTTTTTTTTCCAAGCGATCTGTGTTATTGGGTTTGCTTTAATAGCTCTCCGGTTTGGAAGCGCGGCAGTTACAGCTTGGGTGACAATGCAAGCTTTAATCGCTAACCTTTTTGTCTTGAAACAAATTCATCTTTTTGGATTTGAGGTCACTGCAAGCGATACGTTTGTGATTGGAACTCTTGTCGGACTCAATTTGCTTCAGGAATATTTTGACCAAGAAGAAGCTAAGAAAGCCACATGGACTTGCTTTCTTTTCCTCTTGTTTTTTGCAATTGTTTCTCAGCTACACTTACTCTATGTACCAAATCAATTTGATACATCTCAAAGCGCTTTTGAGACTCTATTGACTCCTTCGCCTCGTTTATTTACAGCTTCCATTTTGACTTTTTTTCTGGTGCAACAATTCGATATTGTTTTTTTTGCATTCTTAAAAAGAAAATTGCCAAAAACAAGTTTTGCTGTGCGGACGACCTACTCATTGATCGTGTCCCAATTTCTAGATACGGTCTTATTTAGCTACTTTGGACTTTACGGAATTGCTGCTGCACTTTTTGACGTGATAATGGTCAGTTTTGCTATTAAACTCATCTCGATTTTTTCGTTTACAGCCTTTTTAAGACGTTTAAATCCCAATTTAAATAAGTAACGCTAACGCATTTTTGGCTGCAGCCTGTTGGGCTTCTTTCTTGGAAGGTCCTTCCCCGTAAGCCAATTCTTTCTCATGCAAAACCACAACGATTTTAAAAATTTTACTGTGGTCGGGGCCTGTTTCTTCTAAAACTTTATAATGAGGAGTCTTTTGAAAATTCTTTTGACAAAAATCCTGCAGCACTGCCTTAGGATTTCTTAAAGGAGCTTGTATAATACTGTCAATTTCTTCATTAAAATGGCCAAAAAAAAACTTTTGCGCTGCACCAAATCCCCCATCTAGAAAGATTGCCCCAATGATCGCTTCAAAAAGATCCGAGAGGATACTTTCGCGGCCTCGACCATCGTTCATGCGCTCCCCCCTACCCAATAATAGATATTTCTCCAAATCTAATTTTTGGATATAGGAGATGCAAGAGACTGCTTCAACTAGCTTTGCACGCAAAGCAGAGAGCTCTCCCTCAGGCAGATCCGGCAGAGTACAATATAAATATTCCGATACCATTAAGCCCAATATCGAATCGCCTAAGAACTCAAGTCTTTCATTATGGTGTAAAGCTGTTCGACTTTCGTTAATGTATGAACGATGTGTAAAAGCTAAGGTCAATAATTTTTTGTCGGCAAATCGATACCCGATCTTTGCCTCAATCTCGCCTACCTTGCTCGCAATATTAAAAGTTTCTTTCATATAATCATTTTACATCTCTAGTTTTTTTCTTGGAACATAAATATCTTGCTGTTGAATAGTTTTCTGGTTATATAAAAATAATTATAAGAGTTGTTAAAATTTAACCTAGGAATAGAGATGAATAACCAAGAGCAACATGAAGATAGAGGTGTTCAAGCAAATCCTGAAAATTTGCTAAAAAATTCGGATCAATATCCAATCGTTGATCAGGATAGATTCCTCCGATATCAAAGTTATTGTGGTTTAAAAGAAGTTCAAAAACAGTGGGGTTGGTTTCTAGGGGTGGGAATTTTGTTGATTTTACTCGGGACGATAGCTATCGCAGCTTCTCCAGTTGTCACCCTTGCAACCATGTGGATTTTAGGAACTTTATTGTTTATTGGAGGGATGGTCCAGGGAGTTAACGCTATAAGAACCTATAGAGGGGGCGGATTTCTGGTCAATTTACTTACATCCCTTCTTTACATTGTCGTAGGAATTATGTTGCTGTTAAATCCAGCTATCGGAGCTATCACACTGACTCTCCTATTAGCGGTCTTCTATACTGTCTCAGGACTCTTTAAAATTGTCGCTGCAATTGCACATCGTTACGCGCAATGGGGTTGGTTATTGTTTAGTGGAATCGTATCTCTTATCCTCGGATTAATGATCTGGTCAGAATGGCCCGTTTCCGGATTATGGGTGATTGGTTTATTTGTAGGAATCGATATGATCATCCTGGGGTGGATTTGGGTAACATTAGCGATTTCTGCAAAATCGTTCAAAGGAAAGGAAATTCCTTAGGAGAACTTTTTTGAAATTTCAACTGGAACGACTATGAAAATTCTTATTGCTGGATCTTCCGGGCTCATAGGCACCGCTTTGTGCGGTGCTCTAACCTCAGCTGACTCTGAAGTGGTTAAACTGGAACGATCAAAAACCGCAACAGATCCCATGTCCATTTTTTGGGATCCTGAAAATGAGGAACTTGCCCCTCACAAAATTGAGGGATTCGATGTCATCATCAATTTGTCTGGGGAAAATGTCTTTGGTAAATGGACTCCAGAGAAAAAACGCAAAATTCTTGAAAGTCGCGTTCAAACGACTTCATTACTTGCTAAGACGATTGCAGTCCTTCATTCTCCACCACAACTTTTTCTAAATGCCTCTGCAGTTGGCTATTATGGCAATAGAGGAGACGAAGTTCTCACAGAACAAAGCTCCCCGGGAAAAGATTTCCTAGCTGACGTCTGCCGACAATGGGAACAAGCTTCGCTCTTAACGAACCCTACTCTTCAGAAGAATGTACGTTGCGCAATTATTCGCACAGGAATCGTCTTATCCCCATTAGGAGGAACTCTAAAAACGATGCTTCTTCCCTTTTATCTTGGATTGGGAGGAAAAATTGGCTTCGGCAATCAGTACATGAGCTGGATTGCTATTGAAGATGTTATAGGAGCCATATTTTTCATCATTCAACATAAAACCTGTTGTGGGGCATTCAATCTTGTTTCACCTGAGCCAGTGACTAATCAACAATTTACTAAAACTCTGGGTAAAGTCTTAAACCGTTCGACCATTCTTCCGTTTCCGACTTTTGCAGCCCGACTTTTTCTTGGAGAAATGGTTGATTCACTCTTACTGAGCAGTATTCGTGCAAAACCACAGAAACTGATGGAAAATGATTATACATTTCTCTATCCTGAATTGGAAGGAGCCTTGCGCCATCTTTTAGCTAAAAATTCAAAGTGATTCTGCTGCTCGAAATTTCGGGCATGAAAAATGAGAGGGAATTGCTGAAAAATAATTTTTTTATTGGAGAACTGCCATGAATATGAGCAACAATCAATGGATTACCACTGTATTTATTACCGCAATCCTTATGCTTGGATTTCTTATTTTTGTCTTTTATAATAATAAGAAGGCGCAAATGTCGGGAAATCCACCTTCTGTTGAACAGCAAAATTCTGCTGAAACGTCAACACCAACACCAACACCAACAAAACCTCAGTAATTTCTGCTAAAAATAAAGAATAGTTGAGCGAGGGTTGTAACAAATTTTTTAAATCTGGCGCTATTTCCAGTTGACCTGGTGAAAATTTTTTGGGGCCTCCAGCGACCAACGGGCGCTAATATCAAGAAGTAAACTCAAAAGCTTACTCAGAAGAAGTGCGTGTGGCTTGTACCGCAGAATGGTGTAAAATTAACACCCATTCACGATGTTATCTGGATATGTTTTTTTATGTAGACGTAATCAACGATGCAAACGATGCAACGATAAGAACGATAGGAACGATAAGAACGATAGGAACGATAAGAACGATAAGAACGATAAGAACGATAGGAACGATAAAAACGATAGGAACGATAAAAATTTGGATTGGGGAGTCTAATCTAGAAGAAATCTTTAAGAATCTGTGATAATGGCCCTAGCCGGCCCTAGCTCCTTCCTGTCCTCAAAACAACAGTTCAGAATGGCGGCCTGTCCATTCATGTTGTTTTTCTTCCATCGTTTTTATCGTTCTTATCGTTCTTATCGTTTTTATCGTTAAAAACTGTAGTAATTTCTTTTTTTATAAAACATGTATTCTTATTATTTTTATATATTCCCATTTACTACGAAGCTCCAAATTAATAAATAAGGGTTGCTGATAATGACACAAAGCCAAAAGTAGAAGATCCGATAATCAAATCATAAATCGGAAATGTAAGTCCTCATATAATGCCGAGTTTGGCATTATATGATATCTTTAATAATTTCAGTGATTTTAAAAATAATTTCACTTTTTAACTCAATATGAGTTCAAAATATTTATGCTAATTGTAGGAATTTCCTCACGTGGGTTAAACAATTTGACTTTTTGTAAAGACCTAAACATTTCATTTACAGCACATTTCCATTAAGCTGTATAACATTGCAGACTCTTTTTTAATTTTGGTTAGTACATTAGCAATTATTCATAAAATTGAGATAAGTGCTTTTGAGGAATCCCCTACCTTTAAAAGGAATTTAGCAAATTAGCTGATTAATAGCAACCAAAATTTCAAAGTAAAAATGAAATAAATTAAACATGAAAAGTAGATAATTAAATATCATTGTAGAGGCAATCTTGATAAGAGATTTAGTAATGAGAAACCGTAACAGCTAAGAAGTTGCGAAAATTGTAGCTCATCATTCCGATGTTCAGTGTAGCCGCATAGCCTTCAAGTGGTCTAAACCACTGCGTGAAATGTAATAACCAAAAAATTGCGCAAATTTCTTGGCTGTGACGATTTCATGAAGTGGTTTAGACTATTTAGAGGGTTCGTGGCTACACTCACATCGGAATGATTAGCTACAATTTGCGCAGTTTCTTAGCTATTTCGATTTCACAATGAACTCTGTAGACCAGGAGTTATCTTCAATTTCCCCCAACTTTTCCAATTTCTTTTGCATTTTATGTTTGGCTGTGGTAGAATCAAGTAATATTTCAATATTTATATTTTTAAAAATGGTTGCCATATCATGAATACTTTATTTACTGACAACAATTACGGATTGAAATCTTGCAATTAAGGTGTTGTCCTTCCTAGACCCCCAGGACCCGGCCGCTATAAAGGGTGTTATCGCTATAGGGGATGTTAATAAAACATGTAACGTGTTGGTTGATCAAAATGTAAGTTTGCCAGCTCCTTTTGATACCATCAAAACATCCTTTGAAGAAAAGGTTAAAGCACTATACGAAAAAAAGAAATAAATTAAATTTAAGGATCAGTAGCAATCTATTTGGAGTACACAACAACATGTAATTGGAGGTGTAGAAGGAAAACTTGATGACTTGTTTGTCGAGTTAATTTCTAAAGTGATAGAAGATAAGGCTCATGAATACGAAAGCCATTTTAAGACTAACAAAAAAGGAGCTCTAATGGATGCATTATTCAGAATTACGGATCAAAATATTCCTCTTAAGGTGATGTCTTTATTAAATGGTAAAGATATATGTTCCATTCGTGGTGTTAGTAGAACATGTAAACAATTGTTCGATGACAAAATATCTATTTATAATATTCTGAAGGTGAAAAATATAGGTGTTGTGTTTTGTATGCCTTATTTGATGAAAAAATTACGGATCAAACATGTTCCTCTTAGAGTGATGTCTTTGTCTTTATTAAGTCATAAAGATATATGTTCCATTCGAGGAGTTAATAAATCCTGTAAAGAATTGGTTGACCGAAAGATTTCTTTTACATATCCTTTTGATGCTATCAAAAAATCTTATGAAGAAAAGATTAATCAATTATATGAAGTAAAAAGAGAGATGAATATTAAAGTTGATAGTGGTTTATTTAACAAATTTTTGTATAAAGCTAATTATTTCAATGGGTGTTCTTTATAGTTTTTTTTATCAATTCGCTGAGATTAGAAATGCAATTGATTTTCAAAATACTTGCTTGAATTCAATCAAAAAAATAAATGAGAAATGTAGCAATCTGAAAACAAGTTATTATAATGGAATAAAGACATTAAAATCTAAAGAAGCTGTCGCGAATCTATTTGGTGGAAAAGAAAAATGGGAAGCTCTTCCTGAATTTAAGTCTAGAAAGTTCTCTTCGAAGCATGATATTGTTATTCATCCCGAGGAATTGGAAGCCCCGGTGATGAGAGGTAAACTAGGGCTTTGTGACTTCGTGGTGGTGAAATATAATTCCAAAAACATCTGCCCTACTCTCATTCAAGGATTTTGTCCTGATAGTATTTGGGAGTTTATTATTCCGCATGAATTTAGAAATATTTGTCCAGATGATTGGTCATTGATACAGGAAGTAGTTCATGGTGAAAAGGTTGATTCTGATTTTGCGAATCTATTTTCTAAATTAATAGAAAATAAAGTTAATGAATATGTTAAACCAATTTGGTGCGGAAGCGGAGAGCCTACGTTCTCAACCCATTGGGGACCATATAAACATAGGAATTGGGGACCATATGAACCAGCCCATCCCTAATGACACCTAGTGGCCAATTGCACCTTTTGTCGATCAGCTGTATTAGCAATCTATTTAGCGTGGCCTTCCTTAATTAAAATATTTTCATATGTTCGGTGCGATTGCCGCATTTACAGAATCGTTAATGCCAATACAATGCTCTGTAAATGTAGTTTAGTCGGTTAAATTGACTATTGTTTTACTACTCCTCTTGTTTAAATAAAAAGGAATTATGCCAATTAATATTCCTCCTATTCCAATAGAGGTGACCAACCAATCAAAAGTTAGAGCGCAATAAACAAAAATAAAGGCCATAAAAAAACCGCTTAAAAGTGGCCAAAAAAACAATAAGAGATAATCGTTAAGGTTCTTAAAGTGACGAAATTTCCATGCGCAGGCAAAGCAGGTGAGGCCATAGTAAAAGGCCACTTGAAAGCCGATGGCCTCTACTGAAATGGCAATAATTTGGTTAACTGTTGGCAAGAAGGCAAAGCAGCCTATTAAAATAAGACCAATTCCGGCAATAATAAAATTTGCATACCAAGGAGTTTTCCATGTTTTATGCAAGGTTGCATATTTAGGATTTAAAATCCCAAGACGCGCTTTTGCATACAAAGTTCTAGTAAATTGAAGAATGGTTGTTTCAAGAGTCCCCACTGTGCTTAGCATCACAGCAATGATGGCTATATAGCTCAGAGAACTTGGAAAAACTTTTTCAGATACGGCCATGATGAGATTGGAATTAGCATCAATGATTTCTTTTTCTGTTAATGAAAATTGTGCAGCGATCATGAAGCTTGCAAAAAGTAAAAGGACAATAAACATTGCACTTAGGGCGCCAATGCCCGGATTTTCTTTTGAATTTTTTGTTTCTTCACTTAAATTCATTGTGACATCCCATCCCCAAAAAAAGAAAAGGGTTGTCAAGGCTCCAGAAGCAAATTTTTCGGGTGTAAAATTAAAGAGTGAAAACTGATTAAAATTGAGGGGTTGCGCTGGAGATTCGTAAAAAGACCAGATGGCGCCAATTGTGATAATGGTAAGTAAGCCGACTTCAACAAGAGTAAAAATCATCTGAAAATAGCTCGACAGCTTGATTCCTTTGACGACAACTAGACTTATCAATATGAGCCAAAGGGACGCGACCAGGGATACCATCATGGGATTGTTAATATAGCTTGGGTCTACTAATGCAAGAGTAGCCACTGCCGCTGGAATTGTTCCTGAAACCATAAACACCGTTGCAGCTACAAGCAGGGACCATCCGGCAAAAAAGCCAAGAACTGGATGAAAAATTTCTCCAATCCAGACAAACGACGCTCCGGCATTGCTGTTTGAACGATTTAAATGCATAAAGGCAAGACTGACACCAAACATGATCAGTCCGACATAAAGCAGACTAGCGGTGGATTGAAGGCCGACTGCTAAAAATAATACGCTGGTCGTAGCTGCTATGCTATAAGCCGGGGCCGTTCCGGCAACACCCATAATAACAGAAGCTTCTAAACCTAAAGAATTTCTGCTAAGTTCTATGTTTTCTTCACTCAACTTTTAAATCCTCATTAATCAATTCTATATTTTTCTGTACCCTAAACGAGTCTTATTCGCAAATATTTCTTTCACTTTATTACATGTAACATGAAAGATGATCCGATGCCCTGTCTTGACGAAAAAAGTAAAACCGTATTACAACATAGTAAAGGAGCAAGGGATGAATCCATTACTTGTAAGACTCACATCAAAAAATCAAGCTACCATCCCAAAAGAGGTACGTAAGGTACTACACCTTAAACCCAAGGATCAGATTTTTTATGAAATTTTAGATGATAATCATGTTAGAATTCGTAAAGCAGAGCTACTCGATATTGCATATTTAAACTCATTAACTCAAACTTAAAATGAATGGGATTCTGATGATGACGAAAAAGTTTACGGAAACTTTTGATTTTAGATGTAGTACTCGTTCCTTTTCCTTTTACAGATTCTGTTCAAGCAAAAAGGGGGCCGGCGTTGATTTTATCCTCTCATTTGCATTTTAATAGACATGTTAAGTCCAGTGTAATGGCAATGATTACTTCAAAAACGCATTCTCATTGGCCACTAGATGTGGAAATTATCAATCTAAAAGTGGCAGGACTGCCTGTAAGCTCGATTGTGAGAATGAAATTTTTCACATTAGATCATAAATTAATTTTAAATAAGCTGGGCAATCTAGTCATTGACGATCAAAATTCAGTTTCTAAATCGCTAAAAAAATTATTCCCTCTGCAGTAAAGTCAGGAAAACTTAGTGATATTGTAAATTCACAAGGTAGATGGTCTTCTTTAGTCTAAAATAATATTAACTCAAAACCTAGGGGCTTTTAATCAGTAGCAAAGGCTTCTATATCATGATATGTCAAAACAATAAACATTAAACTTTTTAAAAAAAATCTATAAAAAAGTTGTCCCCATTGTCCTTGTTGTCCCTGTTGCATTGGAGTTACCTTTTGAATTATATTCAATTTTAGTTTATTATTAAAATATAAGGAGGGTGATTTTTTAACAAATCAAATCATTTACTTTAAGGTGAAATTATGGATAATTTAGGAAGTATTGATAGAACAATAAAAAGTTTTAATAAAGTTTTAGATAAAATGAGCTCCTTTAGCACCTTGGACGGGATCCTAAAAGCTAAGGCTAAAAAGAGTATAGAAGCAGAAAGAAAATCAAGAGCAAAAGCACCCGAGGTCAATGAAGCATCCAAAGCTAGAAGAGTTACTGTAAGCCTATCACTATTTCGTGCCTTAAATGATGCCACCTTCGCTAAGGAAAGGTCTTGGAAAGCAGCCACCCCCGCTAAGGAAAGGTCTTGGAAAGTAGCCTCCCCCTCTTCAAATACAAGAATCGGAGAAGAGATTACACACGAAAGAAGAGAGATTGCACACAAAGGAGAAGAGGTTAAAGACCCACACGAAGGAGAAGAGGTTAAAGACCCACACGAAGGAGGAGAGGTTAAAGACCTACACGAAGGAGGAGAGGTTAAAGACCTAGACGAAGGAGGAGAGGTTAAAGACCTAGACGAAGGAGGAGAGGTTAAAGACCTAGACGAAGGAGGAGAGGTTAAAGACCTAGACGAAGGAGGAGAGGTTAAAGACCTAGACGAAGGAGAAGAGGTTAAAGACCTACACACAGGAAAAAATATTGAAGATTTATTAGATGAACTTAATAAATAATATGAATTTCACTCATATCTAAAGTTATTTGGAAGCTTCTACCATCCCTGCAGCAAACGATCCGACATCAGCCTGCGATTGAAAAAAATCTCATTCATTTATTAAATGATCTTTTTGCATGAATTCTTCTAACGTTATTACAGTGACACAAAGGGTCTTTTTAAAAATGTTTGTGGCCTGGGATCTTTTTGGAAAAGAAGTAGCTCAACAGAAGATGAGCTCAGAGGACATGAACTCGAGGAATTTGATTGAAACCAGAAATGAAAATTAATTGCAAACTCGAGAAAATTTCAAATAACGTTCTCATGTAGTGTCGGCCCTCCGGGACTTTTCTCGGTGGGGTGACATTACCCAGCCTTCGCTTAGCCCTCCGGGACTGCGCTCAGGCTGGGCTGTTGTATATCGGCCCTCCGGGACTTGTTTTACTCTTGTGAAAGGGAATTTTTATCTAACTTAACGGCACATAAAAGTAGCAAATCAGAAGTTGATGGAATTTCTTTTCTAAGTTCTGCTACAGCTATAATTAGAGGGTATCTATCCTTTAGTGGCTTCATCAAATTTAATTTGTCTAAAAAAAATTTAGCATAAATTAAATAATTGTTGCAACAAGAAAAGTATATAAGATTTTGATTTATGTGTTAGCGTCAAATTTCGTAGATTTTACTAATTTTCGGGCACGGGCACGCAAGCGGGCACGGGCACGAAAATTAGCGGAATTGCTGGTAAATGATTGTTGTATAAACAATTCTACAATAGTATACTAAATATTTCTACGGTATGATGGCTATGCCAGTGTTGTAGCTAATATTGAGTTGGTCGAAATATGCGTCACTTGTGGCAGTAATCCCACCCGTAATATTATATAACTGCACTCCAGTGATAACTGTTGCTGGATTAATAGTAAGCATTCCCAGGCTAGTACCGTCAACTTGACCAGTTATTGTATTCTTTTCAAAATCAAATTCTAAAATACAATTATGCCACACGCCATTGGCAAACTCAACAGGGTTTGTATTCGAGTTGAAATCTCCTAAGAAATAATAACTGTGAGTGTTGTCCGAATTACCAATGCCACCAGCAAATAATTGGCCTAGTGTCCCTGGTGGGGAACTTCCGTAACTACCGATGACGTTCACACCAGCCTGGGTGTGGTTACTGGTGTTATTTGTTAAAAAGGAAAAAGTGACAGAAGTATGCCTATTAGTGATAGAAATCGGATATGGTAGCGGAACGTTCGCATATTCATAATCATAACTTCCTGCTGTGACGCCGATATCAACAGCTTGTTTTCCTTGCTCAACATCGGTATTTTCAACATTTACGTTGGTAGATGTGTTCCAGCCATTTTGCCCGTTAAGGGGGCCAACCTTGTAACCTTGGTTCTTTTCGAACCCGGTTTGGAAAGAAGCCGCTTCAGCCACACTTGCCACCGACAATACGGCTACAAATCCTAAGGCAGATGCCAGCTTCAATTTCGTGAATATGTTATTTACTTTCATGATGATCTCCGATTTTTTTTGGTTCATTGTCAATGATCAGCAATTCCCACTGATCATAGTTGATGTTCTCTACATCCTCATTTAAACAGGGTACAAAAAACCGAATTCGTAGGCTTTTTTTTTTGAAATTTTATAATTCTCCTCTAAGGTCAATTATGGTCAGCGGGAATTGCTGGTAATTGATTGTTGTATTTGACGTATAAACAATTCTACAATAATATCCAAAACATTTTTACGGTTTGATGGCTATGCTAGCAATTCCCGCTAATTTTTGTGCCTGTGTGCGCATCCTATTACCGAGAAATAACAAGTTGTCGTAGGTGAAAAAGATGCTGCGATACTAGGGTATAAAGTAGGAAAAAATTAAACGCAAAGCGAGACAGTTGCCTACGGCGCCCCCTATTGGGAAATAACAAATTTTTAAAGCGCCTTGCCATTGGTGCCTGACCTGATATTCTGACATTTGCCTACAATGATAACGTAACCTCCCAGGAGGGCAAATGTCAGAATGTCAGGTCTGGAACCAAGGCTAAACGTTACCTCTCAGAATTTAGTATCTTGTTATTAATTGAAAACGACGCTTTTTTCAGTTGCGTAAATCTTGGGGGTAAGGGACTGTGCAACAATAACTTGCACGATTGGGCATTGGCGCAGCCCAATCGTGCAAGTTATTGTTGCACAGTCCCTAACGTTCCAGCCTTGGTTCCAGACCTGACATTCTGACATTTGCCCTTTAGGAAGCAATGTTATCGCATCGGCAAATGTCAGAATATCAGGTCAGGCACCAATGGCAAGGCGCGAACTTGTTATTTAGGAGGGACGAAAGGACAACAAGGACGACAAGCAAGGACAAGCAACGAAGATAAACGAAGATATAAGATAATACCATTTCTCGTTTATTTTATATGTACTTGTTGTCCTTTTCGTCCTTGTTGTCCTTTCGTCTCTTAATCGATTATGTTATTTTGAACGATCAAATCAAGATTTAAATGAAGTGCCCCATTCGGCTTCGAAGAAATTTTCCTCCACTGACCGCCGAATTCTGGACGTTTCCGAAGGTGTTTCAGATTCATAACCGATGGCTGTGATGGTAATCGGAGTATAACCCTCAGGAATGTTAAAATCTTCTTGGATTTGTTCTCTGTCAAATCCTCCAATTTGGTGCGCCATTAGACCTAGCTCAGTTGCAGCTAATGACATACTCAACACCGCTGCACCAGTATCATACTCAGCCCAATCGTTGAACTCCTCATTATATAAAAAATTTGAACGAACAACCGCGATCACCAATAATGGTGCACTCTCAACCCATTCTTGACCATAAATACTATCAACAGCTTTTAAATAAGCTTCTGGATTTGTAAATTGATCACAAAAAATGAAATTCCATGGCTGATCATTATAGCTGGATGGTGTCCACCGTGCTGCTTGAACAAGAGCTTGGATTTGATCTTCAGTCAAGGGAATCGTTTGATATTCCGTGCCACTATGGCGCTTCATAAAAATTTCAGGCAGTAAAGACTCATTGTAAGCATTTAAACAAGCTGACGAAAGCAACAACGTTAGAACACATTTATAAATATTATTTAACATTTTCATCTATGCCTTCACATCTTTTTTCTTGGGTTTTGACGCTTTACTTAGACCATCTATTTTATTTTTTAAGAAAAATTTACTATCAATCGAGCTTTCTTGCTTTACTAAAACTTCTGAGGTCTTTCCTTTAACGTCTCCAAGGATAGAATTGGTTTGGTAGACTTCTTTTTGAGTCTCTATCTCGTTAACGACTGGATACGGATTCATAGATTCTCTTGATAAACAAAACGTTGCCAAAGTCGCTAATCCAAAACAAATAGCCGAAATTTTAATATGATTTTTCATAGTCCACCTTTTTGGTTGTTAAATTAATGATGTATAGTCAATAATAACTCTACCGCCTCAAATTTTCGAGGCACATAAGAAGGATAGACTATGCCTTAATTGATGTCAAGTCAGTCTAAATAATTACTTGATTCTGATTTATAATAAGGACGTTATACATGCATTACTTTCTAATTAAATTTTCATCTAGCATTGTTTTGGTTTTGGTAAACCTTATTTTCGCTGCTAACTCAATAGCTTCTTCCCTGGAAGCTGCTTCAACAATCCACAGATTCGATGGCACAGAAATGACCATGGACTATCATATTATGATTGGCGGTCAGATGACTTCAATCGATCAACAAAATATCCAAAAAATTATTTTCAATACATTTAGAGAAATTGATAATATCTATAATAAATGGAATCCGGAGTCTGAGCTTTCTAAGCTAAATCGCTTAAAGGCAAATGAACAAGTAACCCTCTCTTCCCAGTTAGAGAGCTTTCTGATTTTAACTGATCATTTCGTAAAATTAAGTGAAGGCAGGTTTGACCCCACAATTGAACCCCTACAACAACTGTGGAAAAGTCATTTGGAAAAGGGTGTTCTTCCCAGCGAAACTGATCTTCAAAAGATAAAGCCTGCGGTCGGCTGGGATAAAATACATTTTCACCAAGGAAAGTATTACAAGGACCATGACTTAACAGCTTTAGATCTTGGAGGTATCGCAAAGGGCTTTTGTGTAGACCTCCTTGTTGAAAGGCTTGTTTATGCTGGATTTAACGATGTTTTTGTAGAATGGGAGGGTGAAGTGCGTGCTAACGGAATGCATCCTGAAAAGCGCCCTTGGAATGTCATGATTAGCCATCCGGAAAATGATCACCCCCAACAGGCTCTTGGCTATGTAAGCTTATCGAATCAATCTGTGGCTACCAGTGGTGACTATATTCAAAAGTGGAATGTCTTTATAAATGGTGTGGAGACGACTTATTTTCATATCATCGATTCTTTCACCGGTAAACCTTTGGTTTCGAATCAATGGAGTGTCGCCAGTGCTACGGTAGTAGCGCCCACTTGTATTCTTGCAGATGCTTTAGCAACGGTCGCGATGATGTTTCCCACTAAAGCTGAAGCAGAACAATGGTCAGAAGAAGTTCGTAAGGGATACCCAGAAATAAAATTTCGATTTTATTCAAGAGATGAAAAGTAATCAATTGAGAAAATCTCAGTAGTGCCTTGGTCCTCATGTACCGGTTTTCGCCCGTAAAAAGTTATAAATTTAATTGAATTTAAAATATTAATTATGGATAATAAAACTATGGTGAGGTTTGAAATAATAAATTAGTGGATTAATTATGGAATCTTTAAATTTTTCTCGTTCTATCAGTGTTGAAAAAATCTTTCAACAAACTGAGCAAGTTACCCCATCGGAAGTGATGGATCAATGGATCTCTGATTTTGGTCATGATTATATCGCCCATGCGGTTTGGCCTGGTAATTTTGAAGGAGTTGTTCAATCAAGACAAATCATGCCTTCAGAAGGGATCCTTCGCTTGAAAAAATGGGTAGAATATGAAGCTGGTATGCAATATGGCGAAAGAAATCGTATTCATCTACCAGAATTTTCCAAAGAAGACTTAGCTAAAATAAAACAAAATATTTTAACAGAAAAAGATCTAAAAAAATTAAATGAATTAGAAGCTCTTTTAAAAACACAACAAAATGAAATCTCCGATGCAGAATATAAAGAATATAGAGTTTTAAATAAAAGACATATGATCACTTATCAAGAAGCTGTTGATATTGATACACTTTTGTCACAGCTTGAAAATGAAGCTATTAATAATGGATCATTCCTAACCAAAGAACAACTTGAGAGAAGAGAAACATTATCAACTCTAACAAGCCTTTCGAATGAAGAGGAAGAAGAAGTCGAGGCTCTTTATAGAATTCCAGAAAATATACGTAGCGAATGGAAACATGAATATTATGAAAAATGTAAAGATTCTAAATTAAATGAAAATGAAATAAGTCGATGGAAGGAGTTATCTCCAAAAATTAAATTAAATCAATTAGAATATTTGGAATTAAAATGGCTGCGCAGAATTTCTAAACACGGCTTCTTGTTCAAGCCTATGACTTACGTTGACGTCCTCGGAAATTTACATAAGCAAGATTACGTTGGGATTTTGACTAATGTTCAAGGGATTGAGGAGGAATTACTCAAAGGAAGAAATGAGAAAGTAGATCGAATATTTATTACGCGCATAGCCTTCCAAATGCATGAAGGAAATCCTGTTGATAAATATTTAGCTAAAAAATACACGAAGGCAATGTCACAGAACCCAGAAAAGATAACCGAATGTATTAAAAAGCTTTATCAAGCAAGGGACATTCAATTTCATTATCCAAAGTTATTACCTGAAGTAAGAACTTTAAAAAACAAAATCGCATGGAATTATGGAGACATTGTGGTTCTTCGTGGAAATCCTCAAAAAGTCACGACTGGAAATGCAAGTTCTCTGGAGCCGAATGTTAAGACTGGCGAAGAAGCTTCTTTATTGGAACCTTTCATGAATCAAGGCGAAATTTTTAATTTACCTATTGTTCAAGAAGAAACGATTATTTTAGGAAATAGAAAAAGTTTAGAGCCATATTCTGAAAAATTAACGGAAATGGGGGCTAAATTTGTTTATATTGATGAGCTAACACCCGAACAAAAAGCATTTTTTAATTGTCCTAATTGTGCGTAGAATCAAGGCACTAAGGGATAAAGTTTCATGTAAGATCTCTTTGTGCTCTTTAAAATCCCCTATTGCTTACAATTCAGTTTTTTGCTAAACAATTCTACGTATTAACCTCCACGAAAATTTTGATATTATGACGCCACTATCACCAAAGATTTCATTCTTTGCTCACACCCATAACTCATTTGCCCAGCAGATTTTCCAGCATTTAGGCAAAGGATTTCAGCATGCCCAGCAAATTTATTCGCAACTCATGCGACATAATGTAATTAACAGAGAAGATCCTTTCTTTAAGAATAGTCAACACCTAATTGATGAAATCATATCCCTAACTGATTTCACCTTGCCGGTACTTTTTGATCAAAAAGAAGAAGGCGAGACCGGCAAATTTTTACTAAGCACACGTGATAAGTTTTACATCGAATCCGTGTGTATTCCGATGCAAGCCGGAGGCACCTTATGTGTTTCATCTCAAGTTGGTTGTCGCTTAGGTTGTGCTTTTTGTGAAACAGGTCGTATGGGACTTCTCCATAACTTAACGCCGGCAGAAATCATTGCACAGGTGTTTATTGCAAGGCATCAGCTTGGCTTTAAAATGCGCAATGTGGTTTTTATGGGGATGGGTGAGCCTTTTGATAATTATGAATCCGTTATGCAGGCTGTGAGAATACTTTTAGATCCGACGGGGTTAGCTTTTGGTAGAAAGAATATAACAATATCTACTGTAGGATTAGTTGAAGGTATAGCACGTTTTACTGAAGAAACAAGGGAGATACCTAATCTGGCAGTTTCATTGACAGCACCTGAAGATGAATTACGTAACCGTCTCATGCCGATTAATCGCAAACACAACCTTCAAGAATTATATGAAGCGATGAGAAATTATAACCTCAAAAAAGGCCGTGAGATATTAATTGCCTATGTATTGCTTCAGGATATCAATGATTCGCTTGAACATGCTGAGCAATTAGCAAAATATCTCCAGGGACTTTCGGTGAAAATTAATGTAATTCCCTATAACAAGCAGACTAGAGACGGTTTTGCACCACCTGATGAATTAGTGATCAATGCTTTTATCGGGCACCTTCGCAGCCGGGGTTATCAAACAATGCGTCGCAGAACGAAGGGAAGGCAGATCATGGCTGCATGTGGTCAACTTGGCAATCTTGAGCTTAAGAAGCAGCGACTTATAGAAGGCTTGCCAAGAGTGGTTAATGGTTTGTAACTCTCCGCCTCCCAGCGACCTTGCGCCTCTGCTTTAAAAATGGATTGTTATATCAGACTATGTCTAGTGTTGGATCTATATTAGATACTTATCAATCAAGCTTCATCAGAGGTTAGCATCAAGGCTTTTCTCTTTTAATTGCACTCCTGAGAAAACCTACACTTGCTTTTAAATTAAAAGAGACCTACATTAGACCTTAGAGATCTTTTCATAATGACGATGGTTTAAAATGGTTTTATCGCATTTAAAGCAGCCCTTCAAACGTATATTGCTAAAAATTTCCGGCGAACTATTGATGGGTGAACAAGAATTTGGCATCAATCATTTGGCATGTAAAAATCTTTCTAAAGCATTATCTATCTTGCAAAGAGATCTGCAGGTTGCAGTTGTCATCGGTGGAGGCAACATTTTTCGCGGTATCCATCTAGAGGGCAGTGGAATGCAGCGTTCAGCTGCAGACCAAATAGGGATGCTAGCAACTTTAATGAATGGCATTTCTTTACAGCAAGCTCTACAAACCCTAGGATGCGAATCTAAAGTCATTAGTGCCATTGAATGTCCCAAAATGGTTGAAGCCTATAACTGGGAAAGAACGATTGAATATATTTCTAAAGGAATATTGCCCATCTTTGTGGGGGGTACAGGAAATCCTTATTTTACAACAGATTCTGCAGCAGCTCTACGTGCTTGTGAAATAGGGGCCGACTTGTTGGTCAAAGCGACTAAAGTCAATGGAATTTACACTAAAGATCCGATAAAATTTAAAGATGCCGTAAAATATGACACCATCACTTATTCCCAAGCTCTCTCGGAGGAACTTGGAGTCATGGATGGAACCGCTATAGCCTTATGCAGAAGTAACTCTTTGCCGATCTTTGTCTTCAATATGCAAAAATTATTGGATAACCCCGAGTTAGGCCCTCTTCTTTTTAATCTGCAAAATGGGTCTTTTGTAAGTGAATAAACCTAAGAATTAGGAGCTAAATATGGATGTCGCTGCACAAACAAAAAGCAAAATGAATGGTGCTCTTGAACATTTAAAAAATGAATTGAAGAGTATTCGCACCGGACGGGCAAATCCTGCCATGTTGGATCATGTCATGGTAGAAGTTTATGGCTCACCTATGCGCCTTAAAGATATCGCGTCTATTACAACTCCTGAAGCAAGGCTTCTCCTGATCACCCCCTTTGATACCAAAAATGCTTCTGTCATTGGCAAAGCGATCGAAAAAGCTAATCTTGGCGTGATGCCTATCGTGGATGGAAATCTTGTCCGTATCAAAATAGGGCAGATGGATGAAAATATGCGCAAAAGTATGATCAAACAATGTTATAAAATGCTTGAAGAAGCCAAAATTGCCATCCGCAACATTCGTCGTGATGGTAATGAGTTAGTGCGCAAACAAAAGAATGAAGGAATTCTCGCTGAAGATCAGATGAAAAAAATGGAGAAGAAGATTCAAGAATTGACCGATGAAACTTGCAAAGAAGCTGATGATCTTTGTGCTAAAAAGGAAAAAGAAGTCTCTACAATATAAGGCTGTAGGATATTTAGGAGCATTTTTTTCATTTATTTTCATTTAACTATTGGCAGAAAAATCGAAAAAGAGATAAGATCAAGTTTCGCAAGTATGCAAGTCTCGCAGCTGCGAAACAAGCCTTTAGAAACGTTCTAATGGCCCCGTCGTCCAGCCCGGCCTAGGACACCGGATTTTCATTCCGAGAACAGGGGTTCGAATCCCCTCGGGGTCAATGAGTCTTTAGCTCAGTTGGTTAGAGCACCTCACTTTTAATGAGGGGGTCGATGGTTCGAGTCCATCAAGACTCAATTTTCTTGCCTTGGCATCATTTTTATATTTCATTAACCGATAGCTCTACATGAAAGTCAAAGCAAAGGAAGGGTATGGTGTTGCTCTTTCATTCATTTATTATTTTTGTGTATTAGCAGCCTATTATGTCATGCGTCCCATGCGGGACCAATTGGCGGCTGAAGTCGGCTCAGTAAAGCTCTCTCTATTTTTCATTGCAACACTAGTGGCCATGTTACTTTTAACTCCCCTCTTTTCCTGGTTCGTTTCTCGCTGGCCACGACGAGTGACGATGCCCCTGGTTTATTTATTTTTTGTCGCCTGTCAATTATGTTTTATCCCCTTTTTCAATAATCGTTCTTTAATACCGACTCAAGTTCTCGGATTAGTCTTTTTTGTTTGGGTCAGTGTTTTCAATTTATTTGTGGTTTCCGTGTTTTGGAGCTTTATGTCAGACATTTGGAACGATTGGCAAGCTCGTCGCTTGTTCCCCATTATCGCTCTAGGAGGCACCATCGGAGCTATTGCAGGGCCTCTCATTACACAAAGTCTAGTCGAAACTATTGGATCTGCCCCTTTATTAACGATTTCGGCCGTTTTACTTGCACTCGCTATCGTATGCATTCTTATGCTTGGAAAATGGGCTCATCAATTTGGAGCACATCGCAAGGAAATCGGAAGTGAAGCCGCGATTGGTGGAGGAATGCTCGATGGACTCCAACAAATTTTTAGCAATCCGTTTATTGGAAGCATGTCCTTGATCATGCTCATGAATGATGCTATAGGGACAATTGCCTATGCTTTAATTGCTGATTATTCAGGAGCTACTTTCCTAAATAACTCGAATGCTCAAACACGCTTTGCAGCCCACATAGACCTTGCATCAAATGCGTTGCAAATCATTTTACAGCTTACTGTAGCGCGATGGCTATTGATCCGCTATGGAGCAGGAGTCGTTTTTGCAGTTAGCTCGGGGATCGTGGTGATCACCTGTTTGATGATGGTTTTGATTGACAATCCCCTCACTCCGGTCGTTGGCACCTTGCCATTTGTAGCTTTGGTGTTGATTATTACTCGATCTCTATCTCACAGCATGATCCAGCCTGCACGTGAATCACTTTATACTCTTGTTCCTAGAAGATTGCGCTATAAAGGTAAAAATGCAGTAGACACTGTGGTCTGGAGAGCAGGGGATGTGATTTCTTTATTTTCAGTGAATGCCTTTGAAGCGTTAGGAGTGACCGTGGCAGGTTTTGGAATGATTTGGGCTGCCCTGGCAGCAGGTTCAGGCTGGATCAGTTGGCGATTAGCACGTCAAACAGAAAGAGGGGATTACAGCAATTCCCGCTAATTTTCGTGCCCGTGCCCGAAAATTAGTAAAATCTACAAAATTTTTCGGGCACGGGCACGCACACGGGCACGAAAGTTTAGCGGGAATTGCTGAGGGGATTATTATCCCAGAAGTTGACCAAAGTCGATGATTTTATCGAAATACATCTCATCTAAAACACTCTCTTCGACTCCATTCACGTGGATTAAAATGGGTCTAATAGAAAAATGCTTCGGTGCTTTTAACCGTTTGATTTTTTCTTCCATTTCTTCAATGATTTTTTTTCCTATACGATCTTTAGAAAATTTAATTTCACATATATATAAATTTTGAAAGCGTGTTTGAATCAAGTAATCAATTTGGCATCCAGGCTGTCTTTGAGTTGATTTTTGGAAGAATGGACCGCTCATGACCACTTCTTCTGGTAGTATTCCAGCTAATTTCCAAATAGTTTTACGATTATGGACCACAAGATTTTCAAATTGTAAGCCCATGATCCCTTCCCAACCAGGTAAAGTGGCTAATAAAGAGGGAGAAAAATCGCCTTTTTCAATCTTCGTAAGATTTTTAGAAACGTACTTTAAGTAAAACCGAAGATAATTATCACTCAAACGATAACGGCTTAGTTTTCCTTCTTTTCCATCTGCTAAAGACCAAGTGTAATCTCGTTGAACAAATCCAGCTTTAACCAAATCATCTAGGTATTTATTGAGTAATCCTCCTCGACTTTTCTTTAATTCTTCACAAATTTCTGGGAGTTCTTTTGAACCATCTGCTAGACTTATAACAATTTCTTTGTAACTCTTACTTCGGCGTGAAAAAAGATCAGAGAAGATTTCATCGAATTCTCGCACTAATAATCCACCTCGATTAAAACAAAGATTATAAATATTTTTCTCTGCAGGTAGATCTGGCATAATTTCTTCGAGATAACGAGGAACACCACCTGTAATAGACAAAAGCTTAAATTTTTCAAAAGCTGCAATACGTTTTTCTTTTGGGTACCAAAATGCATTGCAAACATTAAGTGGAAGCTCTTCCAAAATTAGATCGAGAGTAATTCTTCCTACAAAACCTGTATTGCTTAAAATATTTTTTTCTATCCACGAAGAGATGGAACCGCAAAGGGCCATGATTAAATTGGGATTTTTACTGAAATACATGTCCCAAGCCGTTTTTAACTTACCTAAAAAAGTCGGATCTTTTTCTCCCATCCAAGAAATTTCATCGAAAACAATAAGGACTTCTCCTTCTTCAGTATATTTGGATAACGCCCAAAAAAGATTTCCCCAATCATCAGGTTTAACGCCTGGTAAGCCATTCCTAGTCATTTGATTAGAAAATTCTTCGCGTTGAAGCTGTGCGTTCATCTTAGAAAGAGGGGGCATTCCAGAAAAGAAAAAGCTTTTCATCTCTTTACCAAACTCTGAAAGAAGCCTACTTTTGCCTATCCTGCGCCTACCTCTTACAACTACTAAACTAGAACTTCTTTTGCTTAAAAGACTCTTTAGTCTGATCATTTCAGGCTCTCGTCCAATGAATGGTGATGTTGTCATTTGTTCTATCCTGGGTGAAATGCCTTTTTTCTAAACTTTCAGCCGCTAATTTTCGTGCTCATGCCTGAAAAAAAATCAGCGAGAATTACTGTCATCATAATAAATAATTAGAGCTAAATCAATCCCCAAATCGACAAAATGTCGATTTCGGGATCAAAAAGTTGATTCAAAAAAAGATCCCCAAAATGACATTTTGTTGATTTCGGGATCAAAAATATTAACAGAAAGAACATCCCCAAATCGACAAAATGTCGATTTGGGGATGTATTTTATTTCTCATCCCACATGTATCAGCAATTCCCGCTCATTTTAGTGTCCGTGCCTGCGTGCGTGCCCGTGCCCGAAAATGAACGGGAATTGCTGCACATTTCTCATTTCTACTTTGCTAATGTTTTAGAGCAAAGTAATGTTTTAGCGCTTTACTTTTAAAATAAAGTATAGTATAATTGATATATAATCTTATTTCTATTTTTCTATCATTAATATTAACTCAGGAAAAATGCATGTCCACTTCAAAGTCAAATACTTTTAAACTTACTTCTCACCCCCGAGGAAGTTTGCGGGAACTTTGGGCAATTTCCTTTCCTTTAATGTTATCTCTTATGTCTGCCAGTTTGATGTTTTTTTGGGATCGTTTACTATTAATAAACTTCTCGATTGAATCACATAATGCCGCAACGTCTGCTGGAACAATTGTTAGTTTTTTGCAGTTTGCCTTCATTTGCACGACCTGTATCGGAGAAGTTTTTGTGGGGCGTCATTTTGGAGCAGGCAAATTAAAGCAACTTGGAGTCCCAGTTTGGCAAATGATTTGGTTATCATTTTTTACTCTTTTTATATTCATCCCCTTAGGGTATTTTGCCGGAGACTATATTTTTGCCGGGTCACGTTATCGTTCCATGGAAATCGACTATTTTAGTGTCATGATGTATTTCGGACCTATCTTTTGTTTGGCCAGTTCCCTTTCAGCCTTTTATATCGGTCGAGGACAAGTAAAATTCATTACAGCTCTAGTGATAGCTTCTAATGTCTTAAACACAGGACTTGCGTATGTGCTCATTTTTGGAATTGAACCATTTATTCCTGCAATGGGAATTACCGGAGCAGCCCTGGCTACTGGTTTATCCCAATTATTTCAAGCCTTAGTTCTATTTATTGATTTCCTCCGTAAGCGCAATCGTACAAAATATGGAACGGGAAACTATCAATTTGTATGGAATGAATTTTACCAATGTATTCGTTTGGGTTTTCCTAGTTCGTTGGCTCATACGATTGAAATTCTTGCTTGGGCTCTCTTTTTTAGAATATTAATGTCCTTAGGTGAAGAGCAACTCACCGTCGCATCTATTGCGCAAAGTATCTTTTTTCTCTTTACTTTTTTAACCGAAGGGGTGAGCAAAGGCGCCACAGCGATCGCATCAAATATGATTGGAGCTCAGCAATGGGGAGGTCTTAGGAAACTTTTATTTTCCGGAATTAAATTTTATTTATGTTTATTTATCTTTTCTGGCCTTTTTTTAGCTTTAGATCTTAAACCCTTCATTTGCTTTTTTCTGGGTTCAGAAGGAGCGGTTTCTGAAGAAGTTCTTACTCTCGTTGCTTCCTCATGCGTTTGGGTATGGATTTTCTTTTTATTTGATGGAATTCATTGGTTAGTCGTCGGTCTTTTGACCGCAGCTGGGGATACTAAGTTTGTACTTAAAATAGGAGGAACAAGTGTATGGCTTTTTGCCCTCCTTCCTACCTATATTTTACTAGTGCTTTATAATCACAAAGCAGATATGGCTTGGGCGATCACTGCCTTTTACGGAGTCGTCACTTGCTCAATCTATCTTTACCGCTTTTTTAGCATGCGCTGGAAAATATCACAGAACCAAACTTTTCGCTCCATAAGACAATGAACTCGTAACCTATAGAAAAAATTAAACGCAAAGCGAGACAGTTGCCTGCGGCGCCCCCTATCGGGAAATAACAGATTTTTAAAGCGCCTTGCCATTGGTGCCTGACCTGAATTCTGACATTTGCTTACAATGATAACGTAACCTCCCAGGAGGGCAAATGTCAGAATATCAGGTCAGGCGCCAATGGCAAGGCGCGAACTTGTTATTTAGGAGACACGAAGGCGCAAAGAGCACA
>CAVVXH010000016.1:0-23662 GCA_963752155.1 uncultured Parachlamydiaceae bacterium | reverse complement strand
AATATTGTGTTGATACAGGTTTGTAAGATAGATGATCGGTAATAGCAATAAGAACTCCATGGCATTCTTCTTGAGCAAACTTTCCATAAAAAGGTTTATAATGAAAAGGTTCAAAACGAACTCCTGGAAATTTCTGAGCATTTAGAGCTGCAGCAAATGTTTTAGCATCTATCCAAGGGGCGCCCACAACTTTAAAAGGCAATGTATAGCCAATACCAATGCTCACCAAGGAAAGCTCTCCTAAAAGACCGGTCATTGGATAAAATAACGGAGTCGACGCTTCAGGAATTTGGGGGCTTGTCGGGATCCATAATAATCCAGTTTCATTAAAGCTCATTTCTCTGTTCCAGTTCTTCATAGGAACAACTTTTAAATTACAACCTATCTTGTATTCACCATTGAAAAATAAAGCGAGTTCTCCAATAGTCATTCCATGGCAATAGGGTACATTAATATATCCAACAATAGAACGCCACCGATCCTCAAGCATAGGGCCGTCAACAACAATGCCATTGATTGGATTTGGCCTGTCTAATACCATCAAAGGTATCTTTCTTTTGGCAGCTTCCTCCATCACGTAAAACAGGGTGCTTATGTAGGTATAGGAACGAGATCCAACGTCTTGAATATCATAAATAAGTTGATCTATGTTTTTTAACATTGCTTCACTAGGACGTCGATGCTTGCCGAATAAACTGTAAATTGGAATAGCGTCTCCGTCATGCAAATCATCGACTTCTTCCTCCGCATGAATCGAACCATTGAGTCCGTGCTCAGGCGCAAACAGTGCAACAAGTTCAAAGCCAACATGGTTCCCAGCTTGCTTAAAAAGATCAATCGTGGATTTACCCTCTGCCCCAATAGCTGTTTGATTTGTAACCAGTCCGATTCGTTTTCCTTTTAATTGCTTCATTCTATCACCATGGACCAAAACATCTACTCCTACCAAGACTTTGACATGGCCATCTAAGTTTGTCATTTGAACGATTAGCAATAAAAAAAAATTTAGGAAAAGTGTGAATCGAGCTTTGATAGGGCTGTTAAATCTTGACATTTGTACCTTTGTGTGTGGTTCGTAAGGGCTTGGGCATTTGTATAATAAGACAAGCAATATTTTTACTCAATGCATTGAGTAAAAATACTCACCGTATTGAGTAAAATTTTTTATACTACAACTTTTATTCATATTCATGTCCTTTAGGATGTGATTAATTGTCGTATGCAAAGAAAATTTAAATTTATCATAAAATTATGCAAAATCGTTTCAAAGATTAGCCCCGGAGGTGGTTGCAACCCTTACCAACATGAAATAAAGCCTAATGGAAAAGTGGATTCAACCAAAGGTGATGAAGAATTAAAAACTATAATCAATATCGCTTATCCAAAACAACTCTAAGTAAAGTCTGGAACATCTGATAAGCTATACGAGCTAAAATTGCTTGAACTACGATTTCAGCCAATGCTTCCATGAAAAAAAATCTAATTTACCAAGTATTCCGCCTATCAGCAATCCTGAAAAATGAGCAGAGTTAGCGATGCCGGGGGTAATTGACTGCTTATTGGTTACTTCCATGAAGAAAGACACCATCTGAAGAAATAAAATCGAAACCAAAAACAACATGACAAAGTTTAACGTTGAAGTCTGTAGCAAATAACCTTCCCATGGAGCTGATTTTTGCCGCACCCAAACAAAAGCAATCATTGCACAGATCACTCCCGAAAAACCGACAAAATTAAAACCGCCCATCAAATACTGGCTTGTATTACTAAAAATTGCCGTAATAATCACAAAAAACAAATACCTTTGCCATCCAAGCCTTTGCTCCAGCTGTTTACCTAAAATAATAAGCCAAAGCATGTTAAACAATAAATGAAGATAACCGCCATGTAGAAACGCAGGTGTGATCAGCCTCCACCACTCCCCTTGCTGAATCTTTTCAAACCAAGGTACGTTTGCAGAAGATTTATCTGCCAAACTTGATTCAAAGCCGGCCATCTTTTCAAAATAGCTTGCTATTCTCTCATAATATCCCTTCCAATAAGGTGTTATCTGAAATTTTTGATAAAGAGGCTCAAGACTCGCTGGCATAGGATCAAATTTAGTAATGTGTTCGGTGGTAATCTTTTCAATGATCGAATCAACAATTTCAAACGTTTGAGGATAATCAAAAAGGAGATTTTTTTCTAAAGATGAATAGCGGAAAGGAATTTGAGGTAATAATTCAGTCTTATTTTGTTCTTCTGACTCACTCGTGGGGGTTGTTGTGTTTGTCAAAAAAAATAGCAAACAACATGCAACTAACAAAAAGATGGTCATAAAACCCATCGGTTCATTGCGCCATTCAGAACGCGAATCAACCTCCGTATTTTTTGACAAGCCTTCCTTAGATGTCTCTAGATCTCCATTGATCAAAGATGCGGGCAGTGACAATTCATTCCGCAAATTTTTCGAATCTTGAGCTTGAAAACGTGGAGCAGTACTATCCACTGAAAATTCATTAGCAATCTCCAGAGCAGTCTTTAAATGATCCTCATCTCTTATCCAAATTCTGCAAATAGGTACGCCATATTGCGGATCACCCCAATCAGAACTAACCGTAACTTCACATTCGTTATCGATGTTTTGAGATTTTAAATAATTGGATAGCTGAACCGCTTTTTCTTGATCTTGTAAGGTGGCAATCAATCTCATGAGGCTCTATCCTTTCATTGATTCGACAGCGATAATTTTTTTAAGTATTTGCGAGGTAGAAAGACCGGGAACGAGATTAACGATATGAATTTTACCACCGCATGCTTGTACTGTATTTGCTTCAATACAATTTTGTCCATATTCGGCGCCATTAATATGAACGTCCGGTCGAATTTTCTGCAAAAGGGCACAAGGATCTGTCTCACTAAACCAAGTCACATAATCCACAAATTGCAATGCAGCTAACATCTGAAGGCGATATTGTAAAGGAATAATCGGACGATGGATACTTTTATATTGTTGAATGGATTCATCAGAATTCAGAGCTACAATCAATACATCTGCCAATTGTGAAGCTTCATAAATGATTTGCAGATGACCTGCATGCATTAGGTCAAAGGATCCATTTAAGGTGGCAATCGTCCTGCCTTCACTTCTCAATTGCGCAGACTTAATCTCTATTTCGTCAGGTGAGATTTGCTTGAGTAAATACTCTTGAGACCATAATTTTAGCATGCGATCTACTTTTTAAGAGGAATTGGCAGCGAGAGCGATCATCAAGACTGAAATATCTGCCGGAGAAACTCCGGAGATACGAGCAGCTTGGCCTAGATTTTCTGGATTAACTTGACTTAATTTTTGCCTTGCTTCGTTGCGTAAACCATGAATTAAAGAATAATCGAAACCTCGGGGCACTTTAATATTTTCAACTATGAGACAAACTATCGACTTCAGTTTTTTCACGCTGAATATACCCGGCAAATTTTAAATTCAGTTCAATTTGGCAATTGATCTCCTTGCCATGATCAAACACAGCCTCGGGAAAATCATTTAGCAATGACTGATAAGTACTTTCAGGCCGGCAAAGTAATTGAGCGAGAGTGACACCTTTTCCATTAATTTGCTTCCAAACTGTCTGGAGACGAAAACATTCCGCTTCGATAAGTTGTTGCTTATGTGTAAGCCTAGTCATAACGTTTCTCATCGATGAGCCTAATTCATATCCATATTTGCGAAGCCGCAAATCTGCATTGTCTTGACGTAAGAAGCAGACGATGTTCTGCGCGGCTTGTGAACATTCGGTAGGGCTCTTCAAGACCCTTTGTGACTAAGTCATCGATCATCACGCCGATATAAGCTTCCTGACGCTGTAAGATGAAAGGGGGTTTTCCTTTAACTCTTATTGGCGGCATTGATGCCTGCCATCATCCCTTGTCCTGCAGCTTCTTCATATCCTGAAGTTCCATTGATTTGCCCCGCAAAAAAAGCCCTTCAATCGTTTTACATTCCAGGGAGTTGTCCATTTGACCGCAAACCACGTAATCATATTCGATTGCATAAGCCGGACGCATGATTTCTGCATTTCGAAGAGCCGGGATACTGCTGAATGAATTCAAGCTGCACATCAAAAGGCAAAGAAGAAGAAACACCATTCACATAGACTTCTTGAGTCTTTAATCCTTCGGGTTCAAGAAAAATCTGATGCCTTTCTTTATCAGCAAAACGGACGATTTTATCTTCTATCGATGGACAATAACGTGGTCCAATCCCTGTAATTTGCCCTGAATACATCGGAGAACGATGTAAATTTCTAAGGATGATTTCTTTTGTTTCTTCTGTTGTGTAGGTGATGTGGCAAGGAACTTGTGGTAAGCGAGGAATCCCTTCATCATCAAATGAAAATTTAATTCCTTCTTCTCCGGGCTGCTCTTCTGTCAAAGAAAAATCTATCGAACGCTTGTTTACACGTGGAGGAGTTCCTGTTTTAAGACGCCCTAACCGAATCCCATGTTTTTCCAGACCAGCTGAAAGCCCTACAGAAGGTTGATCTCCGGCCCGTCCACCTGAATAGTTGGTTTCTCCAATATGCAGTAGGCCGCGTAAAAATGTTCCTGAAGACAATATAAGTGATTTGGTAGTAGTATGTAATCCCTTCTTTAGTGATGACTCCGGTGATACGACCATCTTCAACGACCATTTGCTTCGATTGTTCCTTGCTTGAATTTCAAGGTTTGGCTGTTTTTCCAGGCGATCTTCATTTCCTGAGTTGATAGGCGACTTTATCGGCTTGGGCTCGTGGAGCCCACACAGCCGGCCCTTTGGTGCTATTGAGCATACGGAATTGTATTCCTGTGACGTCGATGACTTTGCCCATTTCGCCGCCTAGTGCATCGATCTCACGGACCATGTGCCCTTTGGCAATTCCACCGATGGCAGGATTGCAGCTCATTTTAGCGATGGTATCTAGGTTCATTGTTAGAAGGAGGGTGTTTGCGCCCATGCGAGCAGATGCTAATGCAGCTTCACAGCCAGCATGGCCTCCGCCCATGACAATGACATCATAATGTTTTGGATATTTCCAACCCATGATAAAGCACTTAAATTGAAGGATGAAGGAATTCGCATGCCGCCATTGTGTTTGGCATGCGCAGATTAAGCCGGACAATATTATCCGGCCATAGTAACACAAAAACTATTTTGTTTTGTGGCGGTCACGTCGGCTGCGCTTTTTGCGCTTATGCTTAGCCATTTTATATTTACGCTTCTTTTTTACAGAAGACATGTCTACTCCATTAGAAGAAAATAAAGAGGGAAACTCCATCATATGTTAAAATGAAAAAAAAGTAAAGCGAAAGTAAAGACTTAGAGTTAGTCAGTGTGCAATTAAAAGTGGTGGTTAAGTGTTTGATTGCGAAAATAAGACTGAAGATTAAACACAAAGGCACGAAGACACAAAGAACACAAAGAGAAGTAATGGCAGAAAGAGGAGAAATGAGGAAATGCGAAGATTCCGCTTAGCGCTATCCGGAATCTTCAGTTTAATCTTCGCATTTCCTCATTTCTCCTCTTTCTTCTGCCACTACCCTTTCTTTGTGTCTTCGTGCCTTTGTGTTTAATCTTCAGTTTCATCTACGCAATCACCACTCAACCACCACTTTTAATTGCACCTAGTTAGTCAATCACAAGAACTACTTTTCCTTTTTGCTCTTTACTTTCTACAAGCTTATGAGCCAAAGAAACCTGTTTCCAGTTAAATACTTCTTTATGAATTAAGGGTTTAATTTTTCCGGATTCTACAAGTTTTTTGATTTCAAAAAGAATTTTCCCGTAATGCTCTCGTCCAATGCCTGTTATCAAAGGGATCAACATCAATACCGAATGTAAACTAAGCCCCTTGGAATACATGAGTGTAAGATCGTGATTTCCTCCAGTGGCAATGCAAGCTACAGATCCATTTAATCTTGTTGCTTGAAAGGAATTTTCCAAATTCGTGCCCCCAACCGTATCGAAGACAAAATCAAACCCTTTATTTGCGGTAAAGGTCTCCACATATTCAGCAATAGGTGTATTTTTGTAGTTAATCGTATAATCTGCACCAAATTTTTTGGATAATTCAGCATCGCTATCATTCGAAACTGTCGTATGTACGATGGCTCCAAAATGTTTACCCAATTGTGCTGCAATATGCCCTACTCCGCCAAGGCCCCCATGAATGAGCAGGGTTTGCCCAGAAGATATCTTTAATTTATCAAGCAATGCCTCCCAAGCCGTAATAGAGACTAGCGGTAAAGAAGCCGCCTCCGCAAAAGATAAGTTAGTGGGCATAAGCGCCACCAGATGGGCATCAACAAGCAGATACTGAGCTAGCGCACCACCAATGGTGCCCTTAATGCCACCTCCGACACCATATACAAAGTCGCCGACCTTAAAGCCTATCACATCGGGAGGAACCTCTGCCACTACGCCTGCAAAGTCAACATGTAAAATCGCGGGATAATCTGGAGAAAATGGCAGTTGTTTTCCTCGAACTTTGGTGTCAATTGGATTGACGCTTGTCGCTCGAACTTCGATTAAAATATGATGAGGGCGTAATTGGGGTTTATCTACCTCTTTAAGCTCAAAATTCTCAGCGGGCCCAGGCTCGCTAATAACCATAGCGTTCATTTTCATCTAAATCTCCTGATTTTAAAATTATACTATTTTTATTTACACGTCCTTTTCATTGTATCTCTAAAATAGATTTTCCTTAAAAAACTTCGCGTAACCTTTGGATCATATTGATATAGCAGGGCAGGGCGATGTCTTCCCTCCTTCGGTTTTATTTCCACTTGCTTGGATAAAATCCATTTTTGCTACTTTCTTACGAAAATTTCTTTTATCGAGTGTGATTCCAAATACTTGTTCATACAAATCCTGCAAATGAGTTAAAGTGAATTGTTTTGGCAATAGTTCAAAGGCTAAGGGACTTCGTGCGTAAAGCAATTCTTAAAGCTTCCAATGCTTTAGCATAAATTTCATCATGATCAAAAGCTAGAGGGGGGAGTTTATAAGCCGGCCACCATTTTGCTTTTGCAGCATCTTCAGAGGCAATCAAGTGGCATTGGTCAGAATTGATCAATGCAAAGAGAGCTATCGTAATCGTCGGCCCTCTTGGATCCCGGCCTGGTTTGTTAAAAACATGAAATTGTTCCAAATAAACATCTTCTATTCCTGTCTCTTCTTTTAATTCACGAAGTGCTGTCTCCTCTACAGTTTCATTCCCTTCCATGAATCCTCCAGGAATCGCCCACATTCCTACAAATGGATTCTTTTTTCTCTCAATCAAAGCAACCTTTAATTCACCCTCTGTATAGCCAAAGATCACGCTATCAACAGAAATTGGATAATGGGCTCTATTTTCTAATTCGTACATTTCTGCTCTCTTTGTCAATGTTAGTGTTTATTTTACACTAAAATATATTGCAATAAATTTCAATCTTTTATATAATAGTGTTATATTTACACTAAGTTTTAAAAAAGGAGTGTTATGAAAATATTATTTTTTGGCTTCTCAGTCTTACATTATTAGCCTCTTGTGGAAATTCAAATGAGGGTGGTATGAAAGCACGTCCCTCAGAAAAAGCAAAAAATTTGATTGAACAACAGGAAATTCAAGTGCAACAGGAAAATCCTAGTCCCGAGTATCTTTATAGAATTGTCTCTCCCGAGCAATGGCAAGAAAGTCTGCTTCAAAATCAAGTAGTAAACTCATCGCTAGATAAAGATTTCATTCATCTTGCAACGGAGGAGCAACTCACTCATATCGCTCAAAAATTTTGGAATAATAAGGACCATATTATTCTAAAGCTTGCTTCAAAAAAGTTACCAGGTCGTTTGATCTATGAAACTAATCCAGGAGGAACCACGCTATATTATCATCTCTATGAAGGAAATGTTCCTCTTGATGCGGTTGTAGAAGTTTCTATAGTCCGTGCAATCAATAATTAATAGAGTAAGTCCTCAAAAAGCCATGATGTAAGCTTGTCTTGATGCTGGCGTGAAGCGAAAGAATCAAGACAAGCTTACATCATGGCTTTTTGAGGACTATTCCAAAAAATCATCAAGCAAATTGTTATGCCATTCTATAAAATTTTGCTTCTTTTGAGATTTAGGAACAATATAAGTCTCAGTTGCGATAGATTGAGGTCCTTCGTAGGATAAAGGCTGCAAAACTCGTTCTGTCACTTGGACCAACCGTTGTAATTGTCCGGCCATCACTTGAAACCCAATCTCCTTTATTCCTAAATTCAATGATTTCTGGTTTATTTGTATCATTACCACGTGAAAGCTGCTCTCTCGCCCAAGCGCCCACTGGTCTAGAATTAAAAACGACTCCTTTAAGACCAGAACTCGCTGCTGCACATTGTGCTAAAGCTCCTCCGTGAGATGCCCAACGATAGTTCCGCTTGACCACTTAACATTATCTTTTTTTTTACTTTTACCTTTATCTATCTCAGTATCTTTTTCTAAATTATCAACGCTAACGAATGAATCGACCAGTGTTTTAAATGCATTTCCCACATCTATAGCTTCTTTTGTTGCTTGGTTTTTCATTCCCAAAAAATCCTTCACTGCAGACTTTGTGTCAGAATCAGAGATAAATTTATCAAGACCATCAATTGGTCCTCTAACTTTTCCACTATCAATTTGATTTCTCATCCCACCCAAGCCAGTAAAACAAAGCACAAGTTCTTTTTTATCCTCGACTTTAACTTCATTAAGATAAAACATGGTGCCTGTTTTTCTATTACAAAAGACTCCACCCATCTCTTCAAGCGTAATTCTTTCATTGCTTTGCAAAAAGTTGTCATCGCTTTTTCTTCCGA
Source organism: uncultured Parachlamydiaceae bacterium (assembly GCA_963752155.1). Lineage (GTDB taxonomy): Bacteria > Chlamydiota > Chlamydiia > Chlamydiales > Parachlamydiaceae > JACCRY01. The sequence continues at coordinate 14,824 of CAVVXH010000016.1, read as the reverse complement.
AGAAGTAAGTTGATAGTTCATACCTGTATGTAAGGCATTCTCATAGCTAGGAATTTTTTTTAGATTTAGACAATTGGCATAGGGTAAATGATTTTGTACTATTTCCCGAGATGATTTTTCATCTGTTTTTAAAAGACTTCTACCCATCTGATCTTTGGGTGGCGGCAAAGCATCTAAGCCTTCATTCTTACTCTTTGAGGAGGCTAAATCATCTCCTATTATTTCTTTAGGCGAAGTTGGGCTTGATTTAATGTCTTTTTGGCCACTTTTGATTGATTTTGTAGCTGGTTCTGATTGATTTTTCTCTGATGGATGAGGTGTTACTTTTTGCGATTTAAATGTTGGAGTAGAAGCCGGTTGACCTTTTTTGCTAGAGATGAGCGCTTCTCTATCTCTAGGAGCTCTTAAACTTGTTGGGTTTGCCCTCTGCACATCTTTTTGGAGAAAATGCCGTTGTAGAAAGCGACTCTTTTTTGACAGATACTGAGTATCTGGCGGTTTAAAACTATCAGTCCTACCGATGCTTGTTCTTATATTTCCTGCATCCATATCTTTGAAACCTATAAAATAAATTTAATTAGCCTTTAATCATCATAAGCGGTCTTTTTTTTGCAACCTGATCGAAAGCTGTTGGAGTTTCCTTGTGATTTTTCGTCAATTCGTTAGTCAATATACTTTTTAAATCAGTCACCGTTTCGTAAAAACTTCCAAGAATATTGTTAAAAATTTCCGCACTTCCCCCATCAAATTCCAGTCGTATAGCAAAAAATTAACAGACCTTCTCCCGGTACAGCAGCTATTGCACCTCCGCGAGTGATTGCTTGAAATGCATTAAGCTCTAAACTGCGGGCCATCATCAAAACAGCCAAATCATAATCATCTTTCGGCAACGAAATCAAAGTACTATAGATGTTAACCAATGGATAATCTTGAGAAACTTCAAGTGAGATGACTGTATCTTCTCCGACTTGAAAACTGCATATTCCATCTTCATTAAGATGAAGTTCAGTTTTTAATTGGGCTGAGATAACCTCCATCCATGATTCCACTATTTTAATATTATTTGTAAATTCCATAATCACCTCAGATAGAAGATTGCTACAATATAATTATAATATAAATCCGTTTATTTAGTAAATAGATTCACCAGCAAAAACTAGTAAAATATTATTAAATAGAACGTCAAATTATTAAAAATAATTAATAAATAGTTTCCCAATCTCGGAGAAGTGATGATTTTTAGATATTTTTTAGTTTGACATGTAATTCATATTTGATTAGATTGAATTAACAATCGATTGCCTTAAAAGTGAACAAGCCCTATTCAAGCAATATACAAATGGTTGGCTGAATGTCACTTCGAAAGATCATACATATCGACATGGATGCGTTTTTTGCTTCGGTCGAGATCAGAGATAATCCTACACTTAAAACTCTGCCTGTGGCTGTTGGGAGCCCTCCTGGTGAGCGAGGAGTTATTGCTGCAGCCAGTTACATCGCAAGGAAATACGGCGTGCGGTCTGCCATGCCTTCTCACAAAGCTTTGCAACTTTGTCCTGACCTGATTCTAATTCGAGGCAACTTTCTAAAAAATATAAAGAAGAAAGTCGCGCTTTACATCAAATTTTTAGCCGGTACACTAATAAAATAGAACCTCTTTCTTTGGATGAAGCTTACCTTGATGTGACGGGAAAATTGCATTGCGGCGGGAGTGCGACTCTGATGGCTACTGAAATCCGGCGGTGCATCTATGAAGAAAGAAATCTTACTGCATCGGCTAGGGATTGCCCCCGACAAATTTCTTGCTAAAGTAGCCAGCGATTGGAATAAACCCAATGGACAGTTGGTGATTTCTCCAGAAGAGGTTTCGGCCTTCGTAGGGCTGCTCCCAATAGAAAAAATTTATGGAGTAGGCGATGTCACTGCCCAAAAAATGCATTCTCTCAATATCTACACCTGTTCAGATCTTCAGAAATTCGATATCCTAGAACTCGAGCACCATTTTGGCAGTCGCGCTTTTTACCTTCATCAATTGTCCAAAGGGATAGATAATCGCGAAGTTGAAAATGAATGGGTCAAGAAGTCTGTAAGCATTGAAGATACTTATGCTCAAGACCTCCATACTGTTGAAGAGTGCTTTGAAAAGATACCTCAACTGTATGAACGATTTATGCTGCGGTTTAAAAAACTCCGACACACCTATTATTCAACAAGACTTTTTGTGAAAGTAAAATTTTCCGACTTTTCTTCTACGACTGTGAGAGTGTTCTCTATACACAGCCAAAAATAGATAGTTTTATGGCTTTGATTAAAATCGGTTGAAACGAAAACAATTACCTGTCAGACTGCTAGGAATTGGCACGCGCCTCTCCACAACACAAAATTTGCAACTTACATTTTGGTAGTCTTTGGAGGCAAAGAGGGTGTGATTAATTCTTGTACATAGGGAAATTTAAAATTAACTTAAGGAGTTAGCGTAAAACTCTTAACAAATTTTGCAAACAAATCGTTTCAAAGATTAGCCCCGGAGGGCCGAACACGTAATAGCCCAGTCTGAGCGTAGTCCCGGAGGGCTTAGCGAAGGCTGGGTAATGCAATCTTATCGAGAAAGCCCCGGAGGGCCGACACTTAAGCGAGAACGTCGCAACTCATTTGTCATCGGAATATAAACTTCTTTTACATACTCGCATAGAGAGGTGCAGAAATTTATTTCTTTAACGTTCTCGTGAAGTGCCGGCCCTCCGGGACTTTCTCGAGGTTTTTGAACTACCCAGCCTTCGCTAAGCCCTCCGGGACTACGCTCAGACTGGGCTATTACGTGTTCGGCCCTCCGGGGCTAATCTTTGAAACGATTTTGTTTGCAAAATTTGTTAAGAGTTTTACGCTAACTCCTTAAGTTAATTTTAAATTTCCCTGTGTACAACTTTTAATCACACCCGAGAAAAGATCTTTTCTTGACACTCAAATAAACAGCATTTATACATAAAATTTACATCTCACTTGATTTACGCACATACTATGGACCAATAACATCTTTTGCATCGGTAAAAACCAAAACTTTAAACGCGTTTCACTGTCTAATTATTATGCTTAAATGGCTTTTCCTCATGCTATCTTTTTTGTTTAATACGCTTGAAGGAAATGAAAATCTCATGCAAAAAGAACAAACATATATTCTTCCCTCCTATACTTTTCGAAATGGCGATAAATTAGATGAAGTTAACACTCCATTATGCTACCTTAGGAACTCCTCTCAAAGGATGATAAGGGTAAAATTACAAATGCAGTACTTATCTTGCATTGGACTGGGGCTGATGGAGCACACATGCTCTCCGATGAATTCAAATCGGCATTATATGCACCGGAAAACCTTTTGATGAGATAAATACTATTTGATTTTCCCTGATAGCATTGGGCATGGGCAATCAAGCAAGCCCAGCAATGGCATAAAGGTAATTTTCCTCATTATGGATATTTGGATATGGTCGATCTTCAATATAAGCTAGTGACAGGAGCGCTAGGAGTTTCACATCTAAAATATATTATTAGGAACATCTATGGGAGGTATGCATGCCTGGCTATGGAGCATATTGTGCATCCTACATTTATGGATGGTGTCATGCCAATTGTTAGTCTACCTGAGAAAATTAAAGGACGTAATTTGCTTTGGCGTCAAATAATTGTTAAGGCCATACGAAGCGATCCAGAATGGCAAAATGGTGAATATAGCAAACAACCCTATGGACTGTTTGCCTCATGGCCATTTGCTCGTATGCTTCTCGATGGGTCCCCATTTGCAAAATATTGTCTCTGATTTGAATTCTGCAGCTGTGTTTATTGATATAGGTTTAAACGAAGCAAAAACGAAAGACGCCAATGACATAATGTATGTACTTGAAGCTTCTGCAGACTACGATCCTGAATCACGACTTGAAAACATTCAGACAAAAGTTTTCGCTTTAGATTTTACTGATGATCAATTAGATCCGATTGAATTGAACACGCTTAATAGATTATAAAACACGTTAAAAATGGACGGCGCAGTCATTCAACAAGGGAACGATCAATCATATGGCCATTTGACGATGGCTCACCCGCACTTATGGAGTCAACATGTTGATGAATTTATCCGTTTTATTGAAGAATAATTCTTGAGATGCACCTAGTGCACCGTGTTGACTACTTGTGGCCGATTATTTTTCGGCTATTGCATCTTCATCTTTCGTGACAACACAAAACAAAATGTAGCTCATCATTCCGATCATGCCTTTAGTTTAGGTATTTTGCAAAGATGATTGTTCTTAGTAATAGCATTTAGCATTTAGCATTTTTCGCATTAATCTAGCCAATCAAATCATTTTAATGTAAATTGGTTTAAATTCGGTTTTAAATTTATATGTTATATATGGTTTAAATGGTTTAAATTTATATTGATTTTATATATTAATCTAACTAAAATAAATAACTAATAGATGAATATTTTATCTACATAAAATTGCAAACTACACACTATTTAATTACTCACAAAAATTGAAAATTGTTGAGTGTATTAAATTTTTATTTTATAAAGATTGTCTGCAATTCTTTATACAGCTTGAGGATGCAGCCGGCCACCATGTAATTCTCTACTATCAAGGTCAATGCCACAGTTGAAAAATTATTCTTCCACAAATAGGCATATAACAAAAATATATAAAAATAATTATCTTAATGGATTAATCATTTTATCATCAGCAATATTTCTTTATTCAGTTTATCGTGGCTTGAAATATTTACATTCTGATGAAGAAGAAATCATCTGTGAAAAAGTAAAAGAATTTCACCTGATCAATCTTCTCTCAATAGAATCTTAAATTTTATCCCCTTGTTTACAAAACAAGAATCTGGGTCAAAAAAATTAATTGAGAGTCTTTATTATTTACATTCATCTGATCAGCTAAAAAAATTGGTAAAGGATGCAGTAAAGATGTATATAAATTATCAACAAAAAACAATGAGAGTAAAGATATTGCAATAGCAAAAATTTCACTTAACGAGCGTAGCACGATCAATGAAATGACTGTAGCATCCGAAATTTCGGTATGTAAGAACCCAGGACTTATTCCTATGGGTGTCGTGCAATGCGGAAGAAATGAAGTAATTGTGGTCACAAAATTTTGTAATAAGGGGCCGTTAAAGAATGTTGTGAATGAATTAGATACTCTTCAACAGATTCAAGCGTTGAATGATGTTGGAAGGGGTTAATGACACTTGATCACCATGAATTTATGCATGGAGATATAAAATTGGAAAACGTATTTGTGCATCAGATAAGAATGGAAAATTTAAATTTTATCTCGCCGATTTTGGGAATGCCGAAAATTCCAACCAAAGAAATGTGATGATGTAACCGATGATGTAGCGTATTATGGAATATTAATGGCTGAAATTATGGGGATAAGTCGTGATATTTTAACGTCACTTTGTATTCTGATTGTTGCAGAAGTTATTCTCTGAAAAGTAAAGAAGAGGAAATTAAAAGCATATTAGGCAGTGCTAGTGTAGAGAAAAATAGCCGTTTAAATGATATTAGAACAAAAGATCTTCTTTATAAAATGCTTACAGATCCTCGCAATCTTGACCTCGCCCTGGTATCTACCACTTTAGATGAAATATACAATGATTTGTACATCAAAAGTTTAACTGAGAGTAATATGTTTCGATAGTAAGTCTTGTCAGTGTGATTGATCGAACTCTCAAAGGTACCATCCTTCTCTATAAGGTCAATCATATATAATGCTATCCTTTTTCGAAGGATACACTGGTATAATGCTATCCTTTTAGGAAGGATATACTGAGAAAAAATATTCAAGCGATTAATAATGAGGAATAAAAAGGTTATTTTGAGAGAACATCGTTTTTGTCACGAAATCAACATAAATACGATTTCGTGACAAAAATTCTGGCTAGGAAATATAGCACGAAAATGAAGAAAACAGAATTTCGTGACAAAGGGGACAAAAGCAACAGTATTCAAAATCTGAGTTTAGCGGTAAGATGAATGAAAAGAAGAAAAAGAGGATCACTATGCCTACCCCCATTTATTTTAAAATTGTCGTTCCTTCTTTTAATTGTCCTGAGTGGATGGAGATCTGTTTAAAAATGATCGAAGATCAGACCTATCCAGCTAAAGATGTGTGCGTAATTGATGATGTTTCGACATTGAAGGGTCAACGTGAAATCATCGAAGAGTATTGTCAGCGCAATCAGTGGAAAAAAATTTTTAATTCTACGAATTTAGGAGCGCTTCATAACATTGTAAAAGGAATCGCTGCATTAGAGTGTCAAGAAGAGGATGTTATCCTTCTCGTAGATGGTGATGATTGTTTATACAATTCTCAAGTTTTGGAAACGTTAGCAAAAATTTATCAAGAACCTATCTATCTCACATACGGTAATTACATCAGTTATCCACCATCTTTCATCGGGAATCCCATTGTTCTATCAGAAGAAATCATTTGCAAAAAGCAATATCGGGACCTCCCCTATCTTTTTACTCATTTAAGGACATTTAAATATGCTCTCTGGCGTCATCTTAAAGATGAAGACTTGCGTGACGATAACAAGGAATATTTTCGGGTAAGTTGGGATGCTGCCATCATGTGGCCATTGCTTGAAATGGCTGGACATAAGTTTCAGACAGTATCTGAGATCCTGTATGTCTATAATATTTCCAATCCATTGAATGACTTTAAACTTATGCCGGATGAAATAGCAGAGGCTTATGAAGTCTTAAGAAAACGTCCGGTTTATCCAACTCTTGATTGCTGTAAATGATAATGATTCTTTGTGTCTTTTTTTTGCGTGGATTGGAATGAAAACCCCACACTGTTAATGGCAAATCTGGACGATACAAGATGTAGATTTTTTTTAGTTTCAAAAGATATGAAAGATATTATCGATTTGATTATTCATCGGAAGGCTTTCTAACGATAGTTGCCAATTTAATAAATTTGAATTTTGAAAAGTTAGAGGAGCAGCTAGATTACCCATCAAAGTTACACCGTCAACCGGAAATCGATCTCTTAATTACACGTGTAGCAAAAAATTGCCCTCTTAAAGGAATAATTTCTGTAGTATGACTTTTATTTAGAGAATCATGACGTTGACATGTTATGCCTAGATCTAATGGTTGCATATGCATATATAATCCTATATGTGTTTTGGTGCAGAATGTTAAATTCAATATATTTGTGAATTTTAACAATTAGGAAGATAGAGATCAACAAGAATACACACAAGAATACACACTCGACCAACACTACATGCGATAGAGTAATTCGATCATCTGAGAGCTGTATCTGAGCAAAGGGTGAAAAATTCAAGCACTTTTTCAATTCCATTGAGAGCTGTAAAACAAAAGATTCCCTAAGCCCTGATCATTTTACATTTTATGAATCAGAGAGGGAGAGAATTAGACTTGGCATCAAATTTGCATTATTATTCTACAATAGTGATATAAAGGAGGTAACTTATGATTAGCATTAATAAATATTTTGAAGCTGCGGTCAATAATAAATATCCGCCAACAGAGGATTATACTCCAAGTAATAATATCTCTACACGCGTTACGCAATTAGGTCTTTCTAATATTGATGGAGAGAAGTCAGCGGTAAGTCAGTTCAAAGAATTGGAAGAAAAAACTTGGTCGTTAGCACCTACAGTCAAAAAACCACTGTTATTTTACGATACAGAAGACTATTCAAAAGCGATTAATTTTTTGGAAGTTTGGACGATGTACAGCGCTGGATTTCATACATTAACGACGGGGAGCGATAACTTAAAGAATAATTCCAAATATATTCAAAAAGATGATAAATTGTACTACGACAAAACGGTTGTGAAACTTATAAAGGAATTAGAGGATTTGAACAAAATTGTTTTAGGCTCACCTGTGAGTCCGACAGAATTAAAAGCTAAAGTAAAAATGATAAAAAGACATGTCGACAAAGTTTTTTCAGAAAATTTAAGCAAAACTGAAAAAATTGCTTTTGGGGATGTTATTGAAACAGCTAAAGCTATTTTATCAAATCTGGCTTGAAATGTTAGCTCATTTTCCTATCATGCTCTTTGCCTCAATCTAAATAAGTTATATTTTTTGATGGCTTTGAGGAATATTAAAGTTGGTATTTCTTTAAATCTTTTTTAAAAAGATTTGGTCGGCACAACTTCAAGCATTTGGATCCAATCCCATATCAGCCCAAAAATCATCAACAGTTTTATACCGTGTAAGATTCTTGTTTTCTTCGATGTCCCTCATTGCCTTTTTTGTCTCAGCATTGGGTTCGGAATGAGGAATATTAGGCCTGACAAAAGACATAATAAATTCACTAATAGTCATTCTTTTCTTGGCTGCAATCATTTTAATATAGGTTCTTTCCTCTTCGGAAACATCGACGCTGATTTTTATTCTATGAGTGTGTGATTGAGCTCCCATATCTCCTCTTTGGTTGCTTAATCTTATAGGCAAATTTAGTCTTTTCCGTCAAGTAGACATGTGTACAAGTGGACAAATAGGCAAAAAGAAGAAAATAGCAATTGAGAAACTCTCGGAGATTGTTAAAACCTGATATATTTCCCTAGCTATGGTTTCGTTCCATTGGACTTCAAACACCGTCGCTATAAAATTCACATGAGCTCTATAATTTATTTCAAAAAATACAACCCATTTACAAAAATAACCATTAAGTAACTAAGAATTTAGATTACTTAGAAAGATTTCTAATAAATATAGTAGATCAAAATAAGCCAAAAATGTAAGATTAAGATAATTCTGTCGATCTAAGTTTAAAACCTTAAAGCAAGGCAAATTTGCCTTCGTAAGACAAAAGATAAAATATGGATTTACAATTTGATCTGATAACATTTATTAGGTGATATTAAACTTTAAATCATAACAAGGAAATTTTATCCCCTATGAACATAAGAAATAATTTAACTACCCTAAGATTGTCAAATATACTACCAAGGCGCGTTTTTTTAAATCGTAAAACCTTTCCACATTTCTTAAGATCGAGCATAATCTCATCATCTGCCTCACTACGAGGTAGGATAGATTACAAAAGGGGATTTTCCACTTTTCCAATAATGGCAACATCTTCTCAGCAATTTACAAACGATCAAAAGCTTGCTGAACAGGAAATGTCTATATTAAAAGAATTTTCTCTTGATCCTATTAGCGTTTTTGTAAGGGTTCGTAACCTCCCTAAAAATAAGGAAGGTGAAATCCTTTATGGTCCTTTTCAGCCTGTTCTTAAGCGACTTATCCTGGATATGAAGAGCCGCATAGGTGAAGAAAAAATAGATCAATTTTATCATGAAGCATTACAACTACTTCATGATGGCATACCTTATAAAGCAACCATTAGATTGGTATTTCGTTATCTAGAACATGTGGATCAATTTTTCTTAAGACTACATCCAGACCTAGCAGGCTCATTTCATAGAGATAACGCTGGAGGAGTCCTGGAAAACTTATTAGATCGAGCTCCAGATATTTTCATCTTTCCAACTTTTCAAGAAGTTGACATTAATTTTTTTCTGCAAACCAGATCTATTCCCTTCCACATTGTTGGTCTTGATCTTAAAGGCTTGCAATCTGGTGAACAGCCTCCCTATGCCGATGGTTTTCCTATGAAGCCTTCTGAATTTGCGTGGCATGATCTGGGTCACATTGAATTTATGGCCGATAGAGATTTTCGTTACCTTGATTCTACTTTTAAGCCTTTGGAACGAGTGGTTAACGAATGGGATTTTACACGAAGGCGAATTTTAAGCTTTTTGGATTCTAAAAAGTCAAATCCTCATTTACATGCGGCTATGCAACTGATTCTATTTGAGATTTTACATGAACGGGGATATCAATATTCTTTAGCTGTTTTGAAAGCAGAACTAGACACCCCTAAATGGACTGAAATTCTTGAGAGAAAACAAGCTAATAACTATTTTAAGAGGTGGCCTGAGATCAACAATGCATTGTTTGCCCAACTCGAAAATGCTAGAAGATCGTTATTTGGATTTGTAGAAAAAATGAGATATAAAGATCAGAAAGTCTATATTGAAGCATTGCACGGTACAGAAATTTCTGTTCGAGTGACTCATTTTCCTAAAGTTCATTATGGGAGAGGAGAATTAAAGAACATCATTTTGAAAAAATCCTTAGAACACACGGTAGAACTTCTGAAGTCTGATGGCCATACTATTGTTTTAAAAATCTCAGATTTAATCCTTGCGCAAGTAAATCCTACTGTTGAAACGCCTTTTGATAGCGAGAGTTGTGAGCGTCTTGAATATATTTTGTCACGGAAAGATGTTGACTGCATTCAAGTTTCATCATCAAAAGAAATTTCTGCTATTTTATCAAATGGACAAAAAACATCGTTAGAAAACCTTCCATCAAACGATAAAAAAATTCAGGTTGAAGGAAGACGCCTTTACTTTGAACTAGAACAAGTTTTGGGAAGCTATGAACGCAACGAACGGATTTCATATACAACCCAAAAACATCCAATTGTTTATCTCAGTAAAATAAAATATGCTGCAGATAAGAAATCTATTATACTTGAAGATGGTGCCGTAATTCTTCCTTTAAGCGAAGTCCTTATAGATCCAATGCAAAAGGAAGATTTTGTATCCAATATCTGAGGGCAGAAAGTACGGAAGTTGAGATATATTATTACAAAATTCCTCACAATTGGAAATCATTTACAACAGAGAAGTAACTAAAAAGATTTTCTGAAGTACATTATCCAGATTAGTGAGGAAGAATTTGATAACAATATTTCTCAAATTTTATTCAGAATTCATAAAGCCATAAGGACTCACATCTGAAGCTCCTCTAACATGCATCTGACCATCGTTTGCTGAAACGATTTCGCGAATACGATCTACTTTTGCCTAAATTTCATTAACATTACAATGGACGCGTGCTGCTTTAAGTTACTACTAGATGATTGAAATATTCATCTAAACCTTCTAAAGAGGGAAAAGGTCCACAGAAACAAATATAACCATCTGGGCGAATCAAATAAATAGTTGAATCACCATAAAGCCTCTTAATATCATCCTGAAAATCCTCAATGCAAACATCAGCAGATTCGGATACTGATTTAACAAAATAGACAGTTATTAGATCTTTATACTTATTTTTCAAATTTTCAAATTCTGTACAGTCAGATTCTGTTAATTGATTAGCTGAGTATACTAACAATTTAAAATTGAGAATATTTTTCCACAGATTAAAAAAGGATGATTTTTCTCCCAAATGACTAACTAAAGCATCGGGTGCACGCATCCCAGGCTTCAGCTTAAGAGCTCGACTCTTTTTTTGGATTATCCACGAACTTAGTGGATAGGAAATACTAATCTCAGAAAGAGTATTTACTATTTTCCTTTGGAACCATGTAAAAGATCCAACGAAAGTTATCAACAAATTTCTTAAATAAAATAGCATTGGAGAACGTACCAACACAAACTTTGTTGCTTTTTCAGTTCCATAGAGTATATTTTTTCCGACCAGATGCCGTTCATCATGATAGCTTTCAAGCAGTGAACTTTTAGCAATTCCTTTATGAACTAAAGCTAATTTCCAACCAAGGTTAAATCCATCTTGTATCCCTGTATTCATTCCTTGTCCTCCAACAGGACTATGAATATGGGCAGCATCGCCGACTAGGAAAACTCTATTTACCTGATAACGTGAAACCATGCGACTATTAATACTAAAATTGGTCATCCAGACAGGATTTTTTACGATGGCTTGAGCATCTGCATACTCATTCACTACTTGGGTTATCTCTTCTACGGTTGGTTTTTTTAGAATATTGGAAGGAATTTCACCATGACCTAAATTATTGTTTTCCTTTAAGAAATTTTGTTCTCGTGCTAATTGTAAAATTAGTCGAACCCTATTCTCACCTTTTATCGGAATAGCAGCTAGAAGGCCTTTCTCACTTAAAAAAGTCACCACAGAATCTCGTGGATATTTCCACTCAATCTCGATATCCGCCAACGAAAAAATTTGCGTCAGAGAAATACCTTCAAATTCCAGTTTCATCAATTTTCGAACAGTGCGTGGAGCTCCATCACAACCAATCAGCCATTGAGTCTCACTAGAAACTATATCCCCTGTAATGTTATTGCGCAGTGTTAAAGTGACTTTTTGATCATCCTGTTTGCAGTCCAGCAATTCAATTTGACGTTCTACCTGACAACCAAGCTTTTCAAGATGTTGGATTAAAATCGCTTCAAATTTGCTTTGTTCCAATGAAAGAATAAACGGGAAAGGAGACTCGATGAGCCCTAAGGGGATATCAGCAAGCCTTTTATGGTTACTATTCGGGATGAAATGAAGTATTTTTAATCCATTTTCAATGCATGCATCAACGACACCTAAAGAAGTTAACATCTCCAAGGTACGTGCTTGAACTCCAATTGCTTTTGAATACTCACTTGGAGTAGGAGATTTGTCTATAATTCGACATGTAAGCCCATGCCTAAGCAATTCGGCAGCCATCACAAGCCCACTAGGACCCGCTCCAACAATAAAAACATCCGCCACAGTAAATCACCCCTAGTCCTTCAAACGTATAGTTTAAACATTACTGAACTATGTGTATTTGATCTACTCTTATTTTAAGAAGAAGAAAAGCAATTTCTACAGGACTGAGAGAACCAATATGAGAATCAACACATCTTAAAATGCCCTGAGGATTTTCGTGGGTTTCGATGCGTTTAGGTTTTAATTCCATACTTTTTGTAGACTTGACGTATAACTTCGTTCCGTTCATGGCACCAATCTTGTTCGTAGGCAAATCTGTTTCCTTTGTGCTTCGAAGCAAGTCGGATTTGCAATTTGTTCAGTCGATTATCAATTTCTTCTGATGCTCGCTGGTGTCTTTGTGCTACATTCACAATACCTCCCTACAGGGTTATAATTTCAGCTCTCTTAGGGTAACAAATAACAAAATCAACAAAATTTTACAAGATTCTTCTATAGAGATAGCACGGCATAGGAAACTAGAACAAATATTTGAAAAGGAAGAAGGAAAAGAAAGATACACACACACTCTCTCTCTCTCTGCGCTTTCTCTGCGCTCTCTGCGGCTCTGCGGTTTCCTCAATGATAATTATAATAAATATCTTTGTTCTCTTTAAGGAAAAGAGAAGAAAACAAACATTTATTAATTATCATTGAAAAAACCGCAGAGCCGCAGAGAGCGCAGAGAAAGCGCAGAGAGAGAGAGTGTGTGTGTGTCTTTCTTTTCCCTCTTCCTTTTTCAAATATTTGTTCTAGTTTCCTATGCCCTGATAGAGATAGCCTGAACTCTAGCGTTGCATTAAATACAAAGTTTTGCTATAACTCTTTTCCAGGAGAATCTAAAAAAATTCTGTGAAAATTTTTAATTTGACTCAACTTTTCGATTCATTAATTTAAGGATTACCAAACAATGTCTGCTATAAATAAAATTCTCGTAATAGGAGCTGGTATTGCTGGACCCGCAGTTTGTTATTGGTTAAAAAGATTTGGCTTTTCTCCCATTTTAATTGAAAAGTCTGCCAATATACGAAAAGGAGGGCATGCACTGGATGTTCGAGGTGTTGCGATCGACCTCGTTAAAAGAATGGGTATTTATGAGAAAATATGCAATATGCGCACCCAGATGGAGTTTGGACGGTATGTTGACGCCGAAGGTAATATCTTGCATGAAGAAAAAGGCGAAAGATTTTGCTTTAGAGAAGGTGAAGACGTTGAAATTATCCGCGGTGATTTAGTCGAGATACTGATGGATGCTATTGAAGGTGTTCCCTGTCATTTTAATCAATTGATTGACAGCATTAAACAGAGTGATGGTGATGTAGAAGTTCAATTTAAAGATGGCAGGACCGAACATTACGATTTGGTTATTGGTGCTGACGGCATACATTCAACAACAAGACGTATGGTTTTTGATAAAGATGAATATAAATTAACTAATCTTGGTGCGTACTTTAGCGTTTTTAGTATTCCAAATTATCTCAATTTGAATCACACCGAAGTTCAGTGTGAGGCCAATCAAAAACTGATATCTATTACTAGCGACAAGAACCCCAAGATGGCTGAAGCCGCATTCATGTTCCGTGCGCAGAATGTCTTGAATAATATTCGCGATGAAAATGAGCAACAGCAGATTCCTACGCGATACTTTTCAAGATTTTGGCTGGGAAACATCAAAAATACTTGAACTGATGTCAGGTAGTGATGATTTTTATTTTGATTCAGTCTCACAAGTGAAAATGAAATCATGGACTAAAGGGCGAGTTGCTTTATTGGGTGATGCAGGTTACTGCGCATCTCCATTATCTGGTCAAGGTAATAATCTGGCACTGCCGCCGGTGCCCCCGATCCCGCAGGTCTCGACGCCCATGGCTGGCGGCCCGGCCACCTTGCCGCCCTACCGGGTCCAGGTCGGCGACCTGCTCGACGTCAAGCTGTTCCTCAATCCCGAACTCAACGAGGAAGTGGTGGTGCGTCCCGACGGCCTGATCTCGACCACCCTCGCCCAGGACATCCAGGCCTACAACCACACGCCGGCGGAGATCTCGGCCGAGCTGCGCGACCGCTATCGCACCACGCTGACGACCCGCAGATCTCCGTGATCGTCCACACCTTCCTTCACCGAGGCGCCGTTCTGGCGGGCAGCGCAATCCCCTGTTCTTGACTCATCGTATTGCTGCCCGGCCGCATGGATCCGGTCAGCGCGAAGGTGAACGATGGCACCAAAGGAAATTAGGGTCAGTAAGCGTA
>CAVVXH010000015.1:0-183039 GCA_963752155.1 uncultured Parachlamydiaceae bacterium | reverse complement strand
AAAATATTATACTTTACATGTAAGATCTCTTTGTGCTCTTTGCGCCTTCGTGTCTTTGTGTTTAATTTTTCCTATACTTTATACCCTAATATCACAGCATCTTTCTTAGGAATTATTGTTTGAATTATTTCCTTGCTAAACGGAGGGCATTAAGATACAACCAAAGAAAATGAAGAACATCTATTTTGCATTAAAAATCAAAAATAGGTTTACAGATAAAAGAGAGTGAAGAGTATGCCACAGCCACCTTCATTAGAAATGCGAGTTAAGCAAAATCCTGCGCTTCGGCAAATGCAGCGAATGATTATGTCTCCGCAAATGCAGCAAGCAATAGCTATCCTCCAAATGCCCATTCTTGAACTTTCAGAAAGGCTTGAAGCTGAAATAGCTGAAAATCCACTGCTAGAGAGTTCTGAAGAAGATTCTCCTGAAAATCGAGCTCTAGAAGAAGCAGAAGAAACAGAGATCAGTGAAGAGAAAGAGTTTACTCCCCGAAGTGGAATTAAGTTTTGATGATCATAATTTTGAAATTTTGAAGCGCATTGATGACGATTTCCGCGATTATTTGGGAGATGGCAATAGCTATATTAAGCGGAATAGCGAAGAAGAAAAGCTTAAAACGTTCATGGAAAGTTCTTTATGTGGCCATGCGACATTGTTTGGGCATCTAATGATGCAAGCGCGGGAGACCTTCACCAGAAAATGAACAAGCCATGGCTGAGGCAATTATTGGCAATTTCGATAATTCAGGCTTTTTGAAGAATCTTTAAGTAAATTGCATTGCTTAATAATTTTGATTAATAAGACTTTAATATGTTCTTGAGAAATTCAGTATTTCGAACCTTATGGCGTCAGGAGCGAGGAATTTACAAGAATCACTGCTCCTCCAATTAAAACAAAAGGAGAAGGAAAGACAATTGCCTATCGAATTGTTGCCGGGATCACTATGAAGATTTATTGCACAATCGTATTCCTCAAATTCAGAAAGCTGTTAAAATGCAGTAAAAAGAGATCACCGAAGCCATTGAAAACAGATTGCTAAACTTAGAACTTCATCCTAGTTCCGATTTAATAGTACTAGAATCGATTTCATTGTTCCTGATGTCTTCTTGATCAAGAAGATGACAACTGCATGTTTCTTGAATGATGATCCTTACCTGCAATTATGCTTTAATCGACGGTATTTCGCATGCTCGACGATCCCTCGTTGTCATTAGAAACGCGTAATTTTATCAAACAAAAAATTCTATCTGCTCAATGGTTCTTTCAAAATATTCATCAGCGTAATACGACTTGAGAGAGATGGTCCAATCGTTAGCAAAGCACAATATCAATTTTTTACTCAGCCTGAGGGCCAATTGACCCCTTTGACGATGACTAGGTATTTGCCGAAGAACTTAATTTACATGAATCTACCATTGCGCGAGTATACCAATAAATATGCAACACTTCCTCGGGCTATTTTCTTTTCGATTTTTCTTTTCAAACGCTTATCAATTAAATGATGGGGAAGATACTTCTCTGTAACCGTTTGGGTGAAACTCGGCAAACTTGATTTTACGTAATGAAAAGGTAGAACAGAATCCTCTTTCAGACGAAAGAGGCTCTTTCTTTGATGTTGCAAGCTCAGGGATTTGTTGTCTATACGGTACCATAGCAAAGTACCGCCGTGCCATGCATATATTTGGAAATGCTCATCACGCAAGAAATTTAGATGGAAGAAGTGGAGTTTACGCATGCTCGATGATCTTTCGTTCTAATTGTTTCCAGAAGCTTTGAAAATCATTCTCCATTCGTTTAATATGCAGTATCATTTTTTTAATACAATTAAGTAATTCTTCTTCAGTGAGTGTGTTTTCATTCAAGGTTTCTTTAAGGGCTATGTTCACCTGTACACGAGAAACTTTCGCTCAATTATTCCTCCTCTGTGTTCTCTGTGATCTCTGTGGTAAAAAAAAATCTACCACAGAGATCACAGAGGAGGAATAATTGAACGAAGAAGTGAACAAGGCTAGTTTTTCGACCAAAAACCTTGCCATTTCTTCCTCCCCCATTTCCGATTCAAAATATGTGACTTCTAATTAAGTATGCACCCCTGATTATAACATCCAAAAACTTTTTGGAGTGCTGTGGCTCTGCCACAGCGCGTGAAGAAGGTTTAGATGATAAAGCATGCAATTAAAAAAATTTCCCTTTCAGTTGGCAAGGGTTTTGTTGTTTTACAAATCCGTTCCTGACATACATTTATGGTCTGAATGAAGCTACGAGTAAGAGGCCTGTCATAAAGCGAGACAACATCCTATAATTTTTAATTGCATACTTTATGATTAAACCTTCTTCACGCGCTGTGGCAGAGCCACAGCACTCCAAAAAGTTTTTGGATGTTATAATCAGGGGTGCATACTTAACTAGAAGTCACATATTTTGGATCCGGAACCCAGGCCAGAACGTTACCTCTCAGATGCTAACAGAGAGTGCTTTTAATTTTCAATGAGGAGCAAATTCTAGGATGTACCGCCTTAGCCTTGGTTCCAGACCTGACATTCTGACATTTGCCCTTTTAAGAGGTCTTGTTTTCGTTTAGGCAAATATCAGAATATCAGGTCAGGCACCAATGGCAAGGCTATTTTGGACATTGCCCAAGAGACATTGACATTTACTCTCGATCAGGCAAGCTAAATAACTTTCTAAAAGCATGAAGGGTCGCATCTCGGCTGATAGCAGCGATTGAGTCGAGCAATGGGATTTCTTTAGGACAAACTTTTTGACAATTTTGTGCATTACCACATTCACTGATGCCCCCTTCTTGCAACATCGGATCAAGACGTCTTGCTCTTTGCAACGCGCCGGTAGGGTTGTCATTGAAAAGTCGCACTTGAGAGATGATTTGAGGCCCCACAAACTTTGATTTATTGTTCATTTGAGGGCAAGCCTCTATGCAGCAACCACAAGTCATACAAGTCGAGAGTGCATACATAACCTCTTGCTTTTCTTGACTAATTTTAGGTCCTGGTCCCTTGTTAAAGCTACTGTCGACTTCTATCCAGGCGTGTACCTTTTTAAGATTTTCAAACATAGAAGAGCGGTCGACAATCAAGTCGCGGACGAGAGGAAATTTTGTAAAAGGGGCCAATGTAATGGTATCGCTTTTTGTTTCTCGTAAAATCGGTTCGATCAGAGCTGTGCAAGCTTGTCTAGGTTTGCCATTGATTAGCATGGAACAAGATCCACAAACTTCCTCTAAACATCCACTTTCCCATACCACAGGAGTGACTTTCGTCCCTTGGCGATTATAAGGTCTTTTTTGAATTTCCATTAAGCAGGAAATGACGTTGCTATGGGGGATAATTGGCAGCTCAAATTCTTCCCAGAATTGATGACCAGGTTCTCCACGATAGACTTTGAGAATAAATCTATTTTCCATGGCAACACTCCATTAAATGACAGACTGAACCGCTGTAGGCACATTCGTCAATGTAGGTTTAACTTTTTTGGCGGTGGTATAGTCTCGCATCACAGGCTTTAAATGTCGTACATCAATTTCTTCATAGGTGATGATCGGTTCTTCTGTTGCAGGATCGTAAGTTGCGAGTGTCGTTTTTAGCCAGTTCTCATCGTCCCGTTTATCAAATTCAGGCTTGAAGTGTGCTCCGCGGAATTCGTTGCGTAGCAATGCCCCTTTGGTGATGACTTGAGCAAGACAAAGCATGGCATCAAACTGATGCGCAAAGACATACGTTTGATTGGCAAATTGTGTATGATCGTCTAAGGTGATCCGTTCATAACGTTCTTTCAGCTCTTCAATTTTATTGTAGGTGCGTTGCAAGTCGGTATTATTGCGTTTAACGGTCACATTTGTCACCATCCAATCAGCGAGTTCATCGTGCAAAGCATGGACGTTTTCAGGGCCATTTCTGGACATAAGGTCTTTCTGGATTGCTTCTTCTTCTTGCAGAGCTGTTTCAAAGATTTTTTCACTCACATTTTCTCCGGAAATGTCAAGAGATTCTAGGTAGCGAGGAACTTCTTTGCCTGTTGTGAGTCCTCCAAAGATGCATGAGAGCAGCGAATTTGCCCCTAAACGGTTTGCTCCGTGATATTGATAATCAGATTCACCTACGTTAAAGCATCCTGGAATATTCGTCATTTGTCGATAACGTGTCCAGCGGTCAGGATCATCCGCAGCTGGCCAGTCGACCCAGCCACCACCCATTGAATAATGGACTGCCGGGAAAATTTTCATGGGGAGAGAACGGGGGTCTTCACCGGTGAATTTTTGATAAATGGTTAAGATCGATTGTAGTTTCTGTTTCTTATCTTCGGAAAGTTGAGACACATCCAGAAAGACTTCTGATTTACCGTCGATCCCTAAGCCCATCTCACAAAGACGTAGAATTTCCCTGGCTGCAATATCTCGCGGAACTAAGTTGCCAAATGCTGGGTAAAGTTCTTCCAAAAAGTACCAAGGTTCGTTTGCTTTACCGCAAGGATATAAAGTTCCGTCATTGCCCATTACAGATTTAGAGGGATCTCCCCAGACCCATAACCGCCCCCCTTCACCCCGCGCAGATTCTGACATTAGGCGCATTTTATCTGTGCCTGGTATTGCTGTAGGGTGAATTTGGATAAATTCTCCGTTTGCGTAGATCATCCCTTGCTTGTAGAGACGTCCATTAGCTGCTCCAGTGCAGAAGGTCGAATTTGTAGATTTCTTAAAAAGAACGCCTAGGCCTCCGGTCGCAATGACCACGGCGTCGGCCTTCAGTACATCGAGTCTTAAGTTGAAAAGATCGAGGACGATAGCACCACGTGTTATTCCATTTTCATCTTTTATAAGACGCAGAAATTCATTGTGTTCGAATTTTTCCACAAGCCCCTTACTTTCGTAACGGCGCACTTGTTCGTCTAATGAGTAGAGAAGTTGTTGCCCTGTGGAAGCTCCGCAAAAAGCTGTTCGGTTGTAAAGAGTACCTCCGAAGCGTCTAAAATCGAGATTTCCTTCTGGAGTTCTATTGAAAGTGCAACCAAAGCGATCCATCATGTGGATGATGCTTGGGGCTGCTAAGCACATTTCCAAAACTGGAGGTTGGTTTGCGAGGAAATCTCCACCTTTGATTGTATCATAGGCGTGGATAAGAGGGGAGTCATCTTCACCCATCGAATTGATGGCGGCGTTAATTCCCCCTTGTGCACAGACGGAATGGGAACGCTTGACTTTTGTGACAGAGATCAATTGTACTTTGCAGCCTTGTTCAGCTAATTTCAAGGTAGCAGAGAGGCCTGCAAGGCCTCCACCAATGACAATCACTTTTTTTTGAGCAGTTTTATTCGCCATTTTTCTGTACTATTGTTTTAGATTTATCCAATAAGTGCCCCAAATGGCGGCCAATCCTAAAAATGCAACTAACAGCATCAAAAAGTTGCTTAATCCTAACATGAGTCTTTGAGAGCGCTGAGTCAAATTAATTCCCCATGAGATCATGAAAGTCCATAAACCATTGAAGCCATGAAAACAAGCAGCTAATACAAAGATAGTATAGATCGCTAACATGAGGGGCATTTTAAAGGTCTCGCGAACAATTAATAATTCGGCTGTTCCAAAGGAGGGGGCGATGGCAATGACTTCTTCAGGTTGTAGGGGTTTTTTCTGCAATGCGGAAAACCATTGGCTTGATGGATTGATTTGATTGGCTTTATAGATCTCTACGTCTAGGCGCTTTGAAAGGGATTTTAATCCTGGATCGTTATTAAGTCTGATCAAATAGAAATGTTCAGAACCTTCTTTAACGATAGTTGGGTATTCTATAAAGCGCATATGAATGACGTGAAATGCAAGTCCAAAAAGTAAAATCCATGAAGTGATCCGTTGCCAAGTGTAGGCATGATTGCGGGAGTAGTTTGGTAAGGATGGTTTAGAACCATCGGAGGGCATGTTATTTGATTGGGCTGTTAATAGGTAGCGTACTCCCAAGAAGGTGTGGAGGAGAATGGGAATTCCTAAAAGACCTACTTCAATAAATGGTAAGAAGGGAAGTCGATGGATTGCATTGACAGCTTCGACAAATCCTGATCCGTCTTCTCCGATCCAAAGTGCAGCCTGAGAATTAACGAGTAGATGTTCAAAGAGGTAAAGCACAAAAAATAGTCCTGTCAGCGAATGGAGGCGTCTCCAAAGAAATGGTGCAGGAATGGCTGTAGGATCGTTCATGCTTCTCCTTTTCTGATGCTTATGATGGGTGTGTCGCTTTTTTTTTCACTCTACTATTTGAAAAAAAAATTGACAACATAAAAGAGTGGCAAGGGCAGGGCATATGAAATCAGAACAATTTTACAGGAATTGTTCCCTTTTTCTATGAAAAATCCTACGTGTTAAGATCGTGAAGTCCCTTATAGCTGTTCTTTCGGTGCAGACATAATGGACTCTTAATTTGTCCATTAAAGGTTCTTCGGCTGTGAATTGAGCTCGGGCGATAATTTCTATCGTAGGATTTATTTGACGGGCTATATGGATGATTGCTATTGTTTTCGAACTATCGGAAATGGTGATAAGTAGATGGCTGGCTTTCTCTAGTTGTGCTTCTTTTAAAATGTTTGGTTCTGTTGCTTCACCATAAATAATATTTTCATCCTCTTGTTTATGTGAGACGATGTCGATATTGTTTTCAATGATTGTAGGTACAAATCCATATTCTCCTAAAATTTTGGTAGTTGCTTTACCTATTTGACCATATCCAATAATAACTGCGTTTAAATCAATATTATGATTCGTTTGTAGATTCTTTGTAATTCTCTTTTCGAACGCATTAAGAAAAGGGATTTTTTTAAGGAACCTTTCTATAGCGTTTACACTATTAAAGAGCAATGGGTTTAGGGAGATCGAAATCAGCGCGCAAGCTACAAGAAAATCATAGCCTTCATCGGTAAGCAAATGAAATTTCAAGGCTTGTTCTGCCAGAATGAATGAAAATTCACCAATTTGTGCAAGTCCTATAGCAATGATTAAAGCTGTCCTTATCGGATAGCCAAGAAATGCTGTGATGAAATAAGCTGTCAGAGGTTTAACCAAGATGACTACTAAAAGTAATCCGATAAAGAGGGAATAATTACTTGTTATTCCTATGGGATTAAAAATCATACCCACAGAAAGAAAAAAGACGATTCCAAAGATGTCTTTAAGCGGGAGAGCATTAGCGGCAGCTTGATGTTTTACATGCGTTTTTCCGATGACCATTCCAGCAATAAAGGCTCCCAAGGCAATAGATGTTCCAAAGATGACTGCTGAACCTGTAGCAATTATAAAGACTAGCGAAATGACTGCTAAGGTAAACATTTCTTGAGAGTGGAGTCTCACGATGTTTGTCAAGATATAAGAAACGAATTTTTGTCCCCATGTGAACATGACTAATGCTAGGATGAAAAATTTAACAATTGCTGTACTGATAGAACCGACTAAGCCCGTCCAAGAAAAATTTGATCCACTCACAAAAGTGACGAGCGTTGGGATTAAGATCAGAATGAAGACTGTAAAAATGTCTTCGACGATTAACCAACCGATAGCAATGTGCCCTTCTTGGGTATTAAGGATGTTGTTGTCCGTGAGCATCCGCATTAAAACGACAGTACTTGCAACTCCAATAGCTAGACCAATAATCAAGCCCATTTCCAAGGGCCAGCCTGCTAAATAAACAATGTACATCGTGACAATTGTGGAGATGGTTGTCTGAACAAAGGCTCCAGGAATGGCTACATTTTTGACTTTTAGGAGATCTTCTATTTTAAAATGGAGTCCTACTCCAAATAACATTAAAATAACTCCAATTTCAGCAAGCTGTTCAGCAATTTCAGGGTCGGCGGTATAACCTGGAGAATAAGGTCCAATGATAAAACCGGCTAATAAATATCCTAAAATGGGAGAAAGTTTTAAGCGTTGCGTAATGTAAGCAAAGAAAGTTGCTAGAGCAAAACCAATGGTGAAAATGAGTACAATTTTGAGATTATGATCCATGTTTGCTTTATGCCAGATTACTTAAAATCTTGCGAAGGATTTTCAGCGATCATGAAAGGACAGCAAGGACAACAAGGACAGCAAGGACAACAAGCAAGGACAAACAATAACAAATAAATTTTTTGGCGTCCCTGTCGTTTATGTGTGTTTATAGTCCTTGCTTGTCGTCCTTGTTGTCCTTTTCGTCCTTGCTGTCCTTGTCGTCCTTGCCGTCCTTTGACTTTCTAGATAATTCAAAGATTGTTTTGTATAAATTCTCATTCAATATTGCCAGGTCTGCTTGCATCTGTTTGCTGGCATTTTCTAACTTAGCTTGAACTTCCTTTTGCAGCGAAGATGTTTTCCAAAATGTTTCTCCTTGGTTTTTAAGATGAAAGCCCGATTCATGAAGCAGCTTCTCATTGGTTTCCTGAAGACCTTTGATTGCCTCTCCAATTCCAGCTAATTCTTGAATAAACAGCGTTACATCATTTGAATCAGAATAATCTCTA
Organism: uncultured Parachlamydiaceae bacterium; assembly: GCA_963752155.1. Taxonomy (GTDB): domain Bacteria; phylum Chlamydiota; class Chlamydiia; order Chlamydiales; family Parachlamydiaceae; genus JACCRY01. The sequence continues at coordinate 174,543 of CAVVXH010000015.1, read as the reverse complement.
TGCATCCCTTCTAATAACGGTTTTAAACCTAACATTTCTTTGTGAAGCTGTGATAGATTTTGTGTTAGAACTTGAGTATTCGTCGCAACTTCTTGGAAATAATCCCTTTTAGGACCCTGTTCTTTCTTTGTAAGATTGCCTAGTTGATCCCACTGGACGCTGTTCACTATTTCTGAAGCCTCATTATAGAAGATCTCTTGAATTAATTTACCCTCTGCTGACCATACTTTGGAGATCCCTATAGGTTTACCTTTTGAAAAGTTTGCTTCCATGATCAAAATTCCGTACGCACTCCAAAGCAATTCTGTCCCTTCTCGTTTTCCTTCCTTAAATTGCAATTTGCGGGCGAGTAGCCCGTTAGGATGAAAAAGATAAACTGTGCCGTCAAGAAGACCTTTGGAATAATTTTCGATAATCATCTTGGGCGTTTGATCATCATAGTAATAGTCTTGTCTCCCTTCTTGTAGACCGTCCTTAAACCGCAATATAGCATGTACAGCATGCGGTGAGAAGTAATAGACTGCCTTTCCAACTTGCTTTCCTTCTAAATACCAATGTTCAGCAGCTAAAAAATGGTTCCGTCCATAATAGCGTGTAGGACCATGTAATCGACCCTCTTTTCGGTAGGATTCAAACGTAACATGTCCTTCATCATCTGTAAGTTTATAAACTCCTGAGGCCGGATCAGGAATAAATTCTTCTGAAATATTTAGACCGCATTCAGGGTCATGCATGACCAACAAATTGTTTTCAAATGAATAGGTGCCTAGAATTGTAGGAGGATCTATTGGGTTGTTGATCTGAAGAGCATCACTTCGATCTTTGATTTTTCTTTCATGCGTGACCTGCTGCATCAAAATATTGAGAACGGAAGCGCCTTTTTGCAAATAAAGAATCCGAGCCTGTTCAAGCTCTAGTAGGTGTAATTGCCATTCGATCGGTTTTAACAAATTGTAGTCAAGAATTAAGCGTTGAAATTGACGTTGTTTTGCTGCTTCAAAATTTAGATTTAGACCCTCCAAAAGATAAGGATAACATTTTTTGTCTTGAAGGATCTCCTTCAATTTTTCTTGGAGGTTTTTCTTAAATTCTTCATTTGTAGGAGGTGCGTCTTTAAAGTTAAAGGCCTCTTTTATTTTGATGAGCTCCTCACCATACTGTTGTAGTTCTACTTCTGTTTCAGTTAAACTAGAACCCATCTCATCAAATAAAGTGTATAGATGTTCTTTCGTTGCCAAAGGATTCATTTTACTTTGTGCGATGGCACCGTAAATTCGACATCCTACTCCATGTTGTTGAGAAAGAAATTGTTCCGCTGCTTCAGAAAGTGGCATGTTGGGAACATTTATAAAGCCAATTCCACCTTCGGTACAATTGATGAATTTAATTGTAGGATGCATAGTTGCAAAATTTGAAAACCATATCGATTCTGTCACCCATTTCCATAAAGTAGGAACCGAATTTCCATAAATATCATTGCGATAAATGAGCTCATCCGTTTCATATTTGGTACGGAAATGACGATGAATGGGATGATGTTGCATTCCTGGGGCATAGGATTGATCGTTACTATAGGCTAAATCGACCCCAACAACAAAAATAGGATTGCACCCCATAGCAAAAGCTAAGCTTAAGCTAAAATTGATAACGTTACATCCTTCATCAATCACGTGGCTTTCGATGCCACACTTTTCTTCAAAATATTTGGGGATCTCATATCCATTTGCCCCAGAAACGTAGAATTTGTCATTGTGCACTAAGTTTAAAGCCTCGCGATTCATCCGACTTCTATACAGAAAAGGAACTTCAAAGCCTGAATTCATTATGATGCGAGTGACTTGTTCTGGATTTGGGTCAATCCCCACACCAAAGTGTGGATTCATTCCAGCGCTATTCAACGCATTTAGGGCTGTGCCACCAGCAAAAATCAAAGCCTTTTCTTTCAATGTCTTTAAGACTTCAATATTTTTGGCAAGTGAAGGGCCGGCTCCACAAATAATGGCCGGAATTCCATTGAATTTTTCAAACAGAGCATCGCCCGAAAAAACGGTAGGCCAAAGAAAAAGATTTGAAAAAAAATTATGATAAAAGGTGATTCCATAGGAACTTTGTTCGGTTACAAAGGTATTGTAATAATGCGTATAGAAATTTATTTTTGCGATAATGTCTTTGAAAGTCTTGAGCTTGCTTTCTTCCGAATAGAGTGTTGCACAGGTGTATGGAATTTCGGGAAACAGTTTAGTAATCTCTTGAATGGCCGCATGAGTGGGGTCGAGATAGTAGAGCCATATATTTTCAGCATATAAAAGCTCTGCAGCTTCTTCTGTCTTAAAAAAATGTGCAATCGCCTCTAGATTATCTTCAAGGATGACTAAGAAATGATCTTTTTGTTTGCACCATTCTTTCAAACTCGAGTAGGGGGCGTAGGTTCCAATTCCATAGACATATAATAATTTAAATGAATGATAATCGAGTTTGCTTGCCCATTCTGCCGCTTCGACTTTAGAAGGACCAAGATCATTTTGGGTAGGATTCAACTGAAGCAGTTCAATTGCTTCCGGACAAAATAGCATCCAACGTTCGACATTTTTTATAAATTCATTTGACTTATACATGGGAATTCCTCATAACTTCCATGTTTGTCCTCGACGAATTCGTTTAAAATGCTTTTTGTGATCTTTTTCGGCATCTTGAACTTTGGTAGAAATAGGTAAAGGTTCTTTTGGAATGGTTTTTTGGATTTCTTCAGCTTTTTTGACTAATTTCTTGGAACGTTCTAGGCATTTTAATTCTCTCTTAGTCAAATGATCTAAGGAGCCGGTCGCATTGATTTTGCCGAGGGCTGATTCTTTCTCGATGGTCTCAGCATTTAGTTGAATAAATGCATTCACATCATTTTCAAGTTTTGCAAACTTTTGACCTAAATCGGCAGGTACTTGATCAAACTTTTTCACAAGTTCCGGATCTGGGGATTCAATTTTCTGAATGACAAAATCCAGTAGGTCATTCATTTCTTCAAACAGTTGCTCAAAGCTTTTAGGTTCTTGGCCGTTACCATTTGATATGTTGCCCATAAGCCCTCCTTTAATTTTTCGTGCTCGTACGAGAAATTGCACTCTGTCATCTTTAAGTTAACATAAAATAATTTTTATATGTAGTTTTAGTTTATAAGATGACACTTTTCGTGTAACGAGGGGATTGGTACAAGGAGAGCAGGGTGCCCATCCTTGCAGTTTCTGAAATATTCTTAATTAGTTGCCGTTCAAAATCGAATTACGTGTATAATGTGCAATTTCTTCGGCAGCTTTCTTAATAGCCTCATCTGAAGATCCACCGAATGCACCACTCGAAATTTTACCTTCTGTGTGAATTTTACCGAGTTCTGTTCCATCACATCCAAAATAAATGACTTCTACTGTTAGAGATGCCTCTCCGGTATTTCCAATCCCTCCTAACATATAACGAGCAAATCGGTTTCCTTCGCTATATTGAATAAAGCGATATTGTAGACTGATTCCGCCTGGACCACTCTGGATAATGCCATCTGCATAAAGATTTTTTTTGAGCTGTTTTTCAAATATAGACTTAATGTTTTCGGATACAGGGACAGTGTCTGAGCCTCGGGCAATTTGGACTTGATTGACGTGACCTGGAATGACTACTGGATCGTAAACGATTGTTTTAGCAGTTCCGCATGAAGTTAAAATACCAATTCCAATTACAAAAAGAAGGGAAATAGATTTAAGACAAGATTTCATGTTACACCTTTGTGTTAATGTGTTATGCTAGAGCTTCAAATTGTTCAATTTATCATTGTGGATGAATTCTCGTCAATTGATAAGTGCAATTAAATCTGCGTGAAATCGTAATAGCTAAAAAGATTGTAGAACCTAGAACCAAGAGGCTCTAATCTTGAAAATAGCCTTGCCATTTCTTCCTCCCCCATTTCCGGATCCAAAATATGTGACTTCTAATCAAGTATGAAGTATGTACCCCTGATTATAACATCCAAAAACTTTTTGGAGTGCTGTGGGCTCTGCCACAGCGCGTGAAGAAGGTTTAGATCATAAATCATGCAATTAAAAAAAATTTCCCTTTCGGTTGGCAAAGGTTTTGTTGTTTTACAAATCCTTTTCTGACATACATCTATGGTCGGAATGAAGCTACGAGTAGGAGGCCTGTCATAAAGCGAGACAACATCCTATAATTTTTAATTGCATACTTTATGAGTAAACCTTTTTCACGCGCTGTGGCAGAGCCCACAGCACTTCTGAGTAAGCTTTTGAGTTTACTTCTTGATATTAGCGCGCCGCTGGTCGCTGAGGGCTCCAAAAAGTTTTTGGATGTTATAATCAGGGGTGCATACTTAATTAGAAGTTTATGACTGAGCCTGGTATATCTTGTTTGATCGAGCCTACGCTACCCCCTACTCGATCAAGGCTGTACAGGTACGGTACAATGCTGTTTATAACGTTCAACAAAAGGGCACCCTTCGCAACTTGCTTCAAAATGAGAACAGAAATCATAGTGCAGTTGATAGGCTCCTTTTTAGATACAGGATTAACCTTTATTAAAGATGCATGGGTTGTTCAGTGAAAAAAAACCAATTGGTGGATTTGTTCAAAAATCGATTATATAAGCAACTTATTGAATTATTTCCTTTAGAAGAAATTTCTAAATCCCTATCTTTTAATGATGGCCTCCGTTTGGCATATCATTTATTATATAATGAAAATTGGGATGATGAACTCCAATACTGTGCCGTTGAGCTATTAAAGCAACTTCGATCTAGATACCAGCTAGAATGGGATAAATCTTGGAAAAATGATGCTTTACTTGGCATGGGATTTTACATTACATCTCAACATGAAGAAAGATACGATTGTTTTAAAAAATCTTTTGATAAATGTCAAGAGCCGCCGCCTGGCTTACTAATTGAGTTGGCCCGTTGTTCTGTTTGTCCTGGCACTCCACCAATTTCTTATGACAAAGCGATAGAATTGGTTATGCAAGCAATAAGCAAGATTCCTTATTTTGATGGTATTAATCTTTTATGTAATTTGTATTCATTAAAAAATGATAATGAAAAAAAGCTTTACTGGGAGAAAGTTTTAGATGCACTTCCAGAAAATGATAAAATTCATTCCCCCTCAATTGAACCAGATTTTTTGGTTAATGAATTATTGCAAGAATTAAAAGAAAAAGATATGGGTTAATTTCTTAAGAATTGATTATACCAGGCTCGGTCACAAAATCCAAGTTTATGACTGAGCCTGGTATATCTTGTTTGATCGAGCCTACGGCTACCCCCTACTCGATCAAGGCTGTACAGGCACGGTACAATGCTGTTTATAACGTTCAACAAAAGGGCACCCTTCGCAACTTGCTTCAAAATGAGAACAGAAATCATAGTGCAGTTGATAGGCTCCTTGTTCGGCATAAGCATTATGCAGTAATGTTCCTTTTTGTGAGTCGCCAAAAAAACGATGCACCAAATAGCTGCTTTTACCCGTTTTAGAGGGAGCCAAAGACCTATAAAGATGCTGGAAGGCTCTTATTTCCTCTGGATCACCCCGCTGCTCAATTTCGCCATCAATTAAAGGTAAAAAGAGATTGATGACTATTTCCTGCTTTAGATTTTCTCCTATCAGAGGAAGAAATTCACTGCGAGGTTGATCTTCAAAAAGATAATGGAAGTTCCAATAAGGATCCTCATAAGAAGGTAACACACTTTTAAAAAGGTCCAATAGCTTTTTCCATTTGTTTTGCTTAGCGTATGAAGGCCATTGCAACTTCCATTCTTCAAATATTCTTGGAAGCAATTCAGATAGATTTTTGTCTTGATGTAATTTAGCTAATACAACTAAGCGCCTCACAGGATGATTCAGAGGGCGAATTTGGGTCAAATGTAATTTGATTTGTTTGCAGGAATGTGTCTCTTGAACAAAATGTGATTGTTGTAGATTTTGATAGTAAGTGCTCTTTCCCCATTTTTGATTAAAATAAGGGGAAAAAAATCCACATTTTCCTAACAACCATCCAAAAGTGGCTTCTTCGTTAGTAAAAGTCCTTCCGTACATCTCTTGAAAGAGTGCTAGAAATTGCTCGCTATTATTTTTGTACCCCAATGCCATCGAAATACCGGCTCCAGCATATTCTTTTTGCGAGGGGAGTCGCTCTGCCAGAAATTCTCTTTTGCGAGAGAGTCTCCAGTCGGCAGCTTTTTCAAATAAAGCTGAAACAGATTCGGAGGGAAGTTCTTTGAAGAGCTCCTGAGCACAACGTCCACTTCCAGTAAATTGTTTATAGGGATAGAGGTCTAGGTCAATAAGTTGACACAACCGAGCCGTTGGAACTGTTAAAAAGCCTTCAAGATAGACCTGAAAGAAAGGTTTATTATTCGATGTAGTAAGCACATGTGGATGACGGGATTGCCAAAGTGAAATATGCAAGATGACTTGATCGTAACGAGAATCGACATGGTGTTGATGTTGTTGCCAAGATTCATCTGACAGATGTATTTCTACATCTCCAAAATAGATCTTTTCACCAATTATTAGATGAGCTTTGCGAAAGTCTGGTCCTGCATCGAGGTTCCATATTCCTGGAGACAGCACCTCGATGGTTTCGCCCGAACAAGTCTTCAGATCTTTAAAATACTTTTGTTCTAACCAAATTGCTTGGAGATGTCTTTCGGTGATAAAATGATAGGCTTGTCGACTTTCTGCCACAATTGGCACGGAATTTGAAAGAAGCTTTTCATACGAAATACTCATTGACTCAACCTCATATTTCTAGTGCAAATTATTTTTACTTCAGATATGGTTTAAGTTGCAATGGAAATTTTTGACCTTTTATTTAAGAAAGGTTAAAATAAAATTTAACAACTATAAAGGATATTGAAATGAATTTAGAGACGCAAACTAAAATAAAAAATATCGATGAAAGACTCCTCCATATGTCGAGGTATCTTTGACTTAGCTTCAAAAGAAGTCAGAATCAAAGAATTAGAAACCTTAATGGAAGCCCCTACTTTTTGGGAAGATAATGCTAGAGCACAACGGGTTATTGCAGAATCTAATCATTTGAAGATTTGGGTTGCGCCTTATAGAAGCCTCAAAAGAAGATTAGAGGATGCAAAGGAGCTTTTACCTGAAGCCGAAGAGTGTGGCGACGAAGCCCTTATTCAAGAATTGCTTCAAGAGTTGCGAGCGATTGATTCAACTCTTGCCGATCTTGAAGTGCGTCGTATGTTGTCGGGAGAAATGGATACTTGCAATTGCTTTTTAAGTATAAATGCTGGGGCTGGAGGCACAGAAGCTTGCGATTGGGTATCGATGTTGGCAAGGATGTATCAGCGTTGGGCTGTCAAAAAAGGCTGGACTTTTGAAGTGGTCGATGTGGTGGATGGGGATGTGGCCGGCATGAAAAGTACAACCATTAAGTTCAGTGGAGAGTTTGCTTATGGGTATGCTAAGTCGGAAAAGGGTGTTCATCGTCTAGTGAGGATCTCCCCATTTGATGCAAATGCAAAAAGGCATACTAGCTTTGCCTCGGTGGATGTGACTCCAGAGGTTAGCGATGATATTAAGGTCGAGGTGCGGCCTGAGGATCTGCGTGTTGACACTTACCGCGCTTCAGGAGCTGGGGGACAACACGTCAATAAGACAGATTCAGCAGTACGCATCACACATTTAAAGACAGGGATTGTCGTATCTTCGCAAAGCCAGCGAAGCCAAATACAGAACCGAGAATACTGTATGAAGATGTTGAAGTCTAAATTGTATGATTTGCAGTTGCAAGAGCGCAAAAAAGGGCTTGAGGCTCTTAGCGATGAGAAGAAAGAGATCGCCTGGGGAAGCCAGATTCGTAATTATGTTTTTCAACCCTATACTCTCGTCAAAGACACTCGTACGGGTGTGGAGGTGGGGAATGTAAGTGCTGTTATGGATGGCGATATTGATCTATTTGTCAATGCTTTTTTAAAAGAATCGGAGGGCAAATAAGCTATGGGACAAGAACAACAAACAAGTCAAGCAAATGAAGCTTCGGGATTACCCCCCGTCGAAATTCGTTATACAGAGCCAGGTGACGCCAAATACTTAAAAAAATGGTTGTTAGAGCCAGAGGTTGGACGCTGGTTTCCAATGTATGATGAAGTTGAAGTCGAGGATGCTGTTGGTCGTTGGATTAGCTTTTGCCGTTACAAATGCAGTTTAACTGCTGTGGTCAATGGAGTGCCCTGCGGTTTAACAACGTTGTATCTTCAGCCTTACCGAAAGTTGGCTCATCAAACTGAATTTGGCATTATCGTCGGTAATGAGCATCGTGGTAAGGGGATAGGCAGTATGCTACTTACAAGCTTAATGCAATTGGCAAAAGAGAATTTTCATATAGAATTGCTACATTTGACTGTTTATGCCGAAAATCCAGCTATTCGACTGTATCGTCGATTTGGTTTTGAAGAGTTTGGAAGGCAAACACATTGGATCAAAGATAACGGTGTTTATAGTGGTCGTATTTTTATGGAACGTTTTCTTTAAGAGTGAAAGAAAGATGTTGCGATATTAGGGTATAAGTATAGGAAAAATTAAACACAAAGGCACGAAGGCACAAAGAGCACAAGGGGGATCTTAGGGGTAAAGTACGCGCAAATTGTAGCTCATCATTCCGATGTTGAGTGTAGCCACGAGCCCTCTAAATAGTCTAAACCACTGCTTGATATCGTAACAGCTAAGAAATTTGCGCAATTTTTTGGTTATTACGATTTCACGCAGTGGTTTAGACTACATGGATGCAAAAATACTAATTTAAATACTCTTGAAATTTACTGAGTATATTAAAAAATATTATTTGTAAGCTTTTGGGTTTTAGCCAAATTTCTTGTTTATCTAAAACAGCAACACAGTTAGGTACAAATTCCGAATTTTCTTGGATATTTAAAAGCTTGGTGGGATTTAAATCATTCAAGAAAATTCCTGTATTATTTCATTTAGGGGATGTCAGCGAGTCTGTTTATGCCAGCAATTATTTCTATAGAATCATCGACATCAGTGATTTTTTGTCATAAACAGCAGTTCCCGCTAAAAATAAAGAATGGCTGGCTGCGGACTGCCATCAGGTTCATTTTGCTCCTCATCCGTAGCTAAGGCTACGAATTCGTCGCAAACTGAACCTGCTGACAGCCCTCGCTCAGCCATTCTTTATTTTTAGCGGGGACTACTGTTGTTATAAATTATGATCTTTTCAAATAAAAATATTTCTGGTACATATAAAAAAATAAATTGTTCAACCTAAAAAGGAAAAAAATGAATTGCTTTATTCGAATAATCCTTCTCTCTACTCTATGCCTTCGATTTTTCCCTTTAGTTGGGTCTCAATTCTTTGAAAAGGAATCTTCTTTAGATCGCATGGAATTAATTTCGAAAGATTTTTTTGAAGCTAAGCAGCTTTTTCTGAAAGTGGAACAACTTTCTGAAAAGATTAAAAAATCTACTCAAGTGGCTCAAAATAATCCGACTTTGAATCGTTCTTCATTTTTTCCTTTTGATGAAACACGGAGCTGCAAAGAAATTAAAGACTTTTACATCAGTGCTAGCGATATTAAAACACCAAAGCAAAATTATATTATTGCTCAGGCCCCGATTGAAGCAACTGTTCATGATTTTTGGAAAATGATTCTCTATAAAAAATGCACTTTAATAGTAACAGCTTGTATGCCAATTGAATCCAATCATGATCGATGTACACCTTATTGGAAAGAGACTTATTTTCCAAAAAAAGTGCTCGGATGGTCTCTCTCTTTTATAGAAGAAAAAATTTTGGAGAAAGGGCCGAAATCGCAGAAAATTGTTGCAAGATATTTTTGGGCCTATAACGTTAAAAAATATAAAAAAAGAAAGATTGTTCAGCTTCATCTTGAAAATTGGCCAGATTATAGTGTTCCTGATTTTTTATTATTTCAATCTTTTGTTGATTTAGTGAATGAGTATTCTAAAAATTCGAGTGCACCAATTCTAGTGCATTGTTCTGCGGGAGTTGGAAGATCTGGCACTTTTGTAACAACGCATAGCCTACTAAAAGAGCAATCCGATGGGGTTAAAGAGATAAATGTTCCGCAAAGAATTTATGATTTGCGTTTACAAAGGGCAAGTTTAGTGACAACGGTAAAGCAATTTCAATTTATTTACAATACGCTACTTTTTCGTGGTAAGGATATGAAATCTAGGGAAGATTAAACACAAAGGCACGAAGGCACAAAGAGCACAAGAGATCTTACATGTAAAATAAAATTCACCTGTTTTTTTGAAAATTCTTCACGTAAGATCTCTTTGTGCTCTTTGAGCCTTCGTGTCTTTGCGTTTAATTTTTTCCTATACTTTATATCCTAATATCGCAGCATCTTTCTTACCCATTCTTAGCATCTCTTTTATTTTTATTTTCGATACCCCAGCTCTTTAAATAGTGATTTGCTTGCTCGAGATCCTTAGGAAAATCAATTTCCATGCATAGGTTTGCATCAATTGGGCATGCTTTAAGTTCTAGTCCGTCGATAATACAGTTTTCTAAGGCTTTTTCAAAATAGTCGTTATCATTACATTTTTCAAGATGTTTTTGAAAAAGAGTGAGATCGACAGAGCTTAAATAATTGATCCCTACGGCTTCTCCTTCACCATTAGGGATTGTTTTCGATACAGCTTTGATCTTACCCTCGGAATCGGTGATGTATTTTACTTCCTCTTCTCCAACTTTGGCTTTTGTGACTACCATGCAGCTTTCATTAAGAGCAATCAATTTCTCTAGGACGCTCGGATGAAAAATGACATCGCCATTAAGCCATAGAAGATCTTCGTGAATTTTCCTGACTGCTCTTAAAAGGCTTTTAGATGTGTTTTCGCGACCATAATGGGGGCTGTAGATGAATAATAAGTCATCGAAGGCGTCCATGATTAATTCTTTATGATAGCCCACAACAACTAAGATATCTTTTGGTGAAAAAAAATGTTCGAGATTTTCAATCTGATGGCGAAGGATCGATTTATTGTCAGAAAGAAGGGTTAACGGTTTTGGGAGATCCGTTTCACCCAGCCTTGAACCTTTTCCGGCTGCTAGGATCACAATTTTCATAATTCTTCTCCTCCAAGAATAGCTTTACTTTCCTTGCCGCCAGAATTACGCTTCTCCAAAGGAACAGTTGAAGAGTCCGTTTTTAGAAGACTCCACAACTTATAAGTTATTTTTAGGTCGCAGGAGGAGTTGGGGGTGTTACTGGAGTTGTGGGACCCCCAATCTTATCCATAATCAGATGAAACATATCCTTTAAAAATGTCACGATCGAATTTGCCCAAGAGACTAATGTATTGAAGGCTTCAGGAAAATAAACAAAGATCAGATAAAATAAGATTCCAAAAAAAGATGAAGTTAAAAACGAATTTCATATAGTACTCCTATGCATAGTTTTAGGATCGTATTGTCCAGTAGCGTGTATGGGGCGAACAAATTCCAAATTCCGCAATGGCGGCGTATAATGGGTCCCTTTTTTTATTGTAACAAATAGATCTTTATTTTAAAAATCAGATTTATACAAGATTCCAATCTAAAGAAAAACCGATGACTTCTTTTGCCATTGATAAAATTGCTTTAATGCTAGCCATTCCATTTTGTCTGCTCTGTTGGTTAGTCTATAGGTATGGTAGAACTTTTTTACGTCCTACCATTTATATTGCAACCGTAACCAAGTTTTTCTTTTTAAATTCTTCGACATTGCCTTGGAAAGAAAGATTGCAGGCCTTACCCCATCTTTTGAAACTGATCGCTCTTGCAGCTTTACTGATTGCATTTTTGGATCCACGTATGAGTGTTAAGCATCAACGTACTGGTCACGAAAATCAACTTCCCCCACAAGAAAATTTGGCGACAGAAGGAATTGCCATTTATTTAGTCCTCGATCGTTCCGGATCTATGGAAGAAGAAGTCACTAGTCGTTTGCCGAATGGGCAGTTAGTAAGAATGTCGAAAATTAATCTTTTAAAAAAGTTTACAAAAGCATTTGTCAATGGAGACCCCGATTATGGGCTAGCAGGAAGACCTAATGATCTGATTGGATTGGTTGAATTCGCTCGCACAGCCAATGTTTTCGTCCCTTTAACTCTAGACCGAAAAATTCTTTTAGAGAAATTAAATGCTTTCCATGTCATCGGTGATCCTTCTCAAGACGGGACTGCAATCGGTTATGCCATCTTAAAAACAGCCAATCTTATTGAAGCTACGCAGAATTATGCACGCGATTTGCTTGGAAAAGGTAAGCCTGCGTATGAGATCAAAAGTTCTGCAATCATTTTGGTGACCGATGGATTGCAGGACCCCAATCCTGCAGATAAAGAATCCCGTTGGCGCAATATCGATCCGCGCGAAGTGGCTCTTTCGATCAAAGATAAAGGAATACATCTATACATTGTCAATGTAGAGCCCAGTTTGGGCAATCAAAAATATGCTGCCAATCGACGTCAATTGCAAAAAGCTGCAGAAACGACTGGTGGAAAATTTTTCATTGTAGATAGTACGACAGATTTATCGGACATCTATGCAGCGATTGATAAACTAGAGAAAAGCCCTGTCCCCTTCGATGAAGAAATGGTTAACAGTATCAGAGATAGTATTCCTAAGGAGAAGTTACCTGGAATTTATGATACTTTCTTCCTTGCTCCTTATATGATTGGACTTGCTTTAATGTGTCTATTTCTCGGAGTTCTATTTGAAAGTACTTTGTTGAGGAAAGTTCCATGATTCCTTACGATTTTAATTATCAGTTTCCCCAAGGGGCTTATTTAGTTGTATTGAGTTTTCTGGCTTTATTTTTTTTGTGGAAACTTTTTAACTATCGAAAAAAAATCCAGTTTCCTTCAGAACTTGTCCACCCAAGTTCCTCAATTATATTTACGATTAAAGCTATATTTTCTGGTGTCGTCATAGCCCTCTGTGCGATAGCTTTAATGCAGCCGGTAGGAAATGGACACTATCCTAAGGGAAAGCTTCCAACAAAATTTCAGAATTTGGGGTCTCAACCCATCGAATTAAAACGGAAGGCCCACGATATCATTTTCTTGATAGATGCTTCTGCTTCGATGGCTATACAAGATACTCGATTGCAAAAAAGTCGATTGGAATATGCTAAGGCAATAAGTGATGAGATTATTTCGACATTAAAGGGGGAAACTGTTTCTCTCTATGCCTTTACATCCAAAGTCACCGAACTTTCACCTTTAACATTGGACTACATTTATGTCCGCATTTCTCTAAAGCAGATTGAAATAAATGAAGGGGACATTCCAGGAACCGATATTAAAGAAGCTCTGACAGATATTCGTCAAAGATATTTTGCTCAAGGTTTGGATCAAGAAAGCAATAGGCTTAGGACTGTGATCCTTCTTTCAGACGGAGGAGATACTGCCATCGATGCTCTCCCAGCTGCTGAACAACAAAAGGGGATAGCAAAAGTTGCAGGACTTGTGGAGGATGCCGCACAATATCATTTGCGTGTGTATACCATTGGAATGGGATCTGCAGAGGGAGGAGTTGTCCCAGATGTCAGTTATGAAGGAAAATCTGTAAATTCGAAATTGGAAAGCGGTTTGCTTGAATCTATAGCCAAAAATGGTCGGGGGAGCTACTTTGATAGCAATTTCTATACGCCAGGAGAGCTAGCTAAAGCCATTTCAGATAATATGGCGCAGGATCCTCCTTATTACGAGAAAAATCCTCGAGAAATTCAAGATTCTCTATTACAAAGTCTCTTAGGAAGCACCAAATTAATCTACGATCGCTATTATCAGGTTCCTATAGGTCTAGCCTTGATCGCTTTAGCCTTTGTAGTATTCTTTCCTGGACTTTTAAAAAAGAATCTATTTTTAGTTATTTTCTTAATGTTGCCTTTAAACGCACAAGATCCTGCAGAAATGTTGCATGCTAAACGATATACTGAAGCAGGGATGTATGAACAAGCACGAGCTATTTATGAAAGAATGCTCTTGTTTCCTCTTTCAGATTATCAAGAAATCGTGATACGTTATAATATCGGGACAACATACCTTCTCGAAAATTCTTGGGAACAAGCGATCAAGCAGTTGAACGGTGTCAATTCAAAGCTTGATTCCATACAGCCTATGTCTGCCCCTTGGAAATTTTTGCAGACTCGTATTTATCGAAATTTAGCTTTGGCATATTACAAAAAAGCCCTTTCTATTTCAAGTAAAAATCCTTTACAAGCCCTCAAGGAGTTATCTCAGGCTTTAATTGTTAACAGTCAAATTCCTGTCGAACAGATGGAGCCTTTGCAGTCAGAAATCAAAAGATCAATGGCTTATGAACGGACATCAAGGGATCTGAATCAAGATGAAGATCCATTACAGCCTTTTTTGAGATTATTGGATGGCCTGGATAATTCACTTGAAGGGCTTCAATTTTTGGCACGGAATTCGATGTCAAGCCAGCTAAAATCTGCTTATAGTGCTTTATTTTTAGAAGAACAAAAAGCTTGGCTTCCAGAGTGGAAAGAACAAGAAAAAAAGATTAAAGATGGCTCGATTCTTCAATTATTTCAGGAGGCCAACAAGTCATATCTACAGATGATGAAGGCCACACAAAATGAAGATATTGAGCTTGCCCTTCAGGCAGCAAATTCTGCTGAAACTGTTCTCGATTCTTTTTTGGTTGAACTCGCAGGAGGCAACGTTGTTAAGGTTCGTTTAGAGCAACTCATCAATACCTATCAACGTTTGTTAGAGCATAGAAAATGGAGTGAAGAGAGCGTTGATAAAATCAATCAGCTTTATGAATCATTTAAAGAAGTTGAGGGATATTCAGGTTTTCAAACAGAACTTGAAAAAAGTCAGCAGGGCTTTCAAGACTCTGTAAAAATGCGTCAAGATGATCAAATTCCACTTGCGAATCTGTTGGCTCAGGATGGTTTACAGTGGATTGAATTGGCTTTAGCGAGAACCCTGCGTCCTGTAAATACCCTTCATGCTTTAACTACTCTGATCCAACAACAGAGACACGCTGAGAATCAATTGAAAAGCTATCTGGAAATAAAGAATTCACCCAGATTTTTATCTAAATGGTTAGAAATCGTCATAGCAAGTCAAGCGGAGGTTATGCAGCTTGCAAATCTATTTTCTCTTGACGTCTATGCCGAACAAAAGGTGAATTATCAAAAAGGGCATTGCCAAGCTATTCCTTGGGCAACCGCATTTCCGCTTTTTGATGAAGGCAGAGTGGCTGCTGCTGAGGCAAATAGGCTTCTTCGTTCATCTGAAAAACTTTCTCAAATTCTATCCATTCAAACTAAGGCAGTACAAGAATGGGAAAAAGCTTTAACTGAAATAAAAAATCCCACCACACAGCATTCTTCTTGTTATAAAGATGAATCAAAAGATGCGGGTTCTACATCTCAGTTGGAGAGTTTGACCTCTTTGTTAAAAATGGAATCGGAAGATCGGTCACCTTCAAAACCCACTCAGATCCATACTGGAGTGGTTAAGCCTTGGTAACAATTTTTCTTCATAATTTTTCTTGATTTTTTCTGCAGCTGGATTTAGAATCTGAAACATTAAACAATTGAACGAGGTTATTATGTTTGAAACAACACCAAAAGTTTCGTTAGGTTTATCTAATCTTCTAAATGAATCAGATGAGTCATCAAAGGTTTCGTTAAATACACCTCGCGTATTTGGCGAATCCAGTAAATCTGAAAATGAATCAGATGATTCTGACGATTCTGAACCATCATCAAAAGTTTCTTTATTTGGGCATAGCAAAATGAAAGAAATAGAGATGATGTGTAAGAAAGGCAAATTTGATCTCTTGGTTGATATATTGACTTTTTTCACTTATAAGATACCGCACCCTTTTTTAAATAAGCAACCTGACATAGCTTTTCGTTGCATAAAACTTGGACTTAAACTCAAAACTCAAATTGATAAGACATTGCTTGAAAACGTTCATGATTGTTTTATGAATAGCCTTGTTTACCAAAATGCTTCACTTAAGAAGAATGTTCAGATTTATTGCGCCGAAAAGCAAGGATCAGTTTTGAGTAATAAGACTGTTTTAGAGCTTGGTTATCCTTACTTAGCAGAGAGGATCAATCCGATTGCAATAGTACAAAATTCAGAGGTAAAATATGAAATTGTATTGGATGATGTTAAATCTGTAGAAGTTTTGAAGATTTTTCAAAAAGGGATCTATAGTCCTATCAGAACTATTATGTATGGCGCTCAAATCGATAATGATACCCTATTTTCTCTTTATCATTTTGCAAAATTGATATCTCATTCTCAACTTCTTGAGGATACTCATAACGCTCTTTCTAGGTCAATAGCAGAGATAAGTAAGCTTGATCAGTTGAGAACTTTCATCAATGAAGGAAAAAAAGGAGTTATTCCAAACATAGAATCGAGAGCGCTCATTTCTTATTTAAAAAACAATAAGATTTCCTTTTTGTTTTCTGGAAATAATGAAATCGCCTTAGATGTTGATTCCGCTGAATTGCTCACAAAAGAAGGAACTCTTTGTACATTATTGAAAACTTATGTCACTGGATTATATGTTAAGAATAGAGATGATTTAGAAAAATTGTTTGTTTGTGTTGTGTTAGATGAAAGTATGCGAAAGAACATTAAGACTTTGGTTTTTCCCGGTTTTGAGGGTGATCTTAATAAATTTGCAAAGCATTTTCCTAACATTGAGAATATTATCATTAATGGTTCTGATGTTTCTTCCAAAAATGCCCCCACTTGTTTTCCAAATTTAATCTATTGTTCTCGGATCCCTGAAGGCCAAACGCATTCTCAATACATCGCAGAAATAAAGCATTGTAAAGCAAATTTCTGGACCCAACCTTCGTCTGTAGAAAAGCTTAGAGAATCTATTCCAGAAGGTATATATGCTTCATTATTTTCTTGGAGAATGTATGAAGATAAATACTCGGCTGTTGGTTTGCTTAAAGATAAACCCCATCCATCTTCTTCATTTAGGCCATATTATTGAAGAGAAAGGTTGGCCTGAGCCTATAGCGAGCCCGGCTATGGGCTTTTCAAATTTAATTTCATAAGTTACTGATATTCAAAGTCTAAATTCTTGGCTTTATTCATCTTTTTGGCCAGTCTCTTGCTGTCCTTCTGGTTCTGACAAGTTTGGCACGTCACTTGCATCTATTAATATACATTTAGACCACATAACCTCTATACGGCGTAATTATAGGAGTCTTATAGATTTAAATTATTAAAAAATAATGTTTGTTGATTTGTTATTTTCCTTTTCATGAATATTGTATTTTTGTATAATAAAGTTATGGGGGATGTTAATTAACTAGGTTTTGAATAATTTGTTTATTTTTTATTAGACTACTCTTTCATTGGAAAGAGTGGGTTTTTTTTAATCTATCGCTCAAATAGATAGGGGTGGATATGATTCTCGAAAAAGATTTAAGTAAATTATTTAATCGTTTGTTTCATAACGATTTAATACAAGTTCATATAGGTGGATCTGATGTTGATATCAGCTTATTAGAACATGAAACCAAGATTTCACTTACCACTTCTGTCTACGAGGGTGGCAATTATATTCCAAAGAGTGTGCGCCGATGCTTGGTAGGAAACCCTCCGTTTTCAGGGGAATGGATTCATACAACGTTAGTTGTTGATGAAGATCGCTTTCAAATTAAATTAAAATATTTAGGTCTAATGGGTCGATTTAATAAACATACGATCAAAGACTTATTGGAGGAATTTAGTTGGCAAGCTGATGAATGGCGTTTGTATTTAGAAGAACATGACAAGCATGACTTACTTCCAATATTTGTTAAGTGATTTGAAGTATAGGAAAATTAAACGCAAAGACACGAAGGCAGAAAGAGTTCTTACATGTAAAGTATCGTAAGTGCTCTTTGTGGCTTCGTGTCTCCTAAATAACAAGTTCGCGCCTCTTGCCATTGGTGCCTGACCTGATATTCTGACATTTGCCCTCCTAGGAGGTTACGTTATCATTGTAGGCAAATGTCAGAATATCAGGTCAGGCACCAATGGCAAGGCGCTTTAAAAATTTGTTATTTCCCAATAGGGGGCGCCGTAGGCAACTGTCTCGCTTTGCGTTTAATTTTTCCTATACTTTATACCCTAATATCGTTATAAACTACAGAGCAGCTTTTCGACTCAATTTAATGAGTCCGCGTTCGTTAATTTCAGTGACTTTCACAGAAACGACATCCCCGACTTTGACAAGTTCTTCAAGATTTTCAATACGCATATGATCGAATTCAGAAATGTGACAAAGGCCTTCTTTTCCAGGAAGGACTTCTACGAACATCCCAAAAGTTTTAACAGCTATAACCTTGCCTTTGTAGACCTTTCCGATCTCAATTTCAGCGGTGAGTCCTTCGATGATGTTCATAGCTTTTTCGATAGCCTTCATATTCGAAGAAGAGATACTGATTAAGCCATAACCACCAGAATCATCAATGTCGATCTTTACTCCCGTTTCATCAGTAATGGCGCGGATTTGTTTACCCCCAGGGCCAATAACTTTTGCGATCATATTAGATCTGATACGCATTGTTTCAATGCGAGGGGCATGAACTGACATCTGTTCACGGTAACGGTGGGCAGGCTTTCAACATTTCTTTAAGGATGTGTATACGACCTTCTTTTGCCTGAGCGAGTGCTACTTTCATGATTTCCGGCGGGATCCCTTCAATCTTGATATCCATCTGAAAGGCAGTAATCGCTTTATCATCGCCGGTAATTTTGAAGTCCATATCGCCGAGAGCATCTTCGATTCCAAGAATATCAGACAGAACTGAGTAATGAGTCCCTTCCTGGATAAGACCCATAGCAATACCGGCAACAGGGCGGTCGATAGGAACACCCGCATCCATGAGAGCTAAGCATCCTCCACAGACTGACGCCATCGAGGAAGACCCATTCGATTCGGTGATGTTTGATTCGATGCGGATTGTGTAGGGGAATTTTTCTTTGGAAGGAATAATAGCAGCTAAGGCGCGCTCTGCAAGTTTGCCGTGACCTAGTTCGCGACGGCCCGGAGCTCCTACCCTTCCCACTTCACCCACAGAAAAAGGAGGGAAGAAATAGTGTAGATAGAAGCGAGAAGCGCTTTCTCCTTCTAAATCTTCAAACCGTTGAGCCATGCTTTCCCCGCCGAGGGTACACACAGCAACAGCTTGTGTTTCTCCACGAGTAAAAAGAGTGCTGCCATGTGCGCGTGGAAGTAAACCTTGTTCGATTGTAATCGGGCGAATCTGGGTAGTGTTTCTTCCGTCGCTACGAACATTAGTATTGACGATCATTTGACGCATATGACGTGCGGTTGTTTGTTTAATCCCATTGCGTACGTCAAGTTCTTTATATTTACCTTCTCCATGAGTAGGACACAATTGCTCGATGACTTTAGCATCGATTGCAGAAAGAGCTTCTTCTCTTTTTTGCTTTTCAACGATGCGTAGAGCATTCGGCAGCAATGGGGAAGCAATCGCATCTACAGCAGCAAGTACTTCTGGTGGGAGTATTCGAAGGGAAGAACGATTTTTTGGTTTTCCTATTCTCTTTTGCCATTCGAGCAACGCTGAACAGATCTTTTTAATCCCTGCGTGACCTAAGGCAATGGCCTCGATGATTTGATCTTCTGTTAAAAAGTCGCAGAAGCCTTCGATCATGAGAATGCCGTCTTCGGTCCCAGCAAGCGATAAATCGAGTTTGGAAACCTTTTGCTGGGCCATTGTCGGGTTTAAAATGAAATGACCTTCAACAAGTCCTACACGTACTCCTGCTACAGGTTTGATGAGGGGAATGTCAGAAATCACTAAGGCGGCAGAACAGCCGCAAATGGCTAATGGGTCGGGAAGATGAACACCGTCATAGGACCAGACATAAGAAAGCAACTGCACTTCACAGAAATAGCCCTCTTCAAACATAGGACGTAAAGGTCTATCTATTAAACGAGAGACTAAAACTTCTCTTTCGGTAGGTCGACCTTGACGTTTAACAAAGCCGCTGTTGGTTTTTCCGGAAGCGGATAAAGGCTCTTGGTAGTCTACTTTTAAAGGAAGGAAATCTGTTTCTTCACCAGGCTTAGTTGTCGCGCAGGCCGTGCTGAATATCAGCGTCTCGCCGCATCGTACAATGACAGCTCCATTGGCTTGACGTGCAATTTTCCCTGTTTCAAAAGTAATATTTTGTTCTCCAATGGTCACTGTGATGGATTCGTGCGACATAGTATTTTAGGTGCTCCTATTTCAGCATTGTTTGATGATAGCCTGATGAAAGGCTTGTGTAGAGTTTAGAGAGTTTGCACAGGTGTATTCCATTCTGTGCAAATTAATAGCATTGTATAAGGTGAGAACATCAATATCAACCAAATAAACGTGAATTTTATGGCCTCGTTCACCTTTTCGGTCGAAAATACGGTCAGACGAGAAATGCCGAATGTGCTGATTTGCGACGAGGTAATAGCCTAAGCTATTGCCGAGGAGCAAAGCTGCGCAGTCGGCGTTTCGCAGTCGACCGTATTTTTGACCCAAAAGGAGAATGAGGCCAATTTTATGGCCAACAACTGAAATGTGTGGCAGTTTGATTGAAATTGATATCCTCATTTGAAAATTTGTGACTTGGATGGGGGGTTATCTACGCAGTTTCAGTTTGCTAATGAGTCCTTGATATCGTTTTGTGTCGGTAGAGTTTAGATAGTCCAAAAGTCTACGCCGTTGACCAACAAGTTTAAGTAGGGCTAAACGTGAATTATGATCTTTGGGTGTTCGCTTGAGGTGCTCTGTGAGCTCAACAATGCGCTCTGTCAAGATGGCGATTTGCACATCTGCTGAACCAGTATCCTTCTCGTGGAGTTGGAACTTTTTAGTTATTTCTTCTTTTGTGCCTTTGTCTAGAGACATTCGAATCCCCCGTAGTTTAAGAGCCTAGATGTGGCCGATTTATTTCGATGCTACAATACTTACTGCTAAGAATACCTGACTGGGAATTATAAATCAAGGGGTAAGTTAGATTTATAGCAATTCTCGCTAATTTTCGTGCCCTTGCCCACTTAGCCGTGTTGTGATATCAAGAACAACGAAATGCTAAAACAGAAAAGTTTAATTTTTTTTTAACGCAAAGCGAGACAGTTGCCTGCGGCGCCCCCTATCGGGAAATAACAGATTTTTAAAGCGCCTTGCCATTGGTGCCTGACCTGATATTCTGACATTTGCCCTTTAGGAAGCAATGTTATCGCATCGGCAAATGTCAGTAATATCTGGTCAGGCACCAATGGCAAGGCGCGAACTTGTTATTTAGGAGAAGCAAGTATTTGGCGCAAAGATCATGGCCTATTTTCTTTGCGCCTTCGCGTCTTTTGTTTCTTTGCGTTAAAAAAAAATAATGTAGTATATAGGGCTATATTGCTGTATAGTATGACTTGATTACACTGTCCATTTCGAATAAAGGTCTCTCACATGAAAAACCCATTTCCATTTACAATTGTTTCCACCAATGATGATGAAAAATATATGCTGTTGGCTCTAAAAGAAGCATGGAAAGCCTTTTGTGCCGATGAAGTGCCTGTTGGGGCTGTCTTGGTTCACAATTCAGAGGTTATTTCAAGAGGTTCTAATCAAGTTGAAATGCTAAACGATGCAACTGCTCACGCTGAGATGCTTTGTTTAACAGCAGGGGAAGCAGCCATGGAAAACTGGCGGTTAACAGGTGCAACCTTATACTGCACGATCGAGCCTTGCAGCATGTGTGCCGGAGCAATGTTATTGACTCGGGTTTCACGCCTTGTTTGGGGGGCTCCGGATATTCGTCATGGGGCAAATGGCAGTTGGGTGGATTTATTTAAGTCGCCCCACCCTACCCACAGTATTGAAATCTCCTCAGGAGTTCTTAAAGAATATTCTGCAACATTAATGCGCGATTTTTTTCAACGTAGAAGACTACAGAAGGGAGCTGAAAATGATGCGTGAACAAGTTACAGAGACGGATCAACTTTTACAAGAATTAATTGATGCTCAGCAAAAGACCCTCTTGCAATGTGCGAGACGCATCGTTCCAAATGTAACGAGTGACGATATTCTGCAACCCAATGATTTTCCGGCTTTAGAAAATCATCCCTATTTCCGTTATGAAGAAGGTATTTTAGCTGGACTTCAAAGTGCGCAAATCGCTTTACGGGCTGCGTTAAATTTGAAAAGATAATCGAAATGTGAAAAATTGATTCAGCATTATCCTGGATATTTTGTAGAATATTTAGCTTTGGGAATGGAGGACATAAGAAACACATAGCCGATGTCATTAATGCTAAACCCAACATCGTTACAACTCTTGTTCTATCCAGTCATCGATCTTGCGCTTTTTGCGCGATATAGAGATGCCCACTAGGATAACTTTTTTCTTTAAGTTTTTATAACGATCCGCATATCCTTTTTGAATAATTTGTTCTAGGGCCTCTTTAGCAGTTGGCCCAAATTTAAACTCAAAGATGTAGAAGATGTTGTCTACCTCGGCAACAAGATCCATCCTTCCTCTACTTGTGAGTACTTCAGGTTGAACTTTGACTTTTAGTGCTCGTATGATCAGATAGATTAAAGAATGATAATAGGCTTCTTTTGCAATGTGAATCGAATAAGGTATTTCAGCTAAAAGGATGTTTAGACTGTCAAAAAAATTTTTCAAGTCCTTTGAATGTAGTGCACTATCTAATTCTAGAAAATGTGATTCTAACTGTGTTTCGTTCAACTTAGTTAACTCGGTCAATAGATGATCAAAGAAAGAACGACGAACTTCTTCATTTGGAAAGGTGAGTTTGTAGGTTTGGTTTATTTCATCAAAGTGTTGAATAGTGAGGTAACCGGTTTGAAATAGAAGGGGAATCAAGCTAATTTGTGTCACCTCATGATGTTCATCTAAGGAAGCTCCGATGGTAACTTCTCCTTCTAAATTCATGATCGGATAATTTTGTCGACGGATTAAGTCTATTGCAAATGTTGGGGTTGCGGTTCCAAACCAAAAATTGGATAAACGTCCACTTTCAAGAAAGTTGTGCAGTGAAACAGGGTTATAAACCTTTTCAGTATCATTTAAAGTCGAAAAGCAGTAGCCATTATACCATTTACGCATTAAATCATAGGTTTGAGTGATCGGTTCTTCTCTTTTCGCTGCGACCGTCTCGATCCACTCCACATAGTTCTTGCGTAATTCTATTTCTGTAACGCCGGTCAAAGTGGCATAGTTAGGATTCAACGTGATATCTTGAATATTATTCATACCGGAAAAAAGAGATACCTTAGAAAATTTGCTGACGCCTGTGATAAATACATATCGTATAAATCGACTGCATGATTTGATTGCTGTATAAAATTCGCTCAATAAGTCTCGAATTTGAATTAACTCTTGCTTATTGTCGAGCAATTTTAATAGGGGATGATCATATTCGTCGATAATGATGACGACTTCTCCTTCTAATGAAGCTTGTCGCACTAGAGAAATAAAAGTATCTACAGGAGACGCTTCAGGTGTGAGTGTAATGCCGATATCAGTAGCAGCGTATATAAGAGCATTTTGCAATGAGCGCTCTACGGTTTTTTTATCACGACCTATTAGAGTGGAAAAATCAAACCAGAGGACCGGGTGACAAGGCCATTGATATTCTGAAGTTGAGATCCAACATTCTTTAAAAAGTTCTTTTTTTCCTTGAAAGATCGTTAACAATGTAGAACAAAGTAGGGATTTTCCAAAACGTCTCGGACGAGCAAGGAAATGTCCTCGTTGTTCATTGATGAGACGATGAATAAGTTGCGTCTTATCGACATAGAGAAATCCATCGTGAATCAGCGTGGGGAAATGTTGAATGCCGATCGGTAACTTTTTCATGGGTATCACTTAATATTTAATTCCATTTTCAGCTTTTGCCATTGCATTTCGTTAAGATAAGCTCCTTCGACTTGAACAATAGCAGTTCCTGCGTGAACACCATAACGAGCGCATATTTCGATAGGTTCACCTGTTAGATACCCATGGAGGAATCCGCTCAAGAATAGGTCTCCAGCACCGGTAGTATCAAGAGGATGGTCAATCGGTGTCGTAGGAACAAAAGTACAATCCTCTTTTTGGCTAACCCAGCATCCCTTTTTGCCCATTGTGGCTATAGCAATTGGGCAAAGGCTTCTGAGTAATTTGCAACCTTCATGAGCTGAGAGGCCCGTGAGTGCTTGAATTTCTTTTTCGTTTCCAAAACAGATGTCAACGTAAGTTTTGATGAGGTCAATAAAGACTTCTCTAGAGGCCGCAACAATCTCAAAATTAGCAAGATCTAATGAAACTATCGATCCGCCCTTTTTAGCATACTCCATCGCGCGTTGTACTAACCCAGGGTAGACTAGAGAGTATCCTTCAAGATGGACAAGTCGGACTTGATTAAAGTCTGTCGGATTCAAATCTTTGGTGCTGATCTCTAGGCTAGCCCCTAGATAGACGTAGAAAGTGCGTTCTCCATCTGGAGTAACAAAAGAGAGAACTTGTCCTGTTGGTGTTGCAGAGGGTTTGCAGAGATACTCTATGCCAAGATTTTGAAGGTCTTTGAGATAGAAATCTCCAATGGAATCATTGCCGATTTTTCCTATAAAGCCACATGTGTGACCCAGTTGTCGTAGGCCTCGCAACGTGTTGGCACAACTTCCTCCAGGAATAATTTTTGACTCTCCAGAAGATTCATGAAGAAGTTTAGTGAAGGTCGGAAAATCTACAGGTTCCATCCCCCCCTTGTTTCCAGGCATTTTAGCTAAGCGTTCCTCTGACACGTGGAATATTTGATCGACCAGAGGAGCGCCAATACCTAAAACATCGAGATGAGAAGCCGTCTGAATGATATTCTTTTTCACAGGCTATGTTCAAGTCCTTTTGGGCTGAAGTAAGTTAACGACATCGTGACGAATAGAGTAGATGTAATCTACACCAGATAGAAGAGCGTAAATAGCAGCAGTAAGAACAATCCATGTGCTGTAAGTTTGGAGGCTTGTTTGAGTAAGCAGCCCCATCGAAAAGGGAATCATCAAAAATAAAACTGCAAAAGAAGCGACAGCTTGGATAATTGCTTTTATTTTACCGCTAGGTCGAGCAGCTAAAGCGAAACCTCGCAAAGCACAAACCGTTCTCAATGTACTTGTGACAGAATCGCGATACATGAAAATAAAGATAAGGGGAAGTGGCAAGCTGACCGGAGGGTAGGTGAATGTTAGAAAAACGGATATTCTGGAAATGCTGTCAGCCATGGGATCGAAAATTTTACCAAACTCAGAGATTTGATTATACCTACGGGCAAAGTAACCATCCAAAGCGTCAGATAATTCTGAAATACTTAATAAGCAAAGTAGAATATAAGGCAGTTGCGCTTCGCTTACTTTAAAGAAATCAGGATAAATATAGACGAGCATAAAAAGAGGACTGATCAAAACTCGAATAAATGTAATGTAATTGGCTATGCCCACTTAATTTCCTCAAATTTTTCCACAGAGTTTGTTATAGATGTTTAAATAGGCATTTGAAGGGTAGTTCCAGCTAAAATCGATATTCATTCCATGAATCAATAGCTGCCTCCAGAAGTCTTGTTTATGGTACCAGGCATCAAAAGCGCGATCCAAGGCCGATTGAAGCCCTTCACATGTAGGAGATTCGAAAACATAGCCATTGGTCTCTTCAAAAGGTCTTCCGGAGTCTACGTCGATAATGGTATCAGCCAATCCTCCAGTTTTACGTACAATTGGAATGGATCCATATTTTAATGCAATCATTTGGGTGAGTCCACAAGGCTCAAAAAGTGAAGGAACAATGAACATATCTGAGGCAGCATAGATCAGATGAGCGAGTTCCTCTTGATGGTGGAGAGTCAGATGAACGTGAGGACTGTCATTAAATTGCTGCTGGAGATGTTGAAAGTGATCTTGGATTTCTGGAATAGGGCTAGAACCCAGTAAAAGAAATTGTCCATTGTGGGATATAGCATATTTCAGAGCAAATTCAATCAGATCAATTCCTTTTTGAGGCACGAGGCGTGCAATGCAGCCGATAATAGGACGGTGAACTTCATCGAGCATTAATTTTTCTCGCACTAAATGCTTGATAAAAGCTTTTTGATTGAGAATATTATGATCTTTTTTGTTCTTAGGGATTTCTCTCGACGCATAATGACAAGGTAAATGACGATCGATTTCGGGATTCCAATAAGAATAGTCAATACCATTTAAAACGCCGCAAAATTTTGATAAATTTTCGTTTAAAGTGGTTTCAAGACCCCTTCCTCCTGCAGAAGTTAACACTTCTTTGGCATAGGTTGGTGAAACTGTGGTAATGAAATCTGAATAAACAATGCCGCCCTTGAGTAAGTTAAGTGTATCAGGTTGAAAGGGGTCTTGAAGTTTAGCTGGGGTGAGTTCGACTTTGCTATCAAGTCCAATGTCTTCGATATTTTTAGGACTGCATTTACCCTGGTATTCAATATTGTGAATTGTAAAAACGATTTTTGGTTTGGTTAGACCTTTCTTTCGATAAACGTTATAATAAAGCGGAGCTATAGCTGCTGTTTGCCAGTCGTGTAAATGAATGATGTCCGGAGTAAGGTCGGAGGAATGAATAAATTCCAAAGCCGCACGAGAAAAATAGAGATACCGATCGATGTCGTCCTCACAGCCATAAAAACAGCTTCTATTAAAGAAATACCGTTTATGGTGAGGATCAATAAAATAGACTTTTAGATTTTCAACCCAGCCCATCCAAACAAAGTTGGAGATCCACTCACCTTCATAAAAAGAGTGAAGATCGGAGACTATAAGAGAAAGTTCACGGATTTGATTAATATCCATACAATCGTAGTAAGGGATAATGATGTCGATGTCATGTCCCTTCCAAGATAATTCTCGGCAGAGACCCAGAACAACATCGGCAAGCCCTCCGACTTTTGCTATCGGAGCAAGTTCCGCAGCTATGTGGATAATATGCATAATAATCCTTAATTACAGATAATCCCGCTACTTCCCGCTAAACTTTCGTGCCCGTGCCCGAAAAATTTCGTAGATTTTACAAATTTTCGGTCACGGGCACGGGCACAAAAATTAGCGGGAATTGCTGACTTCTCGCTAGTTTTCTTGCACGGAAGCTGCATATTGGATGTTACCTCATTCTTTTTTAATCGAAAAGAAGAAAATGGAAGCGTTCACGAAAATATAAATTAAAACTTCCCTTTCTTCCCCCCATATCTGACAGGCAGTTGAGTTGCCTGAGTAACCCCTAGATGCGTGTTTTTAAATTACGTCACGGGGTGAAGCAAAAAGGCCATTGCCATTCTGCGCAGCAGAATGGCAATGGCCTTTTTGCTTTACCCCGTGAACGCCTATTTAGCCAGACCATCGTTTCTAGCACATAGCATCCCTGCAGAATCTATTTCATTTGTGTAGCGAGGGTCCTGTATAACCCATTCTTCTCCAAACCAACAGTACAAAGCCCAGTAAACCCAAGTGCTTTTTTGTAATCTATTGGCTGTAGAGGGTCTCAAGGGATATTGCCAGAATTTGTCACTCAACTTTCCAGATTTATCTTCTGCTTTATGAGGAGTGATTCCTTTAAATTGATTTCCTAGCTCCAAAATACCAAGTTTTTTAGGACAAAAACGTTTAGCCTCATAGTCTAGCCCTTCAATGCCTTCAAGAAACCGAGTTTCGTGGACAGTCTTTACATCGCGAATGTCGGGATGATTAACATTTTTCATGCGTGACATCACAAGACCAGTAAATTTAAAATGAGTTAAATTTTTCAAAATATTGGCTTCTTCTTTGCTGTTAGCACCACCAAGGTGAATGCCTCCGGCAGGAACGGGATCATGAGCCTCGTGTTGATGATAAATTTCAAACTTAATGTCTTGTTCAACAAAGAGTTCATGATGCTTTTTGATGAACTCATTGTACAGGATGTTATCTTCTTGATGGATCCCTGGAGCGTCAAAAGCAATTGTAGAGAATTTATGAGATGGACAGGGGACTCTGTGGCTTTTGATAAGGTCACTGGCGCCCACTTGTGCAAGTCCTCCTCCTAAGCTATGACCAAGATAGACCAAATCTCCAGGATTTTTAAATTCAATCGTTTCCTTAAGTTTTTCAGCATGCATATGTAGAATATTTGACCATTTAATCAAATTTGTTACTTCTAGATAATTTGAATGAACATTCATTGAATGAGATTTTGAAAAAATCTCATCATTTAAATTATCGAGTATTTCATTTCTTTTTACTTCTGCTGCGTTTGATAATAGATGATCATTTATTTCTTTACGTAAAGCTTTAACTTCGAGTGTCCATTGGTCGATGAGTTTTGTGTTGTATTTCTTTATGAGCCCTGTACGTACTAATTCAGAATCAAAGTCAGGAAGAAGATTCAACATAGCTTTTGCATCGGCCTTAATTTTTTCTTTATCGGTAGTTTTAGAGAGGATATGGTTGGATCGAAGTTTATTAAAAAAAGTTGCATCAAATTGTTTAATCGAAAAAAATGTATTTAAAATACCATCATGTTTTCGCATAATATCGCCCAAAGTCAGGATTTTAGTGGAATCACTTTCAGTGGCTTTGAGCTCATGATTGGCTTTGGTTAGCAAGGAATGAACTTTAGCAAGCTGCTCTTGGCTGGGACTTCCCCCGAATTCATTTAAACATTTTTGGGCTTGCATGAGATAGGCAACCCATACGAGAAGTGTTCGCTTGTGGATAAAAGGATTTTCGTATTGTTCAGATCTATTTTTTCCTTCATAACCCGCACAATTTAAAGGATTAGCATCATTGCGTACACTTTTAGCATTAAATGCATTCGCTTTATTAGATGCTGTACTTCTGTAGAGTTTAATGTGAGGAAGAGATTTATCATTACCTAATGGAGTCAATGAATAACAAACTTTTCCGTATCCATT
Organism: uncultured Parachlamydiaceae bacterium; assembly: GCA_963752155.1. Lineage (GTDB taxonomy): Bacteria > Chlamydiota > Chlamydiia > Chlamydiales > Parachlamydiaceae > JACCRY01. The sequence goes on along the minus strand of CAVVXH010000015.1, from coordinate 145,536 downwards.
GTAAATGCTTTCCTCAACCTGATACCAACGTTTGTTTCCATTGAGATCTCTAGGGGCTGGAATGATAGCGCCGGTCTTGCAACCCAAAATGGGGTGCTGCCGAAATAGATGCTTTTTGCATAGGACGTGAGCTAATTTTTCGTAATAGCTGTGAAAACTGGAGGCCTCTTCTAGTTCAGAAAAAAAATGCAAGAGTTCTTGTTGATCTATCCAGGGTTTTTGTTCAATTCCTTCTGCTAGGGTGTAGCCCCCGGCTTTGATCACTTTATCAATTCTTCTTCCAGTAAAATTCCTTGCTTGATCTTCTTTTGATAATGTTAAAACTTCTGTCAAAAGGTTAAGAGGGTGGGGGGGTAATTGAGAAATGGATTTCGTGTTGTATTGTTCAAAAGTTTGAAGCCATTTTTGCAAATCTTCTACTCTTAAGGGAACATTGCTATTTTTTTTCTCTCTCTGAAGAATTTGAATAATTCCACGCAATGGGTTGATGGGGAATGTTCGGCTTGAAATTTGAGAGAGGGCATTGATTAGAGGCTCTCGAGGATCTTGGCAAGCTATAATCAAATAGAGGTCTTTAAGTGATGTGAAGAGTTGTTTTACCTCATCGACTTCGATATTTTGCAACCCAATATTCATTCGGTAAACGTGCTCTGGTGTCAATGGCATTCCGTTATCGGATAATGCTTTGAAGTCGAGCTTATAAAGATAGGAGATGTATTTGAATTTTTCCTCTCCATTCTCTTGGATAATTTGAGAGACGTAGCGATCAATTGTTTTTTTATTGATCCTTGTTTGCTCAATTTGATTTTTGTCTTTTAAAGTCGATTTTTTAATGAGCTGCAGTTCATTTTCATGTAATTGTAGGCAGGTAAGGGTGGCTTCTGGGCAAAAATAGTCGCTACCTGAGTATTCTTTTTCGTATTTTTGAAAAGCCTTTGCAGAAAGGGTTGTAAAGGGGGAGGAAAAGGTTGGAGTAAGAAGTTGCTCACTGGTAATTAATTCACCGCACCGTTCTGCCTCTAAAACACCTTGAAAACGATTTTTGAGAATCCTATCCGGATTGAAAGATCTTTGGGCATGACGCTGGTTAAAGGCATTTTCGGCAAGTTCGTTAGCATTCCAGTAACCTTGAATAGGGATCCATTTTTCATAAGGAATTCTAAAATTATCTGTAATTTTCAGACGAATAACATTACTCGACCCCGCATTGTGAAAAAAGGAAGAAATTCTCCCAAGCAAAGGGGATTTTTTTTCATATTCACTAACATTCCAAGTTTTATATCCAACCGTAAAAGACGTTGCGCGTTGATTTTTTTTAATTCCTTCTGCCAATTCTGTAACTAAATTGTAAAAAAATTCTTGTCGACGAATTTGCTTAGCTTCAGAATCCCTTCCTCGGAGGAAGCTGGGCATAGATCTACCGATTTTTACAAGATAAATTTGATCGTTGCATGTTATTTTGTATGTGGAGTGATTGATTCTTTCTACAGAACTACTTTGCATAAATTTACCTCAAATTAATCTTTAGTGATTTTTTTGTAGCGCGTAAAAGTTTGAGTATATAACGATGAACTTTTTTTGTGCAACATTAAACTTTTTGGGAATCAGGGCACATGAAGTTAACTAAGAAAAATTAAACACAAAGGCACGAAGGCGCAAAGAGCACAAAGAGGTCTTACACGAAGTATCTTCAGTTTTAAAAAATTGCTGAATTTTTTGGTTAGTACGATCTTTACATGTAAGATCTCTTTGTGCTCTTTGTGCCTTCGTGCCTTTGTGTTTAATTTTTCCTATAAGGTCTTAGCTTAATGCGTATGGGCACGGGCACGAAATATTTTTCAAAAAATCGTTATAATTTCATTAGATGCTAGAGAAATTAATTGTTTAATATTTCACGCTTGTGATAAAGTATGTTTAGGTGTCGAAAAATATAAATCAAACGTAATATATAAAGAGGAACATAAGGAATGAATTCTTTGAAAATACTAAATAGTTTTGTGAATCCGTTTCAATATCAATGTCGAATCGATGGTAGGACGGTGAGTGGAAAGCTGAACCTTTTGCAACGTATTTCTATTGTTGGAAAAACCCTATTGACAGTAGGTAGCATGGTTGCTGTGTCGAAGATGTTTTCTATATCTGCAGGAATCCCCCTCCTTCTCTTGGCCTCTGCAGTAAGCTTCTATTATTTTTCTTATCGTCAACGTCAAGGTGCTATTGCAATTCACACAAAATCATCTTCGGATATTTCAGCGTCATCAAATAATATCTTGGAAAATTATAATTCTATGATTAAATGTTCTCGAGATTTTTTAAGTCAGTTAAAGGTTACAGAAGATCCTAATTATAAAGAAAAAAGTATAAATGAAATTACTAGATTAGTAAATTTAAGGCTTAATAGAGATTTTGAGATAGCTCAAGAAATTAATTCTAAAATTGATTCGGTTATTTTTTCTATTTTGAAAGAATTGGTCGAAAAATTAATAAAAAATTCGAATATTGAATACGATAATTTTCCTAATTTGGATGAACTTTACGCTAAATGCAATGAGGAAATTCAGAAATTTAAAGATTGTGTAACATATGCAAAGTCTTTAAAATTTATTGAATTTGCATTATCTATAAGTCACTGCAATAATGCTATTGAAAATATTCAATATGAATATGCGTCAAGACAATTACCACACTCTAAGAAAAAATTTGATGAAATTAAAGAGATTGTTCCATTTGAATCATTTATGATTGCTTGTAAAGATGAGATTAGCAACCTTAAAAAGGCGTTGTTTGACTGTGCATCACCTTTTTCAAGAGGGCAAATCAATGACAAGATTAAAGAATTTATTAGAGAAGTTCATACTGAATGTGCATCAAGGCAACTCTATCAATCACATCTAATATTTGAAGAGATCAAAAAGATTGACCAGTTTGAATCGTTTAGAGAACTTTGTGAAAGTGTAATCAAAAAACTTCAAGAATTTATTGCTTATGATCCGATGAATAAATATAAAATTGAAACTGGCATTAAAGAAATGCGTTCTGAATATGCGAAAAGGCAACTTGTAGAAGTGAAGAAGGCATTTATTGCATTGCAGGACATTGACGATTTGGAAACATATCGGGCAGCACTTGCTTTGGAAATTGCAAAGCTAGAGCATTTTGATGATTTGGATCAGAAAACAGCAAGTGATATCAGATGGTTTGTAGGGTACACTAAAGATTGGTTTGACAATAAAGAACAGCTTCGGCCTATTGAATCACAAATGAAAGAGGCTAGAGCATTTTATGAAACATTGTTAAAAACGAAAATTAAAATGAATAGCGAAGATGATTATTGTAAAGAAAGTGAAGGATTGAACGCAATGAGAGAAACTTATAATAAACAAATCAGTAGTTTGTTGCAAAATTCAAGGGGACATTCATATTTACAAGCTCAAATCCGTAGTTTATTTTCTAGTATTAATATTCAGCTCAATGCTCTTATCGGTGAATATGAAGGTTGTCGAGGGATGATAATTTTATGTGGGAGGGGAAATCCTCCACAGGTTCAAGGTTTACCTCCCTTATCTGTAGGCTGATCAAGGACAGCAAGGACAACAAGGACAACAAGGACAGCAAGGACAACAGGGATTATATATAACAAGACTAATGATTGACGATTGTCTTTGTTGTAGTCCTTGTTGTCCCTGTCGTCCTTGCTGTCCTTGCCCTTACCTGAAGGTCATTTTGGAAAAAATAAAAAAAAATAAAAAATCCGATTGCGTGAAAAATAGAGGCTTGCTATCATGATGACATCAAAGCAAGCCGACTAAGGTCGCGTGCTAATGGGGTGTCGCCAAGCGGTAAGGCAGCGGTTTTTGGTACCGCCATGCGGAGGTTCGAATCCTTCCACCCCAAACTGTAAATCTATGGGTTTACAAATAGATGTTCTTCTCGCTGATACTTGGGTGTCAGCAGCGAAAGCATGCCGAGGGAAGAGCTATGCAAAGCTAAGTTTTAGCTTCTTAGTCTATGCACTTTATGAAGTGCATTCCTTTCGACCTTCCATTCCTGATTTTGGTGGTGTCTCGTCGTGTCATCTACAGTGTTTATAATTTATACAGACGTTATCGATGCTGCTCTTAGAGCGTCAATTTCGTCCCAGTGCTTAAAAGTGACCAGCATGTGGAGGATTACATGAAGCTGAAATATTTTTCAAGAAATCGTCAACGCAAAAACGATTCCAAGCGTCTTCGTCATGAAGGCTCGATCCCTTCGATCATCTACTCACGTGGAAATAATTCCACAAATATCGCAATTAACGAAAGCGAATTTACCGCATTCCTGCGAAATGTAAAGTCCGGTCATTTGTCAAATCAAATCTTTGACCTTGTCGATGAAGCGGGAGTTTCCAAGCGTGCAATTATAAAAGATATTCAATATCATCCGACAAATTATCAAGTGATCCACTTGGATTTTGAAGAGTTAGTTGATGGTCATAAAGTTAACATTAAAGTGCCGATTGAATGGATTAATGTAGCAGATTGTGTCGGAGTAAAATTGGGATTTGTTCTACGTTCAGTCATTCGCTCAATACGCGTTTCGTGCTTGCCGGAACATATTCCAACAGCATTTCAACTTGATGTTAAGGACTTAGGGCCTCGCGATTCGAGACGTTTAAAAGATTTGGATATTCCTGAAACAGTCAGACCTTTGACCAATCTTGAAGAGGTCGTAGTTGTCGTTGCGAAGCGTTAAGATAGGCCTATAGGTGAACCACGCTGAAGAAGAGCACTCCGAACATTATGTTTTAGTCGGTCTGGGAAATCCAGGTCGACAGTATGAGTATACACGGCATAATATCGGATTTCTCCTCGCTAAGATGCTAGCCCGCCAGTTAGGTTTTACCTTCAAGGAGGAAAAGCGGTTTCACGCACTGGTGGCTAAAGGGAGATATCAGACGAAGACTCTTCATCTCCTACTGCCGCTAACATATATGAATGAGAGTGGACGCTCGGTAAGAGCGTACTTGGATTTTTTTAATTTTAAGGTCAATGCCCTCATGGTTGTGTGTGACGATGTAGCATTGCCTTTTGGACAACTGCGGCTTCGTGCTCAAGGGAGCCCTGGTGGCCACAACGGCCTTAAAAGCATAGAAGCTCATTTGGGAACGCGGGAATATGTGCGTTTGAGAATGGGGATTGGCAAAGAATTAGGAACGGCAACTCTTGCGGAGTATGTCCTCGACCTTTTTAAGCCGGAAGAATTGGAAAAGTTAGAGGGCTTTTTAGAGCAAGGGTCAGTCGTTATTAAAAACGTAATGACTGAGTCGATTGAAAAAGTAATGAATAGAAACGGCTAGGAGCAAAGTATGAGTCAAACAAAGCAAAATCTGTATGAAGGGATGTACGTCATTAGCGCTACAATTGGCGATGATGCACGACGTAAGGTTTTGGAGAAAATTCAAGAGGGGATTACCTCACGTACGGGTGAAATCGTAAAAATTCATGAACAAGGACGCCGTCGTTTAGCGTATGAAATTGAGAAGCATCGTGAAGGATACTACTATGTTATCTATTTCAAAGTTCGACCTGATGCCATTTCTGAACTTTGGCAAGAATATCACTTAAATGAAAATCTTGTTCGTTTTATTACGCTCACGACTGATAAAGTCATGGAAAAAATCGAATTTAAAGCTTTAGAACCCGTTGAATAAGGAGAAAGTTAATATGTTTGTAAAGAGAACCAAACCTTCTTTGCCTGATGCGGGTGATCGAGGAAAAAAAAGAAAGCGTTGTCCGTTTACTCAAGCAGGTGTCAAGGAAATCGATTATAAAGACACGAATACGTTGACAAAGTTTATTACAGAACGTGGTAAGATTTTGCCGCGGCGCATCACAGGGGTCTCTGCACATTTCCAAAAGCTGTTAACCGTGGCTATCAAACGTGCTAGACATATGGCTCTTTTGCCATTTGTTTCTGAAGTTTAAGATCGAGAAGGAGAAATATTATGGCAACGAAATTGCTACTCATCGAAGATGTTGATGATCTAGGTCGCAGTGGCGACATCGTCAGTGTAAAGCCTGGATATGCGCGCAATCGCCTTGTTCCAATGGGTTCTGCGGTATTTGCAGATAAAAATGCTTTGCGAAGGCAGGCGCGTCTTAAAGAAGAGCGTCTTAAAAAAGCTGCAGACGATAAAAAAGAAGCTGAAGCAATTGCAGCTCCTCTTGAAGGAAAAATTCTGACGACAATTGTCAAGGTTGATCACGATGGACATATGTACGGATCTGTATCTGCTACAGATATTGTTCATCTTCTTGAAGAACAACTTTCAATCAAGCTTGAAAAACGTCATATTCAGCTTCCTCATCCTATTAAGAAGACTGGAACGACAAATGTGATTGTGAAACTTCCTGAAGGTGTTACTGCATCGTTCCAAGTGAAGGTCGTTGCTGAAGGTGCTACGGAAGAGCCAGAGGCTCCTGAGGAAAAATAACATGTTGTTTAATAGGTGAGAAAGGTGCTGCGATATTAGGGTATAAAGTATAGGAAAAATTAAACGCAAAGGCACGAAGGCACAAAGAGCACAAAGAGATTTTACAGGTAAAGTATAAAAGTTACTTATTTTCTTTAAACTGAAGATTCTTCGCGTAAAATCTCTTTGGGCCTTCGTGCCTTTGCGTTTAATTTTTCCTATACTTTATATCCATCAGTCGATTTTGTTATTTAGGAGCAAATTGGCTATTATCGGAGGCTTTGCTTATAAACTCTGTAATTTAATCATTTATGAATCATGCCACATTCTTTCAATTCCATTTCCCTATTATCCCCAGCAAAAGTTAACCTTTTTTTGCGCATTCTACATAAACGTCCCGATGGCTACCATGAGCTAGCTTCTCTTTTTCAGGCAATTGCCCTTTGCGATACTCTACATGTGACTAAAAGCGATACAGATCAACTGGTCTCAACCAATCCACATCTTCCTACCGGTCCTACAAATCTAATTTGGAAAGCAATAGAGCTTTATCGTAATAAAACAGGATACCATTTCTCTGTAAAAGTTGAGCTCGAAAAGCGTATTCCAGTTGAAGCAGGCCTAGGAGGGGGCAGTAGTAATGCTGCAACAGCTTTGTGGGCTGTGAATCGTTTAGCGGAGAGTCCTGTTTCCATTCAGGAGCTTACATCTTGGGCAGCAGAAATAGGAGCCGATGTTCCTTTTTTCTTTTCCAGCGGTACCGCCTACTGCACGGGGCGTGGAGAACAGATAGAATCTCTTCCACGGCTTCCTAAGCAAGATCTCCAGATTTTTAAGCCAGTTCAAGGATTGTCGACTCCATTAGTCTATCGAAATCTTAAGTTAGACAAATTAATAAAACGAGATCCAATGATATGTTTGAAACAATTTATGGAAGGGCAATCGATCTTCTTTAATGATTTAGAAGAATCAGCCTTCGAATTACTTCCTTCTCTGTATCATTTTAAAAAGAGCCTTGAAGCATTGGATTTTGAGTATCCATTGCTTTCAGGGTCAGGTTCGGCTTTCTTTTGTTTAGGAAGCAAAACCTGCGATTTTAAGGATATTCCTGGGCTAGCATTTAGATATACTACCCAGTTTATTAACCGATCTGAACATTGTTGGTATGAATTAGGGACTGTTCAACAATAACTTGCACGTTTGGGCTGCACGAAAATTAGCGGGAATTATTGCTTAAATCGACTTATATTGTTCATTTAATTTAGATTGGATGAATTCTCCTTCACGAAGAATCTTCAATTTAAAGAAAAATATTACACTTTACATGTAAGATCTCTTTATGATCTTTGTGCCTTCGTGCCTCCTAAATAACAAGTTCGCGCCTTGCCATTGGTTCCAGACCTGACATTCTGACATTTGCCCTCCTGGGAGGTTATGTCATCATTGTAGTCAAATGTCAGAATATCAGGTCAGGCACCAATGGCAAGGCGCTTTAAAAATTTGTTATTTCCCAATAGGGGGCGCCGCAGGCAACTGTCTCGCTTTGCGTTTAATTTTTTCCTATACTTTGTACCTAATATCGTAGCATCTTTCTTTCTCACTAAGCTTCTAAGCTTCGCAAGAATTTTTCAATTGCAATTGATTTCCATTTCATATAAAATCGACCAAAAAGTCCTACAACGCATTGAGGAGAACTCACCATTTATGTCAACTTTAGTAGATCGAGAAACAGTAAAAAAATTAACAAAGCTCAGTAGAATTCAGTGTACTGAAGAAGAAGAAATTAAATTATTGGCCGATTTACAGAGCATTTTAAGCTATGTTGAATTGATGAACGCCGTGGACACAGAAAATGTGAAGCCTTGCAATCATGTTCTCGAAGAGATGTGCAATGTTGAGCGAGAGGATGTTGTCGGAGAGGTGCTTCCAAGAGAGATCTTCTTGGCAAATGCTCCGGATAAGATCGGTGGAATGATTCGTGTGCCTTCGGTAATAAAATCTGCTAACTAGGGTCAGTTTATGCATTCTCTTCACACTCTTACTGCCATTCAAATTCGCGAAAAGTTTATCAATGGAGAACTCTCTGCCCGAGAGATCGCTTCTTACTTCTTGGATCGAATTCAAAAATATGATTCTCAAATAGAGGCCTTTGTGGCAGTTTGGAATGATCGCGTCTATGCTCAAGCGGATCAGCTAGATAAAAAGCGGGCTTCAGGACAAAAGTTAGGGAGATTGGCTGCTATTCCAATAGCCATTAAAGATAATATCCATGTTAAAGGTGAATTCACTCAATGTTCTTCAAAAATCCTTACAGGGTTTCGGGCTCCATTTGATTCCACTGTTGTGCGTCTATTAGAAGAAGAAGATGCTCTTCTGATTGGCAAAACAAACATGGATGAATTTGCTATGGGGTCCTCGACTGAAAATTCAGCTATTCAATTGACTCGAAACCCCTGGAATCTAAAGTGCACTCCAGGAGGCTCTTCAGGAGGCTCTGCGGCGGCAGTGGCGGCACGATTAGTTCCTTTGGCCCTTGGAAGTGATACAGGAGGATCCATTCGACAACCTGCTTCTTTTTGTGGGATTACAGGTTTTAAACCTACCTATGGACGTGTTTCACGTTATGGATTAGTTGCGTATGCTTCTTCATTAGATCAGATTGGCCCTCTCGCAACATGTACAGAAGATGCGGCGTTGTTGATGGAGGTCATAGGGAAAAGATGTGACTTAGATTCAACGAGCCTTCCCATAGCTCAAGAGAATTACTTGAATACGTTAGATGGAAAAGTAAATGGGTTAAAAATTGGAGTACCTTATCAATTCCTTGAGGATCTCAACCCTGAAGCTCGTAAACATTTTGACAAATCTCTTTCCGATTTCAAGGCCTTAGGTGCTGAGATTGTCGATGTTGATTTAAGTCTCTTGAAATATTCGATTGCCATTTATTATATTTTAGCTACAGCTGAGGCGTCCACTAATTTGGCTCGCTTTGATGGAATTCGATATGGATATCGGTCTAAGGCCGCTAAAACATTAGATGAAATTTATGATTTTACTAAGGAAGAAGGTTTTGGGCCAGAGGTAAAGCGTCGCATTCTTCTCGGCACTTTTGTACTTTCGTCGGGATATCAAGACGCTTATTATCGGAAGGCGCAAAAGATGCGTAGATTGGTTATTAACCAGTACAAAAAGGCTTTTACGCAATGCAATTTAATTGCTACACCTGTGTCACCGATCCCAGCGTTTGAAATTGGAGAGATCAAAGATCCTTTGCAAATGTATCTAGCAGATGTCTATACAATCGGGATCAATTTGGCAGGCTTGCCTGCTATTAGCATTCCCCAAGGGTATTCGACGCAAGGCAAACCGATTGGATTTCAGTTGATTGGTCCTCAAAAACATGACGTCGCAGTATTTCATGCAGCCCATGCTTTAGAACAAGCCACGAAAGATGAATTAAGAATCCCCGATCTTGTAAAAAAATCTCTAGGAGAACCTCTATGACAAATCAATCTTCTCAAACATGGCAAACGATTATAGGCTTAGAGATCCATGCTGAACTCAATACACGATCTAAATTATTTAGCGTTGCTCCCAATCGTTTTGGAGATGAACCTAATGTAAATATTACTGAAGTTTGCACAGGAATGCCAGGTTCTTTGCCGGTCTTGAATCGTGAAGCTGTGCGAAAAGCTGTGCAATTCGGTTGTGCAATTGAGGGAAATATAGCTAAATTTAGTAAATTTGATCGCAAATCCTATTTTTATCCTGACAGTCCGCGTAACTTTCAGATTACACAGTATGAGGAGCCGATTATTCTCGGTGGCAAAGTGATTGCTGAAGTCGATGGCAATGAGCACAGTTTTGAGGTGACTCGCGTCCACTTAGAAGACGATGCAGGAATGCTTAAGCATTTTTCTAATTTTGCTGGAGTCGATTATAATCGCGCTGGAGTTCCCTTGATTGAAATTGTTTCAGAGCCTTGCATCCACTCACCTAAAGAAGCTGTTGCTTATGCTATGGCTGTCAAAGCAATTTTAGAATATATCGATGCTTCAGATTGTAATATGGAAGAAGGGTCTTTTCGAATGGATGTTAACGTGTCTGTCCGGAAGCATGGGGAAAAGGGATTTCGCAATCGGATCGAAATAAAGAACATGAATTCATTCAGTTTTATGGAAATGGCTTTAGAATCCGAAATCAAAAGGCAAATCAAAGAATATACGCAAAATCCTGATCTTCCTTTCAGTCAAGTCATAAAACAGACGACTTGCCGTTGGGATCCTGAAAAAAAAGAAGTTGTCGTTATGCGGAGCAAGGAAGATGCAGAAGATTATCGTTATTTTCCAGAGCCGGATCTTGTGCCGATTATTTTGACTGAACAATACATTAAAGAAATTTGTCAAGCTCTGCCCGAGCTGCCATTGCAACGAGAACGACGTTACATAGCTGAGCTTGGTCTTTCGACTCACAGTGCATTTGTTATTACAAGCGAAAAAGCGTTAGCCGATTATTTTGAATTGGCTTTAAAACATTGTAGTAACGCTCGAAACTTATGTAACTGGTTAATTGTCGAATTTTCAGGTCGGTTAAAAAATTCTGGTAAAAATATTGTAAATTCTGGTATTCCTGCAAAGCATATAGGCATTCTTGTTGAACTGATTGAAAAAGGAACGATTACCGGTAGAATTGCTAAAGCTGTTGCTGACGATATGGTTTTGCAGCCATCTCGAGAACCAGAATCTATTATTGCTGAAAATCCTGATTATAATCCAGTACATGATCAGGCAGAAATTGAATTGTTAGTCGATAAGGTTCTGGCTGAAAATCCTCAGTCCATTGCTGATTATCGTGTGGGTCGCGAGAAGGCGTTTGCTTTCTTGGTAGGCCAAGTGATGAAGCTATCACGCGGGAAGGCTGCCCCACAAGTAGTCAACGCTCTTTTGCACCAAAAAATTGGTAGCTAAGGGTGATAATTTTTTTAACATTGGAGAAGTATTATGTCGTCTATTTTTGATTTATCTGCAGCAAGAGCTCAGTTGAGTTCGTTCTATGACACAGTCACATCTAAGGCTGTAAATGTGTTTCAAGATTTTAATAAAAATGGTACTGAAACACAGACAACGTTGTTGGTTGGTGCGGCTTTTTTTACATCTCTTGTGACCTGTCCTTGGCAAACTGCTATTTCAAGCGGACTAGGCTTTTTTTTCAAGGACAAAGTCACTTTGCTATCAGGCAAAGCTGTTGATCTACTTAGTGATCATCCTGGAGTTCTATTTCTAGGGGTAAGTACCGTTGCATTTTTGATCCTTTCCAAGAAGCTTTCATTTAAAGCTGTGGCGAGCATATCAGCCATTGTTATAGGTGGTTTAACAGGTGTTCTTGTGGCTAACTTGCGCGCTTAATCTTGTTATTTTTTCACCAAATAAATAATTGGTGAAAAAATATATATAACGTAAAAATGGAGATAATTTATGGCTTATTCAGGTGCATCAGCCCTTCCAATGGCTATTCCTTTTAAAGAACGAGTTTTTAATAACCCTATAGCTTCAGAAGTTAGGAAAGTATTTTGTGAGGTAAAACGTAATCCAAAAGATTTTTTTACAGCTCATTATAAAACTATTTCCGTTGCTTTAATTATTCTTAGTTCATTGTATTATTCGCCAATTTTAACAGCGGGCTCAGCTCTAGCAGGAGCCTTTTTTAATAAGAAAGTCACTAAAGTTGAAAATGAATTTCTAGAGCTTATTTATAATTATAGTCTAGAATTTCAGATTATTTCAGGTGGCATTTTTTGTTGTGCTCTTTTTTCTGCTGCACCTTATATTTTGCCTTCAGCGATTGGCTTTCATATGGGGATGTTGTTTGGACAGAGTTATGAACCTTATGAACAGATTAAAAGTGGAACGGTTGTTGGGGTGAATCATCCTGATGATCACTCGACTTCTAAGCAGGGGCCTATGTGGTCAAGCGTTGATTGAAGATAGGTTAAACCTAGAAACGGCAGTTAAAGACGATAAATTGACGCAATCTTTTGAGCCAAAATCGCTTCAGAGGCGCAATGTCGCTGGGACATCGTAATAACTAAAAATTTTGCGCAGATTGTGGCTCATCATTCCGATCCATACGCATCAGGATAAGGAAATTAACATTAACACGCATTCACGATGTTGTCGGGATATGTTTTTTATGTAGACGTAATCAACGATGCAAACGATAGAACGATAAGAACGATAAAAACGATAAGAACGATAAAAATGTGTGGGATACTCAGTACGTCCCAGATTTCTAGAGATTAGTCGAGTCCTCATTGCTTTGCAGTAATTTCCTATGCCGGAAATTTACTAACAAACCGATTTAAAGTTGAGAAACTTTTAAATAGTTGAATAATTGCGTCTCATGTTCGCGAACCAAACTTTTACAACATTTTAATTCCACGATTACCGTTTTTCCTACAACCAGACTTCTTCCATCGTTTTTATAGTTTTTTATTGTTCTTATCGTTTCTATCGTTCTTATCGTTCTTATCGTTTTTATCGTTCTTATCGTTTCTATCGTTTCTATCGTTTCTATCGTTCTTATCGTTTTTACCGTTGATCCAAAGTAGCAACAGAACGTGTCAAGCTGTATACTCGGAATGCATACGTATCAAGATTCAGGATAAGGAAATAAAATTTCAATTTTCTTATTCCTTATCCTTATCCTGATGCGTATGCATTCCGATCATGCTTTTGACTCAATCTTTTTTTTATGCCTTGCCATTCGTGCCAGACCTGATATTCTGACATTTGCTTAAACGATAACACGACCTCTCAGAAGTGCAAATGTAAGAATGTTAGGTCTGGAGCCTCCCTTATGGAATTTGCCTGTTTTTTAATTGCACGAAAATGAAATATCTAGGATAATGTCTTTATGTTTTTTATGAAAAGGAGAGTCTATGAATAACTTGAACTCATTAAATAATATTAATACAATTCCAACAGGAGTGATAGAACCCCTTTTTGAATATATATATGAAAAGAATGAAAAATCTGATTTTACTTCGATTGTGACTTTGAGTCGTGTCTGTTTATTATGGAACGCTATAATTCATGAAATACCAAGCTATAAAACGAATGAGAATAAATTTAATAATATTCTAGTGCTAAAATCAGATAGTGAAACGAGCAGAGGAATTTTGGGGATTGGATACAAATTAACTGCAGAACATATTGGGCAATATGTTTTCCGCTGTGCTCCTTTAGGTGATGATTGGAGTTATACCCCAGTCGAATTAAGTGAAAAATTTATTCACGTCAGCTTAAACAAGCTCATTGGAATGACTCAGGAACATTTTAAACTTGAATTTACATTTTGTTTATCCCATGAATTAAATAGATCTGACTATGATGACGAAAATTGGATTTCAAGCTCTGACTTACAAAAGTTTATTTCTACTTATCCTTTAAATGGATTTAAGTCAGAAATCAGAAACCACACTTCCCAGACTGAAACAATCTACCCTGGAACCCCCTATCGGTTGATTAATTTCATGAACAGACGAAAGCCTGATCATTTATTAATTTCTAAAAGAAAAATTAGATTGCCGAGGGAATATCAAAAATTTGAAATTTTCTCGAATTTGCAATTAATTTTCATTTCTGGTTTCAATCAAATTCCTCGAGTTCATGTCCTCTGAGTTCATCATTCCGATCATAATGGAATTTGCTTGTTTTTTAATTGCACAAAAATGAAACATCTAGGATAATGACATTATGTTTTTTATGAAAAGAAGAGTCTATGAATAACCTGAACTCATTAAATAATGTTATTATAATTCCAACAGGAGTGGTGACACTTTTTTTGCCATATAAATATGAAAAGAATGTTATTACAATTCCAACAGGAGTGATAGAACCTCTTTTGGAATATATATATGAAAAGAATGAAAAATTTGATTTTACTTCGATTATGATTTTGGAACGAGTATGTTCATTATGGAAAATTAAAATTCAAAATATGCCGAGATATAAAACGAATGTAAAATTTAATAATATTCGAGTGTTAAAATCGGATAAGGGATGTAGCATAGGAATTTTGGGGATTGGATACAAATTAACCGCAGAACATATTGGGCAACATGTTTTCCGCTGTGCTCCCTTAGGTAATGATTGGAGTTATACCCCAGATGGAAACTCCAAAAACAAACTCATTCGGATAACTAAGGAACATTTTTATTTAGAATTTCCATTGTGTTCATCCCGAGAATTAAATAGATCTGACTATGATGATAAAAATTGGATTTTAAGCTCTGACTTACAAAAGTTTATTTCTACTTATCCTTTTAATAGATTTAAGTCAGAATTTAGATTAATTAGATTTGATGATACATAAATAGGCGAAGAATAATTGGATCCGAAGGGTAAATGTCAGAATGTTAGGTCTGGAGCCTCCCTTATGGAATTTGCCTGTTTTTTAATTGCACGAAAATGAAATATCTAGGATAATGTCTTTATGTTTTTTATGAAAAGGAGAGTCTATGAATAACTTGAATTCATTAAATAATATTAATACAATTCCAACAGGAGTGATAGAACCCCTTTTTGAATATATATATGAAAAGAATGAAAAATCTGATTTTGCTTCGATTGTGACTTTGAGTCGTGTTTGTTTATTATGGAACGCTATAATTCATGAAATGCCAAGATATAAAACGAATGAAAATAAATTTAATAATATTCTAGTGCTAAAATCAGATAGGGAAACGAGCATAGGAATTTTGGGGATTGGATACAAATTAACTGCAGAACATACTGGGCAATATGTTTTCCGCTGTGCTCCTTTAGGTGATGATTGGAGTTATACCCCAGTCGAATTAAGTGAAAAATTTATTCACGTCAGCTTAAACAAGCTCATTGGAATGACTCAGGAACATTTTAAACTTGAATTTACATTTTGTTTATCCCATGAATTAAATAGATCTGACTATGATGATGAAAATTGGATTTTAAGATCTGACTTACAAAAGTTTATTTCTACTTATCCTTTAAATGGATTTAAGTCAGAAATCAGAAACCACACTTCATTTGACGATAGATCAATGGACATCGATCCTGAAGGTTATATATTTTGAGTGATGCTAACCTTCAACATCATCATTGAATCTCGAATTTAATCTACGATCTGGACAGAGGTTAAGCTGAGGGACTGTGCAACAATAACTTGCACGGTCCCTAAGAGCCCTTTCATCGACCGTATTGATTCATCCCGATGTTGAATGTAGCCACGTAGCCTCCAAGTAGTTTAAACCACTGTTTTGTACAATCTTTTTAGTTGTTACGATTTCACGTAGTGGTTTAAACTACTTGGAGGCTACGTGGCTACACTCAACATACGAATGATGAGCTACAATCTGCAATCATTTTAGTTGTTACGATTTCACAAAGAGGTTTAGGATTTGTTTCTCTCCTATTCTGACATTTATTTCTGTAGAACAATAACTTGTGCGATTGGGCTTTCGCTTTGCTCAATCGCACAAGTTTTACAGACCCTAAACGAGAAGGGCAAAATGTCAGAAGATGCTTGAAGATTACTCTTCTTTTTCTGGAGCATCCCCGATCAGTGCTTCTGTGATAAGAATAATTCCCGCAACAGAAGCTGCATAAGTGAGTGCATTTTTAATGACTTTTGCAGGGTCGATGACCCCAGCTTCAACAAGATTTTCAACTTTTTCACTCAGAGCATTAAATCCGAAGTCTGCAGGAGCCTGCTGGACTTCTTTCAATGTCACAGGACCGTCAAAGCCTGTATTTGTTGCTATCTGCTTTAATGGAGCCTCACAAGCTTGTTTAACAATCTTACCCCCGATGGCTTCATCCTCTTGAAGATTAAGCTTATCAATCACTTGGCTAGCTTTTAATAAAGCGACGCCACCGCCAGCAACGATACCCTCTTCTAAAGCAGCTTTGGTCGAACTAAGACTATCTTCAAAAACTTGCTTCTTTTGTTTTAATTCAGGTTCAGTGGCCGCACCGACACGAATGACAGCGACTCCTCCGCTAAGCTTCGCTTTACGTTCTTCAAGCTTTTCCTTGTCATATTGATTAGCAGAAAGTTCAATCTCTTTTTCGATTTGCTTGCTACGATTTTCAATATTTTTTGGGTTGCCGTGTCCATTAATGATTAAAGTGTTTTCTTTTGTGATGATGACTTTGTCCGCAGAGCCAAGTGCTTCGGGTTGAATATCTTTGAGAGTATTCCCCGTTTCTTCTGAAATAACAGTTGCCCCTGTAAGGATAGCGATATCTTGTAACATGGCTTTTTTGCGATCACCAAATCCGGGAGACTTAACTGCGACCACTTTTAGGGAACCACGAATTCGGTTGATGACGAGTGTTGAAAGCGTGTCTCCTTCGATATCATCAGCGATGATGAGAAGTTCACTGCCAGTTGTTGCAATATTTTGAAGAATAGGTAAGATTTCATGAATGGTAGAGACTTTGCTATCGAGAATAAGGATTTTAGGATGACTCATCTCTGCGGTCATTTTATCAGTATTTGTGCAGAAGTAAGGGCTAATATAGCCGCGATCAAATTGCATTCCTTCTACAATTTCAATCGTTGTTTCAGTTCCTTTGGCCTCTTCAATAGTAATCACACCACCCTTGCCTACTTTTTCCATGGCATCGCTAATCCATTTCCCAATTTCAGTGTTGCCTGAGGCTGAGACAGTCGCTATATTGCATGTTTCATTACGATTTTTAATGGGAATGGCAGTTCGTTCAATTTCCTTAACAACAGCATCTACAGCCTTGTCGATGCCGCGCTTGACGGTAATAGGGCTTGCACCGGCAGTAATAAATTTAACTCCACTTTCAACCAACGCGCGTAACAGAAGTACCACTGTGGTAGTCCCATCGCCACACTTTTCTTTCATCTTTTCAACAACTTCCTTTCCCATCGAAACGCCCATATTTTCGTATTGGTCTTGAAGAGAAATGTCTTTGACGATGCTTCTACCATCATTTGTGATTGTCGGAGCTCCCCAGCCTTTTTCTAGAGCAACATTTCGACCTTTGGGTCCTAAAGTAAATGCAAGTGAATCTGCGAGTTTTTTTATTCCGAGAAGCAAAAGCTCGCGTGCTTTTTCTTCAAAAATGATTTCCTTTGCTGTAGAATTTGCCATCTGATGATTCTCCTTAAATTTAAAGTTCATTTTCTTGGGCTGCATTGTATGAGTCAGCCTTGAAGGGATGACGAATGCTTGAAGTCATCATTTTAGATGATTCATATTGAATTATGCAAGAGAGATATGTACTTTTGCATTTTTTTTCAGCAGTGTGGAGTCAAGTTTTAGCCAACTTGACTGTCATATTTATTTCGAGAAGAGACGATTATTTTCTGATTTGAATTTTTAAAGCTCTCCGGTTTGATTTGCATCATGCATAGAGAATAATCGAGTAAATTTTTCTCAAATTCTGGCCCTTCTTTAAGTACAAAAAGGAACGGGGGAACTTGATTTTTAGATTCTTCTTTTCTTTGGTCTGAAGAGATCATTTGCTTTTCCTTTTGGCTATTGGGTCACTTTCGATCGCTTAACCACGGGGCTTTGGCGCAGCCCAATCATACAAGTTATTATTGCACAATCCCTAAGGGACTGTGCAATAATAACTTGCACAAACGTTTCTAAAATCATTATAGCAGGTTGTCATAAAAAAAGAAAGATTAAATAGATGAATGATTCCTTAGTCACACGCTTGAGCTATTGCAAAAACTCGTTAAAATCTATTATCTTATCGAAAATACCGCTTTCAACTACTCCTTGTGTCACTCCGTTCACATGAATTAAAATCGGGCGCACGGAATAGCCTTTTGGAATACTTAATCGATCTAATTTAATTTTTACATCATGGACCACGGATTTATTGACTTCTCCCATGCAAAATTTCACTTCACATAGATAAAGTGTTGCAAATTTTGTTTGTACAAGTAGATCAATTTGGCATCCAGGTCTTGCTTCTGTCTTTTTTTGAAAAAAGGGCCCAGCTTGTTCAACTTGTTGAATATCAATCCCTATGATCTGACACAACTTAACAACATTATTGACTACTAGATTTTCAAATTGGAGCCCTAATATGACTTCCCAACCTGAAAGATTTGATAAAGAATTATTATAAAATACTCCAAGCTGTATTTTACCTTTGTTAGGTAAAATAAAATTTAAATAAAATCGAGTGTAATTATCTTTTAAACGGAATTTTTTGAGATTTGACTCTTTTTTATTTTTAATATTCCAAGTGAAATCTTCAGATACAAATCCAGCTGTAACGAGTTCATGTAAATAATCAGTTAAATTACTTTTATCTATTGTCAATTCACTGGATATATCTGTTAAACTTTTTGGTCCATCAGCGAGTGTTTTAATTATTTTGTCAAATGTGGGAGTTCTTCTAGAAAATAGATCCGAAAATATTTGATCATATTCTCTGTAGAGGAGTCCCTGGGGTGTAAAACATAAATTGCTTATATTTTTTTCTGCTGACTCACCTGGCACAATTTCTTCTAAATATTTGGGGACTCCTCCTGTTATACTTAAAACTTTTAATTTTTCATAACTACTTATACGTTTACTTTGTAATGACCAAAATTCATTACATTCAGACAATAGTAATTCCTTTACTTCTAATTTTATAGAGATTCTTCCTAGAAATCCAGTGCTGCTAAGAATATTCTTTTCTATCCAACTTGAAACAGAACCACATAGAATTAAAATTAATTTTGGATGTTTAGAGAAGCTTCTATCCCATTCTGTTTTTAAATATCCCAAAAAATTTGAATCTTTTGAACCCATCCATGAAATTTCATCAAAGAAAATGATGAGTTCTGGTTCTTTTTCAGCTTGATTACCTAGATGCCAAAAAACTTCGCTCCAATCTGATGTTTTAAGTTCAGGCATGCCGATATTTCGGGCCATTTGACTTATAAAGACATTAATTTGTTCTTGATGGGTTACATGAGGCGACGGAGGAAGGCCAGAAAAATTCCAACTTTTTTTCTTTTTCAGGTATTCCGAAATAAGCCTACTTTTCCCGATTCGCCTTCTCCCCCATACTACGACAAGGCTTGAAGAATTTTTCAATTTAAGGCGTTCGAGGATTTCTAATTCTTTTTTTTCTACCAACAAAATGCATGAGTTTTCCTTATACCACAAAATTAGCTTTTCTTTATTTTGTGGTATGAATTTTCGTGTGAGTTTTCATACCACAAAATTAGCTTTTCTTCTTTTTATGGTATGATATTTCCTTTATATTTTCATACCACAAAATTAGCTTTTCTTTATTTTGTGGTATGAATTTTCGTGTGGGTTTTCATACCACAAAATTAAGTTTTGGTATTTTTAGAGTCTTAAAGAGTGGGCAATGGTAGGTAACGAGGCCAGATGCTGCGATATTAGGATATAAAGTATAGGAAAAAATTAAACACAAAGGCACGAAGGCACAAAGAGCACAAAGATATCTTACATGTAAAGTATAAAATTTACTATTTTCTCTTTAAACTGAAGATTCTTCGCGTAAGATCTCTTGGTGCTCTTTGTGCCTTCGTCCCTTTGAGTTTAATTTTTCTTAGTATTCAGCATCAGTCGATTTTGTTATTTAAAGCGCAGCACCTACCGGCTAGAATAGATAACCCCATGAGATCCCTAGAGTATTGTTGCTCTCCGTAAGATTTACTTTATTTTTGTCTTTGTCAAGAATTTCTGGAATCTCTTTTTTACCATTGACGGTATGTTCAAAACCGTGGGCAAAGAATGCTGTGAATTCATTAGATCTCCACGTAAAGGTGGCTCCTAACGTGAGGTAGCTTTCGACAGTGTTGCAGGTAAGGATGTTTAAAGTGGTCTGTGTATTCTTGAGAAATGTATTGGTCTGTCTATAACCCATTCTGATTGTCCAGTTTTCATTGATCCCATAATCAAGGCCAAGACCAAAATAAATTTGATTGCGGAAACCAAATCCTGGGCCTTCGTTGCTGCCGAATTTTTGCTTTTTTTTGAGGTTTTCAATGGAGTTATGCAATGACTTAATCTCCTGCCATTGGATCCATTCTACATCAAAAGTGAATGTGGAATTCGGTAGATATTGATAAGCCAATCCGAGGGCATAACGTTCAGGTATGTGGATTTGACCTTCTTCAGCAAAGAGTCCTTTATATTTATTGAATTTACGTGTGCTTGTTTTGCTGTGGTAGGTAGCACCAACTGTTAAGGCTTCCATGACTTCCCATTTCCAGCCAATAGAAACTCCGATGTCTGAAGAATAGCAGTAGCCTTTATTTGTCACATCTTGAGGGAAAATACTTAGGTTATCTTTGGCTAATTCCTGTAATCCATTTACCCGTATTCTTTGAAAATGAACATCTAAGGATATTCCAATCGCGTGGCATTGGTTTAAACGTAAGCTAATAACGGGTGAAATGATTTCATGGATGTATTCTAGACCAGCTTTTGTTGTTCCAAGAAAGGAAATAGGCTTTTTATAGGACGTTTTTAGATAATCTTGGTTATATCCAACTAACCCAATGGCCCAATCCCAGTAGTTATTACAAAAACAGGTAGAAAAAACTTTATTAATTCCGAATTCTCCATTAAAGAAGTTAACGGGGCTTTCAAAGCTATCGCCTGAGTCTTCGGTATTATTTTTTATAGGAGGCTTTATTTCTATATTTCCTCTTTCTCTTGTCCAGCCAAAGCCAAAATCTATGCGATCTTCGACATCGACGATCCCTGCAGGATTATAGGCTCCGGCTAGGGAATCTTGTGAATAGGCTACACCTGTAGATCCCATTCCAGCAGCTTTGGCTCCGGGGGAGAAAGTGCTAGCTGAGCTTTGAGAGATGCAAAGGATTGACAAAAGTGCTGTGGTAGTAAATGATATCCATTGGTGAATATTCATGGTGGAGCTCCTTGTTGGGGTATGCTATGCAAAAAAGAGAGAATAACGTTTTAAGGGGTATTTTGTAAAACCATTTTGTTGTAGATGCTACGTTTGCTTTCACCACGTAGCGTAGCTACCATTTTAATCGCATCACGTTGTGAAAGATGATAGGTTTTTTCGACTTCTTTGACGTGTTCTTCAGGAGATAGAGACTGCCAGCTTGTCTCTCCGCTATTAGGATTAGGTTCAATCAGCAATACGATTTCACCTTTGACTCCGGATTCATATCTTTGAAGTAAACTCGTTGCGGTTCCGCGTATGATTTCTTCATGTATTTTTGTAAGTTCGCGGGCAATGGCAAGTTGTCTTGTTGGAGCCAGGCTTTCTATTGCATGTAGTGTATGTGAAAGACGTTTAGGGGACTCATAACAGATAGATGTACCATTATAATCGAGGAGTTCAAGGAGAGTATTCTTTAAAGCCTTGTCGGTGCGGGGTAAAAATCCATAAAATTGGAATTTTTGCGTCGTGAATCCTGAGCAAGAGAGCGCTGCAATAGCAGCACAAGGTCCGGGGATGGTTGTTACAGGGATGTTTTCTTCGATGCATCGTTTGACTAAATGTTCACCAGGATCGGAGATGCCTGGAGTTCCGGCGTCAGAAATGAGAGCTATCGATTTTCCGGATTTTAGGTCGTCGATTAGACTGTTTTCTTTTTGGATTTCATTGAATTTATGAAAGCTGCGACAAGGTTTATGGATTTTATAGTGTTGTAATAGACGTAGGCTGTATCGAGTGTCTTCACAGAGGATATAGTCGCACATGGAGAGGGTTTCGACGGCTCTGAAGGTGATGTCCGAAAGATTTCCTATAGGGGTTGCTACTAAATAGAGCATCAGGATTGGTTAGCTTGTTTGCTTGTACTGATTGAAAGTAAGGTGGCACCCAGATTCGAACTGGGGAATGGAAGCTTTGCAGGCTTCTGCCTTACCACTTGGCCATGCCACCGTAAAAGCTATTTATACAATTCTTGTAAATATTGAGTCAACAGAAAAATAAGAAAAATAAAAAGATGGCGCTGAGAGGGGTGAAGGAGGGTTTTTAGGGCGGCAAGGACATCCCGTCCTTGCCCAGTCCCTAAGCTATTGGTCGATTTTCAGGTCGTAAAATACTATGTGACAACGCTTTCCACTGATTCCAGTCTTCTTTTAATTTCATCTGCAGTTCACGAATATTCCCCTGAATTTGTTCTATAGAACTAGGTTCAGAAGTTTCTTTCTTTGATTGCAGTTCTCTGAGCTTAGCAAATTCAGTGATACTTGATAAAATCCGTTCCGAGAGATCGATAACCTGTTTTTCAAGTTCGTGTTTTGTGTCTTCCCAGTAGCTAGAAAGATTTTCCATTAGATAAGCTTTATGCTCTATGATCAATCGTTTTTTTATTGTCAAAGAGTCGGTCTTTTTTAGGCCATGTGCAAGGCCGACTTTTGAGAGTGTCCAGATGAGCCATTTCGTTGGATCAAAATGAAACCAACGAATTCCATTGCGATAGTCGTTTGCAAACGTATGATGGAAGTTGTGATAACCTTCTCCAAATGTCAACAAGGCGATCACATAGTTATCGACAGCAGATTGTTCAAGGCTGAATTGTTTGCTGCCCCAAGTATGAGCAAGAGAATTAATGAACCATGTAAAATGTTGTAAGCAGAAAATGCGCAGCCACACAGCTATAAAAAATGCGCCCCAGTAATCTTGGAAAGCCGCTCCCACCGCAAAAAATACTAATGCATTGACGGCAACCATTAAAAATTTATAATAGCGGTGTTGAAAGCTGATCATCTTTTTGTTGATTAGGTCAGGAACAACTTTAGGATCAATGGGCTGAAGCTTTTCTAGCATCCACAAAAAGTGTGCATACCAGAAGCCCTTCTTAATGGAATAGGGATCTTTATCTGTATCGACGAAAGCATGATGAAGGCGATGTTCGTAAGACCAGCGTAAGACGCTTGCTTGGACGGCCATTGTTCCGAAAAAAACTAATATGGCTTCAAGAACAGGGTGGGCCTTGTAGCTACGATGAGCAAAACAACGGTGATAGCCTGCAGTGATACTGAGGCCTGTTAACCATAGCAAAACAAAGGCACTAATGAGGGTCCCTATATGGGGAGTGCAGTAGTAAAAATAAAAAGGCAAAGAAAACAGTAAGATGACTTGATAAGTGATCAAGAAAATCGCTGTCCCCCAGTTGATACCTTTAGCATTATTCATCAGTCACCTCCTGAGTTAGTTACAAAACATCTAGTTTTCAAACAATAGATTTTTACTAGTAATTATACCAAAATATCAATTTAAAGGGAAGGCATATGAGAAGCGGTCAGCAATTCCCGCTAAACTTTCGTGGTCGTGTGCGCATCTTATACCGGATGTCTAGGGAAGATTACAAAATCGACTGATATCGTAACAGCTAAGAAATTTGAGCAAACTGTAGCTCATCATTCCGATGTTGAGTGTAGTCACGTAGCCTCCATATGGTCTAAACCACTGCGTGAGATCGTAACGGCTAAGAAATTTGCGCAATTTTTTGGTTATTACGATTTCACACAGTGGTTTAGACCATATGGAGGCTACGTGGCTACACTCAGCATCGGAGTGATGAGCTACAATTTACATTTCCACGTTATTCCATGGAATAACGTGTTCATGGGATTGCATTAATCACGCACTGCTTTTGCTATTTCAAGATAAGCGAGAGCTTTTAGGCCTGGATCTCTAATAGAATCGGCGGTTTGAATAGCTGTCATCATGTCATATTTAATTTCTTCTTTTACAATATTTAGAGTAAGGTGATCGTTCGGATACTCTATTTGTTCAGATTTAAAACTATAAGGATATCTAGGGTTACCCGTTGATATTTGTTTTAAGCGATTAGCAGTTTGAGATTTATTTGCAATTTTAACTTCCGTGAAGTCTGGTTTAGAGCTATTCTTAGCCAATTCAAACATCGCACAGGCACGTCTGTACTTAAGATCATTCTTTCTAGGCGGACAGGTAATTTCAACACCTCTCACCTCTTTTTCGATTACTATATTTTCTTCTTCTAAAATATCGTAATTGAAATTGTCAAAAAAGTGAATATTATCAGCAAGCCTTTCATTACTAAGTTCAAAATTAAATTGAATTTTTAGAAATGGATCACTAACATTTTTTATTATATCTTCAGCAGCAAGAAGATCACTCTTTCCTACATTTATTGCAATTTCATATAATAATAAATCATCTTTTTTAATATTTTCGTATAGGGGGAGATCTATAATATCAGCCACCATTCGTCTAGTTTCAAGATAATTACCGTGTGTACGGTAGCAAGTTAAGACTTCAAGTAGCGCTTTGGCTTTAGTAGAAGGATCTTTAATCATCCTGGCAAACTGATCAGCTCTTTTAGGGAAAAATCTTGGGAACCTAATCTCCATTTTTACTATTTTAAGGAGCATATTTCCTCGTTGATGAATGTCCAAAGATTTACCCATCTCTAGAATTTTTGCCAGCAGAACCTCATATTCGTTTGCAAGACTTACTTTAGCAATTTCAAGATAGGCATCAATTTTTAAGACTTTATCTTGAATTAATTCGGCGGTCCTTTTAGCTTCTTCAATATCATATTGAACTTCAAGTTTCACAATATCTAACATCAAATTGCTTGAATGAGAAGCTGTGGCAATCTTTTTAAGTTCCGTAAAATCATGCATAGGATCAAATTTAGCGATTTCAAGCAATGCTTTACATTTTAATTCTTCAGACTTAATAGATAGTGCGGTAACTTTAGCTATTTCAACATCCCATTTAGATTCGACCTTAACGATTTCAAGCAATGCTTGATCTTTTAGTTCTTCAGATTTAATAGATTTTATGGTTTCTTTAAGTGCGTCAAAAGAATTAATAATTTCTATAGTCAATTCATCAAGATTATCTTTATCTTTGACTTTGCTCATATTTTCAATTTTAGTTTCGATTATTTTAGCTTCGAACTTTATTATTTCAAATAATAATTGAGATTTTTCATTGTTTGGGTCATATGCAAAATCTTTAGCAGCTTTTTTAGCTTCGTCTAAATAAAGTGGATCAATTTGAGCTAGTTTAAATTGTATTTTAGCAATTTCGAGATTTTTGTCTATATGGTGGGGAATTTTTTTAAATGTATATTCAATTTTTAGGAATAACTTCTTTCTCATAATTTCTGGATTTATAGCCCATAATTTACTTAATTTACTCATTCTAATTAATGATAAAATATCCATTTCGCCAACGATCAAATTAATGGGGTCCGCAGGAGTACCAAATGCAAGTGACATAAAATTAGCCAATTTTATTTGATCTTTGCGTTGTTTGGTCTCTAGATTGGATTTAGAATAACTTATCAAATATTTAGTTAAGTTTGTCATTCGGACGAATGATGAATCATCAAGTTTATCTAAGATTAAGTTGATCAGGACAGAAGGTAGAGCTTGTGGTAGGTTTGCAAATGGTTGTTTAGCATTAAATGGTACCTGTGTAGAAATGCTATTCTGAGCATTGTTTACAAACATTTTAACTCCTTGAATTAAAAATTTTAAATTGTGCATGTTTATCTTATCAAAATAAAATTTTTTGGTCAATAGCAAGATGTTAACTGCAGTAATTCCCGCTAATTTTCGTGCCCGTGTGCGTGCCCCCTACTTTCCGCGGGTAGAAGTGATGCAATTTTGTGATGCCTTACTGATGTCAACCGCCATGGAAAACGATCCCCCTTGGCGAGGATAGCCAAGCTGGTTGTTTTTGATTGGCAAAATAGATGATCATATTAAATTATCCTGCGGAGGTCTGCCAATAATGTTTCTTTTCAATTCCTAGCATTTTAAGTATGCTCAAATGCAAATCAGATAGTTCATAATGTTCAATGATGTCACCACCTTCCTCAATTATCATTCTTATCCTTATTATCGTTCCTATCCTTCTTATCGTTCTTATCGTTCCTATCGTTTATACCGTTGATCTACAGTAGCAACAGAACGTATCAAGCTGTGAACATCAATGAAATTGCAGTAAAATAAGCTCAAAATACCCTGTGAGTTGGATATGTAGACGTAATCAACGATGCAACGATAAAAACGATAAAAACGATAAAAATGATAAAAACGATAAGAACGATAAAAACGATAAAGACGATAAGAACGATAATTGAAGAAGGTGGTGACATCATTGAACATTTAATTATCGAAGATATCGGAAGATACTTAGAGAATTAAATGAGATTGATAAGAAAGTCAAAAATCTTTTTTACGAGAATGAGAAAGAATTAATTCAAAAAAGCTCAAAAGGAAGGTCGGTATTTTTTGATTGAAGAAGAGTGATTTCGGGGTCAAATTTGAAAAATGTTCCGAAAAAGGAATAAAAAAAAAGTGTAGACCTAACTCTATACAATGTTTTTCGGATAAAATCTTGCATCACTTTTACCTGCGGAAAGTAAGGTGCCCGTGCCCGAAAATTAGTAAAATCTACGAAATTTTTCGGGCACGCACACGCACACGAAAGTTTAGCGGGAATTGCTATGTTAACTGAGACACCAAATAAAGTGGATAATTATAGATATTTCCATCATGTTTTAAATTCATAGTTGTGGATCTAAGAAGCTTTGAAGGAGAGTATTTCTGTTCGTAAACAAGAAGACTCTTTTTTTTCTGCTTTCGCCAGCTTTCACTTCTAACGGATAAATTTCATGGTCACTTTCAATCAAAAAGTCAATTTCAGCTGTGCCTTGGCTAGTCCAGTAATAAGGCTTTTTATTTTGAGTTGCGATTAATTCCTGGGCTACATAATTTTCTGTAAGAGCTCCTTTGAATTCAGCAAATAAATCGATCTCCATCAATAATTGTTTGAGGAGAAAGATTGCTTTGGGCTCCTAGCAATCCTACATCGCATAGAAAGACTTTAAAAGTCGAATTGTCGGCATAGGCTGCTTAAGAGGAAATTTAGGAGTTTCAACTAGATAGCTTTTGTGAATAAGTCCTGCATCTGAAAGCCATTGAATGGCTTCTTCATAATCTCGGCCTCTAGCGCTTTTTCGTATTGCTGCAAAAATGAATTTTTTGTTTTCTTTTGCTAATTGGCGATGAATTTGTGTCCAGACTGTCATGATCTTCATAATTTCTGTAGGAGGGGCATGCTTTGAAAAGTCTTTTTCGTATGCCGAAAGAATTTCCAGTTGAATTTCTCTAACGACGTTCAGATTTTCTGTCTTTGCATATTCAGCTACCGCTTCTGGCATTCCACCAATAAAAAGATAAATTTTTAGAAAATGGATTAATTTTTCATGCAGTGGATTTGGAATGGGATCATATGAATGATATTCCTCTAGGAACAAGCGCGTTTTATCTTGTCCTATAGCTGTGAGAAATTCGAAAAATGTTAAGGGATAAAGGTGAAGGAAGTTCACTTTCCCTACAGGAAAACCCTGCTTCTCGGACTGTTGTTACACCCAGGAGAGAACCTGCAGCTGCTATGTGATATTCATTGGCTTCTTCGCAAAAATACTTTAAACTATTGAGGGCTTTTGAGCAGTTCTGTATTTCATCAAAAATGAGTAGTGTCTTTTCGGCTTCAATCTCAACTTCTAAGTGTATGCTGAGGATCTTTATGAGTCGCTTTGGGTCTAGGGTCTCTTCAAAATATTGACTAAGTTTTTCATCTCTTTCAAAATTTAGATAGGCGATATTTTTGTAAAATGTATGACCAAAATACTTGAGAGAATAGGTTTTGCCACATTGTCTGACTCCATTTAAAATAAGAGGTTTGCGGCGAGGAGATTCTTTCCACTCTTGAAGGGACTGATAGATATTGCGTTTCATAATTTTATTCTAACGAAATAGAGTCGATAGAGCAAGACATTTCCACGTTATTCCATGGAAAAACGTGGGTGATGAACACGTTTTTCCATGGAATAACGTGTTTAAATGACTCTATTGAATTTCGAAGATTCTTTCAATCGCGTCCTGAGCCTCCATTAACTCATCAAAAAATTTAGGGTCTGCAAAATCTTTCGGCACAAGTTCTGTTCTATAGTGTTTATTGACGCATTCGACTAATTTCTCATAAAGGTTCTTAGTAAACATAAAACGTGGATTGACAGTTGCCAACTCATTTTGTGTCAGGACGACGCGTATGCGCAAGCATGCAGGTCCTCCGCCACTGAGCATGCTCTCATTCAAGTTAAAATAGTGGATTCTGCCGACAGGATTGTCGGGATCTTCTGTTAATTCAGTTAAATATTTGAAGACCGAAGGAGTCGTTTCTGGGCATTCGATAGGGTATGATCATCATGGTATTGTCTTTCAATGTAATAAGCTGAGAATTAAAAAGATAAGATTCGACGGCGTCTTTTAGTGAAACTTGCTTTTCAAGGACTTTGATGCAAATTAGATGAGTTTGACATGTTTCATTCACTGCATTTTTGAGGATGTTAATATGATTTTCACTATTGCAAAAGGCCTTTTCGTGGTAAAGAAATAGATTGTTATTGCCGACAGAAATCACATCATTATGGAAGACTCCACCATCTATCGCTTCTGGATTTTGCTGAACAAAGCAAACGGCGGAAGGGTTTAAGCCGTGAAATCTTGCCACAGATTCACTCGCTTCAAGCGCTTGACGCGCCGGATATCGATTCGGAGCAAGCAAGTTCTCTTTGAAGCTAGAGCGTCCATACACAAAGTGGTGTACTCCAGGTGTGCCATGCATTTTGCTAAGCAGGTATGGTTGACTTGTTCCTTCATCGCTGAAGTAATTTCCATAGGGTAGAGGTGGATGGTGTTCAAAATGTGGCTCCGGGAAAAACTAGTTTTAAAGTTCTTGCTGTATGTGGTGCTTCGATCGATCGGTGAAATTTGCTACTTAAATTCGCAGGTGTAATATGTACGCGATTATCTTTGTTATCACATGAAGGGGTAATGACGGAGCTGTTGGCTGTCCACATAGAAGCTGAGGAACAAACGCTCATTAATATCAGTGGACTTTGTTCCCAAGTCCTTTTAAGAACTTCTCGATCTGTACCATGAAAGCCTAGCAATCTGAGAGTTGGAATATCGGGACGTCTCTGAGGTGGAAAAATCCCCTGACGAAGACCCAAAGAGTCGAGAAAAAACATTTTTTCGAGGCCCTGAAGAGCTGCAGCTCTGGGATTTGAAGGAGCCAAGTGACGCGTTTGCGAAGCGATATTTCCAAAAGAAATAACGCTTGTATTATGTGTTGGACCCACTAAAGTATCGAAATTGACTTCAACAGCATTCATGATGAATCTCCTATGGGTAGGATTCCGGGGAGAAGTGTCTCCGGAAGCTCTAACGAGCTATTTTCTATATATGTTACAGGATAAGCGCAATAGTCTGCGGCATAAAGGGCTGTAGGTCGGAAATTTCCGCTTTTCCCTACTCCTCCAAAGGGAAGTGAAGAAGCTACATTTGTTGTAGGGGAGTTCCATGCTATGATCCCAGCTTTAATGCTAGCGCAAAACTGATTAAATTCATCTTTATGACGACTTAGAAGGCCCGCCGTAAGGCCGTATTCAGTCTGATTAGCTTCTTGCAGCGCCGCTTGAAAGTCTTTTACGCGAATGAGTTGCAAAAATGGCCCAAAATGCTCCTCGTCATTGCGATTTTTTACTGCTGTGACATCGATGAGACCAGGCGATAGAAACGCAGAACCCTGTTTCAGCGCGGACATTTTCATAAGAGGACGTCCACCTTGTTCGATCAGTTTATCTTGAGTCTCTAGAAGCTTCTTTGCTGCATTAGGGGAAATCAATGGGCCCATAAAAGGTTGCGGGGAATCTGTGTAGGGTCCAATTTTAATATTTTTGGTCAAGGAAAGAAGCTCGTTGATGAAAGCGTCACCTTTGGAACCCTCTGGAATAATCAGCCTGCGGGCGCAGGTGCACCTCTGACCCGAAGTCAAATAAGCAGATTGAATGGTAGTATACGCAGCAGCTTTGAGATTGTCGACTTCGGTAAAAATTAGGGGATTATTGCCACCCATTTCCAGAGCAAGAATTTTCCCAGATCTTTGACTGTAAAGTTCTGTTAAATGTTTTCCTACAGCCCAGCTTCCAGTGAAAAAGATGCCGTCAAGATTGTGATGATTTGCTAGAGCTTGGCCAGTTGCGACTCCTCCTTGAAGCAAATTGATGACCCCAGCTGGAAGGCCTGCTTCTTTCCAAAAACGAATCATTTTTTCTGCAACGAGTGGAGTTAGATCGCTGGGTTTAAAAACAATTGTGTTCCCTGCGAGGAGAGCAGGGATAAAATGTCCATTTGGCAAGTGTGCAGGGAAATTAAAAGGACCAAATACACCGATGACCCCATGTGGACGATGGCGTAAAACAGTGTGTTTTCCCTTTTCATCTTTGACTAAATGCAAACAACGCATTTCGTAGGCATCGATGCTGATATCGACTTTAGTTAAGATAGAATTGACCTCGTTAGCAGCATCCCATATTGGCTTCCCATTTTCTAAAGAGATCGTTTCAGCGAACTCAAATTTATTATTTTCTAAGATCGTTTGAAATTTTCTTAGAAATTTTATTCGTGTTTTTATTCGAGTCTCTGACCAGCTTGGAAATGCTGCTCGAGCAGATTCTACAGCTAAATTGACATCTTCAGCATTTGCTGTAGTTCCTTCCCAGACTGGAGTTCCAGTTGCTGGATTGTAGGAAACTAGCTGTGTTCCGTTTCCTGAAATCCATTGATTGTTGATATAAAGTGAATTAGCCATCTGTTTTTTCCTTTTCTGAATGTATGATATTGGCAAAACAAATCAGTTCCCCGGTTTCGACTTCTAAATTTCGTGCCGTGCTAGCATCAATGGTTACGCCCTGTTCCTCAACAATGACGACCCCGTAGCAGGCTCTGAAATTCAGTTTTCGGTTTGAAATTAATTTAATGTTGTCTTCATTTTCGGTTAACGCATTGGAAGAGATTTTTGTGACTGGAGCGTGAATGGTTGTTTTAATGATTTGAATTTCCGAAGTCTCAGCATAGATACGGGGGCCTCCATCGAGGATGTCAATCCAATTACGAAGAGTAAACCCTTGATTTTCTAACATTTTTAGTGCTGGAACAGTACTTGGATGGACCTTACCAATGACATCTTGAACTTCTTGTGGTAAAAGGCTGCAGTAAATAGGATGATCCGGCAGAATTTTTTCGGCGATTTCTATATTGGCTTCATAGAGAGCTAAAATTTCATTAAGATCGAGATTACAAAAATGGCGTCCAAGACCATCCCAAAAAGGGCATTTGCCTTCAGAGTCAATAACCCCTCGCATTTCAGCCATAAATTCGCTTTCAAAACGTTCTCGATGAGATGCAACGAAAAGAAAGCGGCTTAATGATAATAAACGACCCAGCCCCCTTTTTCGATTTGATTTGGTCAGAAATAGAGTGCAGATTTCAGAAGCGTTATTATGATTGATTTGAGGATAAAGCAATGTTTGTACCTTGGGAATCTGCTCCATCGTATCATCTAAACGATGATGATGTTCAACTTTATAATGATAATCTAGATTGACAGAACTTAGGATTGCAGAGCATCCTTCAAGCTGATGCGTTTCCAAATTTTCGAGAACGAAAAGATAACAGCCGTTTTCTGAAGCCTCTGACGCAAAAGCTTTAAGTGAATCGATCAATTTTTGTTTAACCCGTAGAGGATTCCGAGGTAAAGTTAAAATACCCGGTGGAGAAGAAAGGGCTAATTGAAGAAATAATTTTTCATCTTTAGATTCTATTGGTCTTATGATATACATAAATCTTTACTTTTTTTAAGGGTCGTTTCGATCAGACCACATGCTGCCTTGATCTCATCTTCCGAAAGAACCGGTACCGGTGGAAGCATCCGGATTCTTGTAGGATTACTGCCGGCAATAAAACAAATGAGTCCTTCTTCAAATAAAGCATGAGCAATTTTTGTGACTAAAGCGGTTTCTCCATTAAACGGAGTGAAAGCAATCATGGATCCAACCCCAAAAGGTCCTTGGAGGCATCCAGGATGACGTTCTGCAATTTCAGTTAACAACTTGGAGAATAGGGAGTGAAATCGACTGTTCTTACCGTTGGGACCATAGAGGTCTGAATTCAATAGCATTTTAAGGATGGTGATGCTGCAATAGATGGCGCTTGTGCTAGAAATAAATGTCTGGCTAATGAGTCCTGGCTTCGGTTTAAATTCGTCAGTAAAGAGAGTTGCGCAGACTTGAGACAGCTTTCCAACAATACAGATATCGACATACTTATGCAGATCAAAATGTTGATAGGCAAATAATTGTGACGTGCGCCCAAAACTTTGCACTTCGTCTATAAGGATCGTCACTTGATTTTCTTTTAATAGATCCATGATCGCGGAAAAGAATTGGGTCGAACCCACGTAGAATCCTGCTTCTCCTTGAATGAGTTCAAAGATCATGACTGCATGGTCTTTAGGGTAGCGTGTCATCTGTTTTTTGATTGTATCCAAAGCCCTTTTTGTACTTTCTTCGGGATGTTTGGGGTCGTAAAAAGGAACATAGTCAACTTGCAAAGTAGCAGGAAGGCCGTCACGATAAGCAGCTTTATCTGTCACTTGGGCAAGGGCCAACGTGCGTCCGGAAAAGCAACGTTCGAATGCAAAAAGACGACGAGCCGGAAATTTTTTCTGAAAGGCTAGTTTTAATCCATTTTCTAAAGCCATGGCTCCAGAGGTTGTGAGAAAACAATGAGGGATCTTGGATGCGTTGATGAGGAGTTCAGAGAGTTCCACGCATTCGACATTTTGTTGTAGATGTCCTTGTATAGGGATGTCAGAGAGAGCTGCATGCAGATTAGCTTCAATCAGGGAGGGATGGCTATGCCCAAATAAATGGACACCTATTCCAGAGATGAAGTCATACTTGATACTGCCATCGAGCAGTTCCACTAACGAACCATTTCCGAAACCACTGCCTAAATAGGGATACCAAAGAGGAAAGCTCCGATACAGGGCAAAATTGTCCAAGATTTCTTGATAGCCTTGTTTGAATTCCGGATTTGCCGGTCGAGGAGCGGTGATATTTTTTTGTTTCTCGGCAATGACTTCCAAAAGCAATTTTTTGGCTTGAACGATGCGAGGATCGGAAAGTAGCGTAGTGATTTGTGGACTGATTGGATGATTCATAGCTTTTTTTCTCCTGGATGTATAAATGTATTTCGCAATTTTTCTTGTGAAGCAAATGTGATTAATAAATGAGCTGTTAAGCTGGCACGTTCAACTAGGCTGTGTATTTCCATGTATTCTTGAAAAGTATGCAAATTACCACCAATGACGCCGAGTGTATCAATCGTCGGAACTCCAGCTTGTGCAAGGATATTTCCATCGCAGACTCCGCCACTAGGTTTCCAATCAAGATTGAGTCCGAGCTCTGTGCCACAGTATTGCACAATCCGATAGAGGGCCTCAGAGGTTGAATCAAAAGGCTTTGGGGCTCGCTGTGTTAGCGGGTAAGTTTGAATCGTAATTCCATCTTCAGCTACAGCAAGAGCTGCTTCTTGAGCTAGGGAGTTAAGTTTTTCTGAGACGCTGATTAATTCTAATTCGTCGTCTGAGCGTATATTGATGTGGCAAATGGCGTGATCGGGAACGATATTCGAAGCTTCTCCTCCGGATATTTTACCAATGTTGAGGGTCATCGTTTGGTGTTGCCGATTTAAAGAATGAGCTGCGCTTATAAAATAGGCTAAAGCAGCGATGGCATTGCGGCCTATGTGGAAATCTCTTCCGGCATGAGCAGATTTTCCCTTAGCAATTGCGATGAGATTGATTGATCCTTTGCGTTGACTGACAAATTTTCCATCTGGAAATGAGGGTTCGAAAACAAGGCCTACATGAATATCTTTAGCGATTTGAGAGTATAGGGATTCAGAACTAGGGGAGCCGATTTCTTCATCAGGAGTCAGTAAAATTTGCCATCCGATGTTTTTAGCGAATTGAGATTGTTCTAAAAGCTCTAAACCTTTGAGCATGACTTGAATTCCCCCTTTCATATCGGCTACACCAGGGCCTAAAAGGCGATTTTCATCGATTTGAATCACTTTTTGAAAGGGGCAAGTTTCTTCGAAAACAGTATCCATATGGCCTGCTAAGAGAATTTGGAAGGGGGCATTGGGATTCTTTTTGATGTGAAGAGCCTCTCCGACCGGATAATATTTCTTTTGACCACTAGAATCAATGTCAAATCTGTCTGGTAATTTGATCCGTTGTTGAGTTCCTCCCAATGGAGCAAAGGCTGATTCGAATGTACTTAGCATGGCTTCAAGCCCTTTTAAGTTGGAGCAATGCGTGTTTATGGATGCCCATGCTTTGAGTGTGTGGATCATCATCTCTTTTTCAACGTTAGAGATCTCAAAAGGATTCATAGCACCTCGTCCAATCTCGGGAGTTTCGCGCAGCAGAAAATATAATTTACGACTGCACCTGTTATAGAGTGTAAATTGAATTTTAATCTCTGACAAATGTTTTTTTATAGAAGTTTTTGTAATTCCTTCTTTGTAAAAAAAGAATCGAATTGTTAAGGTGCGATTTAGGGACTGGGCAATAATAACTTGCACAATTGGGCTTTGGCGCAGCCCAATCGTACAAGTTATTATTGCCGGTCCCTTACACCGAGTGTGGTTGTAAAAAAATATCATCTATGACTGTGTCTGGTATAAGAAAATCTATAGTAGTAAAAGGAAAATATATGACTGATGCTCATAAGTCAATAAAGGCGCGTCTTGAAAAGAATCATTCATGTTATGTGCTTTTAACGTGTGATGACAAAGAAAATGGTCAAAAAGAAGTAAAGATGAGTTATAAGGGGGATCCTGTTTTAGCTCTCTATATGTTGGATGGAGCCCAATCGATTATAGATGAAGATACAATGATAGAAAAGTGTTTAGATAGCTCCTCCTTTACGGAGTTGAGTTAATTTTCCATTTCTTTATTCCGATAAATAATAGAATGGCGACTACCGAACAGGTTAGGATGGTTTCCATATTGCTTTCGACTAGTTCAAAAAGGGCTTGATTGTAAGTGCCGAAGAAATATCCGATTGATATAAATGTTGTTACCCAGAAAAAAGCGCCTGAATAGGCATATAAGGCAAAATGATGGTATTCTAGATCTGCTACGCCTGCAAATATTCCGGTAAAGTGGCGTACGCCTGGAACAAAATATCCGATAAATAGGACCCATTTTCCGTAGCGTTCAAACCAATTGTGGGCCTTGTTCATTTTTTCTTCGGACAGGCCTACGTAAGATCCATATTTTTTGATGATGTACAGTCCACCGGTATGCCCGATTAGATAGCTGCCTGTAATTCCTACAATGCTACCAAAGTAGGCAGCGATAAAGGCGGAAACAGGGTTAAAAGTTCCATTTTGAATGAGGTACCCGGTAAAGACTAGTAGTGTTTCTTCTGGGACAGGTAAGGCAATAATCCCTAAAGCTAAGAGTCCAAAAAGTGCAAAACTGCCATAGTGCAATAACCAATTATTGAACACTTCAGGTAGCATATCCATTAATTTAATTATCCTGTTTAGGTTTAATTCGTGTAGCTGATTTTATAGTGTGCTGTTAATTGATGCAAGAGAAATTCTTGAAGGACGGTAAGGACAGCAAGGACAGCAAGGACAGCAAGGACGACAAGGACAGCAAACAAGGACAGTAACAGGTTATAGTACAGCAAAGACATTTTATCAAATATATCCTTTGCGTCCCACGTCATTGTTGTCCTTGTTGTCCTTGTTGTCCTTTTCGTCCTTTTTGTCCTTGCTGTCCTTGCCGTCCTTATTATCTTGCATGGCGAAAATTTTTAGCTTATAATGTGTTGGATATCATATAATAAAAAACCAACAAGCACAATATGTCTGATGAAATTGACTGTATAGGGATCATTCCTGCGAGATATGGAAGTACCCGCTTTCCCGGCAAGCCTTTGGCTATCATCATGGGTAAAACTTTGTTGCAACGCACTTATGAAAATGCATTACGTTGTGAAAGATTAAAACTTGTTGTTGTAGCGACTGACGATGTGAGGATTTATGATCATGTGAAAAGTTTTGGCGGCACAGTCGTCATGACTAGCAAAGATTGCGATACCGGAACCGATCGTCTTGCTGAAGTCATCATGCGTTATCCTCATTTAAGGAGCGCAATTGTCGTTAATATTCAAGGTGATGAGCCCTGTATTGACCCAAAAACAATCGAGGCTGTCGTCGATATTTTGCATGGCAATCCACAGGCTTCAATGTCAACTGCTGCTGTATTGTTGGATGTTGAAGAAGATGCCATAAACCCTAGCATTGTAAAATGCACGATGGATCAACAAGGCAACGCTTTATACTTTAGCCGTACGTTAATTCCATCAAATAAAAATGGAAAGTATTGTTGTAAAACTCGGTATTATCGGCATCTAGGAATTTATGGATATCGTCCTAATTTTCTCTTGGAATATGCACTTTTACCCAAAACACCCCTTCAATCTATCGAAGACTTAGAGCAGCTAAAAGCTCTGGAGCATGGTTATAGAATTAAAGTCGCTATTGTAAACAACGGCGCAGTGGGGGTCGACCTCCCTGAAGATATACAAAAAATTGAGGCACTATTATGCACACAAAATACATCTTTGTTACAGGCGGAGTCTGTTCATCCTTAGGAAAAGGACTGACAGCAGCTTCTATTGGCATGCTTCTAGAGAAAAAAGGACTCAAAATAGCAATGTTAAAATGCGATCCATATCTCAATGTGGATCCAGGTACGATGAGTCCTTATCAACATGGAGAAGTTTATGTGACTGACGATGGAGCAGAAACGGATTTAGATTTAGGGCATTATTTTCGTTATACGAATTCTCCGCTGTCTGCTTGTTCAAACATCACTTCTGGGCAAATCTATAACTCTGTCATTAGGCGTGAGCGTGAAGGGGGTTACCTCGGTAAGACTGTGCAAGTGATTCCGCATATTACCGATGAAATCAAGCATAAGATCGTCGCCTGTGCAAAACAACAAGAAGGGATCGATGTGGTGATCGTTGAAATCGGGGGAACAATCGGCGATATAGAATCTCTTCCGTTTTTAGAAGCCATTCGACAGTTTCGCTATGATCATCCTGGCGATTGCATGAATATCCATTTGACCTATGTTCCTTATCTAAAAACTGCCGGAGAAGTTAAAACTAAGCCT
Source organism: uncultured Parachlamydiaceae bacterium (assembly GCA_963752155.1). Classification (GTDB taxonomy): domain Bacteria; phylum Chlamydiota; class Chlamydiia; order Chlamydiales; family Parachlamydiaceae; genus JACCRY01. The sequence continues at coordinate 107,916 of CAVVXH010000015.1, read as the reverse complement.
TCTCAGCATTCTGTACAAACCTTGCGTGGAATCGGAATTTTCCCTGACATGATTCTTTGTCGAAGTGAAGCTCCGCTCTCAGAAGATGTCAAAGATAAAATTAGCTTGTTTTGCAATGTTCAAAGAAAGTACGTCATCGAAGAAGTCGATGTGGAGAATAGCATTTATGAAGTGCCTTTAGAGCTGCATGCTCAAAATGCAGATGGAATGATTTGCCAATTGTTAGGACTTCAGGATCGCCCGATAGATCTTAAGGAATGGGAAGTCTTAATAGAGACGATCAAAAATCCTAAGGGGAATGTAACGATTGGATTGATTGGTAAATATGTTGATCATCAAGATGCTTATAAATCGGTGGTAGAAGCTCTCGAACATGCAGCTCTTGCTCATGGAGTACAGGTCAACATCAAACGTTTTGAAGCAGATAAAATTGAAGAACAAAATTCCGTGAGCGAATCTATTCAGGGTTGTGACGGTTACTTGGTTCCTGGTGGTTTCGGAGAGAGGGGTTGGTTAGGAAAAATTATGGCAACGAAATATTGTCGAGAGAACAATATTCCGTATTTTGGAATTTGCTTGGGAATGCAAGTGATGGCCGTGGAATTTGCTCGCCACGTGTTGGGTTTGGCTGATGCGAATTCAACTGAAATCAATGTAGATACAAAAAATCCAGTTATTTCTTTGCTGAGTGAACAGCGAACTGTTCAGGATTTAGGCGGAACAATGCGCCTTGGGGCTTATAGCTGTGAGCTCGTACCAAATTCTAAGGCGTATGCAGCCTATGGTTCTCAGAAGATTTTGGAACGGCATCGTCATCGCTATGAATTTAACAATAAATACCGCGAACAAATGGAGAAAAATAATTTTTCCTTTTCGGGGGTGTTAGAAGGAGGAGGGCTTTGCGAGATTGCTGAAGTAAAGGGACATCCATGGATGCTTGGAGTGCAATTTCACCCTGAATTTAAATCGAAGCCCACACAAGCACATCCTCTTTTTCGAGATTTTATTGGGGCTAGCTTGGCCCAACAGCGTCTAAAAAAGGTTATGGAAGTTAAGTGAATACAAAAGAAAACTGGAAGCAACCGACTCGTATTATCGCCATTGACTATGGGATGGTACGCATCGGCCTTGCTGTCTCTGATGAACGTAAGATTATTGCTACACCTTTGGAAACGTTAAAGGCAGAAAAACAATCGGAAAAGACAGTTACTAAGTTAATTGATCTCTTAGAGGAACATGCGAAATCTCGTGGTTATAATATTGAATCAATTGTCATTGGGTTTCCACTACTGATGAGTGGCAAAAAAGGTCTTTTAGCTGATGAAGTCACTCATTTTGTTTCACTGATGAAAGAAAAAGTAATGTTTCCAATCATCATTTGGGATGAACGTCTCACTTCAGTTCAAGCAGATCGTTTCTTGAGAGAAGGGCAATTATCCCGTAAGAAACGTTCTCAAAAGGTTGATAGCGTGGCAGCTGTCATTATTCTGCAAAATTATTTAGACTTTATTTTGCTGAATTAAGGAACAGGGCACATGAAAATTATGTCCTTAAGAGCTTAGGACTCTTCTACGCACAAAGTTAAAAGAAGTTGTAGGATTTCACAAAAATGATTTATGGACTATAATTAGAGAAAAGAGGGAAAATGCCAGAAATAAGCAGATTTTTAGGGATTGTAATACGGATGTTTGCAGCAGAACACAATCCACCGCATTTTCATGCTGTTTATAATGAATATGAAGCACAAATTTCGATAAATCCTTTAGAAATAATAAATGGAGAGTTGCCTCCTAGGATACATGGCATTGTTATTGAATGGGATTCTATCAATCAAAAGTCACTTTTGAGTAACTGGGAAAGCCTTCAAAATAATCAGCAAATAAAGAAAATTAAACCTTTGGTTTAGACATGAGAGTAAAGAAAGTTGAGTACATAAACGGATACAAGCTAAAGCTTCTGTTCAGCGATAAAAAAACTAAAATTGTCGATCTTTCTAGCTTGGTTAAAAAAGGAGGATTTTATTTTGCCCCATTGCAAGATATTGAACTCTTCAAGCAGGTTTCTTTAGATGACGAAAAACATCCATTAAGTATTGTGTGGCCTAATGATGCAGACATATGCCCAGACGTTTTGTATGAAATGGGAAAAGAAACCGTAGTTCAAGCTAAAAAACACTCTCCGAGACGCACACAAACAAGGCATAAGAAAATAAAGGCAACCAAACCTTCTCTTGCCTCCAACATATAGAAATATTGTCGTATCTATGGCACAAAATTTTCCGAAAAATTCAATCTCAATCCAGATTCCAGCGACCTTGCTTTTTTCCAGGGCACATGAAATTTGGACTATTGAAATTTTCTTTTGATTTAGATATCATGGCAAATAAGTGAGCGGTTTCTTTTTCTCGACTCCCTCATCTCAGTTTTAAAGATTGTAAAAGAGCATTATTATGTCAGTACTTCATGCCGCCTCAGTTGCTTATATGAATCGTCAATGTAAGTCTCCTCAACCTTGCGTTTTGGTGATTTTTGGTGCTACAGGTGATCTGACAAGTCGAAAATTACTTCCGGCTTTGTATAATTTGGACCTTGAAGGGCAACTGCCGGAGAATTTTGTTTTCGTGGCTTTTGCTCGAAGGAATAAATCAGATCAGGAATTTCGAGAGGAGATGTTCAATGCAGTTAATAATTTTTCTCGCACCAAGCCTGTAGATATGCAGTTGTGGGATTCATTTAGCTCTAAACTTTTTTACCATCAGTCAGATTTCCATGAAGATGAAGGATATGAAAAATTAGGTCTTCGGATGAAGGAATTTGATGAAAAGTTTGGAACAAAAGGAAATCGACTTTATTATCTTTCGACTCAGCCAAGCTTTTTTTCGTTGGTTACGAAGAAGTTAAAAGAGCACAATTTACTCTATCAATACAAATATCCAGTCGAAGAGAAGTGGTCGCGTGTTATCGTTGAAAAGCCCTTTGGTCATGATTTGCAATCAGCTGAGCAGCTTCAGGAAGAAATGACCTCTAGACTTAACGAAAATCAAATTTACCGCATCGACCACTATTTAGGTAAAGAGACTGTTCAAAATATTCTCCTTTTCCGCTTTAGCAATCCTTTTTTTGAAGCAAATTGGAATAATCGTTATGTCGACAACATTCAAATTACCGTCAGCGAGGATATGGGAGTTGGGACTCGAGGAAAGTTTTGGGAAGAAGCTGGAATGTTGCGGGATATTGTACAAAATCACATGATGCAACTCCTTTCATTAGTTGCCATGGAACCTCCTACGAGCTTAAATGCGAATGCTATCCGCAATGAAAAAGTTAAAGTTGTAGAGTCTATTCGCCCTTTTGATATAAACAATATCGATACCTATGCTGTACGAGGGCAATATGGGGAAGGGGTGGTTAATAAAGAAAATGTTAAAGGGTATCGTCAAGAGGATAATGTCAATCCTGCATCGAATGTGGAAACATTTGTTGCCCTAGAGCTTTTCATTGACAATTGGCGTTGGTCGGGCGTGCCCTTTTATTTGCGTGCAGGTAAGCGTTTGCCTCGTAGAGCAACTGAAATTGCTGTCGTTTTTAAAGAGGTTCCTGGTTTTCTATTTGAAACCCATGGAGGGAAAGTTGAGCAGAATGTGTTAGTGATCCGTATTCAACCTGATGAGGGGATTTCTCTCAATATGAACTGCAAAATACCAGGGTATACTTGCTTGCAGCCCGTCAAAATGGATTTCCAGTATCATTCGTATTTCAAAGCTACTCCTCCAGAGGCCTATGAAAGACTTCTCTATGATTGCATGATCGGCGACAATACTCTGTTTGCACGTGCTGATGAAGTGATGGCCTCTTGGCGACTGTTAACACCTGTATTAGAAAAATGGAGCCAAGGCTCTAATTCGAATTTTCCCAATTATTCTGCGGGAACTTGGGGTCCCAAAGAAGCTGATCAGCTTCTTGAACGTAATGGTCGACAGTGGCTTTAGGGGATAACATGCCGGAAATCCAAACATTGGGTGAAACTCGCGATATTGTTGTTGTAGGCGATCGCGATGAAACATTGAAATATTCTGCAGAGCATTTCATCAGAACTGCGACTAATGCCATTAAAGAGCGAGGTCTTTTTACTGTGGCTCTATCAGGAGGAAGCACTCCAAAAGGCATTTATACCTTGCTTGCTGCTCCACAAAATCGTTCTCGAGTAGATTGGAGCAAAGTGATGCTCTTTTGGAGCGATGAGCGCTCTGTAGGGCCTGATCACCCTGACAGCAATTATAAAATGGCAATGGATGCAGCATTTAGTCATATTGGCGTTCCCAGTGAAAATATTTTCCGCATGGTAGGGGAATCGAGGATAGAACAAAATGCTCAAATCTATGAGAAAATTATTCTTGAAAAAGTTCCTGAAGGGAGTTTTGATCTGATCATGTTAGGCATGGGAGATGATGGACACACAGCTTCTCTTTTTCCTCGTACCCATGGACTTCAGCCTACTGAAAGACTAGTTGTCGCTAATTTTATTCCTTCATTAGAAACCTGGCGACTCACATTAACATATGAGTGCATCAATAACGCCAAAGAAATAGTCATTTATGTTTTAGGTAAGAGCAAAAGCAGTAGGCTCAATGAAGTTCTTACAGGCCCTTATCGACCTAATGATTTACCGATACAAAAAATAGGAACTCCTCAACACCGTGCCTTTTGGATTGTTGATAAGGATGCAGGAAGTGCAGTAATTCCTGCTAAAAATTAAAGACTAGTTGGCTACGAACCTCGTTCAGATATTCTTTATTTTTAGCGGAAATTGCTGAAAGAGAGCATCTAACACTTTACGAGAAATGAGAAATCTACTACAATCATCTTGTAAAACATCTTTAAATTTATTGTCCTTGGGTTTGAAGTATATCGCATTAAAAATTCAACAGACGGCTTCTGAAATGAAGTTCCCGAAGGGACATCCTTAAAGTTAAAAAAGAGTTAGAGAAACATGAATGATGATAAACAAAATTTTGGTGATCAAGAAATGCTACACGAGAATATTTTTGCAGCTAATGATATCATAGAGAACCTGGACGAAACCTCCTCACCTGCCTCTCATGAGTCTTTTGAAGCTCCTGCCACGGAAAGTCACCTTTCAGAAGAGCGCCTCGCTGAGGAAATTCGCATTGAAGAAGAACATTTAAATGCGGAAAATCTACAAACTGAAGAAGATTCCGGAGTGGAAAGCGAGCCTTCAAATTCGGCTAATCCTGTAATAGGCAGTGATGAGGAGATTCATCGCAAAGCTGTGGATAACAAAGAATTGAATCGAAAGCAGCTCTATGAATCTTTTGTAGCAAAACTTGAAGCTATTAACGATGCTGAAGGAAAGCTTCGGCACGTGATTTCTTTTATGTCGACCGCTTTAGCAACAAAACAAGGAACTCCTTACTTTAAAGGCTTCTGGGATGCTCGTACGATTGCTTTGCAACTCTTTAAAGAAAATATCAATCCTGTTTCACGTACAGAGCTTTGGAATACATATGCTGAACTTTCTAAAGAAGCCCGACGCCTGAAAGAAACTCTAGATGAACAAAGTGCCTTTGCCTCTGAACAAATTGAAATTGCCATTAAAGCCATCGAAAATGAGCAGGAAAACACCGAGCAAGCATTAGGAAATATATCTGGGCATGATCTTTTGAAAAGTAGCCAATCTCTGAAGTCAAATTCTGAATATTATGTAAACACTCAGAGGGAATTAAACCTTCTCAATGCCCATGCAAGCCGCATCACAGCTTTGCGTAAAGAGCTCATTCGCATCGAAATGCGCGTTCGCCAGAAAAATAAATTTTTCCAGCGCCTCTCTAATGCAGGCGATAAAACGTTTCCTCGACGCAAAGAACTCATTAAAGAATTGAGCCAAAATTTTAGTACCGATGTGGATCATTTTGTGGAGCAATATTTTGCTAACGAATCCTTTCATGAGTCATTTTTCTATTTGCGGGAAGAGATCAAAACATTGCAAGCTATTGCTAAGCTTCTCACTCTTAACACTCAATCGTTTACTTATACACGCATGCGTTTAAGCGAGTGTTGGGATAAATTGAAAAGTGGTGATAAAGAGCGCAAAAGGCAGCGAGCTCAGCACAAAGCACTTCATAAAGAGAATGCGCAGGTTCTTCATGACAAACTCATTCAAATTGAACAACAAATGCAAGAAGGAACTCTCGATTGTGAAGGGGTGCACACTGCTTTGGATGCTGTTCTTGCTGAATTGCGTCATGTGGAACTTGGCCGCGATGAGATTAAGGCTTTGCGTGATCAAGTGAATTCAATACGCCAACCAATGATTGATAAAGCTAAATTGGAAGAGCAAGAACGTGCCAATCAAGTCTTAGAACGAGAGAAGCTTAAAAAATTCCGAGTTCAAGAAATAAAAAATGAAATTAGTGCTTTGTTGTTGGATCTGGAAGCCTACAATGCTGCTTCCTTAACAGCCAAGAGAGATGAATTCGTTCAGAGAATTTCAGAACTTCAAGCCACAAAATTGGAAAAGCAAGAGCTAGAACGTTTGCTTAAACCCGTGAAAGATGCACTCATCGAAAAGAAAGAGATGGATGTATTGTCCCTTTCAGATGATGACCGTCAAGCTATTGAACAACTTAAAAAAGTCTTACAACAGCGGAAAGAGCGTCGTCAAGAAATCAAAAAACAACTAGAGCATCTCCGAAAAGAAAGTGGTAATTCGGGCTTAGATTTCGAAAAAGCGATGAACTTTAATATTCAAATCACTGCTGAAAAAGAACGTCTGGATAAGATTTCAGAAGGTATCAGGGAAATTGAAGAGACGATTGCCATTCGATTAAAAATGAAGGATAATGGCCAATAAACCCTTGTGAGTTTATGCATGCAAGCCTATTTGATCTAGACGGAACTTTGCTGAAGGTAAATAGCAGTTTTTACTTTGGCAAGTTCTTGTACCAACAGGGTTTTTTCTCTTTTTTTCGTCTTTTGCAGCTTTTAAGCATTTATCTTTTGCATAAACTGGGTTTGATTTCGATTGTATCCGTTCATCATGCGATTTTTAAGAGGCTTTTTCAGGGGCGGTCAGCGAAGCAGATTGAGATGTATGCCAATCAATTTGTTGAGGGTCATTTGAATACTATTCTTTATAGCCCAGCCATTGAACGGCTTAAAAGGGCTCAAAATGCAGGTCATTTTGTGGCTATTTTATCGAGTTCTCCAAAATTTATTGTTAGCACGATTGCTCAGAAACTCGGTGTTTTGCACGTTGAGTCTTCCATCTATGCTGTAAGCTCTGCAGGTTTATTCTCACATATTGAGCATTTAGTTGAGGGGGACGTCAAGGCAGCTTGGGCATCTAAAGCCTTTCAAGAGAATGGTATAGCCTATCAAAATAGTACTGCTTATAGCGATAGTTCTCTCGATCTTTCTTTTTTGCTCAGTTGTGGAAATAAAGTGATCGTAAATCCTACGAGAAAATTACATAGTATTGGTTTGCAACAGCAATGGGAAATCATCTAAAAAAACGATAAGAACGATAAAACGATAGGAACGATAAGAACGATAGGAACGATAAGAACGATTTTGCGCATACTTTTTCTTAAAGATTTCTTCTAGACTAATCGAAAAGTCCTCATTGTTTTGCAGCCTTTTCCTAAAGATTTTGATGAGGTAATTTCTAGTCTTTTTCCATCGTTCTTATCGTTTTTATCGTTTTTATCGTTTTTATCGTTTTTATCGTTCTTAATCGTTTTATCGCTCAAAAGGAAGGTCGTATTTATTTATTTATTTATTGATTGATTGAAGGAGAGGTGATTTCGGGGTCAAATTGAAAAATGTTCCGAAAAATGAATAAAAAAAAGTGTAGACCTAACCCGACACAATAGTATAAAATGTTTTTCGGATAAAATCTTGCATCACTTTTACCTGCGGAAAGTAAGGGGCACGGCACGCACGTGCGCACCCGAGCACCAAAGTTTAGCGGGAATTGCTGTACTCCGCACACTTTTTTCCCTGATTAGTCTGCAAGCATGTACAATGTTTCTTCACTTAAAATTAATGTAATGTCTTTCAGGGTAAGAGGTTGTTCTTTTAAAGCTAATAGGATTTTTAATTTTACTGATTTGACATTGCTCAAATAGTTTCTAAGATTACTTATCGAATATTTATTTCCCCATGTATTTTTTTTATAAGGTGAAAGTGGCTTAGGTTGTTTTAGTGTTGGATTAACGTATATAATTGTAGGAGAAACCTCTTGGTTTTGTTTAGGCGGAATAAAGTTTGTATTGATTGGTAGTCTTGGATCAAAGTTCGTTTGATAAGGCATATATCTTTAAATATAGTTTTTTCTCCTTTCAATAATAAGAAAATTGTGATATAAGTTCAATGTTTTATATTGTTGATTTACTGTTGTGTTTATCTTATCAGTTAGGCTCATTTACATTCCTCCTTAAAAATTTTTTAAGTGAATGTTTACTTTTCTTATCTAAATTTTTGGCTTTGGTTGTTTTTGAAATGGCTGTAGGGATTCTTCTGGGTTTTACATAGTTGAGTTTTTCAACGAGATGGCGCAATTTTTTGATACATTCTCTTTTATTGAGATATTGACTTCTTTCTTTTTGACAAGTGACGACTATCCCAGAGGGGATATGTTTTAGGCGGACAGCACTATCTGTTACATTGACATGTTGACCTCCAGATCCGCTTGCACGATAAGCTGTGACAGTGCATTCGTTTAATAGGTCATCGTCATTATCAGGAAGGATAATTTTATTTTTCATTTTATTTCTCGTTCATAGTATATACAGGATTATAATGGATAGATCTATGTTAATGCCCTACACCCTTCCAGATGAACTTTTTACAAGATATCAAGTCGCTGAAACTGAAGATCAGCTACTTGAGATGTTGATAAAAATCCCCAAGATTTATTAAGTTTCTTTGCTGCAAGCTGTGAAGATGAGACCTGGTGCAATAGACATCCCCATTTTTCAAAGAATGCTCTCGAATGGATAAATCAACAATCCTTCCACGATATTTTGCGTATCGAATCGGTGCGCAGCGTTGCGGCTGCTATCCGTGAACATTTTCAAAATTTCAATAAATGGTTGCCTTTAAACCTCATCGTTGAACTTTCAGATCGCACAATTAGCATTAACAGCCTACTTTTTCAAACAGCTTCTCCATATTGGTCTAATTATATTCGAACAAATTGTCTTGAAAAAGGCAAGAAAAGCTTTTCTTTTACGAATGCTCCTTATGCAGATTTTTCGATTCTCAGAGAATATGCTTATAAGGGAAAAGTTAAAGAGCTGCATTTACTTGATGAAAAAGATATTCTTAGGATATTGCATTTGGCTCGAGGTTGTGAGTTTAAAGAGCTTGAGGATGAGAGTGAAGAGCTCATGCTAAGGTATATAACTCCAGAGAACCTTTTTGAATATATCGAAATCTCTGAAAATAACTCTTTAATACGAGTCAAAAAAAGATGTTGTGAGCTATTTAACTCATTTCAAGGAGGCGTTGTCCTTTTCCCCTTAAATATTGAACAATTAGCTCTTGAACTTGAAGTTTCATCTGAATTTTCATTAGAACAATTTTCTAAATGGACTCCTTATGTGACTCATTTCATTGCAGGTGAAAGGGTGATGGAAGATTCTGCGGTGATAACCCTTTTGCAACATTGTCCTAGATTGATCTCGATGGATCTGGGTAGAATGAGAGTCTTCTCGGAAAATATTTATCTTCTTCAACATCTCACAGAGCTCATTTTTGCTGGATCTTTTGTGCTTGATGATGTTTATTTTAAAAAAATTTGTATAAATTTTCCATCGCTTCAAAAGCTAAATCTAACAAGTTGTTCTCGGATCACTTTGGTGAGTTGGGGAGAATTGACGAAGCTCACACGCTTAATTACATTAAATCTTTCCCGTTGTGAATTTCTAAGTCAAGAAGAGTTTTCATTGATATTACTTTCGGCCCGTCAACTCCGTGAATTAACGATTAGTGAATGCCGCAGCCTAAATAATACGGCCTTTCATGCATTGGCCACTTGTCAGCAGCAGTTTGTGAGCTTAGATCTTGGTCGTACGTCCATTGAAGATCAAGAATTGTTGGAAATAGTCAAACGAATAACTTCTTTAAGTCATTTGAATTTAACCCGATGCCAAAATTTATCTGATCAAGGGATCGTTAATGCGCTTAAAATTTCTTCACTTCAGGAAGTGATTTTAACACATACAAATATCTCTGCAGGAGCCATCGAAGAGCTAAACAAGCAAAAACCATCTCTTAAAATTGAAGTGTAATTCACCCATTCACTCATAACTTTTTCGCCGGAAAAACAACATAAATATTCCTAAAACCATTAAAAAGGCTCCAGGATAAGTCAACAAGTATTTGGCAGGGTCTTGATTAACGACAATGTGTATCCTTTTTAAGGAACCCTTGTCAGCAGGAAAGATCTCAGTAAGGTAGAAACGATACCCATCCAAGGTTTCATGCACTTGATTCATGCTGATTTGACTTTCAATGGCTAGGTTATTTGACTTATCAGTAATGATAAGATCACTTTCGTAACTAAAAGGTTGTGAGGAAGTTGGGTAGTTGATTTGTCTCGCTTGTCTTAATCTTAAACGATAGGGGATTTTCTGTAATAGAGGCTGAAAACGTACAATGTATTCTCCATTGAGTACAGGCCACTTAAAACCACTTCCCGTCGGATCGTATCTCAAAGAAATCACTTCTTCACGAGACCCTTTTTTAAAATGAAGAAAAACGCAGGGAATATTGTTTTCCAATTTTTTCGAAGGGGAAGTTGCTTTATGACGTATAGATAATGGGCTTTCGAGGACTAAAGGAGAATCTTGAGTCTCAAGATCAAGCAGGGAAGGTAAAGAAAAGTTGTGTTCGAGATCGAGGCCCATACCATAAGCTCTTAAATAGCCTGACAAGAGAACCTCAGGTGAAAATTCTCTTTTTCTGTCAGATTGCATCGTATCTAAAAATAGAAGTTCGCGCATTTGTCTATTGAAAACATTTTCTACGTAAGGGATTCGTATTTCTTGGCTATAGCCCAGATAGCCATGATCATAAGCTAAAATATTATCCAAAACACCTTGACAGCATTTCTTAAAGGCGACTTGTCCATATCTTGAAATTGCAAATACATGAACATCATTCTGTAGGTCTTTCAATAGCAATAATGTGGGAGTCGCATTTAAATCGACAGTCATCAAACCTTTCCCAAGAAAAGGGAAAGCATTCCGATTTAGCAATGCTTCGTGCCCATCTAATGAAATAGCAACCTTGTCCTCTTTCTCTTGTTCTCTCAGTTCGACGTAAAGTGTGGGGTGGTCAAATCCTTTTAATGGAGTCCATGAGAAATTTAAGCGTGCTTTGAATTTTTCCGAATTTTTTAGAAGCTGATTTAATGAACCTTGATAAAGAAGTTCCCTAGAATGAATTTCTCGTAGTGTGACCGTAATGATATCGGCGTAGACTTTTTTGGCAATGCTTTCAGGTGAGTCGGTCGCTAGTGCAAGTAAGTTCCAGGGATTTTCTTTAGATTGAGGAAGATTTACGATTGAAGGGAGTGGAAGTTCTTCATAGGTAAAGGTTGACGCGTGGACAGGGCTAGGTTGAAGGTTAAAAATAGATGTATAGTCACCTTTGATCAATGTTTCAACTGTTTCATAGCTATTTGGGGCATAATCAAGTAAAGTAATTGTTAAAGTGTCTTCATTGGGTTCTGTATATGATCTTAGCGGTGTTAATACGCTGTGACGGGAAAAATCTCGATTAAAGGTATAGAATTCAGGTTCGAGGGCCTCTTTGCTTTCAATTAACAAAGAAGGCTTTTCTTTTAGAAAAAGGAGATCTGATCCGCTTCCTTCTAGAAGGGTCATTGTCCCCTGAACACCAAAATAGATTTTTATGAGTACGCCTCCAAGGACCATGAGCATCCCTAAATGTGTAATTAAAAAAGGGAAATGCCTTTTTTTAAATGGAAATCGACGCAACGCAGAGATTAAAATATTGATAAAAAATCCACACAGCAGCAATGAGAATAAAGAGCTTCCATAAGTAAGTTGAGAGGCATAACGATGAGAATCGGTTGCAGATTCAAAAAAGGTGCCCAATACGACAAAGCCTGCTGTAGTAGCAATAAGGAACAAAGCAAATGTGATTCCACCAAGAAAATGATAGATGCGGTAAAACAGTGAAATCATCTGATCGGTATCTCCTCAATCAATTCAAAGCTGTTTGCAAAAAGTTTGATCTCTTCTTTCCATTTTTGTATTGCTGAAGGAGAACCAGTAGCTTTAATGGTATAATCGGCAGACATTTGTTTTAGAGGGTGTTCTTGATAATTTTGCAAGGTGAACCAATGGATGGAGGCTAATTGCATGCTAAATCCAAGCAAGCTTCTTTCTTGTTGATTGATTGTCCCTTTGGCATAGATAGAAAGACCTACATATCCTCCATGTGCATACGGTTCAATGCTTAAAGATGTGGAATCAAACTCGTCAAATTGACGTTTCCAGCGTTCTAGCTGAGCTGAAGGTGGAATTCTTTGGGTGTAGGTTTCTACAGGAAATGTAAAGAGAGTTAGGTAGACGTGTTCTTCCTCGTGATTCCCAATACGAAATTCAGCAATAGGTTTTGTCGTATCGGCAATCGATTCAGTTTCGGCAGGATCTTTCCTTTGCCAATGAGAGGGGACTTTCCCTCGATATAGAGGGACGCGCATTTTTGGATCACCGGTATCTCTGCAGCAGAACTCTTGCCATCTTTGAGAGGTGGGAACCTCATTATGATTACATCCTGAAAGGATAGTAATAATCAAAAGTAACAAGAAAAATAAATGATTGGGAATATTGGCCATATGATTATTGTGCCCAAAAATAAAAAAAATTTAAAGATTTAAGGATGCAATCAAATAAAGTATCTTAACAACTAAGAAATTACGCAAATTGTAGCTCTCTCCGATGTTGAGTGTAGCCGCGTAGCCTCCAAGTGGTTTCAACCACTGCGTGAAGTCGTAATGTCCAAAACTTTGCCATTTCTTCCTCCCCCATTTCCGGATCCAAAATATGTGACTTCTAATTAAGTATGCACCCCTGATTATAACATCGGCGCCCCCTATCGGGAAATAACAGATTTTTAAAGCGCCTTGCCATTGGTGCCTGACCTGATATTCTGACATTTGCCTACAATGATAACGTAACCTCCAGGAGGGCAAATGTCAGAATGTCAGGTCTGGAACCAAGGCTAAACATTACCTCTCAGAATTTAGTATCTTGTTATTAATTGAAAACGACGCTTTTTTCAGTTGCGTAAATCTTGGGGGTAAGGGACTGTGCAATAATAACTTGTATGATTGGGCAACGCGAAAGCCCAATCGTGCAAGTTATTGTTGCACAGTCCCTAACGTTCCAGCCTTGGTTCCAGACCTGACATTCTGACATTTGCCCTTTAGGAAGCAATGTTATCGCATTGGCAAATGTCAGAATATAAGGTCAGGCACCAATGGCAAGGCGCTTTCAAAATTTGTTATTTCTCAATAGGGAGCGCCGCAGGCAACTGTCTCGCTTTGCGTTTAATTTTTCTTAGTACTGCGCTTTAGATTGACTATTAAATATAGTTTATGTTATAATTATTTTTAAAATCATGGAGGTATTCAGTGAATGTAAAACTGTTTGATTCAATCTGTAATGCATTTAACCCCTGTACTTTAGTAGAAGGACCTCTCAAGGCTATGCCTGAAGACATCCTTTTAAAATTTTTTTCTCATTTAAACGATAATGAATTACTCCAAATTAGTAATGTTTATAAACCTTGGAGAGAAATGCCTAATAATCCAGGATACATTCAATTATTTACTGAATTTTATGCTTCTGAAAATCCTCAGTTTCGTAGTAAGTTTTTTGAGATTAACAAAGAAAAAAATGTAACACAAACAAAATCAATTACTTTTAAAGATTGTAAATTGTTAACATTTGTAAGCCAAAAAAAATATTTTCAAAAGAGTGGTTTGATTCTTGCGAAAATTCAAGATCCTTTTTGGAAATCTTTAGCTTGCCTTAAACTTATTAAAAGCAATCATCCTTTTAGAGATTTAGTATTTAAAAATATGATGCAAGATGAATTTTTAAAGCAAATAGCTCAATTAGAATGTATAAAAAAAGATTTTCGTAAATATCCAGAAAAAGCTAGATATATTGTTAAAGCTATACAGGAAATTGAAACCAATGCTAAAGATCCTTTATTGAAAGAAATAGCTTCATTCGAGCGTGTTAAAGTTGAATCTTCATAGACTTCTATGGAACCTGCTGATAGCCCTCGTCTTTTATTCTTCCCATGAATTTCGATTAATGATATCGTTTTAATTCTTAAGGCAATAACTTTTACACATTTCGCCTTAGCCAAGGATTAAAGTATTATAGAAAAGGTAACATATGATTCCAGATTCAAAAAGAGGTCGAGAGGACCTATTTCAAGCCCCTCTAAGTTTTCAGCAGTCAAACATTCTAGAAACTTATGAATCTGAAAGCCCAGCTAAAAAACAAAAAGTCCTGAACCAAACGATGCAAGCTCTAGGAGAACAAGACCAAATCATCATAGATTTGACTGAAGAGAAGTTTTGCCCTGTTCCTCAACTTGATGCTGATCTTGTCAGGAAGAGTATTTTACCTCATCTATATTTATCTAAAAATTATTATTGCAACGAATATCCAACTGGAAAAGACTATAGAGTGTTGGCCTGTGTTTCAAAATTTTGGGCTAATTTGATCCTTAACAACGATATAGAATGGAATACCGAGCATGAGTATCTCAAATTTCAACGACAATTGCAGGGTATGTATATAACTAAGCTAGAACAAATTGTAGAATTTCTCTCCTCAGCGCATTTACAAGGGGTTGATCAAAATTATACTCCAAAAAATTTGGAGCTGAGTGCCTACCATAAGGTAACAATATTTAATTATAAATTAAGAGGTCGTTTTTGGGATCAGAATCACCAACGGGAATATGATCGTCTCCAAAAACCATTACGTACTTTTCATCGCACAGTTGCATTTTCAGTTGTAAATTTATCCAATTGGATAGACCCAATTGATAATATTATTAAAAAATTAGTTGATACAAAAGTCAGCTTAAATATTAAGCATCTTATAGTCAATTCCACGAGTTTAAAAATATTGACAGATGATTGGAGCCATCTTGAGACCCTTGAGTGTTGTTATTGTGAAAAATTAACTAAGATTCCAGAGGTCATGTTAGAATTGACAAATCTCAGGTGTAGCGAATCTCCCATTCTCACTGCGCTTCCTAGAGAAATGCCTATGATAGTCAAGATTGATGCTTATAAGTGTATCGGTTTGACCGATCTTTCTGAAAATATAAATCGTATATTTAGTCTTAACATATCTCTGACAAATATACCTAAAAGTTGTGTAAGTCGGTTAAAACAGAAACCCAGCATTTTGTTTCATGAAGTATTATCAGATGTGCCTAAGGGTCCAAAAGTAGTGCTGTATCCGCTTCAGGGGGAAGTAAAGATGATTCGAACGCGAGCGAATGGGGTACAAGTGAATGGAATACCAGTTAATGGAACGGTGGATGGAGTACTAGTAAATGGGACATTATTGGTGAATAGAGTGGTGAATGGAATACCAGTGAATGGAATACCGGTGGATGGAATAATCAATGGGGAAAGGGTGGAGGGGATATTGCGGGACGTAGTTCCTGTAAATAAATTTCTTACTCGTATTACTGAAGTTTATCTACCTAAAATGAGGTAATTATATTGTTTAACAGATAGCTTATTTTTCAGCGATCAGAATGGTTGCTATCCCAAAAGACAAAGGAATGATCTTTACAGAACTGAAGCCTGTTTCCTTCAAAAGCAGCTTAAGTTCTATAGGCTTGATAAAAGTTTGGATGCTGCGACTTAGATATTGGTAAGCTTCTTCATTTTTCGTGAAGAGTTTCCCAAGCAAAGGCAATGCGGTTTTTAAATAGATTTGATGCCCTAGGCGAAGAAATCTATTTTCCGGTTCTGTCAGTTCAAGTATTCCTAATGCACCGCCTGTTTTTAAGGCGCGAAAGGCCTCTTGAAAGCATTTTTGGGGAGAGCTAACATTGCGGATTCCATAGGCAAGGGTCGCATAGTCAATGCTAGAAGTCTCAAGAGGGAGCTGTTGAACATCTGCATTGATGATTTGAATGGAATGGAGTTCATTAACCTTTAAATCATGGGCTTTTTGTTTAGCACATTCTAGCATCTCTGCGCAAAAATCGACCAGATAGACTCTTTGTTTGGCCCTTTGAGCTGTTAGCCAAGGAAGTGTGATGGCTCCTGTACCACAGCAAAGATCTGCAATCGAGTACGAATCTTCCTTTCGGTCTTCCATTATTGTTTGCATCAGTTTTCGATTCCATAAACGATGCAATTGAAAGGAGAGGATGGCATTGGTTCGATCATAGCTTTTAGCAATCGAACCGAACATCGATTGAATTGTTTTAGGGTTTTGCTTGGTATAGAGGGGCATTAAATATCTATCCTAATGTATCCACGTTATCATCATCGTTTTCATCTTCATCTAAATCCAGTCCACTTAGGTCTTCATCAATTTCAGTATAATCGAGAGCTGCTTTACTAGGCTTTGGCTGGCGCAACTTGATGGTGCTTTTTCCCGTTGCACTTCCTGGAATATAATCTACCCAAATAGGGGAACTCCATGCCATGTGGCCGTCAATCTGAGTGACACGCAAGTAGTAATAGACAAAGGGTGGTTTTTTGTCTTTAGCATCAATTGAAACACTTTGTAGCGGAGACATGTCATCGTAAGCGAAATCAAGTTTATAGTTATCCGGTGAGTAAGATTGAATGACTAAACCGTTGCGAATGATTTCGACACTTTTGAGGGTCGTCGTTCCGGCAACAAAGCCATGGAGATGCCTATTGAAAAGGAACCCGTGTTTTTGTGCAGTGCTTGTTTCGGAACCCATCCCATATGAAGCAAGATAGAGACCTAAAATGATTCGTTTGCCTGTTGTTGCGTAGCATGATCGATTGTAGAGGGCTTCAAAAAGTGCTGACCGAGAATGTTCAGTTGCAATAATGGCTGTAAGACCAGGTGAATATTGTTCTTGATCACTGTCAAAGAAGTCGATATAGGCTCCTCGGTCATCCAGACCACCTGCAACAAATCCAAAGCGGCAATTGCGTTGCAAAGCTTTTTGCAAAGAGCCGCTAGCCATTTCAGAGATTCCTTTTTTTCCATTTGCGCGGATAGGGCGAGTATTACCTTCTTTTTGAAGGCATTCTGAAGAACCCCAAGCATTGTAAATTTCGACAACGCGTTCAAATTCCGGAACATAATTGTTAAAATCATATCCAAGCCCCTTTCCCATTGTAAATGAAGGGATTGAGATCATATCCTTGGGGGCAAAGCTTTTATAGATTTTATCGAGCATGTTGTATTTAGCATCTTTTTTACGTAAAATTTGCCGGTTGTCTTTAGCATAAAGAATTTGTCTTATTCCTTCTTTAGAGCCTTCGCCTTGCCACTGGAAACCGATAAAAGCGGTGAATCGGTTGGCTTCATCAAAGTCTGTAATATGTTGGCAGATCGATTTCCAAATCTCCAATGGAGTTTCTTCTGCGCTTTCAAACGGTGAAGATGCAAAGAAATTTTCAGATTTGTCATCTCTGAAGTATCTTAGGCAACTTTCAATGTTTTCAGTCGAATCAATCCTTTCAGATTCTCCGTGCAAAAGACCCCAAAATAAGCTTTTATTTGATTCAGCAAAACATTTGATGGGGGGGGAATTAAAAGTTTGTTTTGTAAGGGTGTTATGGAGCCTTATTGTGTATACACCGGGATCATTGAAGTAAAGGTTGGGAAGGGAAATGAATCCGGTTTCGGGCACAAATAGCTTCCAATTGAGATTTTCGCGCAAATGTTCATAGGAAAGCTCGATGAGGGTATTTGGATTTGTTTCGCTCGTTAGATTTCCAAATTGGTCTTCGAAGCGAACAGTCACATCAAAACGTCTGTTTCGCACAACAAATGAAGGGGTTAAAACAATGATGCGGCTCAGTTCATTTCCGCGGACATCCATTGTAAAGATTTCAGGTTCTTCTGTTTTTACTTTGCTTTTACCTTTGGTGCTTGTATCGATGTTAAGAGTAAATGTTCGTCGACGTTGGGCCATCGTTTGAGCCCTGGTCCCATTTTTAACAGAAGTGCTTACCCCTTCTTTAGGAGCTCCTACGATGATCGTGAAGCTACTTCCGGCAGGGAGTTCTACAGGGAGAGTAAATTCAAATTGCGGCGTATAACTGTCTGGAATCTCGACTTCTTTTGCCTGAATAATCTTGCCATTTTCTAGCTTTGCGTAAATGACATTGCTAGTCTTAGAAAGATCTACAGTGGGAACTTGCCAATCGATGTCACGACCGCTGCTTCCTAAATCAAAAGTTAGCCGTGCCCCTTTCGGTAAATTGACGGCAGGTGTATAAATGAATTTCCAGGTATTAATTTTACCAGCTAAAGTGGTGCTGGGATTGCAATAGCAGATAGATCGTCGCATTTTCTTCGCTCCATGATTACCAAAAGTTGTGCAAAAGTATTAACAATTTCGCATAATATCTATTTAAGGCGCAAGTTCTTAAAGCACAAGCTTATAGCTTCTTAAATTTTAATAGGAAAGGAAAAAGTGAATCCAAAAGTAGCTGCGATTATTCAGGCAAGGCAAGGGTCCGTGCGATTGCCAGGTAAAGTTATGAAAAAAGTCTTAGGAAAACCTCTTTTAGAGTTCTTGCTTGAAAGGGTGGCTCGTGTACCAGCTTTACAAGATGTTGTCGTTGCCACTACAGATCAAGAAAGTGATGACCCTATAGCCTCTTTTTGTGAGAGGGCTTCAATTTCATACTATAGAGGTGATTCTGAAGACGTGCTTGGACGCTTCTTGGGAGCAGCACAGAAATTTTCTGTGGAAGTTATTGTGCGTATCACCGCTGATTGTCCTTTGATCGCTCCTGAGATCATTGATAAAGTTGTCCAGCGTTATTTATCCCTTTATCCCGAAATTGATTATGTTTCTAATACACTCATACGTACTTATCCCCGTGGTATGGATGTAGAAGTTTTTTCCTTTAAAAGTTTAAATGAGGCTGCAGAAAGAGCTGTGAAGGTTAGCGATCGGGAGCATGTCACTTCATTTATTTATTCTCATCCTCATCGATTTAGATTAGCTAAGGTTTTAGGGGATATCGACGATTCTCGTTTTCGATGGACAGTGGATACTCAAGAGGATTTTCAATTAATTAAAAATCTTATTGAAACCCTTTATCCCGCCAACAATCAATTTACTTATAAAGATCTCTTAGAGGCTATGGAAGAGCATCCAGATTGGTTTTTCATTAACTCTCATGTTGAACAAAAGAAAGATAGTTAAGAATTGATAAAAAAGTTTGAAATTGCTAAACTTAACATATAGACGTTTTAACCAAGTAGATTATTATGACAGAAGAAAATTCTTCATTTTTTGGTCAATTGCAAGAGGCTTATCAAGCTAGGGGATTTGAGGTTCTGGAGCCTTATAAAGATTCAACCAGTTGGAGCTCCTTGGGCGTTTCCGATAGGGAGCTTTTGGGGCAATTGTTTGTTTTGAGGGGGGAAGAACTTTTTAATTTAAACGATCCTAAGGCTGCAGACTTGCTTGAAAAGGCAATGAGGATTTCCCCGAATAGTTGTAAGATTTTAGATTTGGTTGTTAAAGTTTATTTGACACAAGGGATCAATAATGTAAAGTACCTGAGTGCAGCCCTTAGGGCTTTAGAACAAAGTTTATCGCTTTACCCTTTTAATTTTAACCTTGGTCACACCTATGTTCAAGTGCTTTTAGGTAAAGCAATGCTTGTAGAAGATGAAAGCTATCTTATTCGAGCGAATCATGTTTGCAAGGAATTAGCGAATTCTGTTTCTAACGAAGAGAATCCTGTTCAGGCTCGTTTTTTTTGGGATTGGGGGAAAATTCTTTTTCTTTTAGGGAAAAACAGCGGAGAAGCCCTCGATTTCTTTAATGCACGTGAAAATTTTCGCGTAGCAAGAAAGTTGGGCCTTGAAGATGCCGATTTCTTTAAAGATGATGGAGATATTCATTTTGAACTAGCCCAGCTTTTAGGGAACGCAAGTTTTCATTTTGAAGCTATTGAATGTTATCAACATTCGCTCCAAAGGTCCCATGAGTCTGTAGAAGCGTGGTATGCTTTAGGATTATGCTACATGTTATTATTTGAAAATACTGATGAGTCTGATTATTTTAGTTTGGCTCAGAGAAGTTTTTCCAATGCAGCTAAAATGGATCCTGGGCATTTGATGATCTGGTTTAAGTGGGGACAGTTAGAGCTTGAGCATGCTAAACAAAATGAAAATGTTTCGCTTTTGCAAAGCTCTGCAGAAAGATTTGCTATAGCCGATTCGCTTGAGATGAACAATCCCAATATTTTATATTGTTGGGGTGAAGCATTGATGATTGTCGGAGCTCTCACTGAACAAGTTGTTCTCTTAAAGGCTGCAGAAGAGAAATTTGCATTAAGTGCGTCTTTACAGCCGGAAAATGATCTTGTTTGGCATCTTTATGGGTGTTGTTTGAATGAATTGGGACGTTATTTTAATCATGAATCTTGGTTTCATGAGGCAATAAGTAAATTCCTCCAAGGTTTGGCCATTAATAAAAATTCTGTATTGCTTTGGCACGGCTTAGCGTACAGTCACTTTGCCATAGGTGAGCTCAAAGAAGATGTCTCATGGATTGAAAAGTCTTGCAATTTCTGTGCAAAGGCTATGGAGAATGGCGCAGTGTCCCAGCCGCAATGTTGGAATGATTGGGGAGTGGCATTAATGAAATTAGGAGAGCTCACTCACGATAAACTCTATGCGATTGCGGCTATTGAAAAATTCGAGAATGCTGTTAAACTGCAAAAGTCCTGGAGTGAGAAGCAAGAGTGCGATGCAGAACTTCTCTATAATTATGGATGTGCCTATGATTTTTTAGGGGATTTTTCTGAAGAACCTATCTATTATGAAAAAGCCATTATTGCGTTGCAAAAAGTGCTTCAGAGTGAACCGAATCATCCTCATGTTAAGTATAATCTTGCTTTAGCTCTTTCCCATTTAGGGGAGTTAATCGGTGATGCGGAATGTTTGGAAAGAGCGATTGACTTTTTTGAAGAAGTTATTGGTCGAGATTTTGAGGATGAGATGGCTTGGAATGAGTGTGGTTTAACCCATATGAACTTAGCTCAATTGGTTCACGATGCAGCCCTCCCTTACAAAAGTCGAAAATGTTTTGAAGAAGCTGAAGCTAAATTTTTAAAAGCAGCTCATCTAGGGTGTTCTCAAGCCTATTATAATTTAGCGTGTTATCATTCTTTAATGGGAAACTCTTATGCCGGAATGTTTTATTTAGAAAAGGCCGATCTTTATAATGCATTACCTTCAGTCACTGAAATGATGCAAGATGATTGGCTAGTGACTCTGCGGCAGATTCCTGCTTTTCATGCGTTTATTAGTACTTGCAAAAAGAAAAACGTCAAAAAATGAGTTATTGCGCAATTGTAGGTCATCATTGGATATGGAAAAGATAAGGATAAGGAAATAAGGAAATTAAAATTTTATTTCCTTATCCTGAATCCTGAATCCTGATGCGTATGCATTCCGAGTATACAGCTTGACCCGTTCTGTTGCTACTGTGGGTCAACGGTAAAAACGATAGAAACGATAAGAACGATAAAAACGATAAGAACGATAAAAACGATAAAAACGATAAGAACGATAAAAACGATAAAAACGATAAGAACGATAAAAAACTATAAAAACGATGGAAGAAGTCTGGTTGTATGAAAAACCGTAATCGTGAAATTAAAATGTTGTAAAAGTTTGGTTTGCGAATATCAGGCGCAATTATTCAACTATTTAAAAGTTTCTCAACTTTAAATCGGTTTGTTAGTAAATTTCCGGCATAGGAAATTACTGCAAAGCAATGAAGACTTTTCGACTAATCTAGAAGAAATCTGTGACGCACTGAGTATTCCACAAATATTTCTATCATTCTTATCGTTTTTTATCATTTTTTATCATTTTTTATCATTTTTTATCATTTTTTATCGTTTTTTATCGTTTTTTATCGTTCTTATCGTTCTTATCGTTTTTTATCGTTTTTTATCGTTTTTATCGTTTTTATCGTTCTTATCGTTCTTATCGTTTTTATCGTTTTTATCGTTTTATCGTTGTATCGTTGTATCGTTGATTACGTCTACATAAAAAAAAATATCCCGACAACATCGTGAATGCGTGTTAATGATGCGTGTTAATGTTAATGTTAATTTCCTTATCCTGATGCGTATGGATTCCGATGTTGAGTCACTTCACTACCTTAAAGCACCTTCATACTAGGGGTGTGGTGTGACAGCCAACCAACACCGTAATCATTGACTTTGTGCAGCAAACGTGAAGGCATGCTAGCGCCGCCGCCTTTACGTTTGCTGCAAATAGGGACGTGTATAGTTACATTTTTTCTGTGTCAACCCCCCAGATTTTGTAGTTCAAGATGTGGAAATTTATTTTTAAGTTTTACCAAGTCTTCTTTATCAAAATTATTTTTATTTCCGAACACAAGAGTGCGAAGTTGCGGCATTTTATATATAGATGAGAGACCGTATCCCCTGATTCGACTACGTTTAATTCCCAAATAAGTGATCAAAGGCAATTTAGTAATCATTTCAAGTCCAATATTAGAGATCTCCGTTTCGCTTAATTCTAAACTTTGAAGTTTCGTTAATGTAAAGAAATACTTAATATCATAATCTGAAAATCCGGTACATTCACCAAGATCTAGCTCCGTGAGATTGGGGAGTTTGGGGAAATGACTGAAACCGCGCTCAGTATATTTTTTCCCTCTAGAAAGCTCCAGTTTAGCAAGCTGAGTATTATTGGTTGAAAGGAACTTAAGACTTTCATCTGATAGATTTTCACAATTACTTATATCAAGTTCAGAAAGTTTCTTAAGAGAGGAAAGAGACAAAATACCTTGGTTACTGATTAAATCGGATCTTAAGCTAAGAATAGTTAAATTTGTCAATGGAGAAATATAATTACAACCTTTATTTGTAACTTTTTTGCAATTATCAATATATAATTCAATTAATTTAGTTTGACAAATTAAATGCTCTAATCCCTCATCAGTAATCGAACATCCTCCTATAAAGAGCTTTTGCAATGAAAGCAGTTTGAGGTGGTGCAAAGCTGCATTAGAAATACCTGCACAGTGACTTATATTTATAATTTCAAGATTACGCAATTGGGCAATGACCTGTACTCCATCGTCAGAAATTTTATCATTATAGTGAAGATCTAAATTTTTTAAATTGGCTAAGGTGGCGAAGGATTTAATTCCTGCATCACTAATTTTTTTGAAGCTAAGATCAAGCGATGTCAAACTTATTAATTGACTAACAACTGAAACATTTTGATCATTTAATTTTTGGATACCATTGAATTTGAGAGTCGTTAAGCTGGTTAATTTACTCAAATGCTTTAGGCCGGAAGATAAATAGTATTCTGTTCTATATTGGTCTAGTTCAGCTAAATTAGGAAGTTTCTCCAAGACGATCTCAAAAACTTCGTCGAGAGTGTCTAAAGTAAAACAAATTTTTGAGGGATCTAAATTTTTAAGCCCTTCAAGATATTCTTGAGGATTTTTGTCTCTACAAACAGCTTGGTTAATAGCATATATAAGAAATTCAGCAAGATGAGAGCGAACAGGGCCGTTTAAACTTCGAATTTCTAGTTGATTAGCAAGCTTTAAAATTCGTGGGTGATCTTCTTCAAATGACCACATATTTTTGATAAATGTTTCAGCGGGAGAATGAGTCATTTGTAAAAATGCAGATAATTTTAGAATATCAAATGCTTGATCCACATCCTTTATCATTCCATTTTCAAGAGATAGAAATAGGGCGTCAAAAACACTTTTTTGAATATTTTTTAAAGATAGAGTCGGTTGGTTACCTTGAAGGAATTTATTTCCCAAAAATAATTCAAAAAACTCTGAAACTTTGGTTAAGAATTTAAGCTCTAAAGCTGAAAAAATCCTTTCTTCGCCATTTTCAAAAATTAATGTCCTTTTCGGAGAGCTTTCCGATGGAAAAACTTGATCAAAAGTATGAACAGCTTTTAATAATAAACTCACATTCCCTATTGTAAAAATTCGCTCCTTGCAGCATTCAATGGCCTTTTCTTTGTAAGTATCCTCTATTTGATTTCGAATATGTAGGGCAAGTTGAACTATTTTTTCAGTAATGAAGGGATCAATTTTTATTATTTCCAAAGTTTGTGGACTTGTCCAATAGACTAAAGCCTCTGATATAGGATTATTAATTTCATTCACCTCTTATCTCCTTTTTAAATTGTTGTGCATGAACTATAATACACTACTCGCCAAATAAAAAACAATGGATTTTCCTATTGTTCCTATTGTGTTAAAGCAAAGTTATTATGTTGTCGACAACATAATAACTCCTAAATAACCAAATCGACTGATGCGGATTACTAAGAAAAATTAAACGCAAAGGCACGAAGGGGCAAAGAGCAGAAAGAGATCTTACATGTAAAATAAAATTCACCTATTTTTTTAAAATGAAAATTCTTCGCGTAAGATCTCTTTGTGCTCTTTGCGCCTTCGTGCCTTTGCGTTTAATTTTTTCCTATACTTTATATCTTACATCGCAGCATCTTTCTCACCTTCGAAATGGGCAGCATTAGCAAAATGTTCACAGGACACGGCTTACCGAGATATTGTCGATCTCGTCGAAAAGGGAATTTTGTCAAAAAATCCCGAAGGTGGGCGCAGATCTCACTTGATCCATAAGGCTAATCGTGATAAACTGAATAATTAGAATAATAAATATTATCCAATATAATAGACAATATATGATTTAATAAGATCCGTTTGATTAAATTTTGTAGAACGTATGTTACTCATTAAGCAATTTATTCCTTCATCAGAATTTGTTGTAAGTCTTCTTTAGCTTGCACTAAAAGCGTACGTTGCTTTTCAATCAATGCTTCTGGAGCATTACTGACAAATTCTGTGTTATTAAGCTGAACGGAGAGTTTTTCAACAAGCTGTGTCAATCGCTCCTTCTCTTTTGTCAGACGAGCTTTTTCTTGCTGAAGGAGTTCAGGCGGAATAGGCAGCATGATTTTTAATCCTTCAACACTTCCGACACTAGCGTGATGAAGAAATACAGGATCCGTTGCGTGTAACTGAATGTTACTAATTCTTATCAGCGCAGCAATAATATGTAAATTACTCCCTACAGTTTGCTTGTGAGGGTGATCTTCAGGGATGACGATGTGAACTTCGACCGGTGTAGTGGAAGGAATTTTCATTTCGCCACGTATATTGCGAATTGTATAGACAATTGATTCGATAAAGGCGAACGTCTCATCGATTTTTGGAGCTAAGTCTTCTGCTCGAATGACATTAGGGTAAGGAGCTTGAATGCACGCAGCACTACTTAAAGCTGTTATGGCTTCAGCTGTATAAGGATCGATGGCCTCTATAATATCAAGGTTAAGTCCAGGCAATCGTTCCTTTAACGCCTGAAAGAGCTCTTCTGTAATAAATGGAGCCATAGGATGGATCAGTCTGATCGCATGGAGTAAGACAATGAGAAGTAGCTTTTGTTTGTTTTTTCTCTCTTCGGGTGTTCCAATTTTACCAAAAAGAGTAGGTTTGGAAATTTCTAAGTAATAAGCACAAAACTCTTTCCAAAAGAAGTCATAGGCCTCTAGAGTCGCTTGATCAAAAAGATAATCCTTTAATTTGGCATTTACGCTGCGTATTGTGCGATTTAGAACAGATAAAATCCAACGGTCTTCCAAAGCTAAAAGATGTTCATTAAGTCCTTGATTAAATTCGCCGGATGTCAGAGGAGTTGATCCTTGTTTTTCATCTCCCTCCAAGTTCATCAGGACGAAGCGAGCCCCATTCCATATTTTATTTGTGAAATTTTTAAATTCCTCAAATCGTCGTAAATCCAAATCAATTTCGCGTGCTTGGCTAGCACTAGCGCAAAGAGCCATACGAATAGCATCTGTTCCATACGCATCTATGATCTCTAGAGGATCAATGATATTTCCCTTAGTCTTTGACATCTTTTCGTAACGGAATTTGACCTCTTTTGGAATAGCCTTGCCTCGTTCATAGCTATCTCTTTCTTCCGGTGAAACATAGGTGATCCCTCCTCCGTCGAGGTCGCGCCAATACGATTTTGCGTAAACAAGGCCATGAAGGAAAGTTTCCGGAAAAGGAAGCTCACCCATCATCTGTTCACCCATCACTAACATCCGCGCCACCCAGAAAAATAGGATATCGTAACCTGTGATAAGCACCGAATTAGGATAGAAACGGTTGAGTTCCGGAGTCTTCTCTGGCCATCCTAAAGTTGAAAAAGGCCACAGAGCAGACGAGAACCAAGTGTCTAGGACATCTTCATCCTGTTGCCAAAGATCTGGGGCCGCTGCCACTTCAGGGGGAACCCCTTCACCGTCATAGCAAATTTGTTTGTTAGGATCTTGTATGGAGTGCCATATAGGGATGCGATGTCCCCACCAAAGCTGTCGACTAATACACCAGTCGCGCAAGTTGTTAACCCAGTGGAAATAGGTGCTTTCCCAGTTTTTAGGGATAAGCCTTACTTTGCCTGAAGTAACCGCGTCTCGCAGTTTAATCGCAAAGCCATCCATGCGGATGAACCATTGTTTGGATAAATACGGTTCAATGACAGCTTTGGAGCGATAGGAGACCCCAACACGATTGAGATGAGGATCCACTTTTTCAAGAAATCCCTTTTTTTGCATCTCAGCCACCACAGCTTCCCGAGCAAGAGCCATCGTCATCCCAACAAAAGCCCCCCCATTTTCATTGATCTTACCATCAGGTGTCATGATGTTTATAAAAGGAAGTTGGTGCGTCGTGCCCATTTGATAGTCATTTGGATCATGAGCAGGAGTTACTTTTACGGCTCCTGTACCAAAAGTTGGGTCGACGAGGTGGTCTGCAATAATGGGGATTTCCCTCTCCATGAGAGGAAGAAGGACCGTTTTACCGACGAGATGAGAGTAACGTTCATCTTTAGGAGAGACCGCAATGGCGGTATCTCCCAGCATCGTTTCAGGTCGGGTTGTCGCAATAGAAATGTACCCTGAGCCGTCGCTTAAAGGATATCTAAAGTGCCATAAAAAGGATTGTCGTTCTTCATATTCGACTTCATCATCGGATAAAGTGGTTTGCGTGACCGGATCCCAGTTGACCAGGCGATCGCCTCGGTAGATCAGTCCTTCATCATAAAGTCTTTTGAATGCAATGCGTACAGCTCTATTGTTGCCTTCATCCATAGTGAATCGTTCGCGTGTCCAGTCACATGAACACCCTAAAACTTTCAGCTGGTTGATAATCCGGTGTTGATTTTCTTCTTTCCACTTCCAAATATGACCAAGAAATTCTTCTCGCGGAAATTCTTTTCTACGTTTGCCTGTAGTGTTCTTTAAGTGCCTTTCAACAACAGTTTGCGTAGAAATTCCCGCATGATCCGTGCCGGGAACCCACAAAGCTTCAAAACCACTCATTCGCTTCCAGCGAATTAATACATCTTGTAAAGCGTTGACAAGTGCATGTCCCATGTGAAGAGCACCTGTCACATTCGGTGGAGGCATGACAATGCAATAAGGTTGTTTAGGGGAGAGGGGATCTGCAGTAAAAAATCCATTCTCTTGCCAAAATTTATACCATTTGGCGTCGACGATTTTGGCTTCATAGGCCTTGGGAAGATCTTTCATGTCTACTTCTACTTTTTGTCTTTGCTTGCAAAGTACTCATCGAGAGTACCATCAAAAATGCGAATTTTATTTCCTTCGAAAGCAAGAATTTTATTGGCAACTTGACCGATAAGATCTCTGTCATGGCTGACCACGATACCTGTGCCTTTGTATTCTTCAAGCCCCCATGCCAATGCTGAGACAGCTTCAAGATCTAAGTGATTGTTAGGCTCATCCATGATCAAAACATTGTGGTCTGCCAATGTCATGCTGGCCATAATTAAACGTGCTGATTCCCCTCCGGAAAGAGTTCCCACAGGTTTGAAGGCATCGTCTCCACCAAAAAGCATTTTCCCCAAAGCACTCCGAATTTCTTGATCATATGTCGATTTCTGACGCTCTTTCAGCCAATCGAACGCATTGGCAGTTTCCTTTTTGTCAATGAGATCGGTGTGGTTCTGAGGAAAATAGCTTATTTGGACTTGGTGTCCGTTTTCAACAGTTCCGCTATCGGGGGTTATAGCTCCGGATAACATTTTGACTAAGGTGGATTTCCCACACCCGTTAGGACCGATAATACCGATTTTATCTCCACGTAAGATTTCCATGGAGAAGTTGTCGATGACAAGTTTTCCTTCATAGGATTTAGAGATTCCGTTGATTTTCAGTACAACTTGTCCTGGAGCTTTTTCAGTTGGAATGAAACGGATGTAGGGTCTTTGAATATTGGATTTTTTCAATTCTTGCGGCTGTAGGCGTTCCATTTCACGGACGCGAGATTGCACTTGGCTCGCACGCGTACCTGCGCCAAAACGAGAAACGAAATCTTGTAGCTGAGCAATTTTTTTTTCTTTACTTTTAGCATCAAGCTCAGCACGTTCACGGACAGATGTTTTTGCCAATACCATTTGGTCATAGTTACCTGGGTAGGTAATGATCGTTTCATAATCAATGTCTGCGATATGGGTACAGACAGAATTGAGGAAGTGGCGATCATGGCTTATGACGATTAGAGTGCCCTTATACTGATGCATGAAGGTTTCAAGCCAACCGATAGATTCCATGTCAAGGTGGTTGGTTGGTTCGTCAAGAAGGAGTGCCTGAGGTTCTCCAAAGAGAGCTTGACAGAGTAGGACTTTGAATTGCATGTCAGTAGGAATAGCATGCATTTTTTGATGAATGAATTCTGTTGGAATACCCATTCCGGTTAGGAAAAGTTCAGCATCGGAATCTGCGGAGTAACCATTTTCTTCGGCAATAATTCCTTCTAGTTCTCCGAGACGCATTCCGACATCATCAGACATTTCGACTTCGTAAAGGGCATCGCGTTCTTTTAAGGCATCCCAAAGGCGTTTATTACCCATGATCACTACGTCGATCACTTGGAAGTCACGATAATCCTCAATATTTTGACGCAAGATTCCTACGCGGTCGGGAAGGGTGACAGTGCCTGAGGTAGGTTCTTCGAAACCCATGATAATTTTTAATAAAGTTGATTTTCCCGAGCCATTGGGTCCAGTTAAACCATAACGATTGCCGGCATTAAATGAAGTTGTAACGTTTTCAAATAAGATGCGACTGCCAAAGCTTTTGGAAATTTTGTTAAGTATAATTGCCATGAATGATGTCCAAGTAAAGGTACAGAAGATATATTTAGCTTAGTGTATCAACTCCGGAATATCTTGTATAGAGGCATTTTCAGCAATTCCAGGGCATAAAGAACGATTTTTGAAAATTATTTCGTGCCCGTGTGCGTGTGCGTGCCCGTGCCCGAAAAATTCTGAACTTCTAGATTCAAATACGTAAATTCTATATCTTTATCATTTCAAACAAAATGTTATTGCATCATCTCGTGGCGCCCTATCTGGGAATAACAAATTTTTATAGCGCCTTGCCATTGGTGCCTGACCTGATATTCTGACATTTGCCTAAAATGAAGATATAGCCTCCTAGGAGGGCAAATGTCAGAATGTCAGGTCTGGAACCAAGGCCAGAACGTTACCTCTCAGAGGACAGCAAGGACAGCAAAAGGACAGCAAACAAGCATCCTTAATGATATTGAAAATTTCTATTGACCGATTTGTTCCGCGTTTCCTGTTGTCCTTGCTGTCCTTTTGGGGGTAATGTTCTGGCCTTGGTTCCAGACCTGACATTCTGACATTTGCCCTTTAAGGAAGCAATGTTATCGCATCGGCAAATGTCAGAATATCAGGTCAGGCACCAATGGCAAGGCGCTTTCCTTAAAAAAGCGAATTTGTTAATTAGGATGATTTGCTTTAGAATTGCAAATCTTTTTTGATTCTGCTAAACATGTTCGGGTATTTTGCCATTGACAACCATTTTTATTCCATTATTATAGTATGGAGAATGTTCAGCTTAAAAGAATAAAAGACGAAACAAAACTAGAGGTTGGAAATGTTAAGTTTAAGTGCTAATGACGTGAAAATTAATGCAGCAGAAAAATTTGAAACTAACTCGGATGAATTATTTAAAAATGTTTATCATTCAAATTTTAACATTATTGAGGGGATAACTAATGAATTGAACAATTTTTCATTTGTCATAATGGTTAGCTTAAATAAATCTTGGAAACAATTATTTGATAATGATTTCAAAATTAAAACTCGAATGTTATTTGTTAAGTGTTTTGCTGAAGCTCGGTTAGCTGCTCAAAAAGCTCCTCATGGTTATCACGAAAAAGCGTTATATGAGATATTTAAACTCGAAGCCCCCTATAGTTATTTGGATGCAAGAATAACTGCTGAAACTTTTAAAAATCCCATTTATAAAAATTTAACACTGCTTGAAATTAATGAATTTGATTTTAATAATCTTGCAACATTTTATGAGGTTATTAAAACTTGTACTGATTATAATGTACAAGCAATTGCGTTATGTACAATTGCTAGAGTTGATCCTCGACATGACTTTACAATCGCTAAAAAAGTTGCTGCAGATAATAAAACTAAAAGCCTAAAGGATTATATTTTATGTAGAATTGCAGTTGAAGAGGCGCAATATGATCTTGCTAGCGCTAAAGAGACAGCTCATACTATTGAAATAAGTCTTAAAAGAGATGAAGCATTGCTTGAAATTGTAAAAATAGAAGTTCGAGATAAATTAGTTGAAGCTAAAACGACTGCTCAATTTATTGTTGACTCTTATTTTAAAGTCCAAGCATTGCTTGAAATTGCCATTGTTGACCCTCAACACGATCTTACGGAAATTGTAGAGATTTTCAAAAAAATTGGAAATAACGATAAAAGAATTTTAGCAACAATTAAAATGTTTAAAATTGATTCTCAGTCTAATCTTAAAGAGCGTATAAAGAATAATCTTATAGCGATTATAAGGACGATTGAAGCTGTGAAAGATATAGAGTGTAAAGCGGAAATGTTAATTGAAGTTGCTAAAATTGCTCCGGAGGAGCTTATTAGAGCCAGAAAAGCAGTTTCAGCAGTTAGTGATGAACTTAAGAAAGTTAGAATGTTAATTGAAATTGCTAAAATTGATTCTCAATATAACTTTACAGAAGCTAAAAATGTAGCTAAAAAATTGGACTTGCATATCAAACATATTGGATTATTTGAAATTGCAAAGGCTGAATTTGATCATTTAGTTAAGGATTTGGCCCTTGTAAATCAAAGAGAGATGAAGTCAATTTTGCAAATGTATTCTCCTTTGGAAGAAAATATTTTGTAGCCTCAGACTACATGACCCTATACCAGGCTCGGTCATAAACTTGGACTTTGTGCTCTTTCTGCCTTCGTGCCTCCTAAATAACAAGTTCGCGCCTGCCATTGGTGCCTGACCTGATATTCTGACATTTGCCGATGCGATAACATTGCTTCCTAAAGGGCAAATGTCAGAATGTCAGGTCTGGAACCAAAGCTGGAACGTTAGGGACTGTGCAACAATAACTTGCACGATTGGGCTGCGCCAAAGCCCCGTGGTTAAGCGATCGAAAGTGACCCCATATTATAATATGGGGTCACTTTCGATCGCTTAACCACGGGAGCTTTGGCGTTGCCCAATCATACAAGTTATTATTGCACAGTCCCTTACCCCAAGATTTACGCAACTGAAAAAAGCGTCGTTTTCAATTAATAACAAGATACTTAATTCTGAGAGATAACGTTCTGGCCTTGGTTCCAGACCTGACATTCTGACATTTGCCCTCCTGGGAGGTTATGTCATCATTGTAGTCAAATGTCAGAATATCAGGTCAGGCACCAATGGCAAGGCGCTTTAAAAATTTGTTATTTCCCAATAGGGGGCGCCGCAGGCAACTGTTTCGCTTTGCGTTTAATTTTTCTTAGTATTCCGCATCATGCGAATGGCCCAATTGGGTTATCTATGAGCTACAAAACTGCTCTTAATCTCACTAGGACTCATGTGCGGAAAAAAATTTGCTATCTCTTAGAGCAATTCATCATGTTGAAAAAAAATATTGACTGAAAAATTGCTTTCTATCTATTATTCATTTTGCGAAAGAGTGAAGAAAAAATTAAATATATATATCTCCATTGAGATGATCCTGTCCTCCCAAATTGTTCGAAAAATAATAATCATCAAAGGAGTTTTTATGCAGCTATTAGGGCAATTATTTGGTAACTCATCTGTCGATACTAATGCCCTTGTGAGTTATGTTGAACAAAAAGATACAGTTTCAATTGCTACAGATCTTGAAAATCTTGCTAAGATGTGGGGGAAAAATTCCAATCATCAATGGATTATCGAGCGCTGGATTGCGAAGTTACGCGACGATCAGAGCATAAGTGTTGAATTACGAAGAGAACTTATGAAGGCTGCAATGGTTGCAAACCAACATTTAAGCGAAGAACTGTTGAATGAAAATTTAAAAGAATTAGATCGAAATATAAATAACATAACAGATGTAACAAAAAGAAATTTCAGGATAAATACTTCTCCATTAAAAGTTATAAGTATGCCAGCACTTTTTTTTTGTGTTGCGTTTGTTGGATATGTCTATTTGATCATCCAATCGACTTATGATCGATTTTTGGTGAGGAAACTAAATCTATAGACCTATACCAGGGGCGACCATAGATTGTATTTTTTTGATGAATCGAAACGCAAAAACCACAGCAATTCCTGCTAATTTTCGTGCTCGTGCCTGCGTGCCCGTGCTCGAAAATTAGTAAAATCTACGAAATTTTTCGGGCACGGGCACGCACGCGCGCACGCGGGCACGAAAGTTTAGCGGGAATTGCTGCCCAAAAACCATCAACATATGGAGACTTTTATGGATGAAGATGCAATATATAATTTTTTTAACAATCCTGTGACTCAAGATTCAGTTCGAATTTTAGATAGATACATTCTAGAAAAGGATATGGATACTGAGTCTGTACGATGTGCTCTTGAAAGATTAATCAATCAGATCCCATTGAATCAACAAGCGAGTATCTTAAATAGTTGGTCAGATCGAATCAAAAATTGTAATCCAAAACCAGCCATGAATACTCGTAATCCGATGCACATAGCTTTAGATGCACTTCAACGAAATTTAGTTGTAATGGATTTAATGAACAGAACAAACCTTGCGAATGCAAGAGCTCTTCAAGCCAGTTCAGATGCACAATCAGCGTTACAGTCCAATGCTAGAATGCAGCTTGCTTTAACCTTGGCTCTTCCTACTGTAGGAGGAAGTATTGCAGGTTCTTTGATGGCCGCAAGTGGTTTTACTCTTGCTGCAGTTGGGCAGGGAGCTTTCTATGGGTTTGGGACAGGAGTCACTTTAATAGCTGGAGAAGAAGCTTATAATCTTGCTAGAGGGAATAGTACCTTGATCCAAGAGGCGAATTTGTTAAGAAATAGAGGTTCATAAAAATTTCCCCAAATTTATTTTTGATGGGGGTTAGAAACAGCCTTCTCAAGACGTTCTAGAGATCATTGCTGTCTTTTCTGCATGGTTGTATGGAAGTCGGAGCAAGAAAAATAAATAGCTTTTCGAAGTAGCAAAGATATTGGTTGAGCTCAACATTTGAATTTTGAGAGCTTACAAAAAAAAATATTGACTGAAAAAAGGCCTTCTACCATTATCCGTTTAAACACCAATAATATTAAGGTAGAATATGGAACCAATAGCACATGGGCGCTTAGAAGAAGGGATGCAGATAGATGTAGAGGATGCCAACTTACCTAAGCTTATTGAAATTTTTGAACTTCAATGTGGACCTGAAAATCAACGAGAACTTTGCTTTGAGGCTGTGGTTACAGCATGTCGGAATCGTAATTGGAAAAAAATCGAAAAAGCTGGGGATGTTCTGATCGGGCTTTGTGATCGTAAAGGACATAACATTCTATTTACTATCCTAGAACGTTTAAATAAAGAGATCGTAGAAGATATCGTTGTACGTCAAGATTTGCGGCATTGGTTATCTTCTGGAAATTTTAATCAAGTTCTTCATGCTATTGCTAAAATCAATCGACCTGAACTTGTTCCAGTTTTAAAGAATACTGTGTCTATAAAGCAGCTTGATCTTGATGGGAGAACGTGCTTACATGTAGCTATTCAGTCAAGTAATGATTCTATGGTTCATGCATTAGTAAATTGCAGTGAAGCTATTAAAACAGCTTTTTCTTCGAAGAATGATCTCACTTTGCCTCCTTTCTTATGGGCTATAGTTAGGGGAAGATACAGTGCTTTGACGTTCTAGCTGCTTGTAAGGGTGGTGTGGTATGGAATCATATACTTCAATCAGCTGGCAATCTCCTCCATGTCGCGATTCAATTTGATCAGTTGCAGATGTTGGATCACCTTTTGGCAGAGTACCATGATCATACTCATCCTCTTCTTGAGGATAGAAATTCTGAGGGAAAAACACCCCTTCTCTTAGCGGCTTCAAAAGGTTCTTACAGTGCATTGTTATTGCTTTATCAAAGGGGAGCAAACCTCAGGAGTGTTGATGATGAGGGCAATACTGCTTTACATTTAGCAGCCAGAAAAGGTGTGATGGAAATCATTCAACTCTTAATCATTCTTGATCCCGATCTGTTGCAAATTGAAAATAGACATCGGGAGAAGCCTCACGCTTTGGCTCTAAATAGGGAAGTTCAAATTTTTCTTCATGGAATTGCTGATGAAGTCACATCCAAAGAGAAGGGAGCCATTAATTTTGCTTATTTTCCACCTATCAATTTAGTCATTCAAGGGGGAGGTCCAACCGGGATTGCACATATCGGTGCAATTGGTGAACTGGAACGGCTAGGTGCTTTAAAGATGCTTCGGAGAGTGGCTGGAACTTCAGCTGGTGCTATCATGGCAGCTTTTCTTTCCTGTGGCCATACCGCTGCTGAAATCCAAAAGTTACTCCAAGAGAATTCTTTGGTGGAGCTTCTTTTAGATGTTTCTTTGCCTAGTTCAGTAACCAATCTTCTCAACTATCCTATCATAAAAAGTCGTCTAGGTGATGGCCCCATTACTTTGCAGAAATTAAAAGAATTAATAAATAATTTGTCAGGCCGGCTATCGGATATAAAAAATGTTCCACTTTTAGCAGGAAAGATAATAGCTGATAAAGCTAAAGGGAAAATCTTTGGAAATAATGGTGATTTACTATCTGGCATTAAAATGACTACTGGAATTTGTGCAGGAGAAGTATTCAGAGAATGGATAGAAGAAGTGATTGCAATGAAAACTGGGGTTCCATATTGTACCTTTGGTGAATTAAGAAAATTAATTGAAAAGGGAAAACCTTACAAACATTTGCATCTGTTTTCTATTAATATTGGAACTGAATTAGGGATTTATCGTTTCAATTCAGAAGAAGAAAAATGGGATAATCTTATTATCTCTGATGCTGTACGGTGTTCGATGTCTATTCCTTTAGTATTTAAACCCCATATTCTTCATTTTAAAACAAGAGGTCAAAGAATAAAAGCAGAGGAACATGGTTCTTTCATTGATGGAGGTTTACTTTATAATTTACCGATCGAAGCCTTTGACCACAAACGGTATAGAGGGCTAACTTTAGGTGAAGAGGATGGCCCAGTGTTTAATCGAAGAACTTTGGGTTTAAGTTTAACCTCCCCTCAGCAGAATCTCATGGTACCAAATAAAAATATAGATAGTTTAAGAGATCTTCTTGGAGGATTAATCCAGGTCTATTATGATTCTGAACAGCTGATCCGTAAGGAGCATCAAAGTCTGCAAGCTATAAGTCGAGTGGCCAAAATATCGAATAATGGTGTAACGCTTTTAGATTTTGATTTATCACTAGAAGGACAGCAGGGTTTGATTACTTCAGGGAAGAAAGCAATTGAGGATTTATTTCGTCCTTTGAATGCACCTTGTAGAGATGTATTAAGTCTAGGGCAGCGTTGGGACCTCCGTTTAGCAAATCTGAAAGAAACAAACCCGATCGTTTTTAATCTGCTTCTCACCTGTTTGCACTTGAATCCGTTACGTATTCCAGAAAAATGGGTTAAAGATTATTTTGAATTCGAAGAAAAATTGTGCGGGATCAAGTTGCAAAAAGAATCTCGTAAGGGGTTGCGTATTTTTTGCAACAATGGTTTTGTTGATTACGATTCCAGTACAAAAACTTTTTCTATTCCCTTAGCTACAAGACTGAAAGATGTAATCAATCAATCAGGTGGGATTGATCTATCTAATAGTTATGTAAAAGCATTTCATTTAGCCTGTCGGCAGGGAGAATTGTTTGAAGAACATGACAATCGTACTTGGGATGGAGCCATTTTATGGCTATCACAAGCGCATACAATAAAGAGAAATCCTTTGAAAAATCATTTAGAAATTGATCTTCAAAAAAAATTGAACCGTTCATTTAGCGAAGTTAGCCGTATTTATGAAAGAGTTTCTTCTTTTCATGAAGCATATCCCAAGGCCTTAGGGCAACTTCGCAAGTTGTTTTTAAATAGTAATGTCCCCTTCTCGCTTGATGTACGAGAGATTCAGATACCTTTCCACCAAGAAAATTTTCTGATCGTCTTCAAAAAAGCAGAAGAGTTTTTTAATCAATCGCTCATGCTTTGCCAAAAACATTATGGTAATACCCATCTTGCATTCCCTATTATTGATTTATTATTTAAAATGGCTATAGAATTATCTAAATTTTCCAATTGTGAAGCAATCGAAAAAGTAAGCGAGTATAACACCCGTGTATTAAGAGGAAATTAAACATATTCATCTCCATTGAGATGACCCTATGTTACAAATTTTTACAAAGAAAATAATTATCAAAGGAGATTTTATGCAACCAACACAACAACTATTATGGAAACTATTTGGCAACTCATCTGTTAATACTCATGATGTCGCTAGCGATGTTGAAGAAAAAGATATAGTTATCAATGCCCAGGCTATCGCTGACTATGTTGAACAAAATGGTACAGCCTTAATTGGTTCAGATTTTGAAGCTCTTGCTAAGCAGGCGGGGAAAAATTCCAACCAGGAAGAGGTTATCAATGGTTGCATCACAAAGTTACGTAACAGTCAGAGTATAAGTATTAAATCACGAGATGAGCTTATAAAGGGTGCTAAGTTTGCAAAAAAACAAATTCAGTTAAATGAAAAATTAACAGAAATAAGTAAAAATGCAAATATGACAAATGATATAACAAAAACAAATATCGCAATGAATGCGACTACATTAAAAGTCGTAGGCTTAGTAGCATTTTTTTTTTGTGTTACGTATGCTGGGTACGCCTATCTCGCAATCCAAGGGATTTATGATCAGGATTTTCGGCATGGCAATTAAGAAGATCTAGACCTAATGAGGTTTGGACGGTTAGGTGGAATCTCAATTCAATAGAGTTTTGAGTAAGTTAACGCAAAAATTATCAATATATGGAGGCTTTTTATGCATGCAGATGCAATATCTAATTTTTTTAACAATCCTGTGACTGAGGAGTCTGTTCGTGCTTTAGATAGTTACATTCAAGACAGGACTCTGTGTAGTAAAACTATACAATCTGCTCTTGAATTATTATTAAAACCGATCCCATTGAATCAAGTAGTGACTACTTTAGAGAGTTGGACAGGTCGAATCATAAATTCTAATCCAAAACCAGCTAGGGATACTTGTGAATTAATGTACAGAGCTTTAGATGCACTCCGACTTGACAAGTCTATAAAGTTCGCGAATGAACAAGCTCTTCAAGCTAGATTAGATGCCCAATCAGCGTTAAAGTCAAATGCTCGAACGCAGCTTGTTTTAATGGGGACTCTTCCTGCCATAGGAGGGGCTGTTGCAGGTCCTGTGGTGGCGGGTAGCTTTACTTTTGCTGCGGTTGTACAAGGAGCTGCCTGTGGGCTTGGGGTAGGTGGAACCTGGATATTCGGAGAAACAGTTTACAATTCTGCTAGAGGAAATAACTGCTTGATTAAAGAGGCGTTAAAGAAATAGGAGTATATAAAAGTTTTTCCAGATTTATCTTTGTTGAGAGGCGAGTACCGAGAGTCTTCGTTTGTAAATGTATCGTTTGGTTTACATTATCCTCCCGGCTTGAATCTCCTTTGGTAAGTGATATTATATTATGTAATTCATATTGAATCACTTAAGATCGAATATAACTGTTGAAAAACTGTTGAAGCTGTTGAAAAACGGGCGAACGGGCGAAAAACGGGCGAAAAAAATATTGATTGAAACATTGCCTCCTGTTATTATTTACTTAAATAATAATATGGATGGATATGGAACGCAATAATGCGTAGGCACACAGGCGAAAGCATGCAGATATCGGAGCCGTTATTGGGAAAAAATTGAAAGGGCCAGCAATGCTTTGTCCATATTGTACTTATTGTAAGGCAATCGAAAAAGTAGGGGAATATAACACTCGTGTGTTAAGAGGAAATTAAACATATTCACCCCTATTGAGATGATCCTATGTTATGTTACAAATTGAATATAGATCTAGATCTAATGAGGTTTGGATGGGTAGGTGGAATCTCGAATCTCGATTCAATAGAGTTTTGAGTAAGTTAACGCAAAAATTATCAATATTTGGAGGCTTTTTATGCAAGCAGATGTAATATCTAATTTTTTTAACAATCCTGTGACTGAGGATTCTGTTCGTGCTTTAGATAGTTACATTCAAGAAAAGAAAATGGATAGTAAATCTATACAATCTGCTCTTGAATTATTATTAAAACCGATCCCATTGAATCAAGGAGTGAATACTCTAGAGAGTTGGACAGGTCGAATCAGAGATTCTAATCCAAAACCAACTATAGAGACTTGTGAATTAATGTACAGAGCTTTAGATGCACTCCGATTTGAGAAGAATATAGACGAAGCGAAAGCAGGAGCTCATGAAGCAGACGCTCATATAGATGGTTTAATAAGAAGTAATGAAGTAATGAATGCGACTATAATTAAAATCGGGGGCTTAGTAGCATTTTTTTTTTCTGTTACGTATGCGGGTTATGTTATCTCGAAATCCAAAGGGTTTATAATCAGGATTTTCGACAAGGTAATTAAAAATATAGATCTAGACCTAATGAGGTTTGGACGGGTAGGTGGAATCTGGTGGAATCTCGATTCAATAGAGTTTTGAGTAAG
Source organism: uncultured Parachlamydiaceae bacterium (assembly GCA_963752155.1). Lineage (GTDB taxonomy): Bacteria > Chlamydiota > Chlamydiia > Chlamydiales > Parachlamydiaceae > JACCRY01. Next base: position 68,463 of record CAVVXH010000015.1, on the reverse strand, counting down.
TTAACGCAAAAATTATCAATATATGGAGGCTTTTTATGCAAGCAGATGCAATATATAATTTCTTTAACAACCCTGTGACCGGGGATTCTGTTCGTGCTTTAGATAGTTACATTCAAGAAAAGAATATGGATAGTAAATCTATAAAATCTGCTCTTGAATTATTATTAAAACCGATCCCATTGAATCAAGGAGTGAATACTCTAGAGAGTTGGACAGGTCGAATCAGAGATTCTAATCCAAAACCAAAGACTTGTGAATTAATGTACAGCGCTTTAGATGCACTCCGATTTGAGAAGGGTTTATTCTTGGCGAATCTAGTAGCGCAAAATGCTGAATTAAAGATGGAATCATTGTCACAGACTACTGCCAGAACGATACTTGGCACAACGGCGATTGCTTCAATCATAACAGGAATTATTGCATTTCCTCTGGCGGTGGGTAGCTTTACTTTTGCTGCAGTTGGACAAGGAGCTGCCTGTGGGCTTGGGGTAGAAGGAGCTATCGTAGGTGTAGAAGAGGTTGGCAATCGTGCCATAGGAGAAAAAACCTGGATCCAACGGGCGAATTTGTCAATACCGACTATTCCGTTCACAATAGGAGGTGTAGGCCCTGCTACAGGAGATGGTGGCTCTGCTACAGGAAGTATTGTAGGTTCTGCTGTGGTTGCAGCTCGACAGGGAGTAGGGAAAGCTATAGTAGATTTAGAAGGGGTTTGCAATTTTGCTTCAGGAGAAAAAACCAAGATCTAAAAAGCGCATTTGTTGAAGAAATACTGTGGCTATACAGTTAGTCCCCATTTGCTGCAAATGGGGACTAAATAGAATAGTGACCCCATTTTCTGCTTAATTTTAACCACACCAGCAAATTTGTACATTGTATCAAATTTGTAAATTCAATGAAGAGCTCACAATAATGAACTAAAAAATTGGCCTGTTTTATTTTCTATTTATCTTTTTGTAGCTGCTTTGAATAGTTCTGTACACCTAGCTCTGCGCCAATCTTCGATGAATAAATTGCGCAAGGGGTCGTTAGCACAGATAAGTTTACGCCCAAGCAAGACACCCAATACCACAGGTGGTTGCAGCTATCTTTGCTTCTAGGCTCATTTTGTTCCATATACCTATTCCTATGACACTTCTTGTTCCAGCCAGAAACACTTTGCTTTAACATAACTGTTGAAAAAAAAATTGCCTTCTGTTATCATTAGAAAAAATAATAATATGGATGTATATGGAACGCAATAATGCGTAGGCATGCAGTGTTACAAATTTTTCCAAAGAAAATAATCATCAAAGGAGATTTTTATGCAACCTTTGCAACAACTATTAGGAAAACTACTTGACTACTCATCTGTTAATACTCAGCACGTCGCTAGCGATATTGAAGAAAAAGATATGGTTGTCAATGCTCTGGGCATCGCTGACTATGTTGAACAAAATGATTTAGCCATAATTATTTCAGATTTTGAAAATCTTGCCAAACAGTTGGGAGAAAATTCTAACCAGAAGGAAGTTATCAATGGTTGGATCATAAAGTTAAGTAACAATCCGAGTATAAGCAGTGAATCACGAAAAGAGCTTGTAAAGGGTGCTATGCTTGCAAAAGAACGTATAAGGAGAAATCTGTTAGAGAAAAAAATAACAGAGCTAGAGACAAAGGTGGATAACACAACAACAGATGTAACAAAAAGAAATGTCATAACTAGGGCGACTTCATTAAAAGTTGTAACCTTCGTAGCATTTTTTTTGTATTTCGTCTCTTGGGCATGCCTATTACGCAAACCTTATAATCAGGACCTTAGATAAGGTAATTGAAAATATAGATTTAGGCTTAATTTGGACGGCTGGTGGAATCTTAATTCAATAAAGTTTTGAGTAAGTTAACGCAAAAATTATCAATATATGGAGGCTTTTCGTGAATGTAGATGCAATATATAATTTCTTTAACAACCCTGTGACCGAGGATTCTGTTAAAGCTTTAGAGGGGTACATTAAAGGCAAGGATACGAAACAATTGGAATTTGCTTTTAGAATATTATTAAATCAGATCTCATCGGATCAACAAACGAGTACCTTAAAGAGTTGGGAAGATCGAATCACAGATTCTAATCCACAACCAGTTGCGAAGATTCGTAATTCAATGTACACAGCTATAAGTGCAATCCAACTTGGGAAAAGGTCAGACAAGGCGGATGCAGTAGCTCATGAAGCAGCAGCTCATGTAAAAGGTATAATAAAAAGTAATGAAGTAATGAATGCGACTATAATAAAAGTCGGGGGCTTAGTAGCATTTTTTTTTTCTGTTACATATGCGGGTTATGTTATCTCGAAATCCAAAGGGGTTATGATCAGGATTTTCGACAAGGTAATTAAAAATATAGTTCTAGACTTAATGAGGTTTGGACGAGTAGGTGGAATCTCGATTCAATAGAGTTTATAGAGTTTTGAGTAAGTTGACGCAAAAATTATCAATATATGGAGGCTTTTCGTGAATGCAGATGCAATATATAATTTCTTTAACAACCCTGTGACCGAGGATTCTGTTAAAGCTTTAGATGGGTACGTTGAAGGCAAGGATACGGATCAATTGGAATCTGCTCTTAAAATATTATTAAATCAGATCTCCTCGGATCAACAAACGAGTACCTTAAAGAGTTGGAAAGATCGAATCAGAGATTCTAATCCAAAACCAGTTAAGTATACTCGTAATTTAATGCACACAACTTTAAATGCACTCCGAATTGAGAAAAGTTCAGAAGAGACGTTAGCAATAACTCGTGAAACAAGAGCTCATATAGATGGTATAATAAGAAGTAATTTAGCAATGAATGCGATTATAATAAAAGTCGCGGGCTTAGTAGCATTTTTTTTGTGTGTTGCATATGCGGGGCATGTTATCTCGAAATCCAAAGGGTTTATGATCAGGATTTTCGACAATGCAATTAAGAATATAGATCTAGTCCTAATGAGGTTTGGACGAGTAGGTGGAATCTCGATTCAATAGAGTTTTGAGTAAGTTGACGTAAAAATTATCAATATATGGAGGCTTTTTATGCATGCAGATGCAATATATAATTTCTTTAACAACCTGGTGACCGGGGATTCTGTTAAAGCTTTAGATAGGTACATTAACGATGGGGATATAGATCTTGAATCTACGGAATGTGCTCTTAAAATATTATTAAATAAGATCTCATCGGATCAACAAATGAGTACCTTAGATAGTTGGAAAGATCGAATCAGAGATTCTAATCCAAAACCAGCTAAGGATACTCGTTTTTTAATGTACACAGCTTTAAATGCAATCCGAATTGAGAAGAATATAACAGAAATAAGTAATCACACAAATGCTACAAATGATATAATAAAAAGTAATTTAGCAATGAATGCGACTATAATAAAAGTCGGAGGCTTAGTAGTATTTTTTTTGTTTTTCGTATGCGGGGCATCTTATCTCTTTGATCAGAGATTTTCGACAAGGTAATTAAAAATATAGTTCTAGACTTAATGAGGTTTGGACGAGTAGGTGGAATCTCGATTCAATAGAGTTTATAGAGTTTTGAGTAAGTTGACGCAAAAATTATCAATATATGGAGGCTTTTCGTGAATGCAGATGCAATATTTAATTTTTTTAACAATCCTGTGACTGAGGATTCTGTTCGTGCTTTAGATAGTTACATTCAAGAAAAGAATATGGATAGTAAATCTATACAATCTGCTCTTGAATTATTATTAAAACCGATCCCATTGAATCAAGGAGTGAATACTCTAGAGAGTTGGACAGGTCGAATCAGAGATTCTAATCCAAAACCAACTATAGAGACTTGTGAATTAATGTACAGAGCTTTAGATGCAATCCGATTTGAGAAGAAGATAGACGAGACGAGAGCAATAGTTCGTAAAGTAGTAGCTCATGCAAAAGGTATAATAAGAAGTAATGAAGTAATGAATGCGACTATAATAAAAGTCGGCCGCTTAGTAGTATTTTTTTTGTTTTTCGTATGCGGGGCATCTTATCTCTATGATCAGAGATTTTCGACAAAGTAATTAAAAATATAGTTCTAGACTTAATGAGGTTTGGACGAGTAGGTGGAATCTCGATTCAATAGAGTTTATAGAGTTTTGAGTAAGTTGACGCAAAAATTTCAATATATGGAGGCTTTTTATGCATGCAGATGCAATATCTAATTTTTTTAACAATCCTGTGACTGAGGATTCTGTTAAAGCTTTAGATAGGTACATTAACGATGGGGATATAGATCTTGAATCTACGGAATGTGCTCTTAAAATATTATTAAATAAGATCTCATCGGATCAACAAATGAGTACCTTAGATAGTTGGAAAGATCGAATCAGAGATTCTAATCCAAAACTAGCTAAGAATACTCGTATTTTAATGCACAGAACTTTAAATGCACTCCGAATTGAGAAGAATATAGACGAGACGATAGCAATAGTTCGTGAAACAAAAGCTCATATAAAAAGTAATTTAGCAATGAATGCGACTATAATAAAAGTCGGGGGCTTAGTAGTATTTTTTTTGTTTTTCGTATGCGGGGCATCTTATCTCTATGATCAGAGATTTTCGACAAGGTAATTAAAAATATAGTTCTAGACTTAATGAAGTTTGGACGAGTAGGTGGAATCTGCAAGCAGATGCAATATCTAATTTTTTTAACAATCCTGTGACTGAGGATTCTGTTCGTGCTTTAGAAATACTGTAACTATTCACGTCCCCATTTGCTGCAAATAGGGACGTGAATAGTTACTCCATTTTCTGGTTGATTTAAGCCAGCAAATTTGTAAATTCAATGAAGAGCTCACGTACATGAACTAAGAAATTGGCCTGTTTTATTTTCTATTTATCTTGTAGCTGCTTTGAATAGTTCTGTACACCAAGCTCTGCGCCAATCTTGGATGAAAAAATTGCGCAAGGGATCGTCAGCACAGATAAGTTTACGCCCCAAGCCAGACACCCAATACCACACGTGGCTGCAACCAACTTTGCTTCTAAGCTCATTCTGTTCCATACACCTGTCAAAGCGCCATCAGCTAACTCACAGTAGTAACGAGTGGCTGTAGGCATTGTGACTCCTATACTTGCACCTGCAATAGCTGCTCCAGGGGCCAAATAAACTGAAGCTATTCCTATGACACTTCTTGTTCCAGCCAGAAACACTTTTTGTGGTTCACCTTCTTTCGTGATCGTTTTATAACAAACCGATAATTTGCCTGGAACATCATAGATGGCTTGCCAGTATGTCTGTGTTTCTATTCCTTTTGCCTCTGTTTGCATAATATACACCCCTTTTTTTAAAGTTGATTTGAACCGACTCCACGTCTTAATGAAAGCCATAAACGAGATCTTAAGAGGGAATGGTAAAATTTACAACAAAAAAAATTTTCTCTTTAAATTTACTTCCAAACCGCTTCCTAGAAGATTATCAAGGGTTGGATCACAAATTTAGGCAACAATAGGAAAAAACACAAAGCTAGACAGTTGCTTGCGGTGTCCCTATCGGGGAATAACAAATTTTTAAAGCCCCCAAGATTTACGCAACTGAAAAAAGCGTCGTTTTCAATTAATAACAAGATACTAAATTCTGAGAGGTAACGTTTAGCCTTGGTTCCAGACCTGACATTCTGACATTTGCCCTCCTGGGAGGTTACGTTATCATTGTAGGCAAATGTCAGAATATCAGGTCAGGCACCAATGGCAAGGCGCTTTAAAAATCTGTTATTTCTCGATAGGGGGCGCCGCAGGCAACTGTCTCGCTTTGCGTTAAAAAAAAATTAAACTTTTCTGTTTTAGTACTTCGTTGTTCTTGATATATATGGACAACTTTATACATTACTTTACCCAAAAACCCAGCTCATAGCCAATCTCCAGTAAATTTTCTATTAGCTAAAACTTATTGAAGATTTTTTTTCACTCAAATATGCACTAAAAGGCAAAAATACGACTTATGGGTAATAGGATGGGCTCTGCCACATCGCGTGAAGAAGGTTTAATCATAAAGTATGCAATTTAAAAAAAAATCCCTTTCGGTTGGCAAAGGTTTTTTTGTTTTACAAATCCGTTCCTGACATACATTTAAGGTCTGAATGAAGCTACGAGTAGGAGGCCTGTCATAAAGCGAGACAGCATCCTATAATTTTTAATTGCATACTTTATGATTAAACCTTCTTCACGCGCTGTGGCAAAGCCACAGCACTCCAAAAAGTATTTGGATGTTATAATCAGGGGTGCATACTTAATTAGAAGTTACATATTTTGGATCCGGAAAGTTGGGTTATCTATGCGCTAAAAAACTGCTCTTAATCTCACTAGGACTCATGTGGGTAATATCTTTATCGAGTTCACTTTGTATCGTTAAAGTCACTGCAGGCAAAATTTCTTGACGCAAAAGGCCAAGAAAATGAGGGCTCGCTGCTAGATAAAGCCGGTTAAATTTGTTCTCTTGGTGGGCTGTATGAAGATATGTCGCTACATTTTTTGCAAATATCTCATATTCCACTTCTTTGGGAGAAGTCGCTTGTTCCATCGCATGGCGAGAAGATCCTATGCTATCTTGCATCCTACCAGGCCTTTCTGACGTTAAATCTCGCCCGTGTAGACGGCTTTGTGGATGTACAAGAGTCTCAATCTCCAATACATTGCCATTTTTTTCGATTAAAAATATTCTTGCCATTGCACTATTAGCGACTGCTATCCATGTATTTGACATATAGAGCTCCTTATTTTATTTTATTAATAACAACTGGTATTCCATTCATTAAAAAGGGACTGAGAGCGCTGGCATTTAATTCTTCAAAACCCATTGGTAACAGAATTGTCCCCTTGGCAATCCGAGGATCCAAATTTACAATTGCCTCAATAGCTGAATCGTTGTAGCTTAGGTTAACGGCATCGCCGGATTGGATTCCTAATTTGTGTCCTTCGTCAGGATGTATTTGAACCTTAGGATCTTTTGCCAGATGGCGTAGCCTTGTGTTGTGAAGCATACGTACGCCTCTGTCAAAAAGAGGTTGTGTAAATGTGGCTGCTAGGGCTCCTTCAGGGATATTTTTTTGTTGGAGAGATCCGTTTCCTGCCGGGCTCTCAGTCAATTCATTTTGCGCGAAGAGAGCTCTGTTGTCGCTTCCTGCTATTGCGTCACTAAAGTTCCCGTCGATAGAAAGGAGTAAGCCAAGAGCTTCAGCTATTTTTTCAAATAGTACACCATCGCTATAAACCTCATTTAAGGGTGTGGTTCCAGGATGCAACCGCTCGAAGTTCCCGGAAATATTCAGGATGTGCCCATCTTTTTCAAAGAAGCAAGTTGTAGGCAATACAATGTCCGCTTCTTTGGCCGTTTCAGTGAGGAAGAGGTCTTGAACCACTAAAAATTTTATTGATTTACGTGCTTTAGTCCATAGAGTCTTAGGTAATTTAGCTGCAGGGTTTGCTCCAGCAACATGTAGGTAATCCCATCCACCTTCAGCAGCAGCTTGAAGGATTTCGAGAGTATTAAAGCCTTTGGAGGTTAATCGCTCATTACCAGGTCCTAATTCAGGATGCATTCCGGCAAATCTAGCTCCGAGGCTATTTCCGCGACCTTCCATGATGTTGATCGTTAAGTGATCTTTATTAAGTTTAAATAGTTCAGATAGAATGGCTCTACGCTCAGGTGATGCCAAATATTGTCTGCCAATAAAAATTGCACATTTCCCTTTTTCAGTCAGCTGTGAAATTTTTGTGAAGTGCTGTCGCAATTGATGAAGTTCATCCCCAGGAGTGTGTAAGATAATTTCATTTAAATGAGATGCAACTTCCGGTGCATAATGCCCCATGAAAAGAGTTTGGGTTCCTTGATTGATGGCCTCTTTTAGTCTGAGCCATAAAACCGGAAATTCTTCGGTGATATCAAGGCCTAAAAGAAGTGCAAAAGAGAGCTCTTTGAAATCGCTTCCTTGAATCTTCATTCCAGGGGGTAATCCTTCTTGATCTAAACCGAGTAAAGGTGTCCCAACGCGACTATCGAGATGTGGAGTTTTAAACCCTTTGCGCACGAGTTGTTGATATAAGTAATTTTCTTCAATGGTTAGGGGGTTGCCTCCTAAAGCAGCAAGTTTTCCCTCTTTTTGACTCGCTTTAATGTGTGAAGCAATGGAAGCGATGGCCTCTTCCCAGGTGGCTTCGCTAAGTTTTCCATTTTTTCGCATTAAAGGAGTTTTTAGTCTATCAGGATGAGAAGCAAATTCATAGCCAAACCAGCCCTTATCGCAGAGCCAGACATCGTTGGTTTTCGGATTTTCAATGGAACGGGTGCGTACAATTTCACCATCTCGTTCATCGAGGGCCATGCTACAGCCAACAGGGCAGAGTGAGCAGGTTGAGGGGGTCGCAGCGTTATCCCAAGGACGGGCTTGGAACCGGTATGTTTTGCTGGTGAGAGCTCCGACTGGACAAATTTTAATTGTATTTCCTATAAATTTTGATTCAATAGGACCATTTTCAGGAGAGCCCACTTCTGACTTAAAACCCCTATCCTTTAATTCCAGAGCGTGATCACCTGACACAATGTCGCTAAAGCGAGTGCAACGAGCACACACGATGCAACGTTCTCTATCGAGCATCAATACAGGTCCTAAAGAAATTGGCTTTTTAAAGTGTCTTTTTTCTTCATAGAATCGACTTTTTCCGGGCCCAAATTTGATTGTTTGATCTTGTAAAGGACATTCTCCTCCTTTATCACAAATCGGGCAATCGAGGGGATGGTTGATTAGTAAAAACTCCAAAATTTCTTCTCGACCTTTAGCAGCAAGAGCGCTTTGGGTGTTGACGACCATTCCTTCAGTCGCCTGAAGAGTGCAAGATGTTTGCAATTTGCCCATTTTCTCCACTTCTACTAGACATACACGGCAAGCGCCGAATGGCGGCATGCGGTCGTGATAGCAGAAGATGGGGATATCGAGGCCTAATTGTCGCGCTGCCGCATAGACCGTGGTACCCTTTGGAACTGAAATTTTTTGTCCATCAATTGTCAGGTTGATCATCGTCTGGCTCCTATAGGTAAGGATAAGCAATTGGCATTTTGGGTTTCTCTTCAGCATGTGGATTTTTGAGAATATATGCTTCAAATTCGCTTCTAAATTCCTTTAGGGCACTGACAATGGGTGGAGCAGCACCCACTGCTAAAGGACAGAAGGAATTAGCAGCCATCCCTGCACAAACATCTTCAATCGTCTTGAGATCAGAAAATGTTCCACCGGAATTCTCAATGCGTTGAAGCATTTGGACAACCCAGCGTGTTCCTTCTCGGCAAGGAGTGCATTTACCGCACGATTCATTCTGATAAAATTCCATTAATCGAGTCGCCACTCTAACCATATCGGCTGAGTCATCCATGACGATAATTGACGCTGTTCCAAGAGCGCTATTTCTGGCTGTGAGAGTTTCAAAGTCCATGCTGATATCGATATCATTGGCTGTCAATAAAGAACAGGAGGAGCCTCCGGGATAGCATGCTTTGAACTGACGTCCAGGGAAAAAGCCTCCAGCAGCTTCCAGAACTTCTCGTAAAGGTACACCAAGAGGAAATTCAAAACATCCAGGACGTTGAACTTGACCGCTGACTTGAAATATCTTCGTACCACGATTTTGTGGTTTTCCAATGCCTTGAAACCACTCGACACCCCTGTTGACAATATGCACGACGTTGGCCAAGGTTTCGACGTTATTGATAATTGTCGGCTTGTTATAAAGACCTTGGATGGCAGGAAAGGGGGGTTTTAAGCGAGGAGTCGCACGATATCCTTCAAGTGAGTTAAGAAGGGCAGTTTCTTCTCCGGCAATGTAAGCTCCGGCACCAGGATGGACGATGATTTTCAGGGAAAAATCTGATCCCAGAATCTTTTCACCCAAAAATCCTGCTTGAGTGGCCTCTTCGATAGCCTTGTTTAGTTTTCTTATTCCTTCGAAAAATTCGCCTCTGCAATAAATAAAAGCGATATTTGCTCCGATGGCATAACTCGACAGAATGACACCTTCGATGAGCTGATGTGGATCATGTTCTATGAGGTAGCGATCTTTAAAAGTGCCAGGTTCACTTTCGTCGCAATTGCAGACTAAGTACTTGGTTAGTTGAGGATCTTTTGGAATAAAGCTCCATTTTTTGCCTGTGGGAAACCCCGCTCCTCCACGTCCACGCAAGTCTGTGGCTATGACCATTTCAATGAGGGTTGGAGGAGAAATATGAGGGATAGCCTTTCGGACAGCCTCATAGCCCCCATTTTGGCGGTACGTTTCGATCTTACACTGATCCGGGGTGTGAATGAACTTTGTTAATACCTTCATTTCCGGCATCAGTTTTCTCCTTTGCTTGCTTTTGCCAGCACCTGATCGATCTCATTGATAAGGACAGGACCCACAACTGTTTCGTCGACTAACATCATGGGTGCCCTATCGCATGCGGCCATACATTCGCAGGGGATGATGGTGTATTCTCCGTCGGCAGAAGTTTCCCCGGGTGAGATGTTTAGTTTTTTGCAAAGAGTGTTTAAAAGTTCATCTGATCCCCGTAACATGCAAGAGGCATTTTTGCACACATGAATGAGATGTTTCCCCATCGGTTTTTCGAAAAACATGTCATAGAAGGTGACAACGCTATGGACCTCATTGACATTGAGATCAAATAGGGTCGCCACTTCTTCTTGCACTTCGATAGGAAGATAGCCAATTTCATTCTGAGCCAAGTGCAAGGCAGGGATCAACGCAGAGCGCCTAACAGGATAGCTCTGTTGAAGTTTTAAAATAGATTGGCGGGTTTGTTCAGTAAGCATTAGCGATCTACATCTCCTAAAATGGGGTCTACACTGGCAATTCCTACGACAACATCTGAAAGTAAATGGCCAATGAGAACTTTGTTAAGGACTTGAATGTGGGCAAAAGAGGGGGAACGCACTCGCAAGCGATAAGGGCGATTACTTCCGTCAGAAACGAGGTAGTGATTAATGGTTCCTCGGGCAGACTCCACCCATGAACTTACGGCTCCGATAGGTGGATGAATTCCCTCGCTGACAAGCTTAAATTGATGAATCACAGCTTCCATGCTGCGGGCCAATTGAGCACGTGGAGGCAACGCTACTTTGCGATTATCACAGATGATAGGGCCTGGCTTTAGACGATTTAGACCCTGTTGCACTATAGAAGCACTTTGGCGCATTTCTTCTAAGCGAACTAGATAGCGTGCGTAGCAGTCTCCGTCATCGCAAGTTGGCACTTCAAAATTGTAATTTTCATATCCTAAATACGGATGGTCTTTGCGTACATCAAAAGCTACACCACACCCACGCAAAACAGGTCCTGTGCATAGAAATTGCTTACATAAGTTATGGTCGATGATAGCAATCCCTTCAAGACGCGTGCGCCAGACATAATTTTCGGTCAATAAGTTATCGAGATCTTTCCAAGTGGCAGGAAATTTTTTGAGAAATTCTGCAATGTGCTCTGTGGCACCTTCATTTAGATCGCAAGCTAAGCCCCCAATCCGCCAATAGCTTGGAAACATGCGTGCTCCGGAAATCTCCTCAAAGATATCTAGGATGTCTTCCCTTAAAGCAAAGCAATACATGTAAATGGAAGACATATTGAGCTCAAGAGCGCTTGTACCGATCCAGACGAGGTGGCTTTGGATGCGCGAAAGTTCCAATAAGATCACACGAATGACTTGAGCACGTTCGGGGACTTCAATTTTCATGAGCTTTTCGACAGCTCCAGCAAAAGCTTGCTCTTCTGAAGGCCCTGAAAGGTAATCGATTCGATCGACTAAGGTGAAGACTTGATGATAGGTGCGTGTTTCGCACTCTTTTTCGATGCCAGTATGCAAATATCCGATGACAGGTTCGCAGGAAACGACTACTTCTCCATCCAAATGCAGCTTTAGCCGCAAGACACCATGCGTTGATGGATGTTGAGGGCCTAAGCTGAGCTCCATAATTTCATCGGAGTTACTTATATTGATTTCATCATTCGGCAGTCGAGTCATGGTTTCCTTTAATGTGAGGGATGATTTTAGAAGGAACTTTTGGGCAGACACCATTTTTAAATTGGACCACTTCTTCTGTTAAGGCATAATCTTTAAGCAAGGGATAACCCTCCCAATCATCGGGCATGAGAATACGCGTTAGATTAGGATGTCCATTAAAATGAAGACCAAAAAAATCGTAAATTTCTCGTTCGTACCAGTTAGCCCCTTCCCAGAGTTCTGTGACTGAGTCCAGTGTAGAAAGACGGGGAACGTTGGTGGCGATGTTAAGGCGTTCCCGAGTCACTGGATTATATAAAAAGTACAGTACTTTAGTCTGCAGTTTTGGTTCCAGATAGTCGACAGCTGTTAAATCGATTAAGGCGTCAAATCCTGGTTCAGGAGTTTGTTTTAGGTACGCTAGAAGTTCCTTCAAGTTTGAAGGGACCACTTCTACAGTTCTTTCATCGCAACAGATCTCTTCCTGTAGGATGGCATCGCCAAACTTTTCTTTAATCTTTTGATAGGTATTTGTTGCATCCATTTTTTCAGCCTATAGTTCTATCTTGACGTTCTCGTTTCTTGAATCTTTTTACGGAGAAGGAGCAATCCTTCGAGTAAAGCTTCTGGTCGTGGGGGGCATCCTGGAATATAGACATCGACCGGAACTAGTTTGTCGACCCCTTGAATGACAGCGTAATTGTTATAGATCCCTCCACAAGAGGCGCAATCGCCCATAGCAACAACAAATTTTGGATCGAGCATCTGAGAATGGATTGTCACGAGTACAGGAGCCATCTTTTGACTTACTCTTCCAGCGACAATCATCACATCACTTTGGCGAGGGGAAGCACGGAAAACTTCCATTCCGAATCGGGCAGCATCGTATCGGGCAGCGGCAGTGGACATCATTTCGATAGCACAACAAGCTAAACCAAATTGTGCCGGCCACATTGAGTTCCCACGAGCCCATTGAATGAGCTTTTCTAAGGGGCCGATCATAAAAGGAAGTTTTTCTTTTTGATTTAATCCCATTGAAGTCCACCTTTTTTCCAGAGGTAAGCGAAAGCAACAAATAAAGCAATTATAAAAAAGGCCATTTCAAAATAGGCAAAAGGCCCCAAACTTCTTGCAACGACAGCCCAAGGATAGAGGAAAATGATTTCAATGTCGAAGATAAGAAACATGAGGGCTACAAGATAGTGCCGGAGGGGAAAGCGATCTTGTAAAAGATGAGTTGTCGTACGAATGCCGGATTCATAGGGCATAAATTTTACGGGATCAGATTTATTCGAGGAGAATAGTTCGGAAACACCGACGATGGAAAGAGTGACAATAATGACCACGCCAAGATAAATATAGGCGGGGAAATATTCGTTCATTGTATCCAAATTGCTCTCCTTTGAGTCAGAGTCTCATGGTTGCATTTATTTTGCTCATAACAGGAATTTGATGATGGGTCAATACATATTTTTTTCCGATTTTTTAGTGACCAGGCTTTTTGATTTGAGGGATGGTTAAAATTGGTGCCAAAAATATCCGAAATTTGGTAATTTTAGGTAGATGTTTTATCCATTATCTGGAGACTTTATTTATGAAAAGAGCACTTGAAGCGGAACTTATTGCTTGGAAATCCAAAGAAGAACACTTACCAATCCTTCTAAGAGGAGCCCGTCAAGTTGGAAAAAGTTATCTTATTGAAGAATTTGGGAAATCTCATTTTGAGATTTTAGCTGTCGTTGATTTTGAAAATCGTCCTGAACTAAAAAGTGCATTTTCAACGAGAGAGCCCAAAGAAATTCTCTCCAGGCTAGAAATTGCCCTAGGTAAGCCAATCAAAGAAAATCAGACGCTCCTTTTTCTTGATGAAATTCAGCTCTGTCCGGAAGCATTAATCTCTTTGCGATATTTTAAAGAGCAAATGCCGAAACTTCATGTCATTGCAGCTGGATCTTTATTGGAGTTCTTATTACATGATGAAAATTTCAGTTTTCCAGTAGGACGTATTGAATTCTTGTACCTTCATCCACTTTCATTTATTGAATATTTAGAAGCTGCTTCGTCTTTTATTTGTCAAAGAATTAAAGAATATGACCTTAACAACGTTCCCAGTCAATTCGAACACCAAGAGCTTTTAAAATGGGTGCGCCGATATATGTATATTGGTGGGATGCCTGCAGCAGTTAAAGCTAGCATAAATGAACAATCTTTATATGAATCGCAACGCATCCACTATCGTATTCTTCAAGCTTATGAAAGCGATTTTGGAAAATACGCAAAATACAGCCAGCACAAATATCTGCAGATTATTTTTCAGCGAGTCCCAGGACTAATCGGTCAAATATTAAAATATCGTCGTATTGACGAAGAAATTAGATCGCGTGAATTAAAACCCGCGTTGGAACTTCTTTGCCATGCTGGACTTGTGCAAAGAGTTTTTGCGACTACGGCTGCGGGCTTGCCCCTTCACGCACATCTTAAACACGATCGTTTCAAATTACTCTACCTTGATATCGGCCTTCTACAAACCGCCACAAAAGTGGATGCCACTGACTTTTTTGATAAAGATATTATGCAAATAAATGCTGGGATGCTTGCAGAGCAATTTGTAGGGCAAGAGCTTATAGCCTATCAGGCGCCTTATCAAAAAGAACCCTTGCTTTTTTGGGAACGTACAGATAGTGGACAGGCAGAAATTGACTACGTCACTTCGTTAAAATCAAGAATTGTACCCATCGAGGTTAAAGCTGGTGCTACGGGTTCTTTGCGTTCTCTACAGAGCTTTCTTCAAGATAAGCCAAACGCATTAGGAATTCGTCTGTCTGAATTGCCTCTTTCATGGCATAAAAAAATTCTAACCATCCCCTTTTATTTAATTCACTCTTTAGAGCATATTGCTGGCCAGATTAGGGAAGCGGAATAGCTTTTTGGTATCCATGGGTTTCTCAACAGTTGACTTATAACGCAATTTTCTATGGTGAACAAGACGCATTCCTTTTTTAATTAGTGGCTTAATAGGATTTGGCATGTGAAATGCATCTTTCTTTTTGTAAACCACGTGTTTCTTGAAGGGAGGTGCATCATGGCTACTAAGAAAGTATTAGAACGTAAACTTGCTAAATTGGAATCTATACATGATCAACTTGTCACAGAATTAGGGTATGTAGACCGTCTCATGAAAATGATCGGTTTTGCCGGTGGACTCGTGGCACTTAAAGCAACAGCATCAGAACTTTATTATACAAATGGAGAGATTGATTTTGAATTCGAAAAAACGGATGAAGATGAATCTTTAGAATGATGGAAAATAGGAGAAAAGGGACTAAAATTTTTCCCTTTTTCACTCTTTAAAATGTTAAGACGAGAGGAGTATTTAATAAAAGTTCTACTCGCTGATCCCACGTATGATTTTCCTCAACCCTATGAGCTCCTTCATTGACTATGTCTCGGAGCAAATTTACATCTGATAGGTAACAATTGACAAGGTCATTCACTTTATCCCATTTACCTGATGAATAGCATATTAGATCTTGTCCTGGATTAAACGCTTCACTCCAATAGACTGTTTCTGTTGTTAACGGTAAGGCTCCACAAGCCAAGGCGTTAAAAACACGTTCATGAGATCCTCTTTTGAAAAAAGGCATGCTATTTAAAGCTATTTTACTTTGTTTTAGAATTTCAAGACTTTCATTGTAATTAATTGCAGGATGAAGAGTTACATTACTTTGCCCCTCAAGATAGTGATTCCAGCTTTTAAAAGTAGCTAAATCGTCCTCTGAAGCAGCGCCAAAAATATGGACGTGAGCATCTTTAATAGATTTGATTAGCTGTACCCGATCCTTACCGCGAGAATAGCGGTCAATATAGTAAAAGAGTTCAGAGTAGTTAATGCCCAATTCTTGGATAGAGATCTTTGAGCATGACTTGGATAGAGCTTGTAAAATCGAAGTCGATTTATCAGAGAGCACCATTTCTACTGCCTGAAGAATCATTTGGTCAACTTCAGGGGAATATTTAGTTCTCCAAAGTTCTCTTAAGCTTTCGTAGTCATAGCAACTTCCAATGAAAACAACATCGTAAATTTTTTGTTCCCTACCGCTTCCAATGAGTTCCTTTTCTATAGCGTGAGGAAAGAAGAAGCAATTCGCAAATCCTTCAGATTGGATTAATTCAACATCTTCCCGATCAACACAAGAAATAATGGAATAGGGACTTTGCAAAAGATTAATGCTATACACCGCGGGGTCAACCAGAACTGATAAATGGGGGATTTCTAAATGATCCCAAAGGAAAAATCCTGGTGTAAGGGGGTTTAATGTATTGAAAGAACAGGTTAGAGTTGGATTGAATCGAGCAATAGATAAGATGGAGTCACCTTTCAAAGGGGCTTCTTGAACATCTACATGGAGAACCTCAATCCCTTTGCGCTGAAAAGCTTCACCAAATTTATTTGCAAAATGACGTTTTGATTCGTATAAATTGTAGTTGCTAATTAGGCAAATGCGTTTGAGGTTCTGCATCATTTCCAATGGCTACTTTTTGACTGTTTCGGCAAAAAGTTCTTCTGGTTTAAAGAAGAAAGAAATCTCAGTTGTCGCATTCTCGATCGAATCGGAACCATGGATTGCATTTTGAGTGATCGATGTTCCTAAATCGCCTCTTATGGTGCCTTTAACGGCATCTTTGGGATTTGTGGCTCCCATGACTTGTCGGTTTTTTGTGACACTATTTTCTCCCTCTAGAGCAATTGCAACAATGGGTCCTGAACTCATAAAAGTGACTAGTTCATTGAAGAATGGACGGTCTTTATGGATTTCATAAAACTTTTCTGCCTGTGCTTTTTGCAGACGAGTCATTTTTAATCCTTGGACGTGCAATCCATTGTGTTCTAAACGAGATATGATCTCGCCAATGCGATTTGCTGCTACAGCATCAGGCTTAATAATTGCGAGCGTTTGTTCACTGGCTGCAAAAATATTCAAAGTCGTTGCTAAGCATACTAGAAATGAAGCTAAAAAATTCCACATGATAAGATCTCCTAATTAACGAGTGCGGGGATAAATTTCTTCAGGTTTGAAGAAATAACTGATTTCGATTTCGGCATTTTCTGCGCTATCGGATCCGTGTACAGCATTTTCTTCAATGCTACTTGCAAAGTCTTTTCTAATTGTTCCGACATCGGCTTTTTTGGGATCGGTTGCTCCCATTAATTCACGATTTTTTAGGACAGCGTCTTCGCCTTCAAGAACCATTACAAGAACGGGACCTGTGATCATAAAAGAAACGAGATCATTGAAGAAAGGGCGCGCTTTGTGTACAGCATAGAAGCCTTCGGCTTGGGTTTTACTCAGATGAAGCATTTTAGCGCCTTTTACTTTTAGACCATTTTTTTCAAATCGTGCAATGATTTCACCAATGTGATTTTTGGCGACTGCATCGGGTTTAATGATCGAAAGAGTTCGTTCTAGAGCCATGTGATATTTTCCTTTGTTGGGTTTAAAGATTTTGGCTATCTTTTCAATAGAAGATTATCAAATGGCTCAATTAAAGACAAATACGAATGTAACAAAATATGCTTGATGGGAAAATGTACCTTAACTACAATTTTAAAAAACAAAACACCATAGGTAACATATGTTGAAAGTCAAACGAATATTTTCCCTTCTCAGTTTGAGTACGATAGCCTTGATCGGTGCCCCACCTGAAGTCTCATTAACTCAAGAGACTAGCCGAGTGGATGCCTTTGATCCAGATAAGATATGTAAAGCTTTAGAAAAAGACTTCTATGTATCAATTCCTCATGAGGTCCCTCATTCCGTTATTACCGACACTATAGAGGCTTTTTTAGCATTTCTTGAAACAGACCAAGCTGTCAAAGATCATCTTCAAAGTCAGCTTCCTGGAAATCATAGACGCAGGGAACTCGGTTTTACACATCGAAAAGCAATTAATCAAAATTATGAAGACACGAAAGATTTATTTCATTACCATCCGTTTTTGAAAAAAAGTCACGAGGAATATATTTCCACACATCCAATTGCAAATAGATTGATTACTCAAACCGATGTTATTTGGAATTATGTTGCGGATACAACAAAGAAAATTCTGACTTGCTTAAATAGCAAATACCCCGGCCTCTATAATAAAATATTTGACACAGAAGAACCGCATATTGTTTTACGCTTAGTTCACTATCAAGTTGATCAAAAACAAGAAATTTGGGCTAAACCTCATTTTGATGCAGGCTCATTCACTCTTGCTATCGCGGAGAGTGTTCCAGGCTTACGGATTGGAAGTCATCAAGAAAACTTACAATTAGTCCCTCATCAGGAAGGTAGAGCCATCTTTATGCTTGGCGCAAACTGCCGCCAACTCATCACAACAGAAACTCTTCTACCTGGATGGCATGATGTTATCCGCTTGGACAATCTGCCATCGCGTTGGGCAATTGTAGCTTTCATCGATGGACATGGCCTAGAAGGACTTTCAAGAAATGATTCTCGTAACCCGGGTGGCAACTCAGAATTTATCCCAAATCGTCAGTAAGGATAGAATCAAGTGATATTATTTATTTAGCAACAAAGCGCGAAATCCACAGAAAAATCAGGGTATAATTTTCTAATCTGAGAAATAATTCTGATAACTATAAATATTATCAAATCCGAGTTTGTTAGCGGCTTCTTGTTGAGTAAAACCTTGTTTAATTCGATTATACCTTACCATAAAGGTAAAAGCGACTAGAGGATCTACCGGCACTTCCACTACTTCGCGCCTTGCCATTGGTGCCTGACCTGATATTCTGACATTTGCCGATGCGATAACATTGCTTCCTAAAGGGCAAATGTCAGAATGTCAGGTCTGGAACCAAGGCCGAACATTACCCCCAAGATTTACGCAACTGAAAGAAGCGTCGTTTTCAATTAATAACAAAATACTTAATTCTGAGAGGCAACGTTCTGGCCTTGGTTCCAGACCTGACATTCTGACATTTGCCCTCCTGTGAGGTTACGTCATCATTTTAGGCAAATGTCAGAATATCAGGTCAGGCACCAATGGCAAGGCGCTTTAAAAATTTGTTATTTCCCAATAGGGGGTGCCACGGGCAAGCACGTATACTTAGGCACGAAAAATTAGCTCTGGTGCTTCAAGTACAAATTCCGCAAAATACTTTTCAATTTTTACGTGAGCGTTAATGCTTGCTTTCGCTTTGCCTCGATTTCATCTTTTCGTTTTTTAATATTTTCATAAAAATCTCCTACAGAAGTGCGATACTCTTTATCTCTTCCTAATGTCATACTTGTAATAGTGTGAACTCTTTCAGGTATCATTCCATAAAAGGATAATGCCCATTCCATGCTCACATAGGAAGGCCCATACAAAAGATTCGCTAACTGCTCAAATGGAATGACCAAAGAAGATGGGCCCGCAATTTTTTCATTGATTAGATAAAAACCGTTTTTTAAGCGAACTAATTCTTCATTTTTTACCATTCTTAAAATTGCCTCTCGAGGCTTTTTATAGTCAACTAAAAGCCTAAGAAGCGTCTCCGTCCCTATATATGGAGTTTCTATAGATTTTAGTATATTTTTCATAACTTCCTATGCTGATGGTCTTTTCCTTTATTCAACCAGAATTCCTATTTAAAATGGGAATTTAGGTAAAAATTCATGAAATTTCTGCCGGAATTCCCACTGAATCAAGTGATCTAAGGAGACTCTCTGCTAAATGAAATGCGAATAGAGTCTTTTGTTTTTGATCTTCTATTCCTTTTTCAATCGCTAGGTTCAAAATTTCCCTCTGAGCTTGTATCGGTAGAAGCCTACCTCCCTTTCCCAGATGTCTAGTGAAGGCTTTTTGATCCTCCTTATCGAACCATGCAGATTCTATTTTTTGAAGCAGGCAGACCCTTTCGTGCATATTGACAAGTTCATTCGTCATGACCGTTTTATTAGGGTAAGGATATCTTGGATCTCCAACAAATAAGGGAAGATATGTGTCGAGCATGTCTAACACATCACTATCAAATGCAAGATGGTTCTTTAAAACCTTCCAGAGTTTATCTACACGATGGATATGGAAAAGAGGTCTTCCTTCATTTAATCCTTTTTCATTCAAAAAAAGTGGATGGGGCTGATCCGGAGGGAATTTTATAGTGCTCAAAGCAAGAATCAAAATTAACGAGAGTAGGCATACTTGAATGTCTGCTGAACGTGTCGCAAAAAAGAGAGCCATCTGTCCTTTATTCTCGTGTGAGTTAAGAGTTTGATGAAAATCAAAAATACGTCTAATTGCCTCCCTATGACTTTTGATCAGCTCTCTGCATTGTGGATCGATCTGTAAAGAAGAAATCAGAAGAGTGATTTTATCCTTAAGAGCCTCTACCTCTTGTACCAAGGGTAAAGGGGTTAAAGCGACATTCTGATTGCGTTTAAATTTATGGATTTTAGAACGGCAATCTTGAAAATTCACCGCCTGATCGTGCAAATGATTTTGCTTATGTTCTTTTTTAGGTTGCACAAGGTCCTTCCAAACCGTATTGCAATAGGCAGTGATTAAATGAATGCCTGGCACCGCCTGAGGATCCTCTTGAAACCAATAAATTTTCTTGAGATGGAACTCCTGACATCTAATCGATGATTCGATATCTGGATGTTCAAACCACTGCTTATTTGCAGAAAATAAAAGTTTAACTAAGAGCTCTCCATTATGGGTGTAGATGAGAGGACGTCCTTGGTAATTTGAGGAGATGATATGGATATTCGGGGCCTCTTGTGTTCCTATGCGCAAGTTGGAAAGAGCAATTTTTTGCGTAGCTTCCAGAAGAAGCAAATGACTCAGTTGTCCCCTTATTTGCAATGATTTAGGAGCCTCAATACAACCCCATTTTTTTGCTTCTTCAATTAAAGTACGGTAGATAGAACAATTTTGAATTAGATTACTCTGTGCAGTTCTGCGTGCCATAAAAGATTGAATAGGCTCATCCATTATTAAAGGAAGTGGTTCTGCTTTAAGAGTATTCAGAAGGCCAAAATCCTCTTCATAAGGGGACGGGGTATAGGTTTCTTGAAGCATTGGTAAAGGCTCTTCTTCCACTGCCGTTTCGTCCAAGTCGGTTGCATCATTTTCTGAAGAAGAATCTACAAGATTTTGAATACTATTTATCTTCAAATTTCCAATAGGAAAAGGAGCTTTCTTAGAGACTGGATTGAAATCTACGATCTCATGAATCGCTGTATGTAGAAAACCGGTCCACAAATTCCATGAACTCATGAAATAAATCGATTCAAAGATATCTTCATAACCTTGTTGTTCGGCGAGCTTTCCCAGCAAAGTAAGTTGAAACATCCATCCAGCATAGTTTTTTTCTAAAAATTTTGTTTTTTTATAAAATTCATGTAAGATAAGGAGAGCTGTATTTGTATCATCACAACCTTGGATTTTTTGATTACAATGATGAGAGGCTTTTAGCATTTCCTTTATGTGTATCTTTCCCAACATTACATGCTTGTAATTGAGCTTCCAGAAAAATTTTTCCGCTGGAGCTGCTAAATCTAATCTTTTCTTCGTAGCATGCTCTAATTGAACTAGATGCTGTTCAAATTCCTGATGAGAAACTGAAGTTGCAATCAAATGTAGATGTTGTTTAATGAGTGGAAGGTCGCGATCAGAGATTTCAGATGAACCACCCAAAGAATTGAACAATGTAGAGGCGAGATGTTTTTGAAAAATAGGGACATTATTTTTAGAATCTTTTAAATATTCAATTAAAAGTTGAATAGATCCTTTTAAATGCTGGATCCTTAAAGCCTCTTCTTGGGACATTTCTTGGTTGAATGCGTTATTCAAATAAGAAAGAGCTTCATTAAATTGAATATGAAAAGCTATAGTATAACTTTTCTCATTCAAATTAAAAATTTTTAAAATATTGGTTTCGCCTTTTGCACATATAATTTTTATTGAATCTTTAACCATTTGAATTGCAGTTGTTACTATTGTATGATTAATCACATCATTTTCTTCCGCCCTATGTTTTGTAATTTCAGCAAGTTGAAATAACTGATGAACTAAAAGATCAATCGAAGTAAATGAAGCACAAGGAAGTTTAGAATCGTGCATTAACAGTGATTGATGAAAATTGATTGCCTTCTGATTACAATTCCCCATAACCAGAAAAAAAGACAACATCTCTTGATTGATATTTTGTGGTATACGGCAACTTTCAACAATGAAAGAATTTATTTGATCAAGAAAGGATTGGACTGCTGTTTGCTTTTCAACGGAATGGATTAAATTATAGATATCATTTCTAGTTTTTCCTTTCACAGTTTTAGATTTGTCCAATGCCTTTTTCAATGAAATGACAGCTTTTTCAAATTCTATGTGGAGCGATTGAATCTGTACTTCAAATCGTTTGAGGATCACATTATGATTATCTCTAAATGATTTCCAAGGATTTGATATATCCATTACTAGAGGAAACATTTCTTGGAGCATTTTCACAAAAGAAATATCATCTAATGCTAAACGAATGAAACAAGCTTTAAGCTTCAAATTGGATGAATGAAATTTTGAGTCGATAATAATCTTCTTAACTATAACAAGATATTCTGTAATGAGTTTACTTGTCTCAAAATGAAATTTTCCTATAGATTGAATAAAAGCATCTAAAGAAAGTGTATCAAAACAAGCCTTTGGGATTTTTTTTATTTGTTCTATCATTTGTGGCATTGGAATAGTAGGATCATTTTTTTGGAAATAGAGCAAAGAAAAAAGACAAATGTCCAGGGATTCTATATAGAATTCCATATGTGACAGGGTCTGTGGGTAAATGACAATGCTCAACATCACGCTCAAACCATTTGAGAGAGATTTTGTGCATCTTTGAAGAAAATCTTCATTTTGACTTGCGTGATAAAGCACATCACAATACTGCTTAAGTTTGTGAAACACCTTTATGTTGGGGCTATCAGTCTTTTTAATGATCTTTTCTAATCGACGATAGAGGTTAGCAATTTTTTTATATCCTTCCTGAGCTTGAAGAATTTTTTCTCGATCAACTTTTGAAGATGTTTTTCCTAGATGAAAATCGGCATATTCGCGAAAAACTCTGAAAATAAGATGAAGCTCAATCGTTAAATGATTAATGATTTGATCCCCATGTATTACCTCTTCTTGAATCTTACTGCCTTCCTTTTCTGCAGAATAAACTCCGCCCCTAAAGGATAGAATTGTTCGATCACGCGATAGCAGCTGCATGACCTTCATGACTTCAATAAATAGAATATTGAGTGGATTCAAGAAATGGACAACTTTACCTTCTATGAGTTGCTGAATAAGGTTTTCCGCTTTGGCTAATGTACATAGATTTAACATGGCGCAATCTTCTCGAAATTCCAGGGTCCTGTTTTGTATAACTTCAGTGAGTAATTGATCTTTTTTTTCTGAATCATCGGACACAGACGTAAGTAAGTTTTCATCAATTTTTTCTTCCTCTGAGGATGAGGAATGTAAGTAAGGGTTTAGATTAAAATAAAAAGAACTGCTTTCCATATATTTACCTAGTTTTAAGGAATAACTAGGGGATGATTATCACCTTTAAAATGTATTCCATCAGCTGTTAAAAAATAATCCAAGCCTCGGTTTAGAGCTCGTTCTTTGTAGCCGCCTGCTCCTTGAGCATAAAATATCAATGGATTTACTTTTGCATTCAGCCTCGGAGTAATATCACATCCATAAGTTGCAGCCTCTTCTTGTGTGAAAAGATTAAATACAGCATTAAGAACTAATTGAGCAGCCACTTTGCCTTCTACATACAAAACAATTCTAGGAAATTCCCCTCCATTGGCACTCTTATCATTTGGAAAATCATTTGTTTCAAGATTTTTTAATAATATTTTATATTGTTTAAGCAATTTTTTTAGTCTAGGGTTATTTCTGAAAAGATTTAGGATTTTTTGTAATGTAACTTCAGCATAATCTACTTTAGGCATAAAATGAATTTTATATTCTTTAGCAGATTCATTAATCAAATCTGGCTCAGCTTTCAGCTCCTCAATAATTTGCTCATTTGTTTTCTGTTTATTTTTTATTAGAGAATCTAACAGACTTACATTTTCTTTTACTTTAGAAGTTTCCCTTTCTATTTTATCAGCCCTAATGTAGTCATTCTCTCGACGAAAACTAAATCCTGAAAGGGATCTAAAGCCAAAATCGCGTCCTTTAGTTTGCAAATTCTCTAAGTCTGAAGCTGCTAATTCAGGATAGTCTGCTTCAAGGGGATCAGGTTGGAAATATTCATCAAATCTATGATAGATTTTTGCACCAAATAACGCCATTCCAAGGGGGAAGAAGATAGAGACCGCTACTAAAGTGATGCATTGAAAAGTAGTTTGGCAGAAAGTTCTACTTTCATCAGAAATAGTGGCATACATTTTTTCTTTCGGTGGGATCGAAAAACGAATATTGTCAAAGTCAAAAATGAATTCTGCCGGATTAATAACAAATTTTTGGAAAAAAGTTGCGTCATTATTTTTGGAATTCACGTATACTGGTGTAAAAAAACCTATTGGTTCCATTTTTATCTCCTAATTTATTAATATTTAATTTATCATTACTGTTAATAATAGTCAAGTGTTAAACGTAAAGATTATTATTGGCGCCATTACAATTTAACCAAAAAATACTTTTTGGAGCCCCCAGCGACCAGCGGGTGCTAATATCAAGAAGTAACTCAAAAGCTTACTCAGAAGTGCGTGTGGCTTTGCCACCGGCGATAGTATATTTGAGTAAGTAATAAGTTATTTATGGAAAATTTTTATCATCATGTAGTGATTTTTGAGCCTTGTTCACTTCTTCGCTCAATTATTCCTCCTCTGTGTTCTCTGTGATCTCTGTGGTAGATTTTTTTTACCACAGAGATCACAGAGAACACAGAGGAGGAATAATTGAGCGAAGGTTTCTCGTGTACAGGTGAACATAGCCGATTTTTGGTTCAATAATATCGCGCGGTGGCAAAGCCACACGAACTCCAAAAAGTATTTAATTATTAAATTGTAGTGATGCCAATAGTAGCTTTCACGTGTATGTAGATGAGTATACTTAGCCAAATGGATTCTCGCGCGGTGGCAAGACCCCTTGCCACTGGTGTCAGAATATCAGGTCTGGCACCAATGGCAAGGTACGTGCTCGAAATTTCGAGACTATTTTGAAGCGTTTTTGATCATCGCTGCGATGTATGTCAAAAGAGCTCCCCCAATACCCGAACTTCCTATATTGGCTAAAATTTCAGGAAGATTTAATCCGTGAACAGCTTCTGCTCCTGCTGCTGTTGCTCCAGTGGCTGCTGTCACTTGTCCAAAGAGATTTAAAGCTGCTAAGATGTAACCTGCTGCAGTTCCTCCAACAAGTCCTGCTAGCGTATTTCCTAAAGGTCCAAGGTCATGTTCAGCAGAGACTTTTCCGGTTGCATTGCCTCCCAAAGCTCCACTAATTATACTAATTAAAAGTGATACTAAGTCCATAATTGCCTCCTTTGTAGCTTATTTTTTGTATCTAATAAATATGTTTTTATGTCAAATTTATTTTTTATGGATATATTTCTTGAGTAATTTGTCATTGACGCGGTATGAATTTAACAAAAAGAGAAATGTGAAATATTGGAGATATCGTGAATCAAAATAATGAGTTTTATTTATTTGCTGGGAGTTCACATACAAAACTTGCAAATGAAATTTGTGAAGAATTGGCTTGCTCTTTGGGAAGAGCTTCTTTAAGCCTGTTTCCTGATGGAGAACTGGCAGTCGAGATACAGGAAGATGTTGGGGGAAAGACCGTTTTTTTATTGCAGACTATAGCAATTAATCCGAATCAGTATTTAATGGAGATGTTAGTGATGATCGATGCGCTAAAAAGAGCATCGGCTAAAAAAATAATTGCGATTACTCCCTATTTAGGTTACTGCCGTCAAGATCGTAAAAATAAACCTGGGGAACCGATTACAGCTAAACTTGTTGCAAATATACTTTCAATTGCCGGTGTCGATCATCTGATCACTTTTGATTTGCATGCTGATCAAGTTGAAGGTTTTTTTGAGATTCCTGTCGATCATCTTCATTGTCAAGAGCTTTTGAGTCGAGAAGCTATGAAGTTGTTGGGAGAAAATACTGTCATTCTTGCTCCGGACGTTGGGAGTCTTAAAATTGCAGAAAAAATGAGTAAATATTTAGGCATTGAAATTGCCTTCATGAAAAAGGAGCGTAAAAACCCTTTTGAGGTGAGTGTTAGTTTGATTGGGGATGTTAAAGGAAAAAATGTGTTGATTGCTGATGACATGTGTTCGACAGGAGGGACTCTGGTGGCGGCAGCGAATCTTTGTCGCACTCTTCAAGCAGAGAGGATCATTGGAATGGTGACACATGGATTATTTGTGGGAAGTGCCTTAGAAAAAATCACTTCTAGTTCCTTAGAGGCGATGTTTACTACAAACACGATTCCCGATTTAGGGAGGTATGCGGCCTTGACAAAGATCAAAACGTTGTCAGTTGCTTCAATGATTGCTCAGGCCATTTGTAGATTAACACATTGAGGTCATGTGGTCTGAGGTTAGGCACTAATCATGTACAAAATAAAGCCGGCAAGGTATCCGGCAGTTGCAGGTAAACTAATCCTACGCATGTACCAAAGAAAGTCGATCTTTTCCATTGCCATCAAGGCGATTCCGGCAGCGGATCCAATAATTAAAATGCTACCGCCAATACCTGCACAGTAAGCAATCATGTTCCAGAAGGAGTGATCTGTAGGGAACTGCTCTAGGCTGTACATTCCAATGGTAGCTGCGACAAGAGGAACATTATCGATGACAGCTGAAGCAAAGCCAATCACTACAGAGATCAGTGGCAAATTACCAATATGTACTTGGAGCCATTGAGCTAGCTCTGTGAGCAATCCAGCACTGTAAAGTGATCCTATGCATAATAAGATACCAAGGAAAAAGAGAACTCCGGAAAAGTCAATTTTTGT
Organism: uncultured Parachlamydiaceae bacterium; assembly: GCA_963752155.1. Taxonomy (GTDB): domain Bacteria; phylum Chlamydiota; class Chlamydiia; order Chlamydiales; family Parachlamydiaceae; genus JACCRY01. The sequence goes on along the minus strand of CAVVXH010000015.1, from coordinate 41,438 downwards.
AAGAACGTAAGGGATACGCAAATGGTTACGGTCTTCATACTTTCCATGCAATAGGTCTGTGACTAACCAAAGAACTCCCAACGCTAGTAGCATTCCCATAAATGGGGGGAGCCCTGTAACGATTTTGAAAACAGGTACGAAGACCAATAAGCACATCCCAAGAACAAAAATAAAGCCTCCCATAGGTTCTTTTTCTTGATCGTTATCGTTAAAATTTTTATTTTTAAAATTCCCTTTGAGAGAAAGAGAGATTAAAAATGTCGAAACGATGGTGCATACTAGACTTGGTATAAATAGGACTTTCATGACATTGAAGGTAGATAGTTGTTCACCGATCCATAGCATCGTTGTCGTGAGATCTCCAATAGGTGTCCAAGCTCCTCCAGCATTAGCAGCTATGACAATAGCTCCTCCAATTAAAAGACGCTCTTCTCCTTCATCGACGAGTTTCTTGAGCAAAGAAATCATCACAATCGTCGTTGTAAGATTATCTAAGATGCTAGATAAGAAGAAGGTGATAAACACAATGCTCCAAAGCATCATTTTTTTGGAGTGGATATGGAGACATTTTGAGATCACCGAAAAACCTTTGTGTTGATTAATCATTTCCACAACAGTTAAGGCTCCGATAAGAAAAAAAATTGTCTGACTTATGCTTGCGAGATGTTCTTCAAGATAATTTTTATTCGCTTCAATGACCCAGTGGGTGTTGGCAAATTGAATGGCCCAACAAGAAACTGCCATCAATAGTGCAATCGTAGCCTTATTAATTTTAGTATAATGTTCCATTGTGATGAGTAAATATCCGATGATAAAGGTGAACATCATCAACACATTATATGAGTTAATAACTTCCATGTTAATCCTTAGTTTTGAGAAATTGAGTTATAATTCAAATTTTTTCTATCTTCAGTTTACATTAAAAAAAATTAAATTGCAATCTTAAAATTAAGTAAAAGGACAGCAAGGACGGCAAGGACGGCAAGGACGGCAAGGACAGCAAGGACAGCAAGGACGGCAAGGACAGCAAGGACAGCAAGGACAGCAAGGACAGCAAGGACGACAAGGACAGCAAGGACAACAAGGACAGCAAGGACAACAAGGACGACAAGGACAACAAGGACGACAAGGATATATTTGACAGTAGGTACTTTATCCATGTCCTTGTCGTCCCTGTCGTCCTTGCCGTCCTTGTTGTCCTTTCTGGCTTTGTCGTCCTTGCTGTCCTTTTTGTCCTTGCCGTCCTTGCCTTTATTTTGTAATGTAAAAAAAAAGCTTGGCAGTCGCTAAATGTCGCCCCTAGATGAAAATTATAAGAGGTTTAATAAATACTATGGTTACACTTGCCCCCCAATTAAAACATGGATTTAAGCCATATAGGCCTAGCAAACAGGCTCGAATCATAGACATGGATCGTGTTGCTTCAGTTATTTTAAGCGGCGGAGTCGGGACTCGGTTATTTCCTCTGACTTTGAGCCGGTGCAAACCCGCGATATGCTTCGGTGGTCGTTATAAACTGATCGATATCCCCATTTCTAATTCGATTAATTCAGGCTGCTATAAAATTTTTATCGTCACTCAGTTTCTTTCCGCATCCCTCCATCAACATATCTTTGATACCTATCGACTAGATGATTTCAATACAGGCTTTCTTAAACTTCTATCCGCAGAGCAAAAACCGTCAGGGCAGGAATGGTATCAAGGTACGGCTGATGCAGTTAGAAAAAATATTGAATATCTACTAGAGCTTCCTCTAGATTATTTTTTAATTTTATCTGGCGATCAACTCTATACCATGGATTATCGAGAAATTATTCATGCCGCTATGCAGACCGATGCCGATCTTGTGGTTGCAGCATTGCCGGTTAAAGAAGAAGAATGTTCCCGATTTGGAATTCTTAAAACCGATAGTCAAAGCAAAATCACTCATTTCATTGAAAAACCGAAGGATCCTTCACTTCTTGAGGCTCTCCGTCTTCCTTCCACAGAAAAAAGTTCGCCAAGATATTTAGCTTCCATGGGAATTTATCTGTTTAAGCGTAAAGCGCTCGTTAATCTGTTAAAGGAAGATCTGCGTGAAGATTTTGGCAAACATTTATTGCCAACAATGGTCGAAAGGGGAAAGGCTACTGCTTATATTTTCGACGGGTATTGGGAAGATATTGGAACCATTGAGTCGTTTTATCATGCAAACATAGCTTTAACAGCTAAGGAACCCCTGCTTGACTGTCACAATGAATACCTTCCCATCCATTGCACACGCAATAGTTTGATGGGACCCAAAATTTACAATACCATCGTCAATCATAGCATTCTTTGTGAAGGATGTATCTTAGAGGCAGACGAAATCAATCACAGCATTTTAGGTCCACGTACCGTAGTTAAAAAGGGAAGCGTTATCACTTCTTCCTATGTCATGGGTCATGATTATTACAATCATCCGATTGAATCTGAAATCCTCCCACATCAAATGGAAATCGGAAAAAATTGTATCATCACAAAAGCCATTATTGACAAAAACGTTTGTATCGGCGATGATGTGCGTTTGATCAACAAAAATAATCTTTCTCATTACGATGGGAATAATATCTACATTCGCGATGGAATTATTGTTGTTCCAAGAGGGGCTACACTTCCAAGCGGGTTTGTACTTTAACAATTGTAATTTTTATGTCAGTGTGGGCAATAGCAGATTTGCATCTTTCGTTTGGTATTCCTAATAAGTCCATGGATATTTTTGGGCCTAGGTGGGTTAATCATGCCGAAAGAGTCAAAGAACATTGGCAAGATTTGATTTCTCCGGAAGACTTGGTACTGATTCCCGGAGATATCTCATGGGGAATGACGCCCGAACAAGCTAAGGTGGACCTTGACTGGATAGAGGCTCTTCCAGGAACAAAAGTTTTATTGAGAGGGAACCACGACTATTGGTGGGGTTCTTTAAAAAAATTAGAAAAAATCCTTCCACCTTCTATTCATCTGATTCAAAATAATGTTTTCTTTTGGAACGAATTTGCTATTGGAGGATCGCGTCTGTGGGATACTGATGAATTTTGTTTTGATTCCTATATAGAATATCAAGAAAATCCACGTGCAGTCATTTCTGATAAAGAGCCTTCAACGGCTGAAAGAGAAAGGATTTTCCAAAGAGAACTTTTAAGGCTAGAAGCTAGCCTTAAAATGTTGAATACTAAGGCTTCTTCGGGTCAAATTCGGATCGCTATGACTCATTATCCTCCAATTGGAGCCGAGTTACATGACTCTAGGGCATCAGCCATTCTAGAAAAGTATAAAATATCGATTTGCGTTTTTGGCCATTTACATAATGTCGTTCCTGGTACCCTTCCATTTGGAGTAAAAAATGGAGTTCGGTATATGTTTGTTGCTTGTGATACGATTGAATGTACCCCCGTTAAAATTGTTTGAAGTAGTTGAACCTCTTAGGCTGTGTGTTTCAAATTTTTTAGTTTTTCTAAGACAATTTCTTGTATATCATTTTTAGAAATGACATTTACATTTTTTAATTCAGCATTGCTGCAGGCAGTATCTAAGAGATCGATGGTTGCATCCAGAAGAGTCTTGCTTTGTTCCATTTGCGAACATTCGATGGCGAATTTGATTGCTTTATCGGAAATGGTCACCTGATATACATCTTCAAAGCGTTCTTTTTTTGTTTTCATTAACACTTTTTCTGTATTTCTGCTGTCGAGTGGTTCGACATTGACAATGTTGAGTCGTCGAGACATAGCACCATCCAGTGCAATTGATTGTTCATATTCAATTGGAGTGGTAGCACAGATCATTTGTAACCCATTGGCAAGTGCCGGCTTTAAGAAATTTCCAAGGTGGTAGCTTTTTTGACCCCCCCCCACATTAGTCATTAGGAGATGTGCTTCATCCACAAATAGAATAGCTTTTGGAAATTTTTTCAAACATTCTAGAATTTTATTCATACGATCTTCTAAATCACCTCGATATTTCGTTCCGGCTGTTAGACGCAACATATTCATAGAAATAATTTCATAATTTTTCCATTTATCCCCCAGTTCCCCTTTTGCGATTTTTTGAGCCAATCCCTTAACAATAGCTGTTTTTCCACAACCTGGAATCCCTAACAAGATGACATTGTTTTTTTCTCTTCTATTGAGGATAGAGATGACTTCGTTAATTTCAAGTTCACGTCCCAAAATGATTTGATTGGATGGATTTCGTTTTTCTTCATGAACAAGTAAGTCAACATATCTATCAGTATTTTCTGATTTATCAGGAGTACTTAAAAGTGATTTTCCTAGTTTTGCAACTATTACTAAAGGTAAACACATCCCTATGCCAATTCCGATACCATGGGTTAATTTTTCGTAAAATTTATCTCCTACAATTAGTTTTATAACCTCAAACGTAAACAATACACAGTAGGCAGTTACAAAGAGAGCAAAAATAGTTTTTGCCATGTTATAAATACGATTCATTAAAGAATCTGATGATTTTCCATTTTTTTCATTTTCTTTGTTACCATTGACTGGAAAAAATATGCCTCTTAGTGCATTTAATGATTGCATAATATACCTTATTTAATTTTAAGTGTGTTGCTTTACAATATCATATTCTCTAATAGAAGGCTAGTTTTTTTGAAGAAGGTTTGAAGCTATATAGTAAAAGTTAAACGCAAAGGCACGAAGGCGCAAAGAGCACAAAGGAGATCTTACGTGAAGAATTTTACATGTAAGATCTCTTTGTGCTCTTTGCGCCTTCGTGCCTCCTAAATAACAAGTTTGCGCCTTGCCATTGGTGCCTGACCTGATATTCTGACATTTGCCGATGCGATAACATTGCTTCCTAAAGGGCAAATGTCAGAATGTCAGGTCTGGAACCAAGGCTGAAACGTTACCCCCAAGATTTACGCAACTGAAAAAAGCGTCGTTTTCAATTAATAACAAGATACTAAATTCTGAGAGGTAACGTTTAGCCTTGGTTCCAGACCTGACATTCTGACATTTGCCCTCCTGGGAGGTTACGTTATCATTGTAGGCAAATGTCAGAATATCAGGTCAGGCACCAATGGCAAGGCGCTTTAAAAATTTGTTATTTCCCATTAGGGGGCGCCGTAGGCAACTGTCTCGCTTAAATCCCCTAATATCGCAGTCTTTACCAGCCCTCACTATTTTGAGGCTTCTGCGTACCGTTCTTCTACATTCTTCCAGTTCACGATTTTCCAAATGGCTTTGAGATAATCCGGACGCACGTTTTTGTATTGCAAATAGTACGCATGTTCCCAAACATCGATCCCAAGCAATGGAACGTATCCCAATGTGCTTAGAGGGTCTTGATTCTGACAGGTTAAAATACGTAAGCATTTTTTTTCTTTATGGTAGCCAAGCCATCCCCAACCTGATCCTTGAATAGCCCCAGTCACAGCATTAAAGTCTTCGATAAATTTATCAAAAGAATGCCACTTTTCTTCAATTGCTTTGAGGAGCGCCCCCGTGGGAGGTACGCCTCCACCTTTATTTATTGGAGCCAAATTTGTCCAGAAAATCGAATGGTTTATATGCCCACCGCCATTGAATTTGATGGCAGATTGCAATTCGACCATTTTTGCTAGATCATTGTTTTGTTCAGCTTTTCCATAAGCCTCTAATGCTTTATTGAGATTTGTGACATAAGCTTGATGATGCTTATTGTAATGCAAAGACATGATTTCTGCGCTTATGATTGGCTCTAATGCATCAAGTGCATAGGGCAAAGGGGGAAGTTCATATGACATAATAATTCTCCTATCATTCAGTTAAATTTGTGTCTCTTTTAAGATACCCTTGGTCGAAGGTTAAATCATTTAATTAAAATATGGCAAGCAGCATTTGCCGCATCGTTTGGAAAATCCTTGTCATTAGGTGAAATTTATCATAGAATGATATCTATGAGAGATTGTAAAACTAGAAAAATCAAACTTTATTAAAGGACGATGGCATGAGGTTGTTTTCAAGAGAAAAACCCAAAATAAAGATTTCTACGACAAAAAAAGATGGGTTCAGTGGATGGTTAAAATGTACACATTGCACGGAGCTCATTCATGCTAATGAATTGCAGCGCAATAGCAACTGTTGTCCAAAATGTGATTATCATTATCGCCTATCTGTCGATGAACGTTTAAGCAGCCTTGCTGATCCGGATACTTTTGAAGAAATGTTTACCGATGTTCAATCTCAAGATGTATTAGAATTCGAAGATACTGAAAAATATACAGATCGTTTAGCAAATGCTATTGAAAAATCCGGGCATGATGAAGCTGTGGTCGTAGGTTGTTGTCAATTGGCTCAGAGGCCTATTGCCATTGCCATTTTCGATTTTAACTTTATGGGTGGGTCCATGGGTACTGCAGTAGGGGAGAGAATCACTTTAATCATCGAACATGCTTTAGCTAACCGTTTGCCTTTGGTGATTGTTTCTAGTTCAGGCGGAGCACGGATGCAAGAATCGTTTCTTTCTTTAATGCAGATGGCAAAAACATCAGCAGCTTTAGCACGTTTAGATAAAGCTAAAATCCCTTATATTTCCGTCTTAACAAATCCTACTACCGGTGGCGTGACAGCCTCTTTTGCTTCCTTAGGTGATATAATTATAGCCGAGCCTAATGCATTAATATGTTTTGCAGGACCTCGCGTGATCGAACAGGTGATCGGACAAAAATTGCCAGCAGGAGCACAAAAATCAGAATTTTTACTTGATCATGGGATGATCGATTGTATTGTCCGACGTCATGATCTGAAGAATAAACTTGTAGAGTTACTGGATATTTTATCCGGTAATGAAAATTGAATCATTGCTTAAAAAATAGGAGTTCCATTAGACATATGATGTGCGCTGAAGAAAATGTAGTTAAGGTTTCTCTGTGTGTTGAGAATCAAGAGTTCGTGCCGGTTTATGCCACAGAATTAGCTGCCGGTGCAGATGTAAAAGCTTGCATTGATGCTGATTTAATCATACCATCAGGAAGTTCGATGCCTGTACCGACAGGAGTGCGAGTGGAGATTCCAAAAGGGTATGAGATTCAGGTGAGACCTCGAAGCGGGCTTGCTGCGAAAGATCAAGTGACCGTTTTGAATACACCAGGAACGATTGATGCAGATTATCGAGGTGAAATTAAAGTCATACTCATCAATCATGGCAAAAAGGATTTTGTCGTGAAACGAGGGATGCGGATTGCACAGCTAGTTTTAGCACCGGTTTGTCGAGCACTTTTTGTTTCAGTCACCGAGCTTGGAAATACGGCGCGGGGAGAAAATGGCTTTGGCCATACAGGCGTTTATAATTAAGTGCAATTATGATTCACATTTCTAAATATATGGCTCCATCGTTAGTGACATTTTTAGATATCCATACTCGGGATGAAGCTATAAATGCCCTTGTCGACCTCCTTGAAAATGATCACAAACTGCATAATCGCAAGAGTTTCTATGATGCAATAATGGAGCGGGAAAAAATTATCTCGACAGGTATAGGAATGGGGGTCGCCATCCCACATGCAAAGCTTCCACATTGCAACGATTTTTTTATTGCAATAGCTATTTTAAAACGTGGTGTGGAGTGGAAATCGATGGATCATGCTCCTGTTAGACTTATTTTTATGATTGGCGGTCCGGATGATAGACAGACAGAATATTTGCAAATTTTGTCTTCTTTGACGTTTGCAGTTAAGGATGAAGAGAGAAGAAAAAAAATCTTAACATCAAATTCGAAAGAAGCTATTGTTAATTTATTTAGCTGTTAGGGGCATTATTAATTTCAAAAGGAGCGCAGTATGGATTTTAAAGTAAAAGATGTTGCAGATTTACTGAATGTTTCTGAAACGACAATCCATCAGTGGCTTGCTGAAGGGAGTATACCCGCTTATCGCTTAAATGAGCAATATTGTTTTTCTCGTGGAGAAATTCAAAATTGGATGATGAATCATAAGATGGATCATCCCTTTAATACAGCTAAAGTAGAGGGAATAAAGCTTATTTCTGCTGAAGATGAGGCAATGACATTTAAAGGTGGAATTAAACAATTTGGTCTTTACCGAGCCTTGCATAAGGGTAAAGTACTTACATCCGTCAAAGGAAGCACCAAGGAAGAGCTTTTAAGGACTGCGATGGATGAAATTGCAGCGAGTTTAGACCTCGATGCTGAGATGCTTTTTGAGCTGTTGTGGGATCGTGAACGATTACAGCCTACTGCTTTAAATAATGGTATTGGAGTTCCTCATACGCGTGATTTTTTGATTAAAGCGCAGGATGTGGTTTTTGTTGCTTTTCTGAAGGAACCGATTGAATATGGAGCCTTGGATGGTCAACCTGTGCATACTCTTTTCTTTTTGTTCGCGTGTGAAGACAAGCGTCATTTACATTTGCTAGCAAAGATTGCGTTGCTTTGTAGCCAGTCGGAAACTATGGATTTGCTGAAGCAATATCCCTCGAAGGAAGCTTTTCTTGAGTATATCAAGTGTTGGGAAGGGAGTATTCAGCAAAGGTAGCGGGAAAAAAATATCTTAGCATCTTTCCTCACTGGCATAAGCATATCCTACAATCAAGAATAGCAAGCTCATAGGTTTGTAGGCCAAGTACACATCAAAAAAGAGCATGTTCAGCAAGAAGGCAATCATCATCCAATAGAGCTGAGGAGTTTGTTTCGCTATGAGATAAAAAAGACGTCCGTACAAGAGGCAACCAATAACACCCAGCTCTGTCAAAATCCGCAAGTATCCACCATCCAATGCAGGCATCGCAAAGCCAGGACCCACTCCTTGCAGCCAGCTTTCCGGATGCAACCAATAGATCTTTAGCACATAGCACCATTTATGAATGCGCATCCACCAGCTTGTATCATGCAGACCCTGTCTGACAGATTCCTTTCCAATCGGATCATACTCTAAAGCGATGTTATCCCACACTGTAGAGATAAGACCAAAATTATCGAGAGAGAGCAAACCTTCGCTTCTTTCAACGATTCCAGAGGCATTGTAGAGAAAAAAAATCATCAATCCAATGCCCCCTGACAATGTTATCAGCGGTAAAAGAAAAGTTGTCGGTTTTTTCCAGTCGATATGCCCTTTGAGGAACAGTATAAATGAAACGAAAAGCGCAACGATTGCCATCCTAGCCCCTGACAGTACCACTAAAAAGATGAATAATAACAACAAAACATAAGGATAGACAATGTTAAGAGCTCTTTTAAGTTCCGATGGAATTAAGAAAAAGGGTGAATGGCTTGTCTTTGGCTGGTAAATGAGAAAGCAAAAAAGCAAATTGAGCAATAAGCCTATTTCTGAGCCAAAGGAGGCGATGCCAAGCATTCGATCATCTGGTTTAGCAATATATCCTTCGACACTGAAAATCCCAATGATTTGTAATTTCTGTAAAATCATAAGAATGAAATTCCAAACAAAAAATGCCTTCACAATAGTTTCAATACGGCAAAAGCGAAAGGCGAGTCCTCCGATGTAGAAAAATAAAAAATATTCTAAAGTGCGGAAACAATAGAAAAAAGAAGCACGGACAGGTAGGATGTCTGCTGCAAAGAATAGCCGGTTCATGCAAAAGGAAAAAAGAGATAATCCAACAATCGCAAAAAGGGTAGCTTCAATAGATGAAATTTTCTTTCGCATCGCAAAATTTGCCCAGAAGCAAACTAAACTAAAGCTAAGCAGGATGAGATCGTCAAGCCTTAATCCCGCAGTTTCTTGCTCAAAACTGATGAGATTGATTTTAGGAAAAAAAAGGAGTGGAAGAGTAAACAAGAGCAATAAAAATGCGGAACGTTTCTCTAAAACTTGTTGCATAAATAGGAATGTTCAGATGTTGAGGTATTTGACAGCACAATATTTAAAAAAAGAATAGATCAATGGAATGGGGGATTTCAGTTTCCAATGGATACGTAACTCATTTGTAGCTGAATGCATGCGCATTTTTTTGGGCATCGTTTGGCGATCGGGATTCCATCCGCGGCAGTGAAAGGCAACGACGTCTGGCACGAACATCAGGTTCCATCCACGCTTTTTTAAACGTAAAGAAAGATCGATATCTTCCTTATACATATAAAAACGGGTGTCAAAAAGTTCGTAATCTCCTTTTGGAAGCATCACTTCTTTTAAAGCTGAATGGCGCGTGAAAAAGACCGCTCCACAGATCGCAGGAATGCGTTCAGTCGTTCTGTATTTTTGCGGATTGCGCACTTCTCCCTGACCCCGGTCATACCAACGTCCCCACCAAGATTGGAAAACACCGGTCGTGTCGTAGAGACCTGTAGGGGCATTTTTTTCAATAGAATAGCCTAAGGTTGTTCCTGTGAGAGCTCCACATTGTTTATTCGAATTTTCTTCCATAAATCCAACAGCTTTTTGAATAAAGGAAGGCATGATAAAGGCATCTGGGTTAAGGAAAAGAACATACTCAATAGTTGCATTTACGTGAGCAAGCCCTAGGTTATTACCGCGACAAAAACCTATGTCGCGGTTTCCCGTAATGATTTTCATCCCTTGTCTATTCGAATATTTTTGCAGATAATTGCAATCGGAAGAGCCGCTGTCGACAATGATGATTTGCTCCGCCCTCGATTTCTGGGCCTCCAAGCATTCCATGCATTTGTCGAGATGTCTATCACTATTGTGTGTGACAATGATTACGGCAACTTTTGAGTTATTGTTCATCGGAAGTCATCTCGGTGGCAGTATTTAAATAATCTAACGAAATGGCGTTTTTAGACTTGAATTCTGCAATCAGTTGAGAAGCTAAAATCCGTTGGATTTCTCCAGAAAGTAACTCGTGAGCCTGTTGATCCTTTTTTAACAGAAGAGCTGCATCGCCCTCATTTTTATTTTCGAGTTTATGATAAAAAGAGAGGGCTCCATTTGGCGATTGATTGATTTCAGACCATGCGCCAATCTTTAGAGCAAAAGCTTCTTGAGGGTTGATGAACGTGTTTTTATCACTACGATCAATATGAAAAGATTCTTTTTCTAATTTCCACTGATCCTTTAAAGGCTTTGCAGCCATTAATTTTTCGTTGGAGCTTTCTTTGGAAGCATCGTTTTCTTTTATTTTGATCTCATCTGGGGCATCGGAAGAAGATGTTTGCAGATTCTTTTTAACTGCTAAAACATAGGCGTTTAACCTAAGAGGCGCAGAGAGAGCCCCAGTAAGCATTTTCCCATTGCCTTCTTTAGCTTGAATGGCTTTTAAAAGATCCGCAAAATAGTTGTCGGCAACGAGCTCCTTAACATCCGTAAATTCTTTCCAAGTTTTGTCACTTTTTTGAAAAGCTTCTGCTTCGCGAATTTTTAAATAATGGGCTTGTAGTTCACGGTCTAAAAGTTTGTCTAGGATCCCTTGTTTGTTCGCTGCGGCGAAAGTTAGAATCTCTTCTTCCGGTAAACGCTCGATCACATTGATTCGATAAAAATGACGTTGATCGGAAGTGAAAGAAGCGAGTTTTGGATTAAGTTCTTCATTGCCAATGGGTGCTTCATCGAATAGCGAAATGAGGTTGGCCGCATCTGTTACTCCTACAAAGGGATCTCCAGGTTCTCCTTTTAAAGGGAGTTGGACGGAGGTTCGGACAGGGGAACCGGTTTGAAGAGCAGTTGTAATCCATTCTGGATGTAACTCTAGAATTTGAGCCCGAGCAAAATTATCGACTTTTATCCGCGTTTTTTCACTCAGGCTATCAAGAGCAGCGAGCCGTTCGTTGTTAGTGGTTGCATTTTTTATACCAAGCTCAGGGAACTCATTGGTTAGTTTTGACCAATTTGCTTCGTTGGCTTCCCAATTCCATGTGTCTCTGATGCTTACTTTAGTGAGCAAATCTTCTTTATCTACATGAACAATATCTAGCAAATAACGCTTTTGGATCAGTTCTGGGAATTTCTGAGCTACTTCAGAAGGAGTGAGGAAATTCCTCGGCAATGTGAGATCAGCTTTATCTTCTTGGGTACGTTTTGCGACGCTATCTAAATAGAGTTCAAATTTTTGTAAAGCTCGGTAACTGCTCAATTTAAGTTCTTTGGGGAGCTGATAGAGATCGCCAGTGACAGATTCCTTTCCATGTTGGATAAAGTTGGAAAATAAGATAGGGGAAGTGAATACGGAGCTTCCAGCGTCTTGGAATAAACGACGTGTTAGAAGAACATTTTGCCATGCTTTGATTGCGCGATTTTGGTCCATTCCCATACGTCGAAGCTGTTCACTAAAATATTCTTGACTGGAGGTCACCCCCAGCTGTGGATTACGTTGATTTTGTTGAAAGCTTAAGTTTGCATTGTGAATTAAGCTTGCAAGTGCTTCAGATTTGGAAACTTGATACCCTCGCTGTTCAGCAATTTTTGCGCTGTTAATGTAAAATTGAGCCGCAATTCGCATGAAACGGGGGCCAAACCAATCTTCAGTAGTGTGATAGCCGAAAAGATATAGATCTGACTGAGAAAGATTTTGATCAGGAGTTAGCCATGAATATTGCCTTTCTTGGAATCTAAGCACTTGGGAAAGTGTTTGAGGAGGAAAAGTCTTTTCATCGAGATAAAGGCGTACCCGTGCGGCAAAAGCTGATGGGTCTAAAGGCTTTTCAGCACGTTGGAGTGCTTGAAAATTAGCTAATTTTGAAGGGGCGTAATAGTTCCAAGCTTGTTCGGTAGATACAAATTTGACCTGCGGATGAGTATAAAGGTTATAACGCTTTTCAATATCGTGACGAGCTTCGTAATCTGGACTTAGATCTGCAGCAAACTGTGTCGCTAAAAGTTCAGCAATTCCCCCTTGAAGCAAATCAGTTTTAATAGCTCCGTCATTTAGGAAATTAGGCCATCCACGGATAGTTAAAAGGGCATTGTCATTGATGTCTGTAGCGAGGAATTGGACCATGTTATCAAGTTCTCCACGAGAAACATAAGTACCATCTACAGCACGAAAAGCAGGCAGTTCTCTTGAATTTTCGCTTGGCAATGTGTTGTAAGTGCCAAAAAATGAAAACGAGATCACGATGATGACAGTGATGAAGAGAAAAAAATAACGTTGATATTTGCGAAAAAATCCTAACATGGTTTAAGCTCCTTAAGTCTTTAGAAAGGATATTATCAGAGCTCATACAATTGAAACAATAATTATTCCTTTCTTAGTTCGATAAAGCATTTACAATAGGTTTGGGCAGTTGGAAAACGACATCTTCGGTGACATAAACAACATCTTCGACTTCTTGAACGCCTAGACCGATGAGTCTTTGAATACATTTTTGTACGATCTCTTCCGGTGTAGATGCCCCTGCAGTGAGCCCTATTGTCTTAACGCCTTCAAGCCACTTTGGATCTATTTCAGCTTCGTTATTAATCAGATAAGAAGGAATTCCTCTGCGAGAAGCCACCTCGCGTAATCGATTGGAATTTGAGCTAGTGGGGTCTCCAACGACAAGTACAAGTTCTGTGACATCGGTAATTTCACGTAAAGCAAGTTGGCGATTTGTTGTCGCATAACAGATAGAGGAACTCGGTAGAGTTATGATGGAGGGATATTTGGCTATGAGGGCGTCGGTGATTTCTTTAACATCATCTAAGCTAAGTGTTGTTTGCGTGATATAAAATAATTTAGCTTCTTGGCTGAAAGAAAGATTTTCTACATCCTTAACAGATTCGACGATGGTCGTCACTTCTGGTGCTTCCCCAGCTGTGCCGATGATTTCAACGTGATTGCGATGGCCAATCAAAAGAATTTGATAACCTTGTGACGCATAGCGTTTAACGGCAGAATGTACGCGCGTAACGAGACCACAGGTAGCATCAATTTCGATGAGTTGTCGCTGTTGTGCTTCTTCTCTGACAGCTGGGGAAACGCCATGGGCAGAATAAATCAATCTAGCACCAACGGGAACATCCTTGATTTCTTCAATAAAGATGGCACCTTTAGCTTTTAGGTCGTTGACGACATGTTTATTATGAACGATTTCGTGTTTGACGTAGATGGGTGCACCCCAGAGGGCTAGTGCTTTTTCGACAGTTTCAATGGCGCGATCGACACCTGCGCAAAAACCACGAGGTTTAGAAAGTAGTAATTTCATTTTCCTCCAATGTTATTAAAGGTTAAATCGTACTTCAAATCGTATTTTAGGGCAAGTAAAAGTAAGCGCAAGGACAGCAAGGACGACAAGGCAAGCATATACGAATGACGAGGATGACAGGAGATTTATTTGTCCTTGCGGTCGGGCACGAAATAATTTTTAAAAAATCGTTCTATTTTCATGAGCCTTGTGCTATCCTCTCTTTAAAAATGTGAATAAAAGAAAGGAGAATCGATGTCATCAAACCTATTCATAAATTTTACTTACTGTTGTGCCAATGGGCTAACTGATGATTTGGATCTAATTGTCAAATTAGGGCAAATAAATGTTGATTGTTATAATATCGTAAAATTATCGAATATTTGGTCTAAAGTAGCTTACCTCTTAAACTTCAATTTAAAAGATAGAGAAGGTTCTTTAAATTCTTTGAAAAAAAGAATTTTATATAATGCGAAGGTGTTAATAAATTTTTTTGATTGTGTAACCTCTGCGACTAAATCGAGATCAACTTTCTTATGTTTAAAACAAATGAAAATAAATAGTTTGATTGTGCGGTTTCTAAGTTTTTCGACTTTAAGCAATTTCATTGGAATTAACTTTGATATGTGTGAATTTCGAAAACTAAATAATTTTAATTTGAATTCATTATTTAATTATGCCAGAGAATGGGCTAAAGATAATGCAATTTCTTTTTTCATTTCTACGGATACAGTTGAAAAACTAAATAATACTGAAATAAAAATCGATAAAGAAATTCGAGAACACTTCAATGAGATTCGTAATTTAGAAGAGATTAATATTGTAAGGAGTAAAGATGATTTATCTGTAGACCCCATGATTATCCCTCTTGAAGTAAAGTATATGCAGAAAGTAACAACATTTATTATGCTAGAGTGTGGTATCAGATTTATTCCACATGAACTCTGTAGGATGGCAAGTTTAGCGCAGTTGAATCTTTCTCACAATAATTTAAAGACACTGCCAGTTTCAATTTCTTCTCTAACGAACCTAAATACTTTGGTGTTGGCAAATAATCAATTTAAAATGATTCCCTCTGGAATTTATTCGTTGAAAAATTTAAGAGCGCTTAATTTATCGACGAATTATATCAAAGGATTTTCAAGTGATATTTCAAAATTAATTAATTTGGAAAGTTTAGATGTATGCAAAAATATTTTACTACATTCTTTTTGCGATTTCGTTTCATTGAAGAAGATTACCTCTTTGAAGCACTTAAACATCGACATCAATAGCAAGTTAAGGTCTGTTCCAGAAGCGGATATAACACCAATCGTGGATAAAGAAGAAGCGCTTGCGATGCCTCGATTAATTCCATTTAGGGTTTGGGTCGCTCATTTAGAACGAGGTTTTGATCGAGATTTAGAGGTAAAGATTCCACTCATTGGTTTTGATTGCCCTCCATCTCTTGTTTTTGATGCCTTCTCAGAGACAGTAGAGCAAGATGGAATGGAACGAGTGAAAGTGCGTTATCCTGAAATTTCAGAAGATGACTTTCCGGAAAGAAAAAAACGTAAATTTATAGATTTTTTCACGTGACTTCGTAACAAAATCTGCTAGAATTTTGTTGCGAAGTCATGTGAAAAGATCTATAGTTCTCAGAACTTGTCGTAGGCTGCTTTTACTATGGAATAAATGTGATCAGCCCTCAGTTGACGTTCTTGAATCCTATTAGAGGGGTCATTACTTGATTCCATATTGATTTCATCTCCAAAGGCAAGATGAACCGGAATGCATTCCGAATGTCTCCGTTCACCTAATTCTTTTTTAACATGATCAGGAGGGGGCATGAGACGATAAGTAGATAGGGCTAAAGGATAAAAATGAGTCGGACGGTGAGATTTTCCTGCAATTAATCTGAACATTTCAATACTTTGAGGATCGAACGGAGCGACTTCGACAATCCCTTGGGCATTGATGCGGTCTCTGCCACCACTAGGAGCGACATAAATGCACTTTCCACCTTCCTCAAGAAGACTTTGCATTCTTTTCATGGTCTTTTGATTGTGGGTTTGCTTCTGCATT
Organism: uncultured Parachlamydiaceae bacterium; assembly: GCA_963752155.1. GTDB lineage: Bacteria > Chlamydiota > Chlamydiia > Chlamydiales > Parachlamydiaceae > JACCRY01. Next base: position 25,319 of record CAVVXH010000015.1, on the reverse strand, counting down.
TTCTGTTCAGGAGGTGTTTCAATGTATTTTTTTGAAAAAATACAGAGTAAATTGCGTCCTTTGCTGAAAGGAATGGCTAAAGGATCCGTAATAACTCGATGACCTGCCAAAAAAATCATCTCCTTTGCCATTTCAGGATAATGATTTTCAAGCATGAGGTTGATAATTTGAGGATCAGGTTCTGTCTGATGATTTGCTAGAAGAATGACGTTCTCACCTTCCTTTAGTTGTTTGTTCATGGCTTCAAGAGCAGGAAAGTTGTGTAACGTCGATTTTTCAAAAATAATTAAAGGGCGAACGATCTCTAAACCAAACTGATAGTAATCGAACGGGGCCCGAATCTGCTGATGATAGGGTTCAAATGTAGAAGGGGATTTAAGTTCCTCAATGACTAGATTGACAAATGTCGTGAGAATTCCTCGATACTCATTAAAAGGTTTGCCATTGTTCTCAATAGCTTCTTGATAACTACGGCAAAACTTATCTAGAGTTCTTGCGATAGGCGGAGGCAAATCTCCATTGGCTTCGTGCTGATCGATATTTAAAAATCCCATAAATGAATCTTATACCTCGAGGTGTGCCAAAGTCACATTAGAAAAAAATCGAAAATCATTGATGTGAAGTTCGCAATCTGTTGCAAAATCAAGCTGGACATTCATTGAGTTTGCAAGTTTTTTTAAATAATCTTTGTCGAGGACTTGCAAATAACGATCTAATTCGGGATGAACAACTAGTTTGAGTGAATATTGCTGTAGACAGTTAACAACTTTTTTTAGGGACCTCTCGATTTCGATAGAAACGCTTTCGTGGGTTTTCACAAGTCCACTTCCATTGCAATAGGGGCAGCCTGTAAAAATCGTTTGAATAAGAGACTCTCGGTTGCGTTGACGAGTCATTTCAATGAGGCCGAATTCACTCATTCCTAAAATTGTGCACTTGGCACTATCTTCTTTCATGCATTCTTTTAATCGATCGAGTATGCGTCGTTGATTTTTACGTAAGCGCATATCAATAAAATCACAGATAATGAGTCCTCCAATATTTCGGAGGCGTAGTTGTCGTGCAATCTCTTCTGCAGCTTCAAGGTTGATGCGTACTAGCGCTTCTTCGACATTGTTTTTATTGCCGGAGCTCCTCCCTGAATTGACATCTATCGTATACATCGCTTCAGTACGGTCAAAGAAGAGGTAGCCCCCGCTATTTAACCATATTTTTCGCTTAAGTGTTTTTTCAATCTCTCGTTCGACATTAAAGCGCTCGAACATGGGGACTTTATCGCGATAGAATTCTATACGCAAAGCATGTTCATTGGCATAGCGTGCATAGTAATGACGACAAAGTTGATAGGTTTCGTAATCGTCGATCAAAAGTCTGTCATATCTCTTGTCAATAGCTGTGATCAGTGCCCGTTTAATGAGATCGGACTCAGCATAAAGGAGCGTGGGGCTTGTGGCTTTATTGAAATTATCGACAATTGATTGCCAAGTCTTTAAGAGGTCGTGAGCTTCTTCAATTAGCATCTCTTGGGTGGCAATTGCGCTGGCGGTACGACAAATCAATCCCATATCCTTGGGCATTTCGAAAGCTCGAATGAGCTTTTTAAGGCGCTCTCGGACCCCTTTATCTTCAATTTTTCGGGAAACGCCGCAATGAGACGAGTTGGGTAATAAGACCAAGTAACGTCCGGCAATGGAAATATTAGATGTCAGTCGAGCGCCTTTTGATCCGATCGGTTCCTTGACAACTTGCACTAAGACAGGTTGATCGATTTTCATAACCTGATCGATTTCAACGTTTTGCGGTTTTTTCTGAGCGCTCGTTTTAGAGGAGACGAGTTCAAAATCCATATCAAAAATTTCTTCGAACTTTTTTGTATTTTCGATGATGTCAGAGATATGGATAAATCCGTTTTCACCTTCATTAATGTCAATGAATGCAGATTGGATGTTATGTAGGATGTTCGTTACACGTCCTTTGTAGACGTTTCCTGTCAGCTGCCTTTCTTTTTTACGCTCCACAGTGAGATTGTGCAGAATATTATTTTTTAAATGAGCATAGCGTATTTCTTTAGACTCAACATTCAATAGAATTTCATCCATTTTCACAACCTGTAAGCAGAATTTAATGAGAGATCGAACTCCCTCTCTAATACTATAATGAAAAAGAACAAATCAATTCCAGAGAAAAAGCCATAATTTTTGCTAGCCAGAAATCCCCTCTTAAGATAGACTTATTTCTTAAGGGACTTATTCACCTTTCAATACATTTGGTATTTCCCGCTCGCCTCTTAGAGAGTAGTATTTATGGACGAACGATTTAAAATATTTTTTGAGCAGTTAAAAGAGGGATCTACCGAGAAAATCGACATCACTTGTGATCCTGATTTTCTTGAGGTATCAGAAGAAGCCTTGTCTTTTAAGGACCCCGTGTGTATAAAAGGGGAAGTTTATGTCGCTGATTCGACGCTCATTTTGCATTTGGATATTGCGACTTCGGCTCGAATCTCTTGTTCGATTTGCAATGCTCCGGTGGAGATTCCGGTGGAATTGATAGGCTTTTATCATACTGAATCTGTTGAAGAGATGAAAGAGGGATATTTTAATTTCCGAGAAGTTATTCGAGAGGCTATTTTACTGGAAGCGCCGGCATTTGCTGAATGTCACGAAGGAAATTGCCCAGATCGTAAGGGGATTGCAAAATATCTCAAACAATCCACCGATGTTAAAAACGAAGGACATCAGCCTTTTGCTGATATCAATTTAGATCAATTCAAACTATAACGCGTTATCGTTTAAGGAGTATTATAAATGGCTGTACCACGTAATCGGCATTCCAATGCTCGGAAGAATTCAAAGCGTTCTCATCACGCTAAGAAGCCGGTGCATGTTTCTACTTGTGAAAATTGTCAAAAAGAAAAGTTGCCTCACACTATCTGTCCTTCTTGCGGCGCATATGGCTCAAGAATTGTCCTTGCTAAGAAGGGTTAAGCGAGCACTTTGCGCATAGGCATTGATTTGATGGGGAGTGATAACTCTCCCCTGCTTCTTTTTGAGGGTGTCTCACAAGCCGCCCAACATCTTGAAGACTCTATTCATTTTGTAGTTATTGCAACTTGGCAAATGATTAAGACTCTTAAATCCATGATTATGTACCCCACCCTTCAAGTGAGGATTGAATTCGTCATTGCTGAAGAGGTTATTTTGATGGATGAAGATCCTCTAGGAGCAGTTCGGCGCAAGAAAAATTCTTCCTTAATGGTGGGCATGCGCCTTTTAAAAAGAGGTTATCTCGATGCCTTTGTCTCAGCAGGCAATACGGGAGCAGTAATTACTGCTGCTAAAATTACGCTTCCTTTATTGCCTGGAATTCGACGTCCTGCTCTCCTTGCATTGCTTCCAACGAGAGACAAAATGGTTGCGATCATTGATGTTGGAGGCAATGTCAAAAGTACTCTCGAATCTCTTATTCAGTACACATGTATGGGGATTGCTTATCAGCGCTGCTGTTGTGGAATAGAAGTTCCTTCTGTGGGTTTACTTAATATTGGCACTGAATCCCATAAGGGAACATTGCTTTTACGCCAGACTTACGCAAAGCTGAAGGCTCTTTCAGATGCAGATAAGCCTCAAAAATTTCGTTTTGCCGGGAATATTGAGGCTCGAGAGCTATTTGATGGAAAAATCGATTTGTTAGTCACAGATGGTTTTACTGGAAATGTTCTTCTTAAAACTGTTGAAGGGACAGCGGCTTTTATTCTCGATTGTTTTTCAAAATCGTCTCAAGATCAGGCTTCGATGACTGCACTTCAGAAGAGCTTTAACTATACGGAGTATCCTGGCGCATTGGTCTGCGGAGTCGATAAAATCGTTGTCAAGTGCCATGGAAATGCCTCTAAAGAGTCTATTAATAGCGCCATTCTTGGCGCTATTACGTTAGTTGAAAAAAAGCTCAAGGAAATGATGCGACTGGATTTATACCAGGAGCGGCCATAGATTGTATTTTTTGGCTGCGTGAAAGCCCCGCCAGTTGAACGATAAATGTTGTAGACTACGATATGATGTAGATGGTATATTAGAATCACACCTACTGCAGGATCACAATGCCCATAGACAAAAAAAATCTTTTCTTGCTTGAAACATTGTTTAAAAGCTGTGATCTCCATGCAACTCGTTTGCAAGCAGCATGTCAGCGTTTAGAACCATTATTGCCTTTGAAATTTGATAGAATTTCTGTTTTATCAATTGAAGAACTTGGTTACATGGAACTTATGATGAGCCGCTTTAGTAAGTTACAAGATACTATCGGAGCAAAGCTCTTTCCGTTAATATTGCATTTTTCACAACAGGATGTTGCTAATTACAGCTTTTTGGATATATTGCACAAACTTGAAAAGCTTGAGTTATTACCTAGTTCCTCTTGGTGGTTAAAAATTCGTGAATTACGCAATCATTTAGTTCATGATTATCCTGAAAATCCTCAACTTATGGCAGATAATTTTAATCAAGCTGTAATTGCAGCTAAAGAATTACTGGATTATTGGTCATTTTTGCAAATTTTTATTGAAACAACTAGGGCTCAATGGCTTCAGGAAGAACAACGAAGTGAGTTGTTATGACCGAAAAAAATATTCGCCTCGAATCTTCCGTAGTAACAAAACTAAAGATTGCATTTCGTCATCAATTTGCTCCCACAGATCATTTGTGGTTATTTGGTTCACAGGTTAATATTCATGCCAAAGGTGGAGATATTGATTTATACATCGAAACAACGATGACTTCTTCCCAAGAAGCTCTTGAAAGAAAACTCAATTTCTTGTGTGAGCTTTATGAAACTATTGGTTTACAAAAAATTGATGTAGTTCTTAATATAGTGAATGATAAAGTAAATCTTCCGATTTATGATATTGCTCAATCTGAAGGTATACAATTGCTTTAAGAGATGTACCACTTCCACTTTTAAAAATTTGGTGAAGAACACAATTTTTCGCTCTTCACCTTTTATTCGTTCACGTTTAATAACCATCTTCGTCGTGTCTTAAATACGATTGGTAAAGAGCATTACTGTCATCGCTCATGCCTGGTTGCGATTGCGCATCGGGATAAGGATTAATTACACCGTAACCATATCCACCATATCCAGCATACCCACCATATCCTCCGTAGCCGCCATATTGCCCATACCCGCCGTAACCCCCATAATGATCACCATAATTATAATATTCGTTTTTGCGAGTATCATAACTTCCATAGTTTCTTCCAAGTCTGGTGTCATCACGCGCAAATAAAACAAGTGTTGGCAAAAATATCATTACTGCTAAAAAAGTTCTTGATAATTTTTTCATACAAAACCTCCTTTCATTTAGCATTTCCTTAATTTAATTCTTGATTTAGTCATGCATCTTCTATGCCAATTTGACATAATCAACGATACAACGATAAAAACGATAAAAATTTGTGGAATACTCAGTACGTCACAGATGGAACCCAATCAGAAATTGACAAAAGATTCGTTGAAAAGTAATGGCGGGTTGAAAAGTAATGGCGGTAGGAGAGACTTGAAGCGACCAGCCAAGAACTCTTTTGATTATTTTACAAATTGTTTCAGAGAATTCATACGGGGAGGTCATTCGCCTCCCATATTTAAAGGATAAAGAGTTTATTTAAGTTTATTTACCTAACGCTTATTTTTAATTAGCGACTGCAATTCATATAATTTTATTAACATGTCATACATTTGATTTAAATCTCTTGAACAATCTGTAATAATTTTTTTGAAAGTTTCTTTCTCCACTTGTTCTAGTGCGTTCCATTTAACTAATGTATGAATCGCTTTAGGTATTTCAAGTGGAACTGTAATCAAAACATTTGTCCAATCAGGTAAAGTATACTCTTTTTCTACAGCTAAAGCATCAGCTGCGATATCTTTTCGTGTCTCAATCCATTTTGCTTCAATTTCTTCAGTGTTTTCATTTCCACTCAGTGCAACTCCTAATAAGCCCATCACATATTTTGACAATTTAGTAAATTTGGTTTTAAGCTCTGAAATTTCCATCGGATCTGCTACTTCTTTCAATTCCTTTAGTGCTGTATTGATGAGAGAGATATCGAGATTAAGAATCACCGATCTCATGTACTTGTCGATACATTCACCTACAATTTTTTTGTCATAATTTCGTGCAATGCGGGGATCGATTTCTGGCAAATGGAGAAACGTTCCAATTTCTGGATGGGATTGAGAAAATAGTGTGTTGATTAAGCTGGTCTCTTTCACGCTCTGTTCAAAATTCTCGAATTTAAAATCACCATACTTCACCTTTTTCATTTCATCTAACAGATCATTTACAAATAGATGATCTATTAATTTTTCATGATCTGGATCCAAAGGATCCTCGGGATTCGCGTTAAGAGCTTTTCCTTGAGAGAGATCTGCAAAATAGGAAGGTAAACACGCAGAGTTTTGTAAATCGTCAAATCGGATGATCTTTGTTAATTCAATTTGTTTTAATAGTTCATTTTCACTTTCCTGGAGATTTTTTCTACTCTCGATTTTCTCATCATTTTCAGGCAATGGAAGTTGTTGCTGTCGCGCTTTTTCTTTTTGTTTCTCCTCAAGTTGTTGTTGTTTTTGTTGTATCATTGGTTGCAAACTTTCTTGATTCAGAGAAGCAAGCACGTTAATTTCTGTTGTGAGTTGATTCTCTTCAGGTGTTGGAAGCGATCGTTCTCTTTTTTGTTGCTCTTCTATTGCTCGAATTTTTCTAAAATCGGGATCCTTAGAATATTTTGTAATGCCTAATACACACTCCTCTTTCTTGTCCAGCAAACGTTTCAAACGAGATCCCAATTGGGCTGCCGCTGCAAATCTACCTTCTGTATTTGTGATCGACTCAATGATCAAAACTTTAGGTTGATGTTTTCTGATAAGTGCTTTTAGAGCACATTCCATTCCCAAAGAGATAAGGGGGCCATTACTATCGTCAAAACCAGGAAAATCTACAATCAACCAATAATCTTTGATTAATTCAACCGTAGGCAGAAATGTACAAGAGGTTGCTTGCTCATGGCCGATAAGAGAATTTTTATCCTTTCTCGATTCATAGTGGCAGTCGTTCAAAATCATTTCATCTCCGCGAAGAAAACAGAAAGTAGTGGATTTACCTGCTCCAGAGCCACCTAATAGAAATAAAATATTGGGACAATGGTGAGGAATAGAGCTTTCTATCTTTCTAATGATCGCTTCCCTAGTCTCGATTACCACATGGGAGAGTAGGGAAAAGGACTCTTTCTCGATTGCAGCTGGCCGATCATTACGGGCACTCAATTTTCGCATCTCTATGAGGTGATCATATAGATGAAGGTATCCACCACCCCGTAATTCATCAAAATAATCGGGTAAATCTTTTGGGTTATTAGGATAAGACTGTTCATTGAACGTGTTGTTGAAAGGAGATTGCGGTTGAGTAAACGAGTTGTCAAATTGTGATGCTTCACTTTTTTGATTTTCCGAACGATTACTCTCTTTTCTTTTTTCTTCAATTTTAAGAGCAATTTTATCGATGGCTTTTACTCTTGGTGAAATATATTTGATAAGATTTTCAAGATAGATTGAATTCACTTTTTTTATAGCTTCTAAAGCAATCTGTTCGTCAGCGATTTCTCCCAAAGATTTTACGATGCCCAACACATAGCCCTGGCTAACTTTATTGATTAATGCCAAACCGACATTTTTATTTTTCTTTAAATCATCTGAAAGGTATTTAACAAGATCTTCAAGATCGACTGAATTCACTTTTTGTATAGCTTCTAAAGCAATCTGTTCGTCAGCGATTTCTCCCAAAGATTTTACGATGCCCAACACATAGCCTTGGCTAACTTTATTGATTAATGCTAAACCGACATTTTTATTTTTCTTTAAATCATCTGAAAGGTATTTAACAAGATCTGTGATATAGGTTGAACCAGTTTTTTCTATAGCTGCTAGCGCAACGGATTCGTAATGAAGTCCTCCGCACTTTTTTATAGCATCTGTTAAAGAAGTTGGGTGGGTGTTTTTTATTATTCCAAGAGCTTGAGTTTCTTCTAAATGCTCTTTTATGGCGGGATCTTGTCGATTATTTTTTTTGTAAATAAAATTTCCTAAAAATGGGAATGTAAGCAAAAAGCATTTGATGAACTTTTTCTCATTGATATAGGAAAAATAGTGATTATTTTCGATAAAATCACGGGAAATTATTGATAATAGAGGCAGGACAACGATCTTTTGGAATAGGTTTACGATGTTTGTAACAGTGCTCCAAAACGGAATTGAGTCTGATTTTTCGTCAAACTCTATGAGCCAAGAAGATAACGCTCCTTGAGAAGAGGTAGAATGTGTATGCATAATTAGACCTATTATTTTGTTAAAAGTATTACTTACTTTAACTTTAAATTCTATGACGGCAAAATTCCGTTAAATTTTGATCGGTCAATCTCACGAACACCTAGGTGAAACTTATAACAAATGTAAATTATTTGCAAGCAAAATTCTACGAGCGAAATTCTATGAGCTGTTAAAGCAAAGTTAAAATTTCTGCATCCAGCATACCCTCCATACCCACCATATCCTCCATAACGATCACCGTAATTATAATATATTCATTTCTAACCAATTGTTCTAATTCTATTTTGATTAATGAAATGTATTTCTTCTAACTCTGTCGATAGCTTCTTCTTCTACTTTTCCTTGTGCTTTCCATGTTCTTAACATATAGATACCTAAAGGTATTCCGATTGGGAGCCCGTTTTATACTTAAATAGCAAAGTGGCTACCATGAGAGCTTGATTTACTTTTCCATAATGAACTTTGAATTTTTCTTTTAATTCTTCTACATCATATGTGAATCGAAATGGATTAAAAATGGTAACAGTCCTATGCGGAGCATTCAGAATGAATGAAATTAGCTCTCTAGAAGAATTTAAAACCAGCCATTTCCTTGTATCATTCATTCCACTAAATGGAAATGCCAATATATTAAAAGCTATAGTTAATACCTCTGCTTCGTTTAGCTTTTTAGTCTGTTCTTCAGTTAAATTACCAGCCAAAAATTCAATACGTCTATCCCAATCACCTGCTCCATAGATCAACTTTACCTTATTGATCTTTTCTTTTATAGTTCTTATAAAGATTTCTATGACCTGCTGTATCGGCATTCTATTTGATTCCATAAAGTTCCCTTAGTGCTCTGGGTAATCCAATTTTATACTTATGAAACAAAATGGCTGCCAGGAGAGCTTGATTTACTTTTCCCTGATGAACTTTAAATTTTATTTTTAATTTTTCTGCTTCAGGATATGAGAATGTTAGATTAAAAAGGGCAAGAGATTCACCCAGATCTGAAAGCTGAAAGAATGACCTCAAACTTCTAGAAGAATTTGAAAGGAGCCGTCTCCTTACCTGACCCATTTCTTCAGATGGAAATTCTAGTATATTAAAAATTAAAGTTAACATCTGTACTTCGTTTAGCTTTTTAATCCATTCTTCAGTCTTAGTTAAATTATCATCTAAAAATTCAATTCGTCTATCCCAATCATCTCCTCCATAGATTAACCTGATCTTATTGATCCTCTCTTCTATGCTTTTTAAGAATGCTACTTGTGATACCAAGGAAATTTGCATAGATTCGAATGCTTGGTCGAAATTTTCTCGCTGTTTAATCAGCAATTCTAATTCTTGTAATTTCATTAATATGTCATACATTTGTTTCAATTCTTCTGAACAATCGTTGATAATTTTCTCGATAGTTTTTTTCTCCACTTGTTTTTGTGCGTACCATTTAACTAATGTATGAATCGCTTTAGGTATTCCAAGTGGAATTGTGATCAAAACATTAGCCCAATCGGGTAAAATATACTCTTTTTCTACAGCTGAAACAGCAGCTCCGATCTCTTTTCGTTTCTCAATCCATTTTGCTTCAATCTCTTCTGTATTTTCATTTCCACTTAGTTCAACTCCTAATAAGCCCATCACATATTTTTCTAATTTAGTAAATTTGTTTTGAAGATCTAAAATGGCGATTGGATGTGCTATTTCTTTCATTTCTTTTAGTGCGACTTTGATAAGAGAGATATCGAGTTTAAGAATCACCGATTTTTTGTATTTTTCGAGACATTCTCCTACAATTATTTTGTCATAGTTTCGTACAATGCGGAGATCGATTCCTGGCAAATGGAGAAACGTTCCAATTTCTGGATAAGATTGAGAAAATAGTGTGCTGATGAAGCTGGACTCTTTCACGCTCTGGTCAAAATTCTCGAATTCAAAATCACCATATTTCACCTTTTTCATTTTATCCAACAGATCATTTACAAATAGATGATCTATTAATTTTTCATCGTCTGGATCTAAAAGATCTTCGGGATTGGCGTTAAGAGCTTCTCTTTGAGAGAGATTTGCAAAATAGGAAGATAAACATGCAGAGTTTTGCAAATCGTCAAATCGGATAATTTTTGTTAATCCAATTTGCTTGAGTAGTTCATTTTCTCTTTCCCGGAGATTTTTCTTACTTTTGATTTTTTCATCATTTTCAGGTAATGGAAGTTGCTGCTGTCGCGGTTTTTCATTTTGTATCTTCTCAAGTTGTTGTTGTTTTTGTTGTATCATCGGTTGTAAACTTTTTTGATTCAGAGAAGAAAGCAAGTTAATTTCTGTTGCGAGTTGATTTTCTTCAGGTGTTGGAAGCGATCGCTCCCTTTTTTGTTGCTCTTCAATTGCCCTAATTTTTCCAAAATCGGGATCCTTAGAATATTTTGTAATCCCTAATACACACATCTCTTTCTTGGCCAGCAAACGTTTTAAACGAGATCCTAGTTGGGCTGCCGCTGCAAATCTACCTTCTGTATTTGTGATCGACTCAATGATCAAAACTCTAGGTTGATGTTTTCTGATAAGTGCTTTTAGAGCACACTCCATTCCCAAAGAGATAAGGGGGCCATGACTATCATCAAAACCAGGAAAATCTACAATCAACCAATCTTTGACGAGTTCAACCGTGGGGAGAAATGTACAAGAGGTTGCTTGCCCATGCCCGATAAGGGAATTTTTATCTCTTTTCGATGCATAGTTGGAACCTTGCAAAACCATTTCATCTCCGCGAAGAAAACAAAAAGTAGTCGATTTACCTGCTCCGGAGCCTCCTAATAGAAATAAAATCTGAGGACAGTTATTAGGAATAGAGTTTTCTATCTTTCTAAAGATTGCTTCCCTAGTCTCGATAACAACATGAGAGAGTAGAGAAAAGGACTTTTTCTCGATTGCAGCTTGTCGATCATTACGAGTACTCCATTTTCGCATCTCAATGATGTGATCATAGAGATGAAAGTATTCACCCTCTAGTAATTCATCAAAATAATCGGGAAAATCTATTGGGTTACTTTTTCTCCAATTCTCTAGTTCTAGTTTTTTAGTTTTAATAATTTGTATTGCTTTTTTCTTTTGAATCAAAATTTTTGTTACCTGATTACTTGAACAAAAATTAATTAGAAATTGAATATCTTCATCAAACTGTGCTTCTGAACCACATGTAGGAAGGTGAAGAGCAATGTTTGTCATGATGTGCGAATTATTTTTCAATTGATTAAATAAAGTGTCAAGATCATTCTCAATAGATAAATTTTCGTAGGAAAGATTCTTCAAATGATACAACGAAATCAAGCTTTTCGCGTCTTTAACTGGATCTTTATCAAAATCCTTCACACAAGAAATCACCCTTTCTTTGATACTATTAAGAACATGTTGAGTATTAGATTTAGAGATGTGCTCTACTTGCCTTTCAAGCAGGCATATTTGTTGATAGATTTTATCGAGCTGATCAACATCGTGTCGGCAAAGAAGGTCTCTCATCAAGATTCTTTGGATGATTTTTACCCCTTCTTCAATACTGGATAAAGGCTCCAATAATTTTTTATTTCTAGAGCAGCCATCTTGCTGCGTTGGTATACTAATTGGTTCCATGGAATTTCCTTCTTTGTTCTTTTGTAATGGAAGAATTTCATATGAATGAATATTTATTTAATCTCTGAATACATATAACTTTTTATTTTTTCTTGCAATTTATTTTTCGGTGTTTTCCAGCAATTCCCGTTAAAGGATTTTTACAAGAGAGGTGATAATTTTCCTAAATTACGCTAATTTTTCAGGCATGGGAATTGCTGATGTTCAGAGTCTGATCTTGCATTTGACTGTCATCGCTCATGTCTGGTTGTGCATCATAAGGATTATTTTGTAATGCCTAATACACACTCCTCTTTCTTGTCCAGCAAACGTTTCAAACGAGATCCCAGTTGGGCTGCCGCTGCAAATCTACCTTCTGTATTTGTGATCGATTCAATGATCAAAACTTTAGGTTGATGTTTTCTGATCAGTGCTTTTAGAGCACATTCCATTCCCAAAGAGATAAAGAAGCCATTACTATCATCAAAACCAGGAAAATCTACAATCAACCAATCATTGATTAATTCAACCGTAGGCAGAAATGTACAAGAGGTTGCTTGTTCATGGCCGATAAGAGAATTTTTATCTCTTTTCGATTCATAGTCGAAACCTTTCAAAACCATTTCATCTCCGCGAAGAAAACAGAAAGTAGTGGATTTACCTGCTCCAGAGCCACCTAATAGAAATAAAATGTGAGGACAATTATTAGGAATAGAGTTTTCTATCTTCCTAATGATCGCTTGTTTGGTCTCAATTACAACATGAGAGAGTAGAGAAAAGGACTTTTTCTCGATTGCAGCTTGCCGATCATGAGGGGTACTCCATTTTCGCATCTCAATGATGTGATCATAGAGATGAAAGTATGTACCCTCCAGTAATTCATCAAAATATTCGGGAAAATCTATTGGGTTATTTTTTCTCCAATGCTCTAGTTCTAGTTTTTCAGCTTGAATGATTTGTATTGTCTCTTTCTTTTGATTCAAAATTTTTGTCACCTCGTCACTTGAATAAGAATTAATTAGAAATTTAATATCTTCATCAAGCCTTGCTTTTGAACCACATGTAGGAAGGTAAAGAGCAGTATATGTCATTATTTCCGAATCACTTTTCGATTTACCAAATACTTTGTTAAATTCGTTCTCGATAGGTAAATTTTTGTAGGAAAAATTCTTCAAATAATACAACGAGATCAAGCTTTTCGCGTCTTTAACTGGATCTTTACCGAAATCCTTCAAATAAGAAATCACCCGTTCTTTGATACTATCAAGAACATGTTGAGTATTACATGTTGGGATGTGCTCTACTTGTCTTTCAAGCAGGCATATTTGTTGATAAGTCTTATCGAGCTGATCAACATCGTGCAGGCAAAGAAGGTCTCTCATCAAGATTTTTTGGATGATTTTCACCCCTTCTTCAATATTGGAAAAAGGCATCCACGATCTTCTTCTTTTTCTTGAACAGCAATCTTGCTGTATCGGCATACTATATTGAGTAATTGGTTCCATAAAGTTCCTTTATCTTCTGGTTGATCCAATTTTATACTTAAGGAGGAAAGTGGCTGCCATGAGAGCTTGATTTACTTTTCCATCATGAATTTTGAATTCTGGATTAAACAAGCTAAAATTAAGATCAATGATATCCGGATTAAGCAAGCCAAAAGTCTTACTCGGAACATCTTGAATGAATGAACTTAACTCGCTAGAAGAATTTAAAATAATATATTTCTTTGCATAATTCATATTTACGTATGGAGTTACTAGTATATTAAAAGCTAAAATTAATGCCTCTGCTTTGTTTAGCTTTAAAAAATAATTGAAATGTTTAAATTTATTAGTTAAATTATCTGCCAAAAATTCAATACGTCTATCCCAATCATCTCCTCCATAGATCAACCTGACCTTGTTGATCTTTTCTTCTATAGTTCCTATAAATGTTTCTATTGAGTCCAAAGAAATTTTCACAGATTCGAAAGCTTGGTCCAGATCTTCTCGTTTTTTAACTAGCAATTCTAATTCTTGTAATTTTATTAACATCTCATACATTTGATTCAATTCTTCTGAACAATCTTTGATAATTTTTTCGATAGTTTTTTTCTCCACTTGTTTTTGTGCGTACCACTTAACTAATGTATGAATCGCTTTAGGTATTCCAAGTGGAATTGAGATCAAAACATTGGCCCAATTAGGTAAAGTATACTCTTTTTCTACAGCTGAAACCGCAGCTGCGATATCTTTTCGTTTCTCAATCCATTTTACTTCAATCTCCTCAGTGTTTTCATTTCCATTCAGTTCAACTCCTAATAAGCCCATTACATATCTTTCCAATTTAGTAAATTGGCTGTGAAGCTTTGAAATTTCCATCGGATCTGCTATTTCTTTCATTTCCTTTAGTGCGACTTTGATAAGAGAGATATCGAGATTGAGAATCACCGATCTCTTGTATTTTTCGAGACATTCTCCTACAATTTTTTTGTCATAATTTCGTACAATGCGGCGATCGATTTCTGGCAAATGGAGAAACGTTCCAATTTCTGGATGGGATTGAGAAAAAAGTGTGCTGATTAAGCTGGACTCTTTCACGCTCTGTTCAAAATTCTCGAATTTAAAATCACCATACTTCACCCTTTTCAATTCATCCAACAGATTATTTTCAAATAAATGATCTATTAATTTTTCATGATCTGGATCCAAAGGATGTTCAGGATTCGCGTTAAGAGCTTTTCCTTGAGAGAGATCTGCAAAATAGGAAGGTAAACACGCAGAGTTTTGTAAATCATCAAATCGGATAATTTTTGTTAATCCAATCTGTTTTAATAGTTCATTTTCTCTGTCCTGGAGATTTTTCCTACTCTCGACCTTCTCATCATTTTCCAGCAATGGAACTTGGTGCTGCCGCGCTTTTTCTTCTTGTATCTCCTGAAGTCGCTGTTGTTTTTGTCTTATCATTGGTTGAAAACTTTCTTGATTTAGAGAAGAAAGCAAGTTAATTTCTGTTGTGAGTTGATTTTCTTCTGGTGTTGGAAGCGATCGCTCTCTTTTTTGTTGCTCCTCTATTGCTCTAATTTTCCCAACATCTGGGTCCCTAGAATATTTTGTAATGCCTAATACACACTCCTCTTTCTTGTCCAGCAAACGTTTCAAACGAGATCCCAGTTGGGCTGCCGCTGCAAATCTACCCTCTATATTGGTGATCGATTCAATGATCAAAACTTTAGGTTTATGTCTTGAGATAAGTGCTTTCAGAGCACATTCCATTCCCAAAGAGATAAAGGGGCCATTACTATCATCAAAACCAGGAAAATCTACAATCAACCAATCATTGATTAATTCAACCGTAGGCAGAAATTTACAAGAGGTTGCTTGCTCATGGCCGATAAGAGAATTTTTATCTTTTCTCGATTCATAGTGGAAATCTTTCAAAATCATTTCATCTCCGCGAAGAAAACAGAAAGTAGTGGATTTACCTGCTCCAGAGCCACCTAATAAAAATAAAATGTTAGGACAATTATTAGGAATAGAGCTTTCTATCTTCTCAATGATCGCTTGTTTGGTCTCAATTACAATATGGGAGAGTAGAGAAAAAGACTTTTTCTCGATTGCAGCTTGCCGATCATTACGGGTGCTCCATTTTCGCATCTCAATGATGTGATCATAGAGATGAAAGCATGCTCCTTCTAGTAATTCATCAAAATAGACGGGAAAATCTTTTGGGTTACTTTTTCTCCAATTCTCTAGTTCTAGTTTTTTTGCTTCAATGATTCGTATTGTCTCTTTCTTTTGATTCAAAATTTTTGTTACTTGATCACTTGAATAAGAGCTCATTAGAAATTTAATATCTTCATCAAGATTTGCTTCTGAGCCACATGTAGGAAGGAAGCGAGCAATATTTGTCATTATTCGCGCATTACATTCCGATCTACGAATTAATGCGTAAAAGTCATTCTCGATAGATAAATTTTTGTAGGAAAAATTCTTCAAATAATACAACGAAATCAAGCTTTTTGCGTCTTTAATTGAATCTTCACCGAAATACTCTGCACAAGAAACTATCCTTTCTTTGATACTATCAAGAACATGTTGAGGGTTACAGCTTGGTATGTGCTCTACTTGTCTTTCAAGTAGGCATATTTGTTGATAGGTCTTATCGAGCAGATCAACATCGTGCAGGCAAAGAAGATCCCTCATCAAGATTTCTTGGATAATTTTCACCCCTTCTCCACTATTGGATAAAGGCTCCAACGATTTTTTAATTTTTCTAGAACAGCAATCTTGCTGTATAGGCATATTATATTGAGTAATTGGTTCCATAAATTTCCTTTTGTTTTCCGATTGATCCAATTTTATACTTAAGTAGCAAAGTGGCTGCCATGAGAGCTTGATTTACTTTTCCATGATGAATTTTAAATTTCATTTTTAATGCTGCATCAAAATATTTGAAATTTGGATTAAGATAGGTAAAAGCCTTACTTGAAACATCGATCATGAATGAACTTAACTCTCTAGAAGAAATTAAAATAAGCATTTCCCTTGCACTATTCATATCTACAGATGGAGCTTCTAGTATATTAAAAGCTAAAGTTAATGTATCTGCTTCGTTCATTTTAATCATTCTTTCGGTCTGAAAAAGAGGACTGATATATTTAAATTTATTAAGACTGTCAGCCAAAAATTCAATACGTCTATCCCAATCATCTCCTCCATAGATCAACCTGACCTTATTGATCTTTTCTTCTATAGTTCTTTTAAATGTTTCTAATGAGTCCAAAGAAATGTGCACAGAGTCGAATGCTTGGTCGAGATCTTCTCGCTTTTTAATCAGCAATTCTAATTCTTGTAATTTCATTAACATATGATACATTTGATTCAATTCTTTTGAACAATCTTTGATAATTTCTTTGATAGTTTTTTTCTCCACTTGTTTTTGTGCGTACCATTTAACTAATGTATGAATTCCTTTAGGTATTCCAAGTGGAATTGTGATCAAGACATTTACCCAATTAGGTAAAGTATACTCTTTTTCTACAGTTGAAACCGCAGCTGCGATATCTTTTCGTTTCTCAATCCATTTTACTTCAATCTCCTCAGTGTTTTCATTTCCATTCAGTTCAACTCCTAATAAGCCCATTACATATCTTTCCAATTTAGTAAATTGGCTGTGAAGCTTTGAAATTTCCATCGGATCTGCTATTTCTTTCATTTCCTTTAGTGCGACTTTGATAAGAGAGATATCGAGATTGAGAATCACCGATCTCTTGTATTTTTCGAGACATTCTCCTACAATTTTTTTGTCATAATTTCGTACAATGCGGCGATCGATTTCTGGCAAATGGAGAAACGTTCCAATTTCTGGATGGGATTGAGAAAAAAGTGTGCTGATTAAGCTGGACTCTTTCACGCTCTGTTCAAAATTCTCGAATTTAAAATCACCATACTTCACCCTTTTCAATTCATCCAACAGATTATTTTCAAATAAATGATCTATTAATTTTTCATGATCTGGATCCAAAGGATGTTCAGGATTCGCGTTAAGAGCTTTTCCTTGAGAGAGATCTGCAAAATAGGAAGGTAAACACGCAGAGTTTTGTAAATCATCAAATCGGATAATTTTTGTTAATCCAATCTGTTTTAATAGTTCATTTTCTCTGTCCTGGAGATTTTTCCTACTCTCGACCTTCTCATCATTTTCCAGCAATGGAACTTGGTGCTGCCGCGCTTTTTCTTCTTGTATCTCCTGAAGTCGCTGTTGTTTTTGTCTTATCATTGGTTGAAAACTTTCTTGATTTAGAGAAGAAAGCAAGTTAATTTCTGTTGTGAGTTGATTTTCTTCTGGTGTTGGAAGCGATCGCTCTCTTTTTTGTTGCTCCTCTATTGCTCTAATTTTCCCAACATCTGGGTCCCTAGAATATTTTGTAATGCCTAATACACACTCCTCTTTCTTGTCCAGCAAACGTTTCAAACGAGATCCCAGTTGGGCTGCCGCTGCAAATCTACCCTCTATATTGGTGATCGATTCAATGATCAAAACTTTAGGTTTATGTCTTGAGATAAGTGCTTTCAGAGCACATTCCATTCCCAAAGAGATAAAGGGGCCATTACTATCATCAAAACCAGGAAAATCTACAATCAACCAATCATTGATTAATTCAACCGTAGGCAGAAATTTACAAGAGGTTGCTTGCTCATGGCCGATAAGAGAATTTTTATCTTTTCTCGATTCATAGTGGAAATCTTTCAAAATCATTTCATCTCCGCGAAGAAAACAGAAAGTAGTGGATTTACCTGCTCCAGAGCCACCTAATAAAAATAAAATGTTAGGACAATTATTAGGAATAGAGCTTTCTATCTTCTCAATGATCGCTTGTTTGGTCTCAATTACAATATGGGAGAGTAGAGAAAAAGACTTTTTCTCGATTGCAGCTTGCCGATCATTACGGGTGCTCCATTTTCGCATCTCAATGATGTGATCATAGAGATGAAAGCATGCTCCTTCTAGTAATTCATCAAAATAGACGGGAAAATCTTTTGGGTTACTTTTTCTCCAATTCTCTAGTTCTAGTTTTTTTGCTTCAATGATTCGTATTGTCTCTTTCTTTTGATTCAAAATTTTTGTTACTTGATCACTTGAATAAGAGCTCATTAGAAATTTAATATCTTCATCAAGATTTGCTTCTGAGCCACATGTAGGAAGGTAAAGAGCAATATTTGTCATAATTTGCGGATTATTTTTCGATTCACAAAATAAACTGTGAAAGTCATTCTCAATAAATAAATTTTTGTAGGAAAAATTCTTCAAATAATACAACGAAATCAAGCTTTTCGCGTCTTTAGCTGGATCTTTACCGAAATCCTTCACACAAGAAATCACCCTTTCGTTAATACTATTAAGAACATGTTGAGTATTAGACTTAGGGACGTGCTCTATTTGTCTTTCAAGTAGGTTTATTTGTTGACAGATCTTATCCATCTGATCAACATCGTGGAGGCAAAGAAGGTCTCTCATCAAGATTTCTTGGATGATTTTCACCCCTTCTTCAATATTGGAAAAAGGCACCCACGATTTTTTATTTCTAGAAAAGCAATCTTGCTGTATCGGCATAATTGGTTCCATAAAATTCCCTTTACCTTCCCGTTGATTCAATTTTATACTTAAATAGCAAAGCTGCTGCCACGAGAGCTTGATTTACTTTTCCATGATCAAAGTTAAATTTATGTTTTAAGAAAATGGAATACGTGGCTTTTAAATTGAGAAGGTTGGAAGGCTTTCTCGAACCATCCTGAATGAATGAACTTAACTCTGGACAAGAGTCTAAAATAAGCTGTCTTCTTACATGAATCATTTTATTTAATGGATTTTCTAGTATATTAAAAACTAAAGTTAATGTCTCTGCTTTGTTTAGCTTTTTAGCCTCTTCTAAATTATCAAAAAAACGATTGATACGTTTAGATGTAGTTAAAATACCAGCCAAAAATTCAATGCGTCTATCCCAATCTTCTGCTCCATAGATCAACCTGACCTTATTGATCTTTTCTTCTATAGTTCCTATAAATGTTTCTATTGAGACCAAAGAAATATGCACAGATTCGAATGCCTGGTCGAGATCTTCTCGCTTTTTAATCACCAACTCTACTTCTTGTAATTTCATTAACATGACATACATTTGATTTAATTCTTTTGAACAATCTTTAATAATTTTCTCGATAGTTTCTTTCTCCACTTGTTTTTGTGCGCGCCATTTAACTAATGTATGAATCGCTTTAGGTATTCCAAGTGGAATTGTGATCAAAACATTGACCCAATCAGGTAAAGTATACTTTCTTTCTACAGCTGAAACAGCAGCTGCGATATCTTTTCGTTTCTCAATCCATTTTGCGTCAATCTCTTCAGTGTTTTCATTTCCATTCAGTTCAACTCCTAATAAGCCCATCACATATTTTTCCAATTTAGTAAATTTGTTTTGAAGATCTAAAACTACCATTGGATCTGCTATTCCTTTCATTTCCTTTAGTGCGACTTTCATAAAAGAGATATCGAGATTAAGAATTACCGATCTCTTGTATTTGTCGAGGCATTCTCCTACAATTTTTATGTCATAATTTCGTACAATGCGAGGATCGATTTCTTTCAAATGGAGAAACGTTCCAATTTCTGGATGGGATTGAGAAAATAGTGTGCTAATTAAGCTGGACTCTTTCACCCTCTGTCCAAAATTCTTGAATTTAAAATCACCATACTTCAACCTTTTCATTTCATCCAACAGATCATTTACAAATAGATGATCTATTAATTTTTCATGATCTGGATCCAAAGGGTTTTCGCGATTTGCGTTAAGAGCATTTCCTTGAGAAAGATCTGCAAAATAGGAAGGTAAACACGCAGAATCATGTAAATCGTCAAATCGGATAATTTTTGCTAATCCAATCTGTTTTAATAGTTCATTTTCTCTTTCCTGGAGATTTTTCTTACTTTTGATTTTTTCATCATTTTCAGGTAATGGAAGTTGCTGCTGTCTCGCTTTTTCATTTTGTATCTTCTCAAGTTGTTGTTGTTTTTGTTGTATCATTGGTTGCAAACTTTCTTGATTCAGAGAAGAAAGCAAGTTAATTTCTGCTGTGAGTTGAATTTCTTCTGGTGTTGGAAGCGATCGCTCCCTTTTTTGTTGCTCTTCTATTGCTCTAATTTTCCCAAAATCGGAATCCTTAGAATATTTTGTAATGCCTAATATACACTCCTCTTTCTTGCGCAGCAAACGTTTCAAACGAGATCCCAGATGGGCTGCCGCTGCAAATCTACCTTCTGTATTTGTGATCGACTCAATGATCAAAACTTTAGGTCGATGTCTTCTGATAAGTTCTTTTAGAGCACATTCCATTCCCAAAGAGATAAAGGGGCCATTGCTATCATCAAAACCAGGAAAATCTACAATCAACCAATCATTGATTAGTTCAACCGTAGGCAGAAATGTACAAGAGGTTGCTTGCTCATGGCCGATAAGAGAATTTTTATCCTTTCTCGATTCATAGTGGAAATCTTTCAAAATCATTTCATCTCCGCGAAGAAAACAGAAAGTAGTGGATTTACCTGCTCCAGAACCACCTAATAGAAATAAAATATTGGGATAATTATTAGGAATATAGCTTTCCATCTTTTCAATATAGCTTTCTATCTTCCTAATGATCGCTTCCTTGGTCTCGATTACAACATGAGAGAGTAGAGAAAAGGACTTTTTCTCGATTGCAGCTTGCCGATCATTACGTGTACTCCATTTTCGCATTTCAATGAGGTGATCATAGAGATGAAAGTATGTCCCTTCTAGTAATTCATCAAAATAATCGGGAAAATCTTTTGGGTTATTACTTTTTCTCCAATTCTCTAGTTCTAGTCTTTTAGGTTCAATGATTTGTATTGTCTCTTTTTTTTGATTCAAAATTTCTGTCACCTCGTCATCACTTAAATAAGAGTTCATTAGAAATTTAATATCTTCATCAAGCTTTGCTTCTGAACCACATATAGGAAGGTAATGAGCAACCCATGTCATTATTTCCGAATCACTTTTCGATTTGCCAAATATACTGTGAAAGTCATTCTCGATAGATAAATTTTTGTAGGAAAAATTCTTCAAATAATACAACGAAATCAAGCTTTTAGCGTCTTTAACTGGATCTTTACCGAAATCCTTCACACAAAAAATCACCCTTTCGTTAATACTATTAAGAACATGTTGAGTATTAGACTTTGGGATGTGCTCTATTTGTCTTTCAAGTAGGTTTATTTGTTGGCAGATCTTATCTATCTGATCAACATCGTGCAGGCAAAGAAGATCCCTCATCAAGATTTCTTGGATGATTTTCACCCCTTCTTCACTATTGGATAAAGGCTCCAACGATTTTTTATTTCTAGGACAGCAATCTTGCTGTATCGGTATACTATACTGAGTAATTGGTTCCATAAAGTTCCTTTTATCTTCCGGCTGATCTAATTTTATACTTAAGTAGCAAAGTGGCTGCCATGAGAGCTTGATTTACTTTTCCACGATAAACTTCAAATTCCGTTTTTAAACCATCATCAAAAAGTGAGGATGTTGGATAAAGAAAGTTAGAAGCACTTGAAACATCGGTTATGAATGAACTTAACTCTCTAGAAGAATTGAACATAAGCATATACCTTGCATCACTCATATCTACAGATGGAGCTTCTAGTATATTAAAAGCTAAAATTAATATATCTGCTTCGTTTAGTATTTTAATCACACTTTCAAACTGACAAGAATAGAAATATTTAGATTTATTGGTTAGACTGTCAGCCAAAAATTCAATACGTCTATCCCAATCATCTCCTCCATAGATCAACCTGACCTTATTTATCTTTTCTTCTATAGTTCTTTTAAATGTTTCTATTGAGTCCAAAGAAATGTGCACAGAGTCGAATGCTTGGTCGAGATCATCTCGCTTTTTAATGAGCAATTCTAATTCTTGTAATTTCATTAACATGTCAGTCATTTGATTCAATTCTTTTGAACAATCTTTGATAATTTTTTTGATAGTTTTTTTCTCCACTTGTTTTTGTGCGTACCATTTAACTAATGTATGAATCCCTTTAGGTATTCCAAGTGGAATTGAGATCAAAACATTTACCCAATCAGGTAAAGTATAGTCTTTTTCTACGGCTGAAATAGCAGCTGCGATATCTTTTCGTTTTTCAATCCATTTTGCTTCAATCTCTTCAGTGTTTTCATCTCCACTCAGTTCAACTCCTAATAAGCCCATCACATATTTTTCCAATTTAGTAAATTTGTTTTGAAGATCTAAAATTGACATTGGATCTGCTATTCCTATCATTTCCTTTAGTGCGACTTTGATAAGAGAGATATCGAGATTAAGAATCACCGATCTCTTGTATTTGTCGAGACATTCTCCTACAATTTTTTTGTCATAATTTTGTACAATGCGGCGATCGATTTCTGGCAAATGGAGAAACGTTCCAATTTCTGGATGGGATTGAGAAAAAAGTGTGCTGATTAAGCTGGACTCTTTCACGCTCTGTTCAAAATTCTCGAATTCAAAATCACCATACCTCACCCTTTTCAATTCATCCAACAGATTATTTTCAAATAGATGATCTATTAATTTTTCATGATCTGGATCCAAAGGATGTTCGGGATTTGCGTTAAGAGCTTTTCCTTGAGAGAGATCTGCAAAATAGGAAGGTAAACACGCAGAGTTTTGTAAATCATCAAATCGGATAATTTTTGCTAATCCAATTTGTTTTAATAGTTCATTTTCTCTTTCCTGGAGATTTTTCTTACTGTTGATTTTTTCATCATTTTCAGGCAATGGAACTTGGTGCTGCCGTGCTTTTTCTTCTTGTATCTCTTCAAGTCGCTGTTGTTTTTGTCTTATCATGGGTTGAAAACTTTCTTGATTTAGAGAAGAAAGCAAGTTAATTTCTGTTGTGAGTTGATTCTCTTCAGGTGTTGGAAGCGATCGTTCTCTTTTTTGTTGCTCTTCTATGGCTCTAATTCTTCCAAAATCGGGATCCTTAGAATATTTTGTAATGCCTAATACACACTCCTCTTTCTTGTCCAGCAAACGTTTCAAACGAGATCCCAGATGGGCGGCCGCTGCAAATCTACCTTCTGTATTTGTGATCGACTCAATGATCAAAACTTTAGGTCGATGTTTTCTGATCAGTGCTTTTAGAGCACATTCCATTCCCAAAGAGATAAAGGGTCCATTACTATCATCAAATCCCGGAAAATCTACAATCAACCAATCATTGATTAATTCAACCGTAGGCAGAAATGTACAAGAGGTGGCTTGTTCATGGCCGATAAGAGAATTTTTATCCTTTCTCGATTCATAGTGGAAACCTTTCAAAACCATTTCATCTCCGCGAAGAAAACAGAAAGTAGTGGATTTACCTGCTCCAGAACCACCTAATAGAAATAAAATATTGGGATATTTATTAGGGATAGAGCTTTCTATCTTCCTGATGATCGCTTGTTTGGTCTCAATTACAATATGGGAGAGTAGAGAAAAGGACTTTTTCTCAATTGCAGCTTGCCGATCATTACGGGTATTCCATTTTCGCATCTCCATGATGTGATCATAGAGATGAAAGCATGCATCCTCTAGCAATTCATCAAAATAGACGGGAAAATCTTTTGGGTCACCTTCTCTCCAATTCTCTAGTTCTCGTTTTTTAGCGTCAATGAGTTGTATTGTCTCTTTCTTTTGATTCAAAATTTTTGTTACCTGATCACTTGAATAAGATTTCATTAGAAATTTAATATCTTCATCAAGCTTTGCTTCTGAACCACATGTAGGAAGGTAACGAGCAACCCATGTCATTATTCGCGCATCACATTTCGATCCACGAAGTAATGCGTAAACGACATTTTCGAGAGATAAATCTTTGTAGGAAAAATTCTTCAAATAATACAACGAAATCAAGCTTTTCGCGGCTTTAACTGGATCTTTACCGAAATCCTTCACACAAAAAGTCACCTTTTCGTTAATACTATTAAGAGCATGTTGAGTATTACATTTTGGCATGTGCTCTACTTGTCTTTCAAGTAGGCATATTTGTTGATAGGTCTTATCTATCTGATCAACATCGTGCAGGCAAAGAAGATCCCTCATCAAGATTTCTTGGATGATTTTCACCCCTTCTCCACTATTGGATAAAGGCTCCAACGATTTTTTAATTTTTCTAGAACAGCAATCTTGCTGTATAGGCATACTATATTGAGTAATTGGTTCCATAAAGTTCCTTTTATCTTCCTGTTGATCCAATTTTATACTTAAATAGCAAAGTGGCTGCCATGAGAGCTTGATTTACTTTTCCATGATGAATTTTAAATGTTCCTTTTAAATCTTCTACATCAAAAAATGTGAATTTTGGATCAAAAATGGTAAAAGTCTCACTCGGAACATCAAGAAAGAATGAACTTAACTCTCTAGAAGAATTTGAAATAAGCCATTCCCTTGTACGACTCATATCTAAAAATGGAGCTTGTAGTATATTAAAAGCTAAAGTTAATGCCTCTGCTTCGTGTAGCTTTTTAGCATCTTCTTCAGTCAGAAGATAATGGCGGAAATACTCAGATTTATTAGTTAAACGACCAGCCAAAAATTCAATACGTCTATTCCAATCATCTGCTCCATAGATCAACCTGACCTTATTGATCTTTTCTTCTATAGTTCTTATAAATCTTTCTTTTGAGTCCAAGGAAATGTGCACAGAGTCGAATGCTCGGTCGAGATCTTCTCGCTTATTAATCAGCAATTCTAATTCTTGTAATTTCATTAACATGTCAGTCATTTGATTCAATTCTTTTGAACAATCTTTGATAA
>CAVVXH010000014.1:0-11628 GCA_963752155.1 uncultured Parachlamydiaceae bacterium | reverse complement strand
TGTTATTGTTAACGACTACGTACGTATTGCTATCATATACTCGTTTCCCAGGTAAGTTTTATCTTTGTATTTGTAAGGAAAGTTGTAGGTGGTGCCATTTATAGTGACAGAGCCGATCCAGTTTACCTTACGTTGATCACCAACCTCAAAAGTACTGAGCAATTGCGCCGAGATTAAATACTGGGAACTGGTCGGAGCCGCCAACAAAACAAATAGGGCACCATCTGGGGTATCGTAGCTCGAAGGAAGCGGTGTTGCCAATTGCCATATGGCTTCGCTACTATTTTTAAGAAAAACACTATTCACACCACTCAAATTACTACATAAGCTGTAAGTATTATTGCTGATTACATTGCTTGCAGCGGTTACAGCGTTCTGATAGTCGGTTGAGCTTTTGTTGTAGTCGCCCGCGTACAAATAGGCCCTGGCCAAAAGTGCTGTTGCTGCGGCTTTTGTTGGCCGAACCCTATCGGTGGTTGTTGCGTCGCTAGCATCTACGTAGTTATTGCTGAGCAAATTCGTCGCAGTGTTCAGATCGCTAATCACCTGCTGCAAAACTTGAACACGAGGTGAATCTTGATGGCCCATTTCAATCAGTGCATCCTTAAGGATATTTCGACTCGTTTGGAGCCCTTTTCCATTATTGACGCTAAAAATATTTATTTTTAAACTGTTGCTGTCACCACAAATATTCGATAAAGAGTCATTTTCAGAATTCAAGGAGAGAAGAGAAAACAAAAAAAAGAATAAATGAACGATAATCTTTTTCATAAATATTTCCTTAAAAAATAAATTAAAAGCTACTGCATAACATAGTGTAAATCATAAATAGGGATATTTCTTTCCTTCAAAAATTTTAAATATTTTTGAGGTAATATATCTTTACAAACAACCACCCCGTCACATTCCTTCCAAAGTCAAATCAAGATTGTCATTCATCATCAGGAGGAATTGATTTAAATGCTTTGATTTGGATAGCTGTTCTTTATTTACATCAGGATCATAAATGTGCAAACACACCCCGTTGCTATATAAAAATTCGATCAACTCTATAAACGGACTTTCTCTAAGATCATCGCTATTTTTTTTAAAACTCATCCCCAAAACAATCTAGTTTCTTATGATTCCCTGCAAGGATTTGATTTGCTTTTGTTTGAAATCGAAGCTGATTACTGGGATAACAGCAGATAAAAGGGGTAATTCATTTCCACAGCTATCTCCAAGAGACACTAAAGCACGAAGATCTTTGGGGAGGCATGATCCTCCAAAAGAAAATCCTGGCTTTAAATAAGCGGAAGAGCAGTTTAGGATCTTGTCCATACAAAACACTTCCATAAGTTCAATTGGATCTGTTTCAATAGATTCACATAAGCTGGCCATTTCGTTGGCAAACGCAATTTTCAATGCATGAAATGCATTACAAGCATACTTAAGCAAGCATGCTGTTTCCAAAAGGACAGCCACTCTTTTTGGAGAGATCTTTTCATAAAGTGAGAGTACTTTTTTGACTGCCTCGATATCGTCCCCTCCCGGCTACACAAAAAGGAGGATGGAAGAAGTCATGAACAGCTGTCGATTCCCTTAAAAACTCAGGATTCATCACAAGAGAAATTTTTTTGATTATTTTCACCCAAGCAATTTCTTGAAATTTCCCGGATTATACCTGGTGGAACTGTGGAACGTATGACTACAATCAGAGGAGAAATTCTCTCATTAATTCCCTGAAGTATAGTTGTCAATGCACTTTCTAAGTGTTCTGACTCGAGCGCTCCACTCGCTGATATAAGCGTAGGAACTGCAACCATTACGAAATCAGAATCTAGAAGCTCCTGTTGCACGCTAATTTTAGCCCGGATGAATCCCGATTGAACTCCTAACGAAAGAAGATCTTCTAATTGAGGTTCGAGGATTGGGACTCTTTCCTAAATTTATCAAATTCACTTTATATGAACAAGGTTCAATAAAAGTGATCGAATGTCCTAACTTAGCCAGACAAGCTCCAGTGACAGTACCTACATAACCTGCACCAAAAATAACAATTTTCTTATTCGAAACCTGTTCATGAGCTCTAAAGTCTATTGCAAACGCTCTAATACTAAAAAATTGAATTGTCAAAAGCAAAAGAGGAAGAAAGAAAGAAAATATTCGAATAATTTTCATATGATTATCCTTATCAAATTTTATGACCAAACCCGGTCTATTATCCACAGTCCCTTAATCGCCGATATATATATTATTTCTTTTAAAATAAGTATTATTTTCTCCATACGGCTTTAAGTTTATCCTGCAAGTCTTTTTTCGTTTTTTTTCCCTCCCCTATTGACAAGATTATATAAATCTGTCAGGATTTGCCTATTATCCATCAGTTTTTGTTTTTGGTTAGCTACGATTAGGACGCATGACAAAACTAAATTTCAAGACATCATTTTCTTCGCAGCATCAACAAAAAGTTGATGAGCTGGCTGCATTTGCAAAAGAGCAAGGTTTTATCACGTACGAAGAAATCAACGAAATTCTCCCGATGACTTTCGATTCTGCTGAACAAATCGATCAAGTTCTTATTTTCTTAAGCGGCATGGATATTCAGATTCTCAATCAATCTGAAGTAGATCGGCAAAAAGAACGCAAAAAAGAAGCTAAAGAACTTGAAGGTCTTCCCAAACGCTCTGAAGGGGCCCCTGATGACCCTGTGCGCATGTATCTTAAAGAAATGGGATCTGTCCCTCTTCTTAAGCCGTGAAGAAGAAGTTGAAATTTCTAAACGAATTGAAAAAGCGCAAATTCAAATTGAAAAAATTATCATGCGCTTCCGTTACTCCACACGAGAAGCTATCTCCATTGTCAATTATCTCATTCACAACAAAGAACGATTTGATAAATGCATTACGGAAAAAGAAGTTCTAAATAAAACAGAATTCCTTGCTCTCCTCCCAAAACTCATGGAGCTTCTTGAGAAAAGAAGATTCTCTCTTTGAACAGCTGCTTTTAGAATTGGAAAATCGAACAACTCAAGAAAAATGAAAAAAATCGAATTCTTGAAGATATCGAAAAATCTCGTATTCGTACGCAAGCTTACCTCCGAAGACTTCACTGCCGCCATAATATCATTGAAGATTTCGTAGAAGTCATTATGCGAGCTCATGATCGCTTTCTTTCTCTTGAAAAAGAAATCAATGAACTTAAACCTCGCGCCGAACGCAATAAATTTGCTGCCCTAAAGCTAGCTGCTGCTAATCGTAAGCTCTCAAAAAAGAGAACTCGCTGCCGGACGATCCCTGGATGATTTCAAGAAAGATGTGCGCATGCTTCAACGATGGATGGACAAAAGCCAAGAAGCCAAACGAGAAATGGTGGAATCTAATTTACGTCTTAGTGATCTCCATTGCTAAAAAATATACCAATCGCGGTCTCTCCTTCCTAGATCTTATTCAAGAAGGAAATATGGGACTCATGAAAGCCGTTGAAAAATTTGAATATCGCCGTGGATATAAATTCTCCACTTATGCGACTTGGTGGATTCGACAAGCTGTTACACGCGCCATTGCAGATCAAGCGCGTACCATTCGTATTCCCGTCCACATGATCGAAACAATCAATCGAGTTCTGCGCGGAGCTAAAAAATTGATGATGGAAACGGGCAGAGAACCAAGCCCCGAAGAATTAGCCAATGAATTGGGCATTCCCTCCGATCGGATTCGTGAAATCTATAAAATTGCCCAACATCCTATCTCTCTGCAAGCTGAAGTGGGCGATGGCGGAGAAAGCCAATTTGGCGACTTCCTTGAAGATACCGGAGCAGACTCCCCTGCTGAAGCCACAGGCTATTCGATCTTAAAAGATAAAATGAAAGATGTGTTGGAAACTTTGACCGATAGAGAACGAAAAGTGCTGGTCCACCGTTTTGGTCTGTCCGACGGCAAGCCAAAAACTTTGGAAGAAGTCGGTGTGGAATTCAATGTCACTCGCGAAAGAATTCGTCAAATTGAAGCCAAAGCTTTAAGAAAAATGCGTCATCCTACTCGCTCAAAGCAACTCAAAGCCTTTCTTGATTTGCTCGAAGTCGAATAACCTAATAGATCTCATGTGGAAGCAGAATCAAAAACCAAGCCACAGCTGCTTGACGCTAAGAAAGTGTTGCGGCTGTCGAGCTCCACTGGCATTCTAAGTCAGACCTTAAAGGGCTTCGAACCTCGCAAACCTCAGCAAATCATGATGAACCATGTCGTTGAATCCTACAACGACAGCGGAATCGCTCTGATCGAAGCTGGAACAGGCACAGGCAAAAGCCTTGCCTACTTACTTCCTGCTATTTTATGGGCTATTGAGCATAAACAACGAACCGTTATTTCTACACACACGATAGCCCTGCAAGAACAACTCATTCAAAAAGATATTCCCCAGATTATTAAAGCCCTAAATGTGGACATTAAAGCTGTGCTTGCCAAAGGGATGTCCAATTATCTCTGTTTAAGAAAATTTAAAGAGATGGCTGCAGAACAGCTCTTAATGTCCCCAGAGGAACGCGATGAGTTTATCCGCATTGAAGCATGGTCAGAATCAACAAATGAAGGTTCTAAAACTTCCTTGCCAATGATGCCCTCCACGGCGACTTGGGACCGTATCGGAGCCGAAAACGACAATTGCACGCACATGAAATGCCCTCACTACCAACGTTGCTTTTTCTTCAAAGCACGCAATAAAGCCGAAGAAGCTCAAATTATTGTCGCTAACCATCACTTGCTCTTTGCTGATTTAGCCATCCGAGCGGAGACTGATAATTACAAAGGGCAAGCGATTTTGCCTGCCTATTCACGGATTGTCATTGATGAAGCTCATCATATTGAAGATATTGCCACTGATTTTTTTGGAGCACAGATCAGCAAGTTGGGTCTTCTTCGTCTGCTTGGAAGGCTCTCTTCTGAAAAGCAAGAAAGATCACAAGGCAGGCTTGCTGTGTTAAAAGAAAAGCTTCTTCATTTTTTCCCAAACGCCTCAAATAATTCGGTAAGCGGTCTTCTTTTAAGATTAAGTATCGATTTAGTGGGATATAAAAATGAAATACTCCATTTCGCCAACGAAACATTTCAGCTTTTAAACAATTTTTTTGAAAGACAGTTTGCACATTCAGTCTCTGAAGAAGAACTGGGTTCTGGAGAAACCAAAATGCGGTTACTTCCCTACCACCATGAAGATCCTATTTGGCAAAATTATATCATTCCATCAACCCAGAGGCTCATGGCATCCCTTGAGCGCTATTTCAGCGAGCTTTGTGGCCTAGAATTTGAATTGCAATCGATCGAGCACGATACATTTCAAGAACAGTCAAAAGGGATTCGCTTGGATATTGCAGCCCTAAGCAGACGGTTAAAAGAACAAGCTTTTCTTTTTGAAAAGCTGATCCTCTCCCCTCCTCAACGTGATAAAGTCCGTTGGATTGAACTCTCACGCTCAAAGAATAATTCCAACGTCAGCGTGAGGGATGCCGATCTAGATATTTCTAGCGCATTGGTGAACCATTTATTTAATAAATTTTCAACGATTGTTCTTTGCAGTGCAACCCTCACAACAAACCGGCAGTTTGAATTCATTCGAAAACGTCTTGGCATCCTTTCAGAATTGTTACCCAATAGAATCATCATCGAAAGCATTCTAGACTCCCCTTTTAACTATGCAAAACAAGCCTTGCTAGCTATTCCAACAGACCTCCCAATGCCTCAAGATATTGATTTCATCCAGAAAGCAACGCAACAAATATGGCAAGCTATTGAAATCAGCCGTGGAGGAGCATTCGTCCTTTTTACCTCTTATTCGATGATGCAAACGTGCTATGAGCTCATTGCTCAGCGATTAAAGGAGCATCGTTACAACCTTTTTAAGCAAGGAGATGCCGAACGGCAAACGTTGCTTTCTCAATATAAGGAAACTCCCCGTGCGGTTTTATTTGGTACGGATTCTTTTTGGGAGGGCATTGATGTTGCCGGAGAGGCTCTTCGTTGCGTCATTATCGTTAAGCTCCCGTTCAAAGTTCCGACTGAGCCAATTATTCAAGCTCGGACAGAAGCGATTTTGGAGCGTGGGGGCGACCCTTTCATGGAATACACTCTACCGGCAGCTATTGTAAAATTCAAACAAGGATTTGGACGCCTTATTCGTCATGCGAAAGATCGAGGATGCATTGTGTGTCTAGATACGCGACTCATCACCAAAAGATATGGCAAACAATTTATTGACAGTCTTCCGGAATGCCAGCAAAGCTTTACTCCGGCTGATCAAGTAGCGTCACAAATGCGCGACTTTTATCGGTTCAAGCCACGCGATTTATAAAGAAAGGACGGCAAGGACAACAAGGACGACAAGGACAACAGGAAGGGCGGAACAAATCTTTCAATGTCATTAATGAGGCTTGTTTGCCATCCTTGTTGTCCTTTCTTCTTAGGAGACGCGGGAGACGGGGCTCGAACCCGCAACTTCTGCCGTGACAGGGCAGTGCTCTAACCAATTGAACTACTCCCGCATTGGAGTGAAACATGGGCGCAACAGGACTCGAACCTATGACCGCCTGTGTGTAAGACAGGAGCTCTACCAACTGAGCTATACGCCCTCACGTATACAGATCAATATATAAATTATGGGAATTTCGAGCAAGTGATTTTTCATCATAGAAAAAATAGACATTTATCTCGTTTAAAATCAAAGTGTTACAGCAATACCTAAAACAAATGCTCGGATCGTGAACGTTGATAATGCCTTTCAATCCCATTCGCTACTTCTTGCGGGTCATCCGTCATATGCACTAATTCGAGGTCAGATTGGGAAATACACCCATTTGCCAGCACCGTATTTGTCATCCATTCGATCATTCCTTTCCAATACGAAGTTCCCATCAAATAAATAGGAAATGGACGAATTTTTTTAGTCTGAATCAATGTGAGTGCCTCGAAAAGTTCATCGAGAGTCCCCACTCCACCCGGTAAAAATACATACCCCTGTGCATAGCGAATAAACATTACTTTTCTAATAAAAAAATAACGGAATCGAAGATTATATTTTTGATCAAGGAAAGGATTGGGTTTTCCTTCCATGGGCAAGTCAATACTTAGGCCACAAGAAGCACCATTAACAGATTGAGCCCCTTTGTTAGCAGCTTCCATGATCCCCGGACCACCCCCAGTAATGATTGCAAAGCCTTTTTTAGATATATGTTGTGCTGCATCAATGGCAAGATTATAGTAAGGACTGGCAGGCTGAAGACGAGCAGAGCCAAAGATCGATACTGCCGGACCGATCTGTGTCATTGTTTCAAAACCTTCCACCAATTCTGAAATAATACGGAATACTCTCCAAGAGTCCGTGGAAAAGATTTTTGAGCTATACTCTTCAGCTGAGTCCATAGTAATTTAATCCTGAGACTTTTTACGCGAGAAAGTAATTGCAATGTATAATGAAAGTGCTGCGATAGCTGCACGCAACCAGGTGTTTGCACTATTTGTAGCAATGTAACGGAATAGAGCTACAGAGTCGTCATAGAGTCCTGTTAGTGCCATCATTCCAAAAATCAATCCCAAGCCAATAAAGAAGTACCGAGATGCTTTCATGCTTTTTAAGCTACATAGAAGAGCTACAATTCCCACCACGAGATGCATGAAATTATGAAGAGTGTTAACAGCAAAGATCCCAAACAATTTGTTTCCAGAAACGAATTCGGGCATGAACCCTAACACTGCAAAGACGATGAAGATGATTCCCGTAATGAATGCAATTGTACGTAACATTGTAATCCCTCGATGAATTGTTGGAGAAATTGCAAAAAATACTTCTTGCAATTCCCTCTATATACTCGATTTTTTGAGGAGGAACAAGAAAATAATGCAGAAGAGAAATAAGGAGATTAATCCGATGAGGATCAAACAATATTTGTTTTTTAAAAGAGAGGACAAAGAATAGTGAGTGTTTTGCAACTGTTCATCTACTGATTTTCTAACAATATGGATATCAAAATCGTTAGAATAATGAGCTAGATCATCGACTAGAGTGCGTTTGAACAGGAAATCGAAAGGAGTGTGTGAAGAAATTTGACCGATGACAACTTGGGTAACTCCGTGATGACGGGCAATGTTCTGAATAGCATTAGCGATATTGGTATCCTCAACAATAACGACTTCAGCCCCTAGGTCTCGGGCCATTGCAAGGTTTTTAGCGAGAATATCAGCATCCTTTTTTTCAAGAGAAGATCCATCATTAACATGCAGAGCTATCCAGGGAGAATTTAGATTGAATGCCAAACGCCGAGTGGTTCTTATCAATTTTTGAGAATGTAAAGTGTGACCGATTGCCACAAGTAATTTTTCTCTATGTTTCCAGCCAATGGAACGACTTGCTATAGAGACCATGTTATGAAGCTCATGGTCAATCTTTTCAGCGGCGTACCTAAATATAATTTCTCTTAAAGCTGTAAGGCGATCCGTCTGAAAAAAGTTGCGAGCCGCAACTGTAGATTTATCCCCTAAATAAACTTTTCCTTGTTTAAGCCTCACTAGCAGTTCTTGGGGAGTGATGTCAACAATTTCAATATAAGCAGCACTTTCAATGACAGAGTCAGGAACCATTTCTCGAATTAGAATCCCTGTGATACTTTCCACAAATTCTTTTAAGCTTTCGATATGTTGAACATTAAGAGTTGAATAGACATCGATTCCATAATCTAAAATCTCCATCACATCTTGCCAACGTTTGGCATGAGAGCTACCTGGAACACTACTGTGTGCAAGTTCGTCGACTAAAACAAGTTGAGGTTTAGTACGGAGGATTTCAGTTAAATTCAACTCTTCAAAGGTCGACCCTCGATACACAATTGTCTGAGGAGGAATTATTTTGAGATTTTCTAAAAGAGCTGCCGTTTCTTTGCGGCCATGGGTATCGATACTCCCTACGACAACGTTAACACCCTGACTTTGCAAATCCTGAGCAGCTTGAAGCATTGCATAGGTTTTACCCACTCCGGCAGCCATGCCCAGAAAAATTTTTAGCTTGCCTTTGCTGGTCTTTGATTCAGTTTGTTGAATGGCCTGTAATAGTTCATCGGGATTTGGCCTATCTTCGGGATCCATCCAAGCTCCTTCTTTAAACTCAATTTTTCACACTGCTGAAGATACGCGTGAGGACCCCGTCGGTGCGAGCTTTTTTATTGATGGATTTGTAGCCTTGTTTACCATTTGCCACTTCGTGCAGATTTTCGATGGCAATGAAGGCGGACGGATCAACGCGATAGATGATATCTTTGAGATCAGAAAGCTGTAATCTCTCGACGATGACGTAAAGGATCTCTTGTTCTTCACCGGAAAATCCACCGCGCCCATACATGACTGTAAGTCCTAATCCGAGTTCATGAATGATTGCGTCGGAAATATCGCGTGATTTTGGGGAGATGATGAGGACAGACTTAGTTTCATCGAAACCTACAACAACGAGGTCCATGACCTTAGCAACGACCATAAAAGTGATTAATGAAAGCAAAGGGGCGTGCCAATCTTGGAATAAAAAGCCATAGGCGCCAAAAACGAAGATGTTGCAAACGAATACGACTTGACCAACAGTAAAACCTGTTGTTCTATTTACAATAATTCCAAGAATTTCAGTCCCATCAAGGCAAGCTCCGTAACGAATGATTAGCCCAATCCCGATTCCGTAAATACAGCCTCCAATGACGACAATTTCAATACTTTCGCCGGTGAAAGAAAAGGGGGGATACGCATGAAGAAGGTAGCTAAATACCGAAAAAAGAATTAGAGCAGCTAAAGCGTGAATGACAAAAGTTTTCCCAATAGATCGGTAGGCTAGGTAAATGAAGGGTAGAAGGGTAGCCATGATGAAAAGAGGAAATAGGTTTTGTCCGAATAGATTTGCCAAAATCATCGCAATACCTACGGTGCCGCCATCAATTAAATGATTTGGAACAAAAAAAACAGCAATTGCGAAGGCGGCCAAAAAGGCCCCGAGGGCCATGGCTGAATACATGAAAACTTGTGAGCCAAACGTTTTGGTAGAAGCTGAGAGAGATTGCATTGTAAATACTTATATATGAGTTAAGCCTTATTTTATATTTAATGGATTGACAAGTCAAGGGGCTTTTGATGAAGGTGGAGAAAAGAGAGATAGCAACAAGGACAGCAAGGACGACAAGGACAACAAGGACGACAGGGACAACAAGGACAACAAGCAAGGACAGAAAACGGCAATAAAGGACTATCATCGCAATGATCGATGTTCCTTGTCGTCCTTGTTGTCCTTGTCGTCCTTGCTGTCCTTGCTGTCCTTAATTATCTTCTTGGCACGGTTCTTAGATAAAAAAGAGCTAAAAGCAATCCAATTATAAGGAAAGCAGTACTTAACATTCCCACTCCCCTTACTCCATTTTTGGAAAATCTAAGCCAAGTGAGTTCTCGAATAAAATTTGATCTGGGTCGAGGCACAAAAACAGGAGATTCCAGGTCTTGTCCAGGTTGTGGAACCACAACATACGGTGCATGGAATTGTTGATTTTCTCTTGGTTGCTCCACTACGACAGTAGATGTAGATGGTCGCGAATTCTGCCCCCGCTTAATAACCGGTTGCTGAATTTGCACCCCCAAAGGGACAGCAACAACTTCTGGTTCTGATGGAACGTAAACGTAAGTATGTAATTTTTGAGTATCAGGTCTAGGGGTATATTGTCCATCCGACCCATCACTTTGCTGGTGTGGATTTTGCTTCGACAAAGGTATATTTTTATTTGGCTGTGGAGCTGGAACAAACACTCCTCCTACAGGTAATCGCACAAAAGCATCATTATTCATAAATTTTCCTTTAATATCTATATTTTTAACAATTCATCAATTGGAAAATGTTTCCTTAAAGAAACATTTTCCATCTTATCTTCATCCATTATTTAGGTACAACCACACCACCCTGTCCAAACTTAGACAGAGGTTGTCTTTGTTGTGGTACCTGTACTTGGCCTTGCCCAATTCCCTGAGACCCCAAAGGAACTCTTGCATAGACTGGACCAGCCTGGATGGGTCTAGCATGCTGAATTTGATTTGGATCAAGAGACCGTCCCTGTTGGGACAAGGGAACATTTAGGAAATGCGGTTGATGAGAAGGCACTAGAGTCTTCGCTCTCTCTCTTTCCAGCAAATCATGAGCTGTATTTCTTTGCGTAACAGCCCTTTGATAAATGATTTCAGATCTCTCTTGAAAATTCCCTATAGGCATATTGGCCCCTTGGACACGTATAGCCTCAGCTTGTTGAAGATAATTTAGAGCATCATTTTCTCTAGCTTTCGCATAATCAAGCATTGGAATTGAAGATCTTGTCAAATCTCCGAATTGCCTATGCAATTCATCCTGAGCTAAACTCAATTTTTCCATCGTGACATGCAAAAATTGACAGTTAACTTTTGTTTGTCCTTGAATCACCGGCTGAGCGACAAACACATGATTATGTGGCGGAAATTGAGTCGGCGTTGGAACAAAAACAAAATGTTGAGCAGGCAAACGCCCAGGACTTACATTCATCGGAACCCCTTGAGGCGATAACATATTTAAATTGTTATACTGAGGGATAAAATCCGAACGATTGGGATCACACAT
>CAVVXH010000013.1:0-19237 GCA_963752155.1 uncultured Parachlamydiaceae bacterium | reverse complement strand
TAGCAGGAAATGGTTTATTGATGTTATCTGGGTGGCGGAGTAACACCCGTAAGAACATGTTTAACCGGGCCGGGCGCTAACCCTAAGTAAGGTCGGTGCTCTGTCCGACCTCGATGATATAACCGTCCGGATCGCGGATGTAGCAGCGAATCTCGCCGTACTTAGGGATCGGCTCCGTGATGAACTCTGCCCCCCGACTTTTCCATAGTTTGTAGCAGGCTTGAATATCCGCAACGCGGATATTCATAAAGCTGCTAATTTTATCCGGGTCGGCGAGGACGCTCAGCGTTACCGTCGGCTTGTCCGGGGTGGGCCCGCCCCCGACGTTCACGATGAGCCACGTATTCGCGATCTGAATGTGCCCGGACGCACCCTTGCTGTCGCCTCTGCTCAGAACGCGGCCGCCGAAGACCTTTTCATAGAAATCGGCCGATCGATCGATGTCGGCGACATCCTCACCAACAAGCTGATATCCCATGGGCCTCTCTTTAACCGCGAGGTCTTGCGATCCCCCACTTTAATAAACACAAGATGCCTTGTGCCACCACATTTGGTATTAGCGATCGTTTCCAAGCGTTATTCCCAAGTTAAAGGCAAGTTACCCATGTATTACTAACCCTTCCGCCACTAATTATAGCAAGCTAAATATCCGTTCGACTTGCATGCCTCATCCACGCTGTCAGCATTCAATCTGAACCAAGATCAAATTCTCAATAAAAAAAATTTGTGAAAATTTTAAAAAGGAAATTGTTTACCTATTTTCATTAATCGCGATTATAAACGCTTTTGATCGGTTTATTCTCGCACAAGCTTTATTCGCTTGTACATTATCTCTCTAGTACTGTCAAAACAACCCTCTTAAGCGAATCATTGTTCGCTTTGTTCACCGCCGCGTATTTCACTGTCGGGAATAGTCATAACATACACAATTTCGATTTATTTTAGCAAACGGAATTTGTGCTTACTCGTATTTTTATTGTAAATCACTAATATTCAATCTTTTATCAAGTCGAGCTTGTCTAAAATAAATGAAAATGGCACAACGAAATTAAGAGACAGTGGGAGCTGCTAAATGGCTAAAGCTAAAAAGATAAAAAAAACAAAAAAATTCCACTTTTTTATCGTCGAAGATGATGAAGATTTAGTCGAAATGTATCGTATTTTGCTTGAAAATGAAGATCATAAAGTCACATCGTGCACCTCAGGGTTA
Source organism: uncultured Parachlamydiaceae bacterium (assembly GCA_963752155.1). GTDB lineage: Bacteria > Chlamydiota > Chlamydiia > Chlamydiales > Parachlamydiaceae > JACCRY01. The sequence continues at coordinate 18,027 of CAVVXH010000013.1, read as the reverse complement.
AATGCATTAGAAATCATTCACAAAATTCAGCCTGATTGTGTGATTTGTGATCTGGCATTGCCAGGAATAGACGGATTCGATTTGTTTACAGCCATTCGAAAAGAGACTTCTATAAAACAACCGAGTTTTATCATAGTCACTAGCAGGCAATACACCTTTGACAGCTCTCGTGCAGCCTCACTAGGCATTAATGGATATATTTTAAAACCGATTGACCCTAATACATTTGTAAGCAGTATTTTAGAAATTTTAGCTGACAAAATAATCGTTCAATTTTGGGGGGTTCGTGGTACATTACCCGTGGCTGGAAAGTTAACTTCTCGTTATGGAGGCAACACAAACTGCGTTTCTCTCACTTTTGGACAAAAAAAAAATTTTTTCATCTTTGACGCAGGAACAGGAATCAAGTCTCTTTCAAATTACATTGTCGCCCAAAAAAAAACTCCTTTTAAAGCCAAAATTTTTATCACTCATCCCCATTGGGATCATATCAACGGTTTTCCCTTTTTTGTCCCTTTTTACATAAAAAGCAATTCCTTCGAAATCTATGGCACAGATCATCCTGGGGCTAGTCTTCGGCAAATCATTTCAGGTCAAATGGAGAGTGTCTATTTTCCTGTGAGCACAAAAGAATTTGCTGCAAACATTGAATATATATCTCTTAATGAAGGTGAATTTTTCATCGATAATATTAAGATTAAAACCATATTGCTCGTGCATCCGGGTCTTTGCTTGGGTTACAAAATTGAGTACAATGGCAAAATATTCTGTTATATCACTGACAATGAATTATATCCGGAAGATAGCAAATATTATAATAAATTCGACCATAAGAAACTTGTGGAATTTGTTTACAATGCAGACATGCTCATCATCGATTCAACCTATACGGATGAAGAATATCAATTAAAAGAAAATTGGGGTCATTCATCTGTGAGCGAAGTCATTAAACTTGCTCATGAAGCTAGGATTAAACTTCTTTGCTTGCATCACCATGATCCGGATCAAATAGACAAAGATATCGACAGAAAGCTTGCTTTTGCTAAGGCTGGTTTAAAAGCTCTTCATTCAAAAACTCGCGTCATTGCCCCGCATGAGGGAGATACACTAGAAGTTTAAATCTTCGATCATAGAACTAATACTTTGCACATTAGCCGGTTTCGGCCGTTCAATTGAAGAAGTTGAAAGAATGAGATCCATTTCACGCTCTATTTTTTCAGCGTGATGACTCAAATCTTCATACCCAAAAGTGGCCGACGTTCCACGTAAATTGTGCGCGAGGCGCTGCATGGCTGTCAGATTTTCTTTAGTCCAATCTTTCTCTAAATGAAGCCAGGCTTCTTTGATTTCACCAATTTTTACGGGCAATTTTTTTGCATAGTTTTCTCGTAACAGAGCGATTTTCTGATCGATGTTATTATCCATTATAGTTTCTCCAGATTTTATGAAGTTGATCGGACAACGTCATCGGATCAAAGGGTTTACTTATCACACTTATAGCTCCTAGTTCAATAAAATGAGCCGCTTCTCCTGTTTGATTTTTAGCCGTTACAAAAATGACAGGCACATGATTCTGATTTTTAAGTTGCCGGATAGCGGCTAATGTGGTGATCCCATCCATTTTTGGCATCATCACATCTAACAATACGATGTCGGGTTGAAATGCTTCAATATCACGCAAAACTTCAATTCCGGAATTGCAAATTTTCACTGTGAATTCACCTATATCTTCTAATGCGATCTGAATGACAGATTGGATATCTGGTTCATCTTCAGCAACTAATATTTTTTTTAATGGTCTGTCCACTTTATTTATCCTTCTTTTAATGAGATAGGCAATTCAAAGTAAAACGTCGATCCTTCATTTTTTTTAGAAATAAAATCAATTTTTCCTTGATGGCTTTCAACAATGGCTTTAGAAATACTTAACCCGAGACCAGTCCCTGTCACACCTCGAGTTGTAGAGCTCTCTTCCTGGACAAATTTTTGAAAAATTTTGGGCTTGAATTCTTCTGGTATCCCCTTTCCTTCATCTTTAATGCTTACTCTTACTACATTTTCTATTCTCTCTATGCTTGCCACAACTGTTCCATGTTCAAACGAAAATTTTATTGCATTAGAGAGAAGATTGGTCAATACTTGCATCAAGCGGTCATAATCAGCCTCAACAAATATATCTTCATTGTTTACAGTTTTAATTTTCACATTAAATTTTTTTGCATACTGTTCTATTCCGGTTACAGCTTCTTGTAACAAATCTTTGATATTCATTTTTTTAAATTTGAAAATCATTTTACCTGATTCACTTTTTTCAATATCTAAGATATCATTAATCAAAAGAATTAAACGATCGCAATTTTTATCGGCTATATTTAATAAATTTTTACTTTTTTCTGGCAATCCTTCACTAAAATGTCCCAACAGTAAACTCATTGCCCCCTTGATGGAGGTAAGAGGGGTTCTCAACTCATGACTTACGACTGAAATAAATTCACTTTTCATTTTTTCAATATTTTTCCGCTCGGTGATGTCTCGTATGATACAAACTAAAAGTTGCTGATTATTTAAATATGTCTTTGAAGATGTCACTTCAGCAGGAAATTTCTCACCGTTAGCTCTTAATCCTGTAAATTCTGTCGGACTTAATTTATCTAGATAAATAATTTTTTGCGATAAATTTGGAATAAAATCATCAATATTCTTATTTTCTATTTCTTCTCTAGAAATATAAAATAAATCAAGTGTTTTAGAATTGAATGATAAGATTTCTCCATCAAGGTTTGTAGTGATAATGCTGTCTGAAGCGGCTTCTAGGATGGCTGTTTTATATTTATGACTTTCATTGAGTTCTTTTTCAATTTTTTTTCTTTCGATAAACTGACCAACTTGGGGGCCAATGACTTCCAACATACTCAATAAGGAGGCATTTAAATCTTGGCTATTTATGATGAAGAACTCCAAAACACCTAGAACTTTATTTTGAAGGAGAATAGGAAAACCAATAGCAAAATTCAAATCTGCTGCTTTTGCAGCAATCAATCTTTGTGAATCTTGATCGCGGCTTACTTGGTCGCTTGAAAGAGGCTGACCGAAACTCCAAACTCTTCCTGGAAGATCTTCACCTTTTGATATACGCATTAAAAGATTTAATTTTTCAAATTCTTTTGCTTCGACGTCACCAGGATTCCAAATTCCAATACAATGCATATCATTAGAGAGGTTGTCCACCATCCACAATAAGCCAAATTGCCATCCTAAAGGTTCACAAATAGCTTGAAGAAGCTTTTTGGCAAGGTCTTCAAGCGTAAAAGTTTCTGATAAGGCTCGCATTGCGCCGTATTGAGCGGTCAGGCGAAGCGTTGACTTTTTCAATTCAGTCGCAAATCGATCTCGAGTAATTGCTACGCTTATTTGGGTGGAGATATCGCTCAGTGTACTCATTAAAGAGGAGCTTAGTAAAGTTGTAAAAGGGAAAAAGAATTCAAAAACTCCTAAAACTGTTTCTTCATCAAGAAATGGAAAAGAAAATGCGCTATAGATGTTCAATTCTTCGCCTATTTTTGGAACTTCTACATCAAAGTCTGAACTGATATCTCCGATCCAATCAGCTTCCTTAAACTGCAAAGCTCTTCCTGCGACTCCTTCTCCAGAAGAGATGCGTCGCTTGGAAACTTCATTAATAAAACGATTCATTTCTTCATATTTTTCAAGTCCAGACCTAATCCATGTTTCAGCACAATAAAGTTCGTTTGATTCATGATCGACCATCCAGATAATCCCTATGTCGAGCCCCATGATTTCACCAAGGACTTGAAGAACCTTGGGATCACATAGTCAGCATTATGCGATTCAACAAGTATTTGGGTGACCGCTTGTCGCATATTTGCGCAAATTTCATCTTGTTTTTCTTCTAAAATATCTCTTAAAATACAAATATTCGATTGTCGTTCTTGTGAAGATTTTATTTCTGAGATAATTATTTCTATGGGGATAGTAATTCCATCTTTCCTGAGTGCTGTTGCCTCGTACTTCTCGTTTACGTTAGAATCTAAAAATAGCATTTCGAACTGATCCACTGATTTCTTAGTCTTCCGATCAATCGGAAGGGTCATAATACTATGAATTTTTTCCCCTATTAATTGCTCCGGTTTGCATCCAAATAGTTCACCTGCGGCTCTATTGCAGTTATGAATTGCATTGCTCTCATTCAAGACAATAATTCCATCAGGTGTTGATTCAAGAAGTGCACGAGTTTCACTCTCTTTATCGGATAAATCTTTTGTCAAAACAGAAAAGAAATATAGTAAAATTGATAATATAATAAAATTAAAAAATAAAATTACATAAAATATTGTTTTTAGATTAATTGATTTACTTTGGATTAACTCACTTAATGAAATGGCAATGACGATAAGGATAATAATCAAACATAAAAGAGCGATTGAAAATATCTGCCAACGCTTATCCAAACGATTGATAAATAGAGCTATTGGCTTAAGTAGAAAACTTAGATCCACACAATAATTCTCCTCTGCGAATAGGCACACCCATAATCGCGAAAAATTTCAGAAATCGCTACTTATTTTATTTCATAGCACATTTGCACCCTAAAGATCAAATATGGTAATATCTGATCTATGAAGAAATTACAAATTTTATTTGAAAATAATCAAAGCTGGTTGACAACCAAAATCAGTAAAGACCCCAACTATTTCCGCCGCATGGCTGAGGCGCAAGACCCACTCTACCTGTGGATTGGTTGCTCTGATAGCCGCGTTCCAGCGAATGAAATCGTCGGACTGGAACCTGGTGAACTTTTTGTGCATCGCAATGTCGCCAATTTATTTCCTCACACAGATTTTAACTGCCTATCTGTCCTAGAATATGCTGTAGATTTGCTTAAAATCCAGCATGTGATTGTTTGCGGACACTATGGCTGCGGCGGAGTCAAAGCTGCTATGGAAGACCATCCGCATGGTCTTGTAGACAATTGGCTTAGAATTATTCGAGATGTTTATGGACGCTTTAAAGACGAATTAGAGAAAATTCCCGACGAAAATGAACGTTTTAAAAGACTTGTCGAGCTTAATGTAATGCAGCAAGTATTGAATGTTTGCCACACAACGATCGTGCAGGGGGCTTGGATGCGCAATCAGCTCTTATGGATTCACGGATGGGTTTACGACCTTGCAACCGGCAAACTTAAAGATCTAGACTGCTGCATTTCAAGCATCGATCAGGTCGAGAATATCTATCGAATACGCTTTGCGCCAGCAGTTCCCGCTAAAGATAAAGACTAGCTGGCTGCGGACTGCTGACAGCCCTCGCTCAGCTATTCTTTATCTTTAGCGGGAACTGCTGGCTTTGCACCGAATTCTTAAAACTTGACTGCAAAAATCATGGTTGCTAAGGGAGCCAACACGATATCTACTCCAAAAATGATTCCATTTTCCCCTCTTGCTAACTGTGGTGGATTAGCATTTTGCTGACCAGAACCGCCATAACATTCTGCATCTGTATTAAATACTTCTTGAATAGATGATACATTTTGCAAACGAATTGTGTAGGAGGGGTAGTAAACTGGAGTAAAATTATGCACGCATAGAAGAATGTCTCCACTTCCTTTTCTTAGGTAACTGATTACACTATTGGCGTTATCACTAAAATCGACCCATTCGAACCCTGATGGATTGAAATCATGTTCCCAAAGGGCTGAATGGGCTAAGTAAAAGTGATTGAGGTCTTTAATCATTGTTTGGAGGCCATGATGGATTGGAAATCTGAGTAAAAACCATTCAATTTCCCCTTTGCAATTCCATTCATTCCATTGCCCAATCTCCCCTCCCATAAAAATCAATTTTTTTCCAGGCTGACAAATCATATAACTATATAGAAGACGCATATTGGCAAATTGTTGCCAGATATCTCCTGGCATTTTGCCCAATAAGCTTTTTTTGCCATGCACGACTTCATCATGGGACAACACCAGGACAAAACGCTCTGAAAAGGCATACAATCAACCCAAATGTTAAATCATTGTGATGATAATTGCGAAAATAGCATATCGGTCGAAAAATAACGCAAGGTATCATTCATCCATCCCATATTCCATTTCAAATCAAATCCCAGTCCTCCTTGTTCTACAGGATGCGAAACCCCTGCAAAAGAAGTGGACTCTTCAGCAATCATCAATGGTCCCGGGAATTCTCTGATGCACAATCGAATTCAGGTGCTTAAAAAATTCAATCGCTTCTAAATTTTCGTGGCCTCCATAACGATTGGGTATCCATTCTCCACTGTCGCGCCCGTAATCTAAATAAAGCATCGATGCCACAGCATCTACGCGCAGGCCATCAACATGCATTTTCTCTAACCAATACAATGCATTGGCAATCAAAAAATTCGACGACTTCATTGCGGCCGAAATTGAAAATATAGGTATTCCAATGTGGATGTAAGCCTTGACGCTGATCGTCATGCTCATAGAGAGCTGTGCCATCAAATCGACCCAAAGAAAAAGCATCTGTAGGAAAATGCCCTGGAACCCAATCTAAGATGACTCCAATCCCCTGTTGATGAAGATGATTGACAAAGAACTGAAAATCTTCAGGGCTTCCATGGCGGCTTGTAGGAGCATAGAAATCCTGAAACTTGATAGCCCCAAGATTCATCCAAGGGATGCTCTTGAATAGGCATTAGTTCTACATGCGTAAATCCCATTTTCAAACAATAGTCGGCTAATTCGAGAGCTAGCTTCCGATAATTAATGAAATGTCCGTTTTCTTTTTTCCAAGAGCCAAGATGAACTTCATAAATAGTAAGGGGTTTGGGCTTGTTCGCTTATTCTCTGCGCTGACGCAGCCAATCCTGATCCTCCCACTCAAACTTATCTAGGTTGGTAACAATTGAAGCCGTGGCTGGCCGCAATTCGGAGGAAAAAGCAAAGGGATCAGCTTTAATTTGAAGCTGATTTGATTGTGTTTTAATTTCAAATTTATATTTTATCCCCTCATTTAATCCTGGGATAAAAATTTCCCAAATGCCAGAACTACCTAAGCTACGCATAGGATTAGTCCGGCTGTCCCAATAATTGAAATCTCCAATCAGGGAAACTCGAATTGCTCCTGGAGCCCATACGGCAAACCTGACACCCTTGATGCCCCACTGCGTGATAAAATGTGCTCCTAAAACACGATAGAGCTCATAATGAACACCTTTACCGTAAAGGTAACACTCGTATTCTCCAATTGTTGGCATAAACGCATAAGGATCATGAGCAAGTAATCCGTTAGCGTGATAGATGCGATAATCTGCTGCGGTTGTTTCTGTGGGAACCTCATATTCAAATAAGCCGCTTTCATGGAGACCTCTAGCCTGAACAGTCTCTCCAAAAACTTCCAAATGAATTTCTGTAGCGCCTGGTCGAAATAAATAGATCTTTTTTGCTTCTTGGGGTTCTTGGGCTTCAAAATCATAAGCGTGCAATCCAAGAACAGAATGTGGATTGTATTCATCTCCATGAATAAGGCGATTCCATGCTCGACCAGATCTATTTTTCAATTTTTCCAAGCTCCTACCTCCTTGCTCGTGCCCGTATGCGTGCCCGATGTTTCTTTATCTATTTTGTGATCATTCCAGCTTATCCTCGAGATGTCAAGCCATTCCGGCATAATGCTATTTTTTGTTCGATTTGACATTATGTTAAAAGATATGATACGATCACGTTATTTAGGGACTGTGCAACAATAACTTGCACGATTGGGCTGCGCCAAAGCCCAATCATACAAGTTATTGTTGCACAGTCCCTTATCACATTTACCTACAAGGACCTTTATGGCACAAGTAAGCACAAATGAATTTAAATCCGGAATGAAAGTCGAAATGGAGGGTCAACCCTACGCCATTGTGACAAATGAATTTGTAAAACCAGGTAAGGGACAATCCTTCAACCGCGTCCGCCTTAAGCATCTGCTTTCTGGACGTGTCATCGAGCGCACATTCAAATCAGGTGAAAAACTCGACTTAGCAGATGTTGTAGAAACTGAAATGCGTTTCCTCTATAGAGAGCCCGCAGGAGCGGTTTTCATGGACGAAACGACCTATGATCAAATTACGATTCCCTTGGAAAGCATTGGAGACAACGAACGTTGGCTTTTAGAAGATGCTATGTACGGCATTCTAATTTATAACGGCAATCCTGTCAGTGTAGAACCTGCCACATTTATGGAATTCCGCATTACTGAAACAGCTCCAGGAGACCGCGGTAATACAGCTTCAGGACGCGTTCTAAAACCTGCCACTTTAGAAACCGGCGCAAAAGTCCAGGTCCCTATTTTTATCGATGAAGGTGAAAAAGTCAAAATCGACACTCGTACAGGAGAATATGTCTCCCGCGTATGATGATTGATAACCCACGACTCAAAATTTTACAAGATCGATCCGCTATGCTTGCGGCCGCCCGAAAATTCTTCTACGACCGAAAGCTTCTTGAAGTGGACTGTCCGCTTATTACTACAGCAGCTTCTATAGATGCACATATTGACCTCATTCCAACAGATCATTCTTCCGGTAAACGTTATCTTCATTCCTCTCCGGAATATGGAATGAAACGCCTTCTCACAGAGGGAATTGGGGATATATTTCAACTCGCGCATGTTTTTCGCCAAGAAGAATCCGGGACCAAGCATAATCCTGAGTTTATGATGGCTGAATGGTATCGCCTAGGGTTTACTTTTGAAGAGATGATCAATGAAACCCTAGACTTTACTCAACTATTCCTAGGCTCTCTTCCCTGCCGTGTATTGAGCTACCACGATGCCTTCCAAGACTATGCAGGGATAGATCCGTTCAGGAGTTCTGAACAAGAACTTCTTGCGCTTCTTAAGAAATATCAATTCCCTCTCTACAGTTCTATTGAAGAAGAAAACAAGGATAATTTGCTCAATTTAATTTTGGGAATGCTCATAGAGCCCCAACTTGGAAAAGATGAGCTGATAGCCCTTGCCTACTATCCTGCATCACAAGCTGCCTTAGCGAAAACCAGGCATCGCCCGGAAGGAAATGTAGCAGAACGTTTTGAAATTTATTATCGAGGCGTCGAATTAGCAAATGGTTATCATGAACTAGCAGATCCGAAAGAACAACGCAGTAGGTTCAATGAATCAAATCGCGAACGGGTAAATCTGGGGAAGGAGAACCTTCCGCTTGATGAACGTTTTCTTTCAGCTCTTGAAAAAGGACTTCCTGATTGTTGTGGGGTTGCCGTCGGTGTTGATCGCCTCATGATGCTACGCCACAATGCAAATAATATTGCCGAAATCATGCCTTTCGGATGGGATGAAGCTTAAAATCCCTAACAGTAATTCCCGCTAATTTTCGGGCACGGGCACGGGCACGAAAGTTTAGCGGGAATTGCTGAAATCCCTAAGATTTGGTTGCCTTTTTCTCCACCTTCTTAGCTTTTCGCTCTTTAGGTGTCATTGCAGGCTTTTTTTTGTCATCTTTACGATGCTTTACGATTTCTTTGGTCATATAAAACTCCTTTCAAACACAAAATTACCATATCACAAGACTCATTTTTTTTCACCAATATATGCTGCTAATTTTCCTGAAAAAGATCGAAGTTTTAACATTCTCTTACTAAAATTGTGATTTCAAGAAAAATCTTGACGAATCTTCTTATTTACTTGTATAATATATTCGTAGAAAGCATCTCATAACAAGGAGCAAAGTTTGTATTTTCAAAGATCTTATTTACTTTAAATCTTTTAATATGGGGGTTATATGTATTCTACCCATCAATTTTCATCTTTAGCACTTAAACTTTTACTTTTACTTTTAGGAACTATTTCTCTTTTCCCTATAGCATCAATACAGCTTAATGGCGATTCGATAGATCAAAATGCACTCATAGCTCGAGGTCATGGAGGAGGGGGGCATCATGGAGGCCACGGGGGACATCATGGTGGTCACGGAGGACATCATGGTCATCATCACGGAGGACATGGACACCACCACCATGGAGGACATGGACATCATCATAGACATGGTCATCATCATGGCAATCATTGGAATAATTGGGGCGGCGGTTGGTATGGCAATGGATTTAATTATTATACACCTGACTACTACGATTATGATAGCTATTACCCAAATTACTATTACGACAACTACTATGATACTTCCCCAACTTATATATATCCTTATTATTACTATTCTACGCCTGTAGATACAAATTAGATTGCGTATTAACAAAATCGACGGATGCGGAATACTAGGAAAAATTAAACACAAAGTTTAATTTTTCCTATACTTTATCTCCTAATATTGCAGCATCTTTCACGGCACGGACAACTCTCTCGCTTTTTTGATCACTTGACAAGAAAGACCATTGATGCGAATTTGAGATTTATTTTAGGAGGACGAAATGACAGATAAAAAGATACCTATCACAGTTGCTGAGGGAGATGGAATAGGGCCTGAAATCATGAATGCAACGCTGCATGTGCTCAAGGAATCAGGAGCTGCTTTAGAAATCCTTCCGGTCAATGTAGGTGAAAAATTGTATTTAAGTGGACAAACAACTGGAATAGCCCCTGAGACGTGGGAGACTATTCGCCATTCCAAAGGTTTTTTGAAAGCTCCTATTACAACACCTCAAGGTGGAGGATTTAAAAGTCTAAATGTGACGATTAGAACAACACTGGGCCTCTATGCTAATGTCAGACCTTGTGTATCTTTCTTTCCACTTGTAGCGACTAAACACCCTAATATGGACCTTGTCATCATTCGTGAAAATGAGGAAGATCTCTATACAGGAATTGAATATCGTCAATCCAGAGATACGTACCATGCTCTTAAAATCATCTCCAGACAAGGTTGTGAAAGGATCGTTCGATATGCCTTCGAATATGCTGTCTCTAATCATCGAAAAAAAGTGACTTGTTTTACTAAAGACAACATTTTAAAAATGACGGATGGCCTATTCCATAAAGTATTTGATGAAATAGCCAAAGAATACCCTCAGATCATCAATGAGCACTGGATTGTCGATATTGGTGCAGCTAAGTTAGCTGATACTCCTGAAGCTTTCGATGTCATTGTAATGCCAAATCTTTATGGAGACATTCTTTCTGATGTTGCAGCCCAAATTGCTGGGTCTGTTGGACTTGCAGGTTCTGCTAACATTGGAGCCCACTGTGCAATGTTTGAAGCCATTCATGGATCAGCCCCTCGACGTGCAGGTCAAAACATGGCAAACCCCTCAGGATTGTTACAGGCTGCAGTTTTGATGCTTGTACATTTAGGCCTAAGCAAAGAAGCTAATTTGATCCAAAATGCTTGGCTAAAGACACTGGAAGATGGGATCCATACCTATGATATCTATAAAGCTGAAACTAGCAAAGAATGCGTAGGAACGCGCGAATTCGGACAAGCCATTGTCAACCGTCTAGGACAAACTCCAAATCAATTTAAATCTGCTCATTTTAGTGCTCCAACACACCTAAGTAAGGAAAGCATCCCCTCTCCTTTAAGTAAAATCCATAAGAAAATCATAGGAGTGGACATTTTTATTGATTGGGATCATTCTCTTGAAAAACTCAATTCTCAGCTTGAATCGATTAAGAGCAAGACATTCAAACTTTCAGCAATATATAACAGAGGTGTACAGGTTTGGCCAACGAAGGCTCCTGAGACACTTTGCATCGACAGCTGGCGTTGCCGCTATGTAGCAGATGTAGGCTCACATGAAGAAATCATTGCTCTTTTAGAAAGTCTTTCAAAGAGCAAATTGGATTTCACACATATTGAAGTACTTTATGACTTTAGTTAAAACTAAGGATTAATTATTTTCCTGTTCAGCGATTTGATGACAAATAATTTCTGCAGAAACAATTGGAGCTTGAGGATGATTGATTCCTTCACAATATTTTGAAGCTTCATTCCATTCCGTTTCATTCCGCAAATTATGGGTCCACCAAGGAAACGTACGACATTGTTTAGGCCTTACAGGATAAATTTGACATTTTTTATCCTTAAGAAATACACAATCAAAAGTTTTAGAGTGCTCAACAAGCGAATAGCGATCACCCACCTGACGTACATATTTTTGCAGTACCTCATCAGCTGTAGTCTTTAGATAATCTGCTATTTGATTAATTTCAGCATGTGTGACCCAAACATAGCCAGGGGCCCCCGTGCAACATTGGCCACAGCCGGTACATTTAAAGCGCAGACCGGAAGAAAACCAACTTGTGTTAGGTTGAACACGTTCTTCTGGGACGAGTTCATCTTTGATGATGTTTAAACGCTCTGACATGACCTTATCCTCCCAAGGCAATAATAACTTGTGCGATTGGGGAAGGGCTTTGGCGCAGCCGAATCGTGCAAGTTATTTTTGCCCAGTCCCTAACGCACTAAAATCCAATTTTCAGCATTAGCGTTATTCAACTCTTTGTATTTCTTATCTGTTTTGCTCGGATCTTTAACTTGAAATTTTCCTTCTTCAGCCTTCTTAAGCTCTAAACGCAAATCTTGCATCGTTTTCCATGTTTCTTCATCAAAATTGGCAGAATCTGCAAGAAAAAGAAATAAATTTTCCTTCGAAATCTTGTGCTCATGGAGAATTTTTTCTAACCAAGCATCGTCTTCTTCCGACCTCATTTTAAGCTCTTTTAGCTTTCTTTCATGAACTGAAAATTTATCTGAAGAAAGGTCAAACATAACTACCCTCACTGTTGTATTATAGGATTAATTATAATATATTTTTTATTTCTTTTGCAAGCGAAAAATTCTAATAGTGAAGAGTTTCACCTTTCGAGTCAAAAATAATTTCCAAAATCTGATCCGAATTTAAAACGTAACTTGCTGCAAATTTAAGTTCCATAAAAGGAAATTCTTTTCTTATAATTGCCTCAGCAAACATTTCTGCATGGTCAGAGATAACTTTTACAGGATAAATTCCTTCAGGAGGTAAACATAATGAAGAAACATCAATTAACGCCATGTCTTTCGGACTTGATGATTCAACCTTAGAAACAATAGAAAATTTCCGTCCTAACATTTTTTCAGCCCAATGCAAGTCACCTTGCTGGATTGCCTTACGAATTGCGCTGCTTGAAACCAATGCCCCTTCAATTTGATAAGGGGGAACATAAGTCAGTAAAAAACTTAGTCGATGCGCAATCTGGTGCATTGTAAGCGAATCGCCTTGCCGATCTTTCCCAATCAAAGCATCATGCCCCAAAACTAAAGCGTTGAAAGAGATACAATCATGCAAAGAACTCAAAAATTCTTCAGCCGTTTGCTGAGAAAATGTCTTCGTAAATTCGAAGAATATCACTAGATCGACTTCCTGTTCTTCTAAAAGCTTTAGCTTATGTTCTTTCGTACATAACTTTGGAAGAAATGTCTCCGGTTTAAGAACCTCTATAGGATGAGTCGTAAATGTTAGAACACATAGATTTCCATTCACTTTTTTTACAATTTCTTTAGCGCTCTTTAATACAGCATGATGTCCAGAATGAACCGCATCAAAATTTCCAATTGTTAAAACAATGGGTGCTAAGTCACTTGGTATATCTTTATAACATGAAAAAACTTTCACTCGAGGCGCTTTTGGTTCTATTTTCGAAAAAGCCATAGTGCTAAATTAATTAAAATTGTTAAAACTATACTGAAAATAATGGAGCTAACGATAGGCAAATAAATCGACATACTGCCTGTTTTCCAGGCAAAGTCACCAGGAAGCTTCCCGAAAGGTAATCCGATTCGAGATCCTAACATAACAAATAGCCCGAACAAAGCGATCCCAAGACCAATCAAAAATATTATTTTACCCATGGGAATCCTAGATTTTAAAATTGCATTTTATATTGCTATAAAAAATAAGTCAACGTTTTGCAAACATGAACAGCAATTCCTGCTAATTTTCGCAGGTAAAAGTGATGCCTTACTGATGTCAACCACCATGGAAATCGACCCCCAGCCAAGCTGGTTGATTGGCAAAATAGATGATCATGTTAAATTATAATGTTCAATGATGTCACCACCTTCCCCAATTATCGTTCTTATCGTTCCTATCGTTTCTATCGTTCTTATCGTTCCTATCGTTCTTATCTTTCCTATCGTTCTTATCTTTCCTATCGTTCCTATCGTTCTTATCTTTCCTATCGTTCTTATCTTTCCTATCGTTCTTATCTTTCCTATCGTTCCTATCGTTCTTATCGTTCTTATCGTTCTTATCGTTCTTATCGTTCCTATCGTTCTTATCGTTCTTATCGTTCTTATCGTTCTTATCGTTCTTATCGTTTATACCGTTGATCTATAGTAGCAACAGAACGTATCAAGCTGTGAACATCAATGAAATTGCTGTAAAACAAGCTCAAAATGCCCTGTGAGTTGGATATGTACGTAATCAACGATGCAACGATAAGAACGATAGGAACGATAATTGGGGAAGGTGGTGACATCATTGAACATTATAATTTAATATGATCATCTATTTTGCCAATCAAAAACAACCAGCTTGGCTGTTTCTTCATTGCTCGATTCCGGAAAAACAATGAATGCACAGATTACGATGGAAGATCTTGAGATGATCTTCCAACCGCTGCCAGCACCAATATAATAATGAACTCTCCTCTAAGCTTTTTTCCATTTAAAGCGAAATAATAAAAATGACTTCAGGAATTTGCTGTTTCCAACAATATAATCACATCATTTAAATTACAAGGACCTTTAATGCATGTTTTTAATACTTCTTTGGCAAAAGAAAGCGGAGTGGTGCCTAAATTATTTTTCTTAACTGCCAATTCAGGAGCTTTTTCTAATAAGAATTTGGCACATTCTAAGGAACCAGGATCGAAATTGAGTTTAATTACTCTTTTTTGAAATCCAGAAATCAAACAATGCATGAATGTAGAATCATAAGGACCTAGTGCGAGATAATCCTCTGGATTTAGATATGGGGCTATTTTCTTTAAAGCTTCAAAGTCACCACAAAACATGATATAGTTAAGCGGTTTTGCAGAATCTCGAGATAATTTCTTGAACTTTGTTGAAAGAGGAAATAAAGGTTCTTTCACAAGTTGTCGCCTTTTTTCTTCAGGAGCCTTATCGAAAATTTCCATAAACTTATTTTTAACTTCTATAAGATGTTCCGGAGGATCACTCAATGGATGTAGTGAACATTTACCTTGAGCTTCGATCAATGCTTCATATTTTTGTTGCCAGGTAGAATTTTCTGAAGAATTATTGGAAACTTGTAGCTGATTTTGTGGAGAGATGCAACTTTTACAAAATAAACCAAACTTTGCACCGCTTTTTCCAATAGGTGTATTTAATAAATAAGAAGTATCCATATCAGAAAGAAAAATTTCATTCCAAATGTCACGAATACGCTTTCTTAAGCCTTCTAAACTGATAACGTAAATTTTTTCTTCATTCGAAGACGGATCAACAATATAAACATGACCTGTGCTGCCTTTAGAAATTCGAGCCCCGATAAGGATCACTCTATGCGATTCTTCTCCAAGAGATTTTGCATTACTCAGGCTAGGACTAAACACTTTGTTCTCTTGATCCCATCCCCACATTGCCTGTGCTCCTACCATATGCTTAAGTTTGTGTGAAGGCATTGAGTAAAAATCACTTCCAAAACTTCCTGTTATTAATAAAGGTCCGTGAGCCTTTAATTCCTTCATTAAAACAGTAATATCCTGATTAGGATGCCAATTAGAATTCTCAAATTGATTTTTTTGAGAATAATGTTTAAAAACATTGATTGGTAAAGCCATTATATCCGAATTTTCACTTTTATAATGTTTACGAACAGGGTTTTTGCCTTCATGATCTATGTCACGCATCGAACTTGCAAATTTGCATTCAGGCCTGACCTTTAATTGTACTGCAATCCCTTTATATAGATTTAACAATTTTTGTTCACTGTGTAAATAAATAGCTTTTGAAATATTTTCTTGAGAAAGAGGATGTGCACTTTGAAAAATTTTTTTAATATCTCCTAATAATTCTTCAGAAATTTCTGAAAAAATTGTAATATATTTTTCAGCTTGAGCTAATTCTTCTGAGGGTATTTTTGAACAAACTGCAAGGAATCTATCTCTGAAAGAAATAATTTTTTTATATTTTTCAATCCAATTTACATCTTGATCTAACTCTTTGTTACAAAATCCATTTTTTATAACCTTAAAGGCTTCTAGCCAGTCTAGCTTTGGTTCTAAACATGCTCTTTCCTCCGTTGTTTTAGGATTAACCCAAAAAACAACCGCAAATTCATTGCAAACTAAAAATTTATTTGAATCGACGTTCATAAATCATTCTCGACTTAAATTTTGTTTTATATTGAATACACAGTGTAACTTTTCATAAAAAGTTAAGTATCTAAATATTAACAGGATAAAGCAATAGAAGCAACAGAAAAATGAGTAGATGTTAATGAGCTGCATGCATAATCTTAGCCAAAGTTCTTATTGTCGGATTACGATGCAGGTTGAGCGATCATGTCCAAAGTTTTGCCTGATATTACTGAACGATCAAGCAGGAGTACATCCTCGCTTGTACTAAAATCGTCTTCCGATTTCATCAGAAGCCATTCATTTCCTTTACCACGATTCATTCTGATAAAAATGAACTCCCCTCTAAGCTTTTTTCCATTTAAAATGAAATGAAAATGACCATTCTTTAAACCTTCTCGGATAAGCTGTTCAGACTGTAAAGGAGGCTGATTAGCTACACTATATGTACCATAATCCCATACCATGACAATTCCGGCGCCGTATCCCTGAGGTATAACCCCTTCAAAAGTTCGATAATCATAAGGATGGTCTTCTACCATTACGGCTAAGCGTTTGATTTTAGAGTCTAAGGAGGGGCCCTTTGGAACGGCCCAACTTTTTAAAACCCCATCGACTTCTAATCTAAAATCATAATGCAAATGGGAAGCAGCATGTTTTTGAACAACAAATTGCAGAGGAATCGGTTTATGATGTTGAACCTTTCCTTTTGGTTCAGGTGTTTCTAGAGATCGCTTTTGAGTATATTTTTTAAGATTCATTGCACCTTTTTACATTAATTTTGTTTAAAAGTTAACTTTATCTTAATATTATCCAATCTCCTTTTTTATTAGATCCCAAACGTTGTAAAATTCCTAAAGATTTAAGCTGCTGAATATTTCGTTTGATTGTACTTCGATCTTTTTCCAACAAATCAGCTATCTTCTCATAAACAACCTTAGGATCATCCTGTATAACTTTTAATATTTGAACTTGCTTCTTCCTTACAGAAGAATAACAGAAAAATGGTTTCCTCTCATCAAAAAATTAATTAGTCAACAGAGAAAGGAACGAATCTGTTTTCCATTCTTTCTCACATCCATAACTTAAGCTCAATAAAAGTATTTTTATAAACGCGTTTCAGCATCTCTTATCTGCTAGCTAGGACTCAATTCTCTAGTAATTTTATATTACCAAAATTATCGGTAAAGTCAAGTGGTGATTCCTGATCATGAGCTTACTCAAATCTTGAAAATAGCCTTGCCATTGGTGCCTGACCTGATATTCTGATATTTGCCTAAACGAAAACAAGACCTCTTAAAAGGGCAAATGTCAGAATGTCAGGTCTGAAACCAAGGCTAAGGCGGTTCATCCTAGAATTTACTTCTCATAAAAGCACCTCTGTTAGCAATGGAAAAGATTTTAATCAATGGACAAAAAGGATGTTATTTTGATACACTCAATTAGAATTCTAACAAAGAGCAGGTTGCAATGAAATATTTTTTGTTTTTAACAATTTTTAATTTCAATCTTCTTTGTGCAGAAATTATTGAAAATGAAAATCAACAAATTTTTATCACATCAAAAGGTGTTAACATGAATCAATTTGTTATCTTGCGTGTTATGCAAGACAATACCCTTCAATCACTATCCACAAGAGACTGATTGAGATGAGATATCAATTTTATCGTGAACACAAATATGTAAGCGCTGCTCTCAATGATGTCGAGCGCTT
>CAVVXH010000012.1:0-101814 GCA_963752155.1 uncultured Parachlamydiaceae bacterium | reverse complement strand
GCCGGCTTCCTTGGGGTGATGTGGACAAACTCCTTAATAAATGGGAGTTAATTGAGGGTTAAAAATGAATAACTGTATCGGATACCCTGTCGCTCAACTATAAGTTTACTCAAATTTTTTAGGGATTCTTTGACCAATTCATCGACCTTTTGCTGCCATTGGAATGCTTGCTGAATAACTACAACCGGTATCGTGATAGACGTTAATTACTGCTTGCTTACGACTGGAGGGTTTTTGTCTAACAACAATGTCAATATCTTGCCCAAGGTTGTTTAAGAAGTGAATTAAACGCTCTACTGAAAAACCATCGAGTTTTCGTCTAATTAAAGCAGATACTTTTGGTTGATTAATTCCCATTAATTTGGCAGCTTCTGCTTGAGTTAACTTTTCTTTTTTAATGATCTGCTCGATTTCCCAAACAAGTTTTGCCTTGGTTAACTCTTCTTCCGGTTTTTCAATGCCTATATCCGCAAAGACATTCCCACTGCTCATCTCAAATTCGATTTCTTCGGTGTACTGCGGTTTTTTGCTCATGTTAGCCACCTTTTATGTTCGAAACTCCATGAGATCTTTTTTACTAGAAGCTACCCACGAAAGTGCTTTAACTTTTTTTCCATCCATTCTCTCTCCAACTTTAATTATCCCAATTCTGGTCTATAAAATCAATCCTATTTCTTGAATTCAATCAACATTATGAACATCGATAGCATTGGCAGATTCTATGGCTGCTTTAGCAAGATTCCAGAAAAATTGAGATGTGAGAGAATCATCATTATTTGCAAATGCCTTGGCATAGAATGACCATTCCTTAGCTTCATATGAACTACTGTTAACATCTTGCTTTGTACTGCAAAGTTTATTGCCAATGTATAGCCCGCCCAAAGCCAAACGGCCAAAATTCATTTTTTTAGCAATATGAAATCTCTTTTTTTCATTGATTGTGGGATTTCGAAGCAAATAATTTTCTAACAGTAAATTTTCTTCACGTGGGTTATAATCCATAAGTATAGAAAAATATCCTAAGTCAAGAAATGGTTCTGTATACATCTCTTCACTCCAGTCGATAAAATAAAGAGTTTGAAAAGCGACCAAAATATTACGTGGACTTAAATCTCCATGAGTATTTACAGAAGGGGATTCCAATTTTTGTAGCTCGGCAGATCCCTGTCGAATAATAGAGATGGCAGTTTCCCAAATTTCAGAATTGTTTGAGCCTTGTGAATATTTTATATAGAATTTTTCCATATGTTCTTTAAATGACGGAGCATTGAATGGATTTTTTGGCAATTCATGAACTTTCCGAAGAAGGCCAGCGATGTTCGCTATTACTTCAGGTTTTTTACTATACTCAATGGTAAGAGTGCCCCCTGGAATATAGTCCATGAGGATTGAACGACCATCTGCGCTAATCCAATGAATTGTAGGTGCAATACCAGCTTCAGAAGCTTTTTTCATCGCATAAAGCTCTGTATTTACTCTACAAGATGGCTCTAATTCGCTAATGACTCGCAGAACATAACTTTTATCAACAAAATCTAAGCGGATACTAGTAGCAGAATAACCTCCAGTAAGAAGTGTTATCTGAAAATTTTTTTCAAAATCAGATCTAAAGTACTCGTGGATAACAGTTTCTACCCGATGCATTATCGTGGGCGAAAGCGTCTCTTCAATGATCTCAGTTGCAATTGAGAAAGAGGGGAGAAGCATTAAAAACACACTAAAAAAGATTGATTTCATTTTATCAGCTTATTTCTTCACGTAATTTACTTGTAGCCAGCTGAATTTTTCTGCTTTTCCAAAATCCCAGACTGGCAAGTAGAAAACAACAAGGCCCCGCCCCATGCTGTCAGACTAGGATAAGCGCCTACGGCAGAGCCGACAACTAATGGACTTAACCCCATTGCAGCAGCGCATACCGATTGATAGACACCTAATATTCCCCCTTGAGATTTGCTGCAAGTACCGTTGGATATAATAGTGGTGGCCGTAGGATAAGCAAAGGCCAAAGAACACAGCATTAATGGAGTAATCCACCAAATATATACGGATTGAGTGGGAATTAGAAAACTTAACATACAAATTGCCACTAAAAAAGTTGAGATCACTGCAATTTTTTCGGGCGAGAAGCGATGCACGAACCGGGTGGCTATTAAGGCTCCAATAGCAAACCAAGCCCCGGTATACGCATAGAACTCCCCAATACGACTTAAAGAAAAGTCAAAACGTTCCCGCAATAATAAAGGAGCGAATTCATTGAAAACCGACCAGCCGAAATAGAGTGCAAAACCCGCAAAAAACAACCATCTTAAATTTTTCAGTAAGAATACTTTGCGAATGTTATGCAAGCCCTCGGTGAAATCAAAATTTCTTTCCTCTAAAATTTGCCTGAGTTTCCGGGAATTTCCAGACAACTAAAATTAAATTCATTAAAGACATCAAGCCTGCAGCAACCAGAGGAGTAGAATAATTAAACCAACTGACGACGGTAGGGTCAGCAAGGATCCCGCCCATAAATGGCCCAACAGTGAAGCCTAAGCCAAGGCATGAGCTTAAATAAGCGAATCTTTTAGCTTTGTTTTCCTCCGTACTGATATCTGCAAGTGTTGCCTGAGCAACCGCTGCAGTCGCATCTGAAGCGCCGACAAGTATACGATACAAAAAGAGCAACCACAACGAACTCATATAGACGCCCAAGACAGCAATCATGTAGCCCAAACATCCTAAACCGATACCTCCTAAAAGCGCCGGTCTTCGTCCCTTAATATCAGAAAATGTCCCTAAAACAGGCGAGAAGAAAAATTGGGAAATGGGCGTAAGTGAAATGAGAATGCCGAGCATGGCCCCTCGATATTCGAGGGAGGAGTTTGCTGGGACAATCAAATTGCTTGGGTCGAATAACAGGACTGCAAATATCGGGTAAACCAGTCCGATGCCGACATAATCCACAAAAGCAATCAAAAGATGATGATTAGATTCAACTTGGAATTGAGTTTTAAACCCTTAGGACTGTCCATATGCTTAACCTAGCTTTGATTTTATATTTCAGGGCAAGTGGATTATATCCTAGCCGATTTTAGTTAGCAACAGAAAAATGCAGAAAAGATGCCATTTTCCATTTGCTCATAGAGTTCTTAAAAGCGATACTCATCTACATTCACGTGAAAAGCTACTATTTCATAAAAATTTTCCATAAATAACTTATTACTTACTCAAATATACTTTCGCGCGGTGGCAAAGCCACACGTACTCCAAAAAGTATTTATTTATTAAATTGTAATGGCGCCAATAGTAATCTTAACGTTGATAATACAAGTCTATACTGAAGTTAGGGAATGAATTGCCTCAGCTCTAAGAAAGGCAAATCTTAATTTCCTCTTGCGACGATAAGGTCAACTGAGTTAAACTCTTGATTCTATACCAGACAAAGTCCAAGTTTATGACCAAGCCTGGTATATACTAAGGACTGTGAAACATAATGATTAAAAATCCGATTTCATTTAGGCTAGCAGGGTTCTTGACCTTTGTCAGCCTTTACATTGCCCCTAGAGGCAGCTTATACCTTCAGAGATGGTAAAATTGTCGATGCGAAACTTATCGCAACAATGTCTTTAGAAGACCACTATAATGCGGGTGTAGAGGCATTGAAAGAGCATAATTGGCATGAGGCAGTCCACCAATTTGGAATTGCAGCATCCAATTTTCCACTCTCACCTTATGGCCAAAGAGCTGCATTTTATCAAGGCGTTGCTAATTTCAATCTATGTGAATATGACCTGGCCGATCAAGCCTTTTCTGAGTACCTTGAAGGAAAAAGCAATCCAGAATTATTCGATGTGGCGATACAATTCAAATATACCATCGCAGAGAGATTCCGGATGGGCGCACGTCGTCGATTACTTGGCACAAGACAACTTCCGAAGTGGGCCTCATCAGAAAGTTATGCTATCCGCATTTATGATGAGATCATTGCAGCTGTTCCCAGCTCTGAACTGGCTGTTCAATCCCTCTTTTCTAAAGGTCTCTTGCAGTGGTGTGAACGCCAATATTCCGACGCAGTCGAATGTTTTCAGATGATTATTAGGCGCTTTCCAAGGCATGAGCTTGCTCCTGAATGTTATATCATGATCAACCGCGTCTATTTAGCCCAAGCAAAATGGGAATTCCAAAATTCAGATCTTTTAGCATTTGCGGAAATCAATGCACGTCGTTTTGCCCAAGCATATCCTCGTGAAGAACGTCTTGAAGAAGTTGAAGCCGGGGAGTTATGGCGATTAAAGAAGTTTATGCAAAAGGTCTTTATGATACCGGCATTTTTTATGAAAAAGTTGGATATCCTAGAGCTGCAATACTCTACTACCGTACTGCCATTCTTCAGTTTCCAGATACAGAAATTGCCGGCTATTGCTATGAGCGTTTAAATTGCTTGGGGTACGAAATAGAAGTCAGATTGCCCTTTGAAAATGCATGACCCACAAGATCAATTATCTCCGTTTCGAGTTCAGTCATGATGAAGAATTTCGCAAAGCTTCGATAGATTGGCTTCAATGAAATTGTTCCAGTTAATTCTACTGCTTAGTGTCTAGTCCCTTATTCTTACTCGCTTATTTCCTGTGGATATCGTGCGGCTTATGGGGAGGGCCCAGGCTTTAACCTTATCTATTCCCTATGTTGTCGGGGATATCGATGGTGATCTAACTGCAGCGATTGTTCAGGAAGTAATCAGTTCTCCTTCCTTTGAGCACAGAACAGATCAGGGACAACTATTATTAATTGTAAAATTGATCGACACAAGTGACGATAATATTGGCTTTAGATATGAAGAAATTCGTAACAAAGAATATAAGCGATCGATCATTCCTGTTGAAACTCGTTTAAGCGATTGCGGCTGAGGTTGCTTTGATTAATGCTTCAACGATGTGCAGTGTTATACCCACTGTCATTTTGTCTGCTTCCATTGATTTTGATCATGAATATAATGCGACTCGACATGACTCAAATATATTTTCTTTAGGACAATTATCAGATTCAGATGCAGCCTTTGCGACAGCAACTTCACCCCTTAATCGATTGTTCGCCCGAAAGATTGTTGAATATATTGCTATATTAGGGAAAATACATTTGAAGAGGCAATTAACGTTGATTGTTCTGCTAACGAGGAGCCTCCTTCTTTAATGAAATGAGCAAATCTTCCGTTTCTTGGATCTCGTATAGAAATTTTTCAAGAACTCTTAAGACTAAACGAGAAGAGTTATAGATCCCCCATGTACAGAATGCAATTTCAATCTGAGGTCCGTAGGCCTGATTTAAAGCAAATTAGAGTATAAGTAGCAGGAATATCATTAATTTGTTCCGGAACGATCCAAATAAGAAATTGCTCGTTTATTAGGGTAATTTTATCAGGTGATTCAATCACATGAAAATAACGGGTAAGACTGAATCTTTCTTTTTCATCTGAATGGTATTTTAATAGACCAAGTCGATGGAGTAATGCAAGATCGACCTCTACAATGCCGTCAGGAAGCCAATGATAGATCACTCATGTACTTTTTGTAAAAATCGTCTAAATAGACAGGATTATTGTTCATGATTTTCTCCGTTTGGTAGGGAGCAAAAGCAGTTCCATCACACTAAAGCCCTTATACGCATTATAATCTTTTTTTAAATATTTAGTAAATTAAAATATTTTGACCATTTTGTGTTCCATTCATCATTAATTCCCATCTTTTAGTTTATTAATTATTATATTTATCAAATAGTTGCAATTTCTATGCCAAGAGAGCTGAAAACATCTTGCAATCTACAGCAAATGGATGTTATGGTTATAAATCTTCAGAGAGGAAAAGAATGAAAAAACCGATTTTTCTTTTTATCTGCATATTTGAATTGCATGTTGGATCTAAAGTTATTGCTGACCCTCTTATAGTTTCTATCCAGGCA
The DNA here is from genome assembly GCA_963752155.1 of uncultured Parachlamydiaceae bacterium. Classification (GTDB taxonomy): domain Bacteria; phylum Chlamydiota; class Chlamydiia; order Chlamydiales; family Parachlamydiaceae; genus JACCRY01. The sequence goes on along the minus strand of CAVVXH010000012.1, from coordinate 95,877 downwards.
GAAGCGGCCCTATTGATGAATGCATCTACGGGAGCCATCTTGTATGAAAAGAATGGAAAAACACCGATGTACCCTGCAAGCATCACTAAAATCGCTACAGCAGCTTACACCTTAGAAGTCGCTGCTGATAAATTTTTGGTTCCAGTGATTGCTTCGAAAGACTCTTTAGGCTCTATTTCTGCTGAAGCAAAAAAGCGTTCTAACTATACTTTACCAGCTTATTGGTTAGAACCGGGAGGGACAAATGTCGGATTAAAAATTGGTGAGGAAATAGTGTTAAAGGATCTCCTATACGCCATGCTCGTTTCTTCTGCCAATGACGCAGCTAATGTCATTGCTGATTATATTGGAGGTGGTTCGATATCTCACTTTATCGAGCAATTAAATGTTTATCTTAAACGTATAGGATGTCATCAAACGCATTTTTGTAATCCCCATGGACTTTACCATCCTAAACATATGACGACGGCCTATGATATGGCTCTTTTGACAGCCTATGCGATGAGAAATCCTCAATTTCGAAAAATAGTCTCTACCACAAAGTACGTACGTCCAAAGACAAATAAGCAAGAGGCTTCCGTAGGTGTACAAACTAACCGTTTGTTAAAGCTCGGGAAATCTTATTATCCAAAAGCTATCGGTGTCAAAACGGGATATGTCGCCTTAGCTCAAAATACCTTAGTCGCCGCCGCTGTGGATGGCAACCGGATGTTAATTGCTGTATTATTAAAATGCAGTAGCCGACAAGAAATGTTTCAGGATGCAATTAAACTTTTCGAAGCAGCCTTTAATCAGCCTAAAGTCAAACGTATACTAATGAAAGCGGGGGAAACAAATTATTTATTTGCTCCTGAGGGCTGTGTTAAGGGAATCAAAACACTTGTTTCTGATGAAATCAGCATCGAATTTTATCCAGCGGAAGAACCGGAACTTAATGCCACTCTAATGTGGAAAAATATTTCGTTTCCAGTCATTTCTGGGCAATGTGTCGGTGAAATTACTATTCAAAGAGCCGATGGACGTGTGTTATGTGTAGTCCCTTTACATGCTGCAGAAGGCCTTTCAATCTCCTGGAGTCATTGGGTTAAAAGTTTTTTTAAGTTCCTATAGGTTTATTGCTTGCAATAAATCACGTTATAAGATAACATTTGTCTGATTACTCTACATAGAATTACTTAAATTTATGTGTGTAATATTAATTAAAAAATTATTTGGAGGATATTATGTTAGACTTAAGCACTGTAAATAAAGCCGCTAGGAAAATGTGCGATGATGTGTGTTGCAAAATTAAAAATGAATTGCCAGAGAGTTTAATCACGGGATTATTTGGTGGTGCAATAGCTGCATCGGGAATGGCTCTTAGAATAGGAATGTTTGCATCAAATCCTGTATCTGCGGGTCTTTTTTGTGCAACGACTCATTTTTTAAGAAAGGCTGTCGTTATTCCATCTTTTAATAAGATATTAGATCAAGTGAAGAATTCTAATACGGAAGTAAAGTACTACGGTGCACTTCTAACGTCAGTTGCTATATCGAGTTTTGCAATCGCAGCATTAACGCCTGTATTAGCAACTCCTGCTGGAACAGGGACACTCATTTACTTCGCTGCAATTCTGACGCAAGCGTTAGTTTGTAAAAAGTAGTCAATGTCAAGTTGATTTGATAATTTTTTTTTGGAGTGCGTGTGGCCCTGCCACCGCGCTAGAAGTTGTTTATTACAGCTAAGAGGGGAGAGGGGAATGTCTAAAAATCTTATCATTTTTGACTGCGATGGGGTTTTGGTCGATAGTGAATTTGTTTCAAACAAAATTTTTTCTCAAGCTGTATCTGCATATGGATATTCGATTTCTACAGAGGAGTCGATCAAAAAATTTACAGGACTAAATGAACAAGATTGTCGTAACGTCATCATGGAAGAATCAGGAGTCGAGATTCCTGCAGACTATTGGACTCTATTAGCCCCCGTTCTTATGAAAGCTTATGAAATAGAGCTCAATCCTCTTTTAGAGCCTGTTTTAAAGGTCCTTGATGAATTAAAAATTTCACGATGTGTTGCTTCAAATAGCTCTAGAAACCATGTTCTTCATTGCCTTGAATTTACAAAACAGCTTAAATACTTCACCGAAAAATCTATATTTACATCTCAGCAAGTTCCAAGGGCCAAGCCAGCTCCAGATTTATTTTTATTTGCAGCAAAGGAGATGGGTTATCAGCCTAAAGATTGTATTGTAATCGAAGATAGCACAACAGGAGCTAATGCAGCTATTGCTGCAGGAATGCAAGTTTTGATGTATGTAGGGGGGAGTCATGCACACTTTGAATGGTATCGAAGTAAGATTGCTGTTCATGAAAAACCTATGTTGTCAACGTCACTTGAATTATCACATGCGATTGAACAGGCGATTAAATATAATTAAAGAGCAACGATTTGTATAATGAGGCGTGAAACTTGTCTTCCGGTGCTGATTGACATACAAACTGCTTTTTATTATGATCTTATTAAAAAAGGATTAACATATGAATAAATTATCAAGTGTTGTGTTTTCTTGTCCAAACATTGCATAGGCGGCAGAGGAAGAAGTGCTTCTGTAGCTATTTGCAGCCTCGTCAAAATCAAAAAAATATTGCTAGAACATTCCATTAATCATGTTATGAAATGCCGTCCTCAAGTTGCATTAGGCCGGCAACAACTGGAATCTCTTTTTGCTTGGAATCAACAGGAATCAAAACTATTATCACAAAGTAGGGTTATTCCACTCTCAACTGTATGTTAATCCTTTTGAAGATTTGTTAACTTGACATTATTTTTGGCAAAATGGACAAAGATGCGTCCCACGTTGTGCAAGAGTTATTTTAATGATTTTTGTTTGACAGCGAGGGCAGAGTAAGCCATCACGTCGAAACACCCTCAACTGAGTTTGATGATATCCTCTGCGACCACTTACGCTAAAGTAATTAGCTTGTTGAGAGCCCAAGCTAGTTCCCATGTAAGCTATTCCCTTTTTAAGTACATGTGGAATGGCTTTATATAAAGATTTGACTTCCGTTGACGTTAAGGTGCTTATACCCCTTGTTGGAGAAATTTTTGCTTCCCAAAGGGCTTCGTCAACATAAATGTTCCCTAATCCTGCAATATAGTGTTGATTGAGTAAAAAAGGTTTGATTTGTGCATTTTTATTAGAAATTATTTTCTGAAAAGCTTGAAAAGTAAAATCTATCGATAAAGGTTCAAGCCCAAGCTGACCTAGAATTGGTTCTGGGTCTTTTAATAAGTACCATTTTCCAAATTTCCTTTGGTCGGCATAGTGTAGAATACATCCATTGCTAAAAGTCAGTTGCACGCGCTCATGTGAAAGTTCCAGCGAAGAGGAATTCTGGTCCATGTTTGTTAAGATAAACTTTCCAGTCATGCGTAGGTGAATAAGCAAGGTATAATGACTGAGAGTAAAGACAATGAATTTTCCCCGACGGCTAATTTTCAAAATAATTTGATTATGCAGTTGATTGCAAAATTCTTGGATGGATAAAGTGTCAATGGTGCGAGGCCAAAAGACTTTAGCCTCTAAGATCTTTGCGCCAACTAATTGACTAGAGCAGAGTTCGTTCACGATTGTTTCAACTTCAGGTAATTCAGGCATAGTTTTCGAGATAATTGTTTGATTTGTTTTATTTTTATTTTATCACAACTTGGAAGAAAATGCTAAACAAAATTTGCGCAAAAACATTTGCATTTTTAAGAAAAGCGCCTTGCCATTGGTGCCTGACCTGATATTCTGACATTTGCCTAAAATGATAATATAACCTCCTTGGAGGGCAAATGTCAGAATGTCAGGTCTGGAACCAAGGCTAAACGTTACCTCTCAGGATTAAGTATTTTGTTATTGATTGAAAACAACGCTTCTTTTAGTTGCTTAAAAGATGTTTATAAAAGGATTGTTGAAGTATTATCACATGGCCCTCTCGATCAATCTGAAATCTGTGAAAGATTAGGCATGACCCAGACAGGTGGATTTAGCAAAATGCTGAGTACATTACAGCAATCTGGTTTTCTAGCTCGAGATTATGTTTGGAATGGAAATCTCAAAAGAGCCAAACTTTACAAATATCGCCTTAAAGATAATTATCTTCGTTTTTATATTAACTATATTGAACCCAAAAAGCAATTGATTGAGCAGGGTTCCTATTGTGATTTGCATTTAGAAGAATTACCAGAATGATTATCCATTATGGGGTTACAATTTGAAAACTTAGTTTTGAATAATTTGAATGCCATCCAACGCATATTGAACATTTCCCCTACATCAGTCTTAAGTATAACTCCGTACTTTCAACATAAGACACAAAGGAAGGAAGCATGCCAAGTTGATCTACTTATTCAAACACGGCATACTTTATATGTTTGTGAAATTAAATTTCGCAAACATATATCCTTAAGCGTGATTGATGAGATTAAAGAGAAGATTTGCAAACTAAAAATACCCAAAACCCTGTCTGGGCGCCCTGTATTGATATACGAAGGGGAGTTATCCACAAATATCGAATCAGAAAATTTCTTTAGCCATCTTATTCCTTTTGAAGATTTATTGATGTAAAAATTCGTTTCCCTGCTTAAAGATAACTTCAGGATTCTTTGTTATTAACGACTTGATAAATCAAACTTAAATGGATTGTGTTGAAATTTTACAATGAAATCTGCAATAACTTCTCTAATAAATCCAACACGGTCCTTTGAATTCATCACATTCGAAAAATATTTTTCAGCAAAATTTTCGGCAATGTACTCATAACGTTTAACATAAACACCGATAAGGCGATCCGCAATAAAATTCCACTCTGCATTACTTTTAATTTGCTCCAATTTTATAGGCGAATCAAATTTTTGTTTAAGTAAACTGCAGGCTTCATTGCGGGCCTTTTGCCAATCGGAATAACCAAAAATTGACAACACAGCCTGCTGAATACGATAAATAACATAGCTAAATTTTGAAACATGATTACAAGCAGCATATTTTTCAGTACATTTTTTAATATTCTCACTTTCGAATGGGAATCCATTAAAAAGTCTTTCAATCTCTTCATTGGTATTATCTCGAACTTCATTTAACGAATAAGACATATTTTTCTCCTTATTTTTTGTTAATTTATATTAAAAGCAAATTTATTTAGAAAACTTTTAATATGATTTGAGTATATCTTTTTGCCGATTAAACTTGATAGGGTAGAAAATACTCAATTACTGTGAAAAATTAAAAAGCTTGGTGGAATAAATGTTTGGGCTTTCAGAAAAGGATTTATCCATCATTATAGAGACTTTAAAACGATATCCACAAGTTAAAGAGGCGTTTATTTTCGGTTCGAGAGCGACAGGTAAACATAAACGAAGTTCAGATGTAGACATTGCTCTAAAATGCAAAAATGCGGATGATCCGATTTTTGCGATTAGCGGTGAACTTAATGATCTAACTCCTTTACCTTATTCTTTTGAGGTGGTAAATATTGATGCTTTACAGAACGATGATTTGATCAAACACATTAAGCTTTATGGAAAATCATTTTATTCAGTTGATTTGGATGTTAGCTGAGCCGATCTTATATACTTAGTAAAAAGCCTTTTAGGCTTTTACTTCTATTTTGTAGCTTAACCCATCAGCAATTTTCGCTAATTTTCGTGCCCGTGCCTCAAGTGCATGCCCGAAATTATCACGAAATTCAATTTTTCTCGATTTCGTGATAAATCTCATCTATTCATTTGCTAAAAGATTTGGATATCTATTCATGGATCGGCAGCGCTTTGTATTGTGCGACGATCAATGGGGCTTCTGAATCAGGGTTCTACAAAATTGGCGGCATAACTATGTACGAGAACATGTACGAGAAAAAATCACACTTCTTTAATTTTTTTAAATTGACAGGTGCTAGCATTTTTGCTATTATAAGGGTATGAGCAAATTTGAAAAATTAGTTGAAAAGATTTTAAATGGAAAAAATATTTCTTATAATGAAGCTGAAAATTTGCTTCTTAATTTAGGTTTTACTCTCAAAATACGAGGTTCACATCACAATTTCAGGAAAACGAACCACCCTAGACTATAACGATAAAGAAAAGGCCTTTATTATTAGATTATCAAATAGACGATTTGAAGGAGGTTTTAAAAGATCATGGATATTAAAAAAGATCTACAATATTACATGAAGCTCAATTGGTCATATACAATTGAACAGGATATGCATGAAAAAAAGAAGATTTACATCATTAGAGTTAACGAACTTCCGGGGGTATGTACGGATGCCTTTTCCATAGAAGAGGGGATGATCGAAATTCAAGATGCTATCGCAGGCACAATAGAGCTATACTTGGAACAAGGCGACCCTATTCCTGAGCCTATAAAAAAAGAAGACTATAAAGGAAACATTGCTTATCGAACTACTAGAGAACGTCATTATAATTTAGCAAAATTAGCGCAACATAAACACGTATCTATGAACAAAGCATTGGATATGATTTTCGATGCCGGTATGCAACAACTTCGTGCTTCCTGACTTCATTAATTTTCTTCAAATATTACATACTCGAAAATTATTGTTTGAGGGAATTCTTGAACTTCCATCAAAGTTTTCCAAGGCAATCCCTAGTTGCAACATAAGATGCATTATCAGACGTTGAATTAAAGACTCAGTCACTCAATTCTTGTAGTTCTCAAAGCCCCCATTATCCAATGAATTCACTCAGATTTATATCGCGATTTTAACCTTGGGGGTTCCATGTTTCGCTCTTTTTTATTAGTGTCTCTAATTTCTCTTTTAAATGTATCGATAGAAGGATCAATTGACATATTCCAATGAGGATATCGTCCTTATGGCTTTGGCTATTATCCCAAAATTCCTTGACGTGTGGTGCCTCTAACCATTTAGACCCTTCTTAAGAGAATGGAGTGATTTTTTCACAGTTTTTTAAAATTTTACTAAGCACAGCAAGGAATGTCTGTTTGTCCGAATCAGGGATGCCTTCAAATGCGAGATGCTCTGCCAACTCATGCACGTTCCAAATTTTTGCAATAGCCTCTTCTCCTTTTTCCAAAAGAGTCAACTGGCCGCCTTTGTTCGAGATAAAGCCTTGATCGATCAAAGGCTGGATGAGAGCTTTTGCGTTCGATGTTTGAGAAATCCCTGCGTCATGAGCCAAGGATTCGCAATTAGATGTTTGATCGAATTTCAATATCATCATCATGATTGCTTGGTCGGCATTAAACGGGCAGGCCTCTTTCAGCTTTAAATCGAAAATGAGTCGCACCCATCGGGATGCGCAGTAGAGGTCTCTACCAATCGATTCTTGGATTTTTTTTGTTAACATGGCTAATACCCATTTTATCTTCATTTCATAGAGGCTAATTCCTGCAGCCACACCTACATTGAGGGATTCAACGGGACCGCTCATCGGAATTTGAATTTTTATGTCTGCTTGGCTCATCACTTCGTCGCTGACACCCGTCGTTTCATTGCCGAGTACAAGAGCAATTGGCTTTTGCTCCACTTTAGCAAACGACTGCATGGTGCTTGCATGTGGAGTGGTAACGGCAATCTGATAACCGGCTGTCTTGAGGTGATTGATCGCTTCAGTCCCCGATTTAAACCGGTGCAGTTGCGATGAGAAAACAGTTCCTCTCGAGGAATCAATCGTTTTTTTGTAAGAAAAATCGAGATTCTCGTCGGTCGAGACAAAATCGTGGATTCCGAAGGCTGCGGCAGTGCGGATGATCGTTCCAATATTTCCAAAGTCATGCAATCCATCCAAAACAACAACGAAGTCATTCCGGAAGCTTTTCTGCTGATTCATTGCGTTGGCTACTGCAACAAATGGCACTAGATATGAGGTGTCGGTGATTTTTTTCAAAATGCCGTCAGAGCAGAAGCATAGAAGCAGATTTTGTGAACGTAGCTCTTTAGAAAATTCAGAATCTTTCTCTTTGTCATGAACAAAGACATGATCGATTTTGGAATGGTTTTGTATCGCCCATAAAATCTGCTCTTTACCCTCAAGCAAAAGCTTTTTTTCTGCTAGCCGTCCTTTTGATGTCTGCAAAAGCCTAGCTCCTACGACTTTGTCGTCTTTGATGGATGTGATGAGAGTATCTTGTTTCATATTCATTCCAAGCGATATTTTGGCTCATAGAGCGAGCCAGCAAATTTTTTTACATCGAAAAAGACCTTCTCCAAATCGCGCACTGATTTTACCAGATGCCCATCTCTAGTATTCAAATGGGACGTGATCGCTTCAATATTTTGCCTATATTCTTTCGGAGATATCCTAAAGCGGTCTATGGAATTCAGTGCTTCTCTATCGCTAATTAGACTATCGCTTAAAGAATTTAATCTTTCTGAAAATTGAGGCGATAGCGGATCGATTGTTGTAAATTCGACCGATAATGGTTGTCCCAGTTTATCCTGTGTTAAAAACTGCTGCATGCTGCGCTCCTGTTATAAATGTCGGCTAGTTTTTGAATGAAAGCTGTATCTATCGGCTTCTTGTTGGCAATATAATCTTCCAAAATAGGAAGGTATTCCTTGGCTAATGGATGATTAAACCAGTCGGCATTTTCTGAATAAATTTTTGGGTAGACATTTTTTACAAAACGCATTTGATGGGCCATGACCAAAGGCTCTTCGATGGCGTTGAGGAAGTGAGAGCCATCAATAGATGTAACGGAAAGGAAATCCTGTGTAAGTTGAATTTTTTGATCAGATGAAGCTGTTCCGGATATGTGGTGAGTCGCTTCGTGAAGAATAACGCTGGTCAAAAATTTCATCAGGCATTCATCACTGGTAGGCAAATCATCTATTGGGAGTTTTATCTGTAAATGGTCGCCATAGCATGTACCTCGAAAACTTTTGCTTGGAGCCCAGAATACGAGAATAGATTTGAATTGTTGTGGGCCTGATTTATAAAAATTTATGATTTCTGCGAAAGTGGCAACAACATCTTTATTCTTTAGTTCGTTATTAAAATAATTCAATTCGATTTGTAATATACTTTCATCAAATTTAGAAATCGACAGCAATTTTTTATTATAAAAATCAAAAAAATCTCTTATAAACTTTATCTCTTGAGCTTCTAGCTTTTCTTCAAGGCGATTCAAAGCCTCTTCAATTGTGGCGCTCGTATAAAAAGCATCAGCGATTGCATCGGGGATATCATTGGGATTTGGAGCGAATAATCCGCTTTTTCCACTTGGTGTCATCGCATCAAAGAAGGAAGTGTTTTGATACTTCATTCTGATATTTCGGTATTGCTCGAAAGATAGTAGATCTTCTTCACTTAAACTTCCAAAGCGTTGAATCCATAATTCTTTATATTCTGGAATTAAGAAAAAATTAGGATTAGAACCGGTGAGATTATCCATTAAGTGGAAGTGGTCTGCAAGCTGGCTATATGTCAGTTGGATATTTGATTCTTGATTTTGAGAATGCAAATTACCAGCCAATAAGCTTAATGTAGAGCATGTCAGACTAACTGCAATCAGTGAGAGAAAAATAGACCTGTATTTCATAGTGGCTAACCCCTAATAGAGTGTATTAAGTCACGATTGATTTCCCGAATGGATGATGTGCCGAAGTGAGTCATGACAATCTTCAACTCGTTTTGTAAAATAGTTAATATTTCTCGAACGCCCATTTCTCCTCTTGCTGCTAGGCCATAGACCCACGGTTTACCGATCATGCAAGCGTCAGCACCTAATGTTAGGGCTTTAAAAATATCAAGACCGCTTGTGATTCCACCATCGATAAGTATCTTGAAATCACCACCAACAGCATCTCGGACTTTTGGCAAAGCCTCAATTGTTGAGGTAGTACCATCGATGTGTCTGCCTCCATGATTCGATACGACGATTCCATCTGCACCTACTTTTTGTGCCATCTGAGCATCCTCAGGATCCAAAATTCCTTTAATAAGAATTTTGCCATTCCAATTAGCACGAACCCATTCAAAATCTTTCCATGTCAGACTTTGGCTTATTTGACTTCCCATCCATTTACGCATCGTTGGTAGGTCGGACATTGGTGGCGCTTTAATTGGTAAATTTCCAACTGTAAGAGGTCTTCCACGTAAACGGACATCAATCCACCATCTAAGATACATCATTTCTTTCAAGGTGTTTGCGAAACTGGAAGTGTTTCTAGTTCGATGATAGCGATAGCGGGCTCCAGCAACAGGGAGATCAACGGTTAACAATAATACTGGACAACGTGCATCCTGTGCCCTACGCAAAAGATCAAGAGAATAGTGACGATCTTTGAACATATAAAATTGAAACCAAAAAGGTGCTGCGGATCTCTGAGCAACCTCTTCAATGGAACAGATACCCACCGTTGATAGACTGAATGGAACTTGTGCTTCGGCTGCTGCTCTAGCTGCCTGTACTTCTCCTCTTTTCGCATAGACTCCCGCAAAACCAATAGGGCCTAAAGCCAATGGAAAATTAAACTTTTGTCCAAGGACTTCTGTTGACATATCAATATTTGCTACGTCTTTCAGTACGCTTCTCTTCAGCTGTATTTTTTGAAAGTCCTCACTATTTTTCCGAATCGTTACCTCATCAAATGCACCTCCATCGAGGAAATCAACAAGCTGCTTAGGCAACCGTTTGATGGCCATTTCACGATAATCTGAAATGGCTGTCATAGGGAATCGCGGGAGTTGTTTGTCAAAGAAGCTCATTGCACAACCTTCATAAGCATGCTACCTTTACGTTGAGAGCCATCAAAACATCATCAATATAATGGTTTTTGCTTACCTTGATTCAATAAATCCCATTTTCTTATAGAGAGCGATTGCTCGGCTATTCCAACAAAATCCGAGACATGAGGAACTGATATCGCCCAAAATCCGTACCCGTTTTTATCAATTTCATCAGAAATCAATTTTGCAATGCGGTCGCTTTCTTGCTTATTCAAAGTTGATGAGAAATATTCTCTGACTAAAGGATCTGAATTTAACACAGCAAATGGCTCAAGATCTTCCGATCTCCACTGTCGAAGAATTAAACGATCCGTTGTAATTATTTTTTCTTTCTTCATTGAATCGATTTCCTTTGATCTTCGCTGAGTCTAAAATATTGCCCATATTTCAACATGCTAATCCCCTGAGAAAAGCCTGGTTTTTGAAGGTTCATCATACAATTTCTCCCGTATTGATTCCCAGGAAAAAAATTAACATAAAGACTCTACCGCGCGTCTTTTCAAAAGATGATATAAAAAAATGAAATGATCTGACAAAATAAGATTGTTTTCTTGAGGCAAGATATTATGAAAAGTTGCTGACACTGCAAACAAGCGCGATCCCTGCGAAAGAGATCAATCTCGACCAGGTTCTTTACTGGACCGAATTGCAAGCAACTGCAGAAGAAATTGCCGGCGCTTTTCGAATCAGTGTAGACACTTTGGATCGAAGGTTGAGGGAGGCTTTTGGTATGGGTTTTGCGGAGCTAAGAAAAAGGTGCAATGGGCTTCAAAAACTCTCCCTCCGCCGCTATCAATTTCAGCATTTAGTTTTTAAGACTATCCTTTTAATTTAACGACAAAGGATCATGTCGTTTTGAATTTATTCATTCAGGAGGTTAAGAATCGCAAAAACGGGAAAGTTTAAATTCCGTAGCATGCGTAATATTTTGAGAAAGAGGATAGAAAATGGACCATCCAGAAGACTATGTGAAAAGGATTTTAAAGGTCTTAATTTATATTGAAGACCATATTGAAGAGGAGATCTCGATTGAGGAGCTTGCGAAAGTCTCCTGTCACTCCCCTTTTCATTTTCATCGAATATTTCACATGGTTGTTGGAGAAACCGTTTATAAGTACGTGAGAAGGTTGAGATTGGAAAAAGCAGCTTCAAAACTGCGTTATACTGAACATCCTATAACAGATATTGCTATGGACACGCAGTATGACACTCCATCGGCCTTCACACGAGCTTTTAAGCAGTCCATTGGACATTCTCCGAGAAATTATCGCACGCTATTTAAGGAGGTTAATGCGATGAATCAAAAAATTTCTGAATTGCCTAAAATTTTTCCAGATAAAATAGAAAAGACACAGGATCTCGACCTTCTTTTCATTAGAAAATTAGGAGAGTACTCTGAGTCAGGTCCTCAAGCATGGGAAAGCATGCATGCGTTTATCGATGAGAATCACTTGGATAGAACCAAGCTTCGCTATTTTGGTATTACCCATGATGATCCACATGTGACAAATGAAAATAAGCTTCGCTATGATGCTTGCATCTTAGCACCGAAAAATATCCTACCTAAAGGAAGTGTCGGCAAACAAATCCTTAAGGGAGGAAAATATGCGATTTTCACTCACAATGGGTCCTACGATAAAATAGATGAAACTTATGATAGGATATTCTTTAAGTGGCTACCAGATAGCAAAGAAAATGTCGACGAGGCTCGTCCTTGCTATGCAGAGTACTTTAACATCGAATTTGTTAAGACGGATCAGAGCAAATTAGTGACAAAGATCTACATTCCTCTGTCGTAAACCAAGCATTTTTATGTAACAAAAACACCCAGTCGACCTGATTGGGTGTTTTTGTTACAAAACTAATGAGCTTCTGGTTTAAGAAGCATATTTTTCAAATCCTTGCTCATATTTTTAACTGTTCCAGGCGGCTTTTCAAGCTGCATTAATCCTCCATAAGAATTACATAGAGCAGCGCTATGAATTATATCTTTCGTTAAAGGAAGAATTTTCTCTTCTAAGGTGGAGGCTAAGGGATGATTTAGAAAAATCTTATGAGCTTCGAATTGAAAGTTGCATCTAGCATCTCCAACACGAGGAGTTATATTAAAATCACACTCCTCAATAACTCGTTTTTTTAAGATCAAAAAATCATTCTTATTTTTTTGATCCTTGCATTCTCTGTCTTTCCGTTTTGTCAACATAAACAGGAGATATCCACCGAAAACTGTAACCAATACCCCTGACACAAAACCTGGGATTTGGTTCAAAATCAGATCAATCATAAATTACCGAAATTAAATTAGATTCTAAAACATCTAATGAACATAGTGCTCTTTATTTCTATGAGGAGCCTTATTGCTGCATGCATTCCCTTTCATAAAGGGCCTGAATGGCATCACAAGCAATCAAAGAGCGGTCTGTTTTCCTGTCTTTTCTCAATCGATGGATATACAGCTCAGTGAATGCCTCTTCCGCTTCTTCTGTTAAATAGATGGTCGCCTTGATCTTTTTCTTATTTCGTCGATTTGCTGTCATCTCTTCTTGGCTGCTAACCGCTTGTCCATCTTGTTGTTTTAGCTTTTCTGAGTTCTCGTCCATAAGACTATATACCTCTTTAATGTCATATTTCCTTAGAGTGTATGCGATATATTTCTATAATGTCAATACAGCTAATTGACTTAGACATATAATGGTATAATATTTATAGACGCTAAAGCGCTATGGAGTATGAGAGTTTAGATCGCCAAAACTTTGTGTTGCCATGAAAGGAATTTTGAGCTACATTTTGTTGTTTATAATGCTAGTTATAAACAAGTCAAATTGAATAGGATACCCATGAAATCGAAAAATTTAGCGCTGATTACCGGAGCATCTTCTGGAATTGGAGAAGCCTTATCGCGAGAGTTGGTCCAACGTGGATGGTCTGTCATTGGAATGGCTCGCTCTCAGGATAAACTTGCAGCCATTCAAAAAGAGCTTGGAGATTCTTTTATGCCTGTTGTCTGTGACATATCGCAGAAATCAGAAATAGAAAAAGCTTCTAGGGAAATCCTGGAGAAGGAAATGTATCCAACCCATTTCTTTCTGAATGCTGGAATAGCCGGAGAAAAAGTGATCGAAAATCCACATGCTTTTGATCTTTCCATTCATGAAAAAATCATGGCAGTCAACTATTTTGGTGTTTTGTCATTTGTCGAATTTTGGGAAAAACATGCTCAGAATAATGGCGGAGCAAATTTTATCGTCACAAGTTCAATCAATGCCATCTTTGCACCACCGACTGGAAGCGCCTATTGCGCCTCAAAAGCAGCCATCTCCAAAGCTTTTGAAAGTTTGTCCTTAACCTACTTTGGAACCAATTTGAGATTTTCAACCATTTATTCCGGACCTGTAGCTACCGAAGGTCTTAAAGGTGATCTTCCTTTTACTTGGAAGCCTGAAAAAATGGCCAGATATATGGCCGATTTTGCTGCCAAGGGAAAGTCTCATGGAGAGCCATCTCTCTTCTATGGAGTTGTATGCCGTTTCTTAAGAGCACTTCCCTATAATTGGACAATGAAAATTCTAAAAAAATTATGAATCATTTGATTGCTCAATATGATGTAGAATAACAACAAATTATGCCAATTGCATGGATGTCCTGATGCTTGCAATCACAGGAGGAAAAGAGAGATCGTTAGGTTCATTTTCCCAGATGCTTGATAGAGCTGGATTCGTTCTCGAGTATGTGTATCCCACTTCTACTGAATTTTCTATCTTAGAGACGCGAAAGAAATAATCTATGCTCCTATCACTTCTTCAATAGGAACCTTCGTTAAATTACATAGTCGGTATGTTGTCGATCCTTCGACTTCAGCCGGTACACGCGGGACTTTTGCGACAATTACCGATGCGATAAACTAAATTGGATTTATTTGCAACGATCACGCCGTTGCCGAGACATTAAATTGCCAAGGGACGGCAGCAAGCCTGCCGTTTATATCTGGGACAACGGATGGCCATCAAGTGGTCTTAAAAAAAAGATTGAACTCACGTTTTTTCAAAATTCCTAAATTTATCCACTGATTTTTCCTAAAATCATAAAATTTATCCACATGTTTTCTCTAAAATATCTTGATTTATCCCCATGTTTTCTCTAAAATGAGGGAAAAAGGTAGGCTATGCGAAGAGATCATCTAGAGTTTTTGAAAAATTGGCGTAATGACCCCATTCGTGTTCCTTTATTGATTAGAGGAGCTCGTCAGGTGGGAAAATCATGGCTAGTAAACCTATTTGGAAAAGAATTTTCCTCGTATATCGAGGTAAATTTCGAAAAAGACAAAAGAGTGCACGCTCTTTTCCCCTCTCATATTTCACTTGAAAAAACGCTAGAACAGCTGCAGGTATACACACAAAAAAAAATTATTCCAGGCAATACTCTTTTATTTCTGGATGAGATCCAGGAGTGCCCCGACGCCATTCGCTATTTACGCTATTTTAAAGAAGAGATGCCTGAACTTCATGTGATTGCTGCGGGATCACTCCTCGAATTCACTTTAGAAAAATTAGGGGTAGCTGTTGGAAGAGTTGATTACTTATTCCTATATCCTCTTTCTTTCATGGAATTTTTGACTGCGAATCAGCGTGATGATCTACGGGAAAATATTGAATCGTGAAAATATTGATCCTGCTACTCATGCGAGTATTTTGGACTATTTAAGAAATTATATGTGGCTTGGAGGAATGCCGGCTGTGGTTGATACATGGCTTAAGCATAAAGATTCCTCTTTATGCCAAAGGATTCAAGATCGAATTATTAAAACTTATATCGATGATTTTCAAAAATATGCAAAGCTCATCAAGTGGAACATGTAGGACATGTGTTCTCTTCTATCCCAAAACAGTTAGGAAAGAAATTTAAATACATAAGTGTTGACCCAGACGCCAAAACTTACCCTATTAAACAAGCTCTTCATCTTCTAAATAAAGCAGGCATTACCTATCAGTGTTTTCACACCGCCGCACAATCATATCCCTCTAGGAGCTGAAGTGGATGAGAAAAAATTTAAAGTTTTTTTCTTTGATATCGGAATTGCCCACAGAATCCTTGGACTCGACTTAGCTGAATGGGTAACGCATCCATTAGAAGTTGAATTATTTGGGTTCAGTGCAGAACAACTGGTAGCACAAGAATTGATTTCCTATTCCGATCCCTCCCAAAAAGGAGAACTTTACTATTGGCATAACGAATCGCCCACAAGTAATGCCGAAGTGGACTTTATCACTATCCATAATAAAATGATCATCCCTGTTGAAGTAAAATCAAAAATTAAAGGCGGAATGAAAAGTTTAAATGTATTCCTAAACAAGCATCCAAAAAGCCCTTATGGAATAAAAATTTCAGAAGGGATGTTTGGCAAACACGACCATCTTCACGAAATCCCACTTTACGGAGTATCAACCATAAAATTGCAGTTGGATTAGCTGCTGTCAAGCTAAGGCTGATAAGGAAACAGCTGTTTCCCTAATTCTTAAGTCACGATTGATTTCCCGAATGGATGATGTGCCGAAGTGAGTCATGACAATCTTCAACTCGTTTTGTAAAATAGTTAATATTTCTCGAACGCCCATTTCTCCTCTTGCTGCTAGGCCATAGATCCATGGTTTACCAATCATGCCGGCGTCAGCACCTAATGTTAGGGCTTTCAGTCGCTTCTCTTCAGCTGTATTTTTTGAAAGTCCTCGCTATTTTTACGAATCGTTACCTCATCAAATGCACCTCCATCCAGGAAATCAACAAGCTGCTTGGGCAATCGTTTTATGGCCATTTCACGATAATCTGAAATAGCTGTCATAGGGAATCTCGGGAGTTGTTTGTCAAAGAAGCTCATTGCACAACCTTGTTTTAACTGTTTTATCTATGGTCATATCTGTCCAACGTTTCGATCCAATTTTAGTTCAGCGATCAATTTGTAAGATATTTTCCTATTTCGATATCTTGTGGGTCGCTCTCATAGCCATCAGGGTCATTGAATGGCATTTCTACATACCCATGCTGACGATAAAATTTATATGCTTCTTTTGAAGATTGAATTAATAGTTTTTTAAAGCCTCGATGGTATAACCATCGCTCGCAGAGCCTTAAAAATTGACTTCCAAAGCCAAGGCCACGGCAACGTTCATCAATAACAATAATCCTTAAGGCAGCTCTATTTTCTGGCCAGAGCTGGAGGTGAGCATATCCGATTATTTCTGCATTTTTATAGAAGACAAAGTGGATGTGATTTTTATGTGTAAACGTCCAAGTAAAGGGGTCTGCTTTTGATCTAAAAAAATATTTTTGGCGTAAATCGACGTACTGCAGCCCATTCCCGATCAGTCAATGCTTGTACGATACGCCATCCATCAAATCCATCTTTTGCATCGATGCTTGCAACGAAGGCATCCTTTCCGTTGCAATATTGCAGAATGTCATGAGGAAACTTCTCAGCTAATTCCACTTTCAGCTTAGCATAATTTTCAGCATCTGCAGGGTGGGACCGCATCCAATCGCGAAATTTCAAGTATCTGCTAATTTCAGGATCGCCTTCCTCATAAACATGCACATGATGAGTCCGAACGTTCCCTCCTTTTTGAAAATATCTTCTAAAAGCCATCCCATATTCGCCTTTAGCTTCGTATCCTAGGCATTCCATAGCCTTCGTCGCTTTATCAACCTCTTGAATATCTCGTACTACTGGAAGCATGTCGATGATAGGCTTGGCGCTTAAACCAGGAATGGAGGTTGATCCGATGTGATGAACTGTGATGCAATTACATCCCAGGGCTTGTTTGACGCGTTCAGCCTCCAATTCAAACAATACGGGCCACTGTGGGTCATATTCAATAACCTCGATTTTTCTTTTCAGGCCAGAGGACTCATCAGAAGAGGATATTGCAGAACCCTTCCATTCGCTGCGATTCATGCGATAAAGCACATGTCTTCTCAATGGATGGTCTTCTGATAATTTTGGGTGATCAAAGTCGTCTTTCGGATCATGGTGCATGCCAAGCCTCTTCATGACGCGTCTGGAACGTTCATTCTGAACAGCAGTAAACGATACTATCTCATTCAAATTCAGTGTCTCAAATCCATATTTAAGACAAGCCATTGCCCCTTCTACAGCATAACCTTTACCCCAATAGTCAGGCGCGAGCCTCCATCCAATTTCGACGGCAGGAGTAAAATGGGCCGGTAAGGTGGATTTATCCACATTATTCAGGCCTATGAAACCAATAAACTCCGCAACACCAGGCGCAGAAACAGCCCACCACCCCCATCCTCGTTCTGCAATTTTTGCTTCCATCCTTTTTGCCATCTGATCGCTCTCTTCCCTAGTAAGAATCGATGGAAAGTATTCCATTACCTTTGGATCAGCATTAAGTTTTGCAAAAGGCTCTAAGTCAGCGCTGCTCCATTGCCTTAAAATCAGCCTGCTAGTTTGAATGATGGGTTCTTGCGCTGTATTTTTCATGTTGATTCCATTGAAATTTTCATTGAATCATAGCATTAGAGAAGAGGGAATTCCATAAAAAAGATTGACAGATGCACTTTACTTTAAGTTTACTCTTCTCATATAAAACCTAAAGTCGAGATTTAGCTAGGAAGAGCATTCTTAGCCTCTGCCTGCACGACCTTTTCATACACGATCCAAGCTAAGGCAGAAGAGGTCAATATCGCCAGGGCTAAAGGGAGCTGGCTCTCGTGCGGCAAAAACGCCAGCAAGCTTCCCATCACCGCACCGCCTGCCATCTGAAAAAAGCCGTAGAGCGCGCCGGCATATCCCGCAATATGCCCGAAAGGGGCAAAGGCTGTGGCATTGGCATTCGGCCAAATGAACGTGCAGCCAAAAAATAGCATCATGATCGGCAGCAGCACCGACCAAAGGGTGAGGCCCATCCACATTTTTCCGGCAAAGAGGAGGGCTCCGGCTACTATTTGCAATGCCCATCCAAGACGCATCATGGCAGGTATGCCCCACCTTGTAACGAGCCTGCCATTCAGAAAGCCTCCCGCAAGAAAGGCAAAACCCACCCATAGGCACATCAACTGGCCAAACTCCTCAGAGCTAATGCCAACGCCCTCAATTAAAAGGACCGGCCCCACGACAAACCAGGAGAAAAAACTCCCGTAGGTTAAAAAAGTGCTCATCGCGATCCCCATGAAAACGCGATTAGTTAGCATCAGCAAAAACGTATTGCCCACATACGATAACTTCAAGCGTTCTCTTTGATGGTGCTTGCTTGTCTCTTTGTAGCCAAAGAGTAAAAGAAGCAATACGATCCCTGTATATCCCAGCATGAAAAGAAAGCTTGCCCGCCAATTATAGGTGGAGTCCAAAAATCCTCCCAAGGCCGGGGCTGCCGAGAGGATGAACATCACAAAAACGACCCCGTATGAGCCCATCTTGGCTAGCTGTTCTTTATTAAAGAGATCCCGGAACA
Source organism: uncultured Parachlamydiaceae bacterium (assembly GCA_963752155.1). Taxonomy (GTDB): domain Bacteria; phylum Chlamydiota; class Chlamydiia; order Chlamydiales; family Parachlamydiaceae; genus JACCRY01. Next base: position 76,677 of record CAVVXH010000012.1, on the reverse strand, counting down.
CCACGCGCCACAAAACAGCGCTAGAGCCTGCTCCTATCCCTTGAATAAACCTGCCGGCAATCAAGACTTCTATGTTGGGCGCGAGGTAGCATATGAGGCTGCCGATGAACATGATCACCGTTCCCATAATCCAGGGGCCTTTCCGTCCTAAACCTTCGGAGAGCGGACCAAATATCAGCTGGGCCAAGGCCACCCCAAAAAGATAGACCGCCATGCTGAATTGTACCTGCTCTATTTGGGCATGCAAGTTTTCGGCGATGCCTGGCAGCGAAGGGGCATAAATATCTGCTGCAAACGACGTTAAGCAACCGGCAATCATACAAATTACAAATATGAACCACATATATTCCTAAATAAGTTTTTGTGTTTTAAGCAATTCTACAAAATGATTTATTCCTGAAGTCACATGCTCCTTAATCAAAAACGCCATTTTCTTTTTATTCCTATCCAAGGCAGCGGCTGCCAAAATTTCATGCTCTTTATGCGACAGTGGAATGGGTTCCGAATTTTTCGGCGGATAAACCAAATTGAAGTAGCGTTCAAACCGGCGATAAACATCGTTTCGCACTTCCAGCAAACACGTAGAGGGACATCCGGCAATCAAAGCCTGATGAAAGGCTTCATTGCGCTTCTTCCAGAGGGGGTAAGTATGTGCAGTAAGGTTTTTTCCCTTTTCTATTAAAGAAAGCTGATAGAGGGCTGCTACAATCCCTGCTTCCCAATCATCTTTCCCATGGCTTAAAGCCTTTTCTAAAGCTAGCTGCTCAAGCTCGACATGAGTTTGAGCGAAATCGCGCAGCTCAAGCTCTGATATGGGCGCTGCTTTAAAGCCGCAATTTTCGACATATTTGACAAGCCCTGTAGTCGAGAGCCGCGACAGAGCTTCTCGAACCGGTGTCGGCCCTATCTTTAACTCCGCAGCCAAGGCGGAAATGTTCAATTTGGCATCCGGCAAGTACTTTCCCAATAAGATCCCATCTTTAATGGCGTCAAAGCACAGATTGACTAAATTTTTTTCCACTCTTACATCTCCATAATATCGATATTCTCTATTTTTATCGATAAAATGAATTAATGTCAAGAATTTTTAACTAGGATGCTCTGCTTCCAATAAAAAATATTTTTAGGGTCATATTTGTTTTTAATTTGATTGAGCAGCCATCTGTCGACAGAATCCAACGCATTGTACGGCTTGTATCAATGCGCATGAGGAGAAGTTCTATTCTCGCATTAAGTATGCACCCCAGATTATAACATCCAAGAACTTTTTGGAGTGCTGTGGCTCTGCCACCGCGCGTGAAGAAGGTTTAGATGATAAAGCATGCAATTAAAAAAAATTTCTCTTTCGGTTGGCAAGGGTTTTGTTGTTTTACAAATCTGTTCCTGACATACATTTATGGTCTGAATGAAGCTATGAGTAGGAGGCCTGTCATAAAGCGAGACAACATCCTATAATTTTTAATTGCATACTTTATGATTAAACCTTCTTCACGCGCTGTGGCAGAGCCACAGCACTCCAAAAAGTTCTTGGATGTTATAATCAGGGGTGCATACTTAATTAGAAGTCACATATTTTGGATCCGGAAATGGGGGAGGAAGAAATGGCAAGGTTTTGGACATTACGACTTCACGCAGTGGTTTAAACCACTTGGAGGCTACGTGTAGTCGATTTATTGATTGAGACCATCCATCACATAGGTGCTAGGGTAGAACGGAAAGTTGAACATGAGTTGCTGGATGACCTCAAGCGTGTAACCGGTAAACATAATCTCTTGTTTGAGCTTGCTGGTGCCGCACTTGGAAAACCCGATGGCATCGTGTGAGACGTTGTTTTTCCTGTAGTTCAGGAAGAAACTCTGCGCAATATGGAAACAGAAAAAACCAACTAAAGAACTTAAAAAAATTTCGCATTCAATATGGTTCCTTCTTTTATGCATTACTTTTGTTAATGTTATCAGGAAGGTAAAGCAGATGCCATAGCTGGTAATTCTTCAGCAATGTCTGGCCCTGAGTAATCTACAAAGTCTGTATAGGCGAGCATTGATAATGAATCGCTATAAGATTTGAAGGTGTATTTTCCCATACTTTTAATAATAAATTATGCAGCCACGCTGCTCAAGTTCTTGAAACCATGCAGGTATTTCTAAATTTTTATTAAGCCTTACATCCAACTTTTCCAAATTGACGAGGTTGCGGATACTATCCGGCAATGACGTTAATCTGTTGTCGCGCAAATCCAAACATCGAAGTTTTTTTAGATTACCGATTGTGTCAGGAATAGAATTCAGATTGTTTGTTCTCAAATCAAGATCGGTAAGATTTTCTAAATATCCTATGCTTTCTGTAAGCTCTGTTAATTGGTTATTTTCCAGCATTAATTTTCTCAAATTCCCCAGGCAGCCAATCGATTGCGGAAGAGCGCGGATCTGATTATTCATGGCGTAAAGTTCTTTCAATTGCTTAAGGTCGCCGATCGAGTCTGGCAAGGAAGAAACATTATTATTTTGCATACGCAGTTCGACAAGCTTATCCCACTTGCCGATCCATTCTTGAAGGACATTGATGCCGTTATGGGTGATGTTTAGATAAGCAAGAGACTTCAGGCTTCGCAATGCTTGAGGAAGAGTTGAAAGATGATTGCTTGCAAGATATAGAAAACGCAAGTTTTGGAGCTCGCCGAGTTCATTGGGCAAATAGTGCAATTCGTTATAGTTCAGGTCCAGCACTTGCAGGTTTGCCAGGTTTTTAATTTCGGCAGGAAGGGACTCAAGTCTGTTTTGGCTTGCGTTGATCCTTTCCAAGTTTGCCATTTGTATAAGCATTTTTGGAAAGACAGTTAATTGATTTTTATAAATGCTAAATCTTTTAAGAGTAGTCAACTGAGAAATAGCATCTGGAAGTTCTTGTATCTGGTTGTCGTCAAGCCAGAGTTCTTCAAGGCTGCTATGAAAAAATATGTCCTCAGGCACATTTGTTAACTGCTGATTACTTAAATTAAGAGTCATAGGTGTTGAATCCTCCCCATCCGCATTTTTCAATATGGTTTGACATGAGGGAGATGTCCTCGAGGTCATATTTTACAGTACCAATGCGATATGGCCCTGTTGGTTTAGGTAAGTGGTCTTTAGGAAATATGGTCGAAACTTTCATAAAATACTCTCACAAGAGCTTCTGTTCCATTCTTTAATGCTTTCCCCGATTTGCTTTGTGCACTTAAATCTCTCAGTCCCAGGGTATACTTCACCTAAACTTTCAACTTTAAAACCGCATGCCTTGTAAAATCCAATGCCCTCTTTGTCTGTCTCTGCCTTAATCTCTGAAAAATTTTTTGAATTCTTATGGATCATTTCTCTAGCTATCCCTCTACGCCGGAATGCCGGATCAACAGCGATGTGAAGTATTGTCCCCCCTAGGTCGAAGCCAATCAAACCAATAAGTTGATGGTCAATAAAACAAAGAAATAAACTCTTCTCTTTAGAAGAATAAGCCTTTAAAATTCGATTTAGCTTTTCTTCTTCTGAGGAATATAAAGAATAAGACATCAACTTTCTTATAGCTGATTCTTCATACACAAGGGGATCGTATGGAATAATGGAAATAGTTTCCTTGGTTAGGTTTTGAAGATGCTTTTTCACAAATTGCCAAAGAAGTGAAGAACATCTCTCTTTCGATAAATTTTTAGGGTCAATCCAAGTATACTGCAGTTCTCCTTGCTCTTCATTTTTTAGAGTTCTTCTAGTTATACACGTTAATTATAAGTGAGCATATGATAAAGGACAAGAGGTTCCTTCCAAATTCCAACTCTCAAATTCTCCAAAACCTTCCCAATAAAATCGAATGGGGAGTTTTTGGAGAATTCAAATCATGATGGATTCTAGATGTTTTACGAAGGATTTCCAAAAAATGTGTCATACAAGTGACGCAAAAGTGTCGTAAAAACCAAGCAGCAAAGCGACATTTGCATGTTTACGGATGTTTTTTATGCAATAAGATTCATCTGTAAATGGTGATCTGACCTCGTTAAAGACAGACGAGAGCGAAACCTCTTCGTTTAAAATTTCTTGTATGTTACACAAAAAATATCATTTACCCAAAGTAAAACAAGGTCTCTGTTCGCGTCATTCATACAGACGAGAAGTGGATGATAGTTTGCGGCGTTTTGGGTTTTCGAATTGAAAATAAAAAAGATGTTTGAAAGGAGCATTGTTATGAAGGTTAAAAATGGGGCTAAGGAGGACATTGCTGCGGAAACGGTAAATAATCCGTTGTCTCCTGATTTGCTGCAAAAGATAAACGCCTATTGGCGCGCTGCCAACTATCTCTCGGTCGGCCAGATTTATCTTTTCGACAATCCCCTGTTAAAGGAACCGCTGAAATTATCCCATGTGAAGCCTCTGGTGGTAGGACACTGGGGCACAACGCCGGGCCAGAACTTTATCTATGTACACTTAAACCGGGTGATCAAGAAGTATGACTTAAATATGTTCTATATCGCCGGTCCCGGTCACGGCGGTCCTGCGCTGGTGGGCAATGTCTACCTCGAAGGCACCTATACCGAGATTTATCCAAACATCACCCAGGACGAAGCCGGGATGAAAAAGCTGTTCAAACAATTTTCGTTTCCTGGAGGCATTTCCAGCCATGTTGCACCTACGACTCCGGGGTCGATTCACGAAGGGGGTGAGCTGGGCTATTCACTCAGCCATGCATTCGGTGCCGCGTTTGATAATCCCGATTTGATTGTGGCTTGCATCATCGGCGACGGTGAAGCAGAAACTGCCTCTTTGGCAACCGCATGGCAGTCCAACAAATTTCTCAATCCAATTAGCGATGGCGCCGTGCTGCCAATCCTGCATCTTAATGGATATAAGATCAGCAATCCGACTGTCCTGGCCCGTATCGAGCCTGAAGAATTGGAGCAATTCTTTCGAGGCTGCGGATGGACACCTTATTTTGTCGAAGGTGATGACCCGGAAAAAATGCATCAACTCATGGCCAGTACCTTGGAAAAAGCTATTGAAGATATCCGACAAATCCAAGGCAATGCACGGAGCAAGAATGACACCACTCGGCGACGATGGCCTATGATCGTCCTCAAATCACCAAAAGGTTGGACGGGACCGAAAGTAGTCGACGGATTGCAAATCGAAGGCACCTTCCGGGCACACCAGGTGCCGCTTTTAGTGGATGCCAAGCATCCCGATCATGTCAAGTTACTTGAAGAATGGATGAAAAGCTACAAAGCTGAGGAGTTATTTGATGAAAATGGACGTCTACGAGCGGAATTGGCCGAACTTGCGCCCAAGGGCGAACGACGCATGGGAGCAAATCCCCATGCCAATGGTGGCATTTTGCTGCGCGACTTGGAAATGCCCGACTTCCATAACCATGCGTTGAATGTCACTTCGCCTGGTGCCATTGAAGGAGAAGATACGCTCGTACTGGGTAAGTTTCTGCGCGATGTCGCCAAGTTGAATCAGGATAAACGCAATTTCCGTGTTTTTGGTCCTGATGAAACACTCTCAAATCTCTTGGGTGCTGTTTTTGAAGTCACCAACCGTCAGTGGGACGCCAGGGAAGTAAAAAATGATGAATTTCTTGCTCCTAACGGAGGCGTCCTGGATTCGATGCTCAGCGAAAACCAGTGCGAGGGTTGGTTAGAAGGTTATCTGTTAACAGGACGGCATGGGTTTTCAACAGCTATGAGGCGTTCATTCGCATTATCGATTCGATGTTTAGCCAGCATGCCAAGTGGCTGAAGGTATGCTTGGAACTGCCCTGGCGCCGGAAAATCTCATCGTTAAACTATCTGCTTGCTTCTCATGTTTGGCAGCAAGACCACAACGGCTTTACACACCAGGATCCCGGTTTCCTCGACCATGTCATCAATAAAAAAGCCGATATCGTGCGTGTTTATCTACCTCCAGACGCCAACTGCCTATTGTCTGTGTTTGATCATTGCCTGCGCAGCCGTAATTACGTCAACGTGGTTGTTGCAGGTAAACACCCTCTCCCTCAATGGCTGAACATGGATGCTGCGGTTGTGCATTGCACTGAAGGCATCGGCATTTGGCAATGGGCCAGCAACGACCAAGACTCTGAGCCAGATGTGGTGATGGGCTGCTGCGGAGACACGCCGACATTGGAGACTTTGGCTGCTGTTTCTATCCTTCGCGAGCATCTTCCCGATCTGAAAATCCGCGTAGTCAATGTCGTTGATCTGATGAAGCTTCAGCCTAAGAGCGAACATCCTCATGGCTTAAGCGAAGCGGATTACGATTCGCTCTTCACAAAAGACAAGCACATCATCTTTAACTTTCACGGTTATCCCTGGCTAGTCCATCGGCTGACCTACCGAAGGACCAACCAAAATCTGCACGTTCGGGGATACAAGGAAGAGGGCACGATCACGACAGCCTTTGACATGCGGGTACAAAACGATATTGACCGGTTTCATCTGGTACAAGATGTGGTTGATCGGCTGCCTCATTTAGGATCAAAAGGCGCCTATCTGAAGCAGATGATGCAGGACAAGCTCATTGAGCACAAACATTACATTGATAAGCATGGCCAAGACATGCCGGAAATCCGGAACTGGAAATGGGGTCTCTAAAATGAATACCAAGAGCTTATAAACACTGCTAGTGCCCTGGTAGCCTGCGATAAAGGTTTTCTTGCGATGGATGAAAGTAATCCAACCTGCAACAAACGATTTGCCAAGTTAGGGATTCCCCAGACCGAGGAAGCCAGGCGATCCTACAGGGAATTGATTGTGACTACACCCGGTTTAGGTGAGTTTATCAGTGGTGCTATCCTTTATGATGAAACCATCCGTCAGTCCACGAAAAATGGTACTCCCTTTATTAAAGTCATTACCGATGCAGGGATCATTCCCGGCATCAAAGTTGACACCGGTGCAAAGGATATGGCAGGTCATCCTGGAGAAAAAATAACCGAAGGTCTTGATGGATTGCGCGATCGACTTAAGGAATATTACCAAATGGGTGCTCGTTTTGCTAAGTGGCGCGCTGTTATTGCAATAGGCGATGGTATTCCTAGTAGAGGATGCATCGAAGCAAATGCGCAAGCATTGGCACGCTATGCCGCATTATGCCAGGAGGCTGGGTTGGTACCGATTGTTGAGCCGGAAGTGCTCATGGATGGAGAGCATACCTTAGAGCATTGCTATAAGGTAACGGAGGAAGTCCTGCGAACAGTTTTCAATCATCTTTATGCACAAGGAGTGATGCTGGAAGGTATGCTTTTGAAGCCCAACATGGTGCTTCCGGGATTGACCTGTTCCAAACAAGAAACTGTTGACGAGGTAGCCGATGCTACGGTGAGATGTCTCTTGCGAACTGTCCCAGCAGCCGTTCCTGGTATTATGTTCTTATCAGGCGGTCAATCCGGTGAACTTGCTTCAGCCCGTTTGAATGCTATGAATGTCAGATTCAAATCAAAACTTCCTTGGGCTTGTCATTTTCTTTTGCCCGTGCCATCCAACAACCTGCTTTAGAGATTTGGCAAGGCAAGGAGGCAAATGTATTAGCAGCACAGCAAGCTCTGTATCATCGAGCCAAATGCAACCAGGCTGCTCGCCTTGGTGAGTACAATGCTGCGCTGGAAAAAGATATGAGTATATCAACAAATAAAGTCCCTCTCACAAAGCTCGCGGCGTGGCATGCTCTCAAATCTCATTACACGAAGATTCGTGAATTGCATCTTAGAGAACTCTTCGCGGATGATCCAAAGCGCGGAGAGCACATGACAGTCTGAAGCAGTCGGCATCTATTTTGATTATTCGAAGCATCGCATTACCGACGAGACACTTAAGCTTCTTCTACAATTGGCAGAGGAATCTGGGTTGCGGGCTCGCATTGAATCCATGTTCAGGGGTGACAAAATTAATGTCACGGAGAAACGAGCCGTTCTGCATGTGGCGCTGCGTGCCCCAAAAGAGCAATCTATTGTTCTAGATGGTGAAGATGTCGTGCCTGAAGTCCACGCAGTTCTCGAAAAGATGGCCAACTTTTCCAATCGAATTCGCAGTGGAGAATGGAAAGGTCACACAGGCAAGCCGATCCGCAACATCATCAATATCGGCATTGGTGGCTCTGATCTAGGCCCTGTGATGGCCTACGAGGCATTACGGCATTATAGCCAGAGGAATCTAACCTTTCGCTTCATCTCTAATATCGATGGCACTGACTTCGCCGAAGCCACCCGCGACCTTAACGCTGAAGAGACACTATTCATCATCTCTTCGAAGACCTTTACGACCTTAGAGACGATGACGAATGCTCACACAGCTCGTGAATGGGCTCTTAAGACTTTAAAACATCCCGCTGCTGTTGCCAAGCATTTCGTTGCTGTCTCAACCAATGCCGAGGAAGTGGCTAAGTTTGGTATCGACACTGCAAATATGTTTGAGTTTTGGGATTGGGTCGGTGGCCGATACTCAATGGATTCAGCAATTGGCCTTTCAACAATGATCGCCATCGGCCCGGATAATTTTCGTGACATGCTCAATGGTTTCCATCAGATGGATGAACACTTTCGCACAGCTCCTTTCGAGAGCAATTTACCGGTGCTTATGGGATTGCTTGCTCTCTGGTACAACAACTTCTTCGATACACAGACGATAGCAGTTCTTCCGTATGAACAGTACTTGAAGCGTTTTCCTGCTTATCTCCAGCAGTTGACGATGGAAAGCAATGGCAAGCATGTCACGCTTGATGGGACTAAGGTCTCCTATCAAACCGGACCGATTTTCTGGGGTGAACCGGGAACCAATGGTCAGCATTCCTTTTATCAACTGATTCATCAAGGGACGAAGCTCATTCCCTGCGATTTTATTGCGTTTGCTCAGCCATTAAACCCTCTTGGTCGTCACCATGATTTGCTCTTGGCCAACGTCTTTGCGCAGGCAGAGGCCCTGGCTTTTGGTAAAACGCCGCAGGAGCTACGAGAAGAAAATATACCTGAAAGGCTAATACCGCCCCGAACTTTCGAAGGCAACCGGCCTTCAAGCACAATTTTTCTGGAACAGCTGACTCCACAGGCGTTGGGGAAACTGGTCGCACTCTATGAACACAGTGTTTTCACTCAAGGTGCCATTTGGGAAATTGACTCATTCGACCAATGGGGGGTCGAACTGGGAAAAGCGCTTGCTGAGCGCATCATCCCCGAACTTGAAACGGAAAGCAAGTCTCACCTCAAGCATGATAGTTCAACCAATAATCTAATCCAGCGTTATACGAGATCGAAGGAGTAACTCACAGTCGAATCGTTCAATAAAATTATTCATTATTCAAGTGAGGGAAGCTAAATGAAATCCAATACCGAACAACCCAAGGTTCCAGAATCAAAGCCTAAGCCTCCTAAATCAAATTCGATGCAAAGGACGATCTAAAAACCCTTCCCATGCCGGAATTGGAAAAGAAATTGGGGTCTTCATCGGAAGGGCTTACTCAAGCCGAGGCACAGAAACGACTGACCCAATATGGGCCTAACGAGATTGAAGAAAAGAAAACCAATCCGTTCCTTAAATTCCTTAGTTATTTTTGGGGTCCCATTCCGTGGATGATTGAAATAGCGGTGATTCTGTCAGGCGTGGTCCGGCACTGGCCAGATTTTTTTATCATTCTGCTTTTACTTTTTACCAATGCTATCGTCGGATTTTGGGAAGAACGCCAGGCTGGAAATGCCATCGCTGCCCTGAAAGCCAAGCTGGCGATTAAGGCTCGAGTGAAACGCGATGGAAAGTGGGTTAATCCGGCGGCGCGTGAATTGGTGCCGGGAGATGTCATTCGGTTGCGCATGGGCGATATTGTGCCAGCGGATGCCCGCTTGTTAGATGGCGACCCGGTGGAGGTGGATCAGTCTGCGCTGACAGGAGAATCGCTGCCAGTCACCCACAAATCCGGCGAGGCAGTTTTTTCCGGATCGATTATACGCCAGGGAGAAATCGGAGCATTAGTATATGGCACTGGTGCGAATACCTATTTCGGCAAGACAGCGCAATTAGTACAGGAAGCGCATACCGTTAGCCATTTTCAAAAAGCGGTTTTGAAGATTGGCAATTATCTGATTATCCTCGCAGTGATTCTGGTAGCCCTGATTATTACTGTTGCGATCTTCCGTGGAGATCCGATCCTCACCACATTGCAGTTTGCCTTAGTACTGACTGTAGCAGCGATTCCTGTGGCAATGCCGACAGTGCTATCGGTTACGATGGCAGTTGGTGCGCGCCTACTTGCAAGAAAAGAAGCAATTGTGAGCAGGTTAGTTGCCATCGAAGAATTGGCAGGTGTAGATGTTCTGTGCGCAGATAAAACCGGTACCCTGACCCAGAACAAGCTGACACTTGGCGATCCCTTCAGTGTGAACAATATTAGCTCCGAGCAAGTCGTTCTCAATGCCGCACTGGCATCGCGCGCGGATAATAACGACACCATTGATCTGGCCGTTCTGGGTGGTTTGAAAAATAAAGATGCAATGAAAGGCTATCAGGTAGTCCATTTCCAGCCGTTCGATCCAGTACATAAACGTACGGAGGCCACAGTCAAGGACAAAGATGGAAAACAGTTCAAAGTGACGAAAGGGGCGCCGCAGGTGATTTTGGCATTATCGGCCAATGCCGAACAAGTAAAGACCGCCGTCAAAAAAGCAGTCGACGAATTCGCGGCACGCGGCTTTCGTTCTTTGGGTGTGGCGACGAGCCGATGAAGACGGCAAATGGCAGTATCTTGGTGTATTGCCTCTGTTCGATCCGCCAAGAGAAGACGCCAAGGCAACGATTGCCACCGCAACTCAAATGGGTGTGAAGGTTAAGATGGTGACTGGCGACGCAATAGCCATTGCCAAGGAAACCGCCAAAACATTAGGAATGGGCACAAACATTCTCGATGCTACCATACTTGGCGAAGACTCAAAGAAGCACGAGACACAGGCAATGGATGATTCCATTGAGAAGGCCGATGGTTTCGCACAAGTGTTTCCAGAACATAAGTTCCACATTATAGATGTCTTGCAAAAACTAGGTCATATTGTCGGCATGACTGGCGACGGTGTGAATGACGCTCCTGCTCTGAAAAAAGCCGATTGCGGGATTGCCGTTTCTGGCGCAACGGACGCGGCACGCGCGGCAGCGGCTATTGTGCTTCTTACGCCCGGATTGTCGGTGATTATTGAAGCGATCAAAGAAAGCCGCCGTATCTTCCAGAGAATGAATAGTTACGCGATCTATCGCATTGCCGAGACACTGCGCGTGCTGTTTTTTATGACACTTGCGATCCTGATCTTTAATTTTTATCCATTGACGGCGGTGATGATCGTGATGCTTGCATTGCTTAACGACGGCGCCATTCTGTCCATTGCCTATGACAACGTTCATTACAAAAATAAGCCCGAAGCCTGGAACATGCGCATGGTACTGGGCATCGCAACGGTACTTGGTGTCATCGGAGTTGTCGCAGCCTTCGGTTTGTTTTATCTCGGTGAGCGCGTCTTTCATCTCGATCGTGCGCATATCCAGACAATGATGTATTTGAAGCTATCCGTGGCGGGGCATCTAACGATCTTCCTTACGCGTACCCGTGGCCCTTTCTGGTCCATACCTCCAGCGCGTATTTTATGGATGGCCGTGCTTGGCACGCAAACCGTTGCGACGTTTATCGCAGTTTATGGGCTATTTATGACACCACTTGGTTGGGGTTGGGCACTATTCGTGTGGGTGTATGCCCTGTTGTGGGCGCTCGTGAATGACCGCGTGAAACTGCTGGCGTATCGGTTTATTGATCCTGTCAAATCTAAAGCTAAGCCTGAAGTTTAAGAAAAACTAAATATTGCAAAGTTTAAATGATGTCATGTTCAGCGTGTGGTCTCCTCTTTGAACCGTATAAAGTGCGGAGCTCATCTCCGCTTCCTCATTCTCTACAGTATGATGCAACTTGGTTTACCTGAGATAAAACTCTCTTCTAGAAACTCTTCATTATTTTCGACTTTCAAAGTCTCTTCGATTTCTTTCCCCTCATCGGAAGAAGATTTATTATCGAAATCCTTTCTGGAATCCCCATCCCTCGAAGGATCAAAATCTATTTTATCGGGCTTATCCATCTGACCGCTTTCTTCTTTCGAAAAATCGTTTTTTATTTCAAGAGGTTCTATGTGAGATCCCATTAATTTTTCTATGATCAAACATCCTTCATTATTATCCTGCACAATAAAATCAGGTTTATTATTATCGAAATATTCAACAATGAAGTCACGCATCGCACTTTTTATACCACATTTAGAGTGCAATCCTTTTCCGGTAATTACCTGATAACTATTTTGCGGATGTTTTTCTATAAAAAGAAGTATTTGCAACAGAGCGACTCCATGTGATTGATCATGGCAATCCAGCAACTTATTTTTGATACGAGGTTCAAATCCCCAGTTAATCAAATTTTTTTGACCTTCATCGATCCGATTCAAAATTACAAATGCATCTAAAATACAACTACGAGTTATCATGTCGGGTTCAATCCCCTCCTTTCGCATTTTCTCAAAAAAAGCCAACGCATGCTCACCTTTTCTCATTTTTACAAATGCATCGATCAACGTACTATAAGTCACGACATCAGGTTCGATTTTTTGCTTTTGCATTTCCTCAAAAAGAGCTTTAACTTTATCGATTCTTTTTTTTTGCCATAGGCATTGATCAGCGTACTATAAGTCCTGGCATCAGGCGCTATCCCCTTCTTTTTCATTTCCTCAAAAAGAGCTATTGCCTGATCGATTCTTTCTTTTTTGCCATAGGCATTGATCAATGTATTATAAGTCACGACATTAGGCTCGATTCCTTCCTTTTGCATTTCCTCAAAAAGACCTATCGCCTCATCGGTTCTTCCTTTTTTGGAATAGGCATTAATCAACGTACCGTAGGTAACGGCATCCGGCTCAATTTTTTGCTTTTGCATTTCCTCAAAAAGACCTATCGCCTCATCGGTTCTTCCTTTTTTATCATAGGCAGTGATCAATATATTATAAGTCACGACATTGGGGGCGATTTTTTCCTTTTGCATTTCCTCAAAAAGAGCTATCGCCCTATCGGTTTTTCCTTTTTTATCATAGGCAGTGATCAATATATTATAAGTCACGACACTGGGCTTGAATCCTTCCCTTTTCATTTTCTCAAAAAGAGCTATCGCTTCGTCAATTTTTCCTTTGTTACCATAAGCATTTAACAATGAATTATAAGTCATAAGATCAGGCTTGATTCTTTGCTTCTGCATTTTCTCGAAAAGAGCTCTCGCTTCACCGATATTCCCTTTTTTATCATAAACATTGATCATTGTATTATAAGTCACGATACTAGGCTCGATTCTTTGCTTTTGTATTTCCTCAAAAAGAGCTATTGCCTCATCGATTCTTCCTTTTTTAGCATAGGCATTGATCAATGTATTATAAGTTACGACACTAGGGACGATCTTTTGCTTTTGCATTTTCTCAAAAAGAGCTATCGCTTCATCAATTCTTCCTTTTTGACCAAATGCATTGATCAATGTATTATAAGTCACGACACTTGGCGCGATCCCTTGCTTTTGCATTTCGTCAAAAAGAGCTATTGCTTCATCAATTTTTTCTTTTTTACCGTAGGCATTGATTAATGTACTATAAGTCCTATCATTAGGTTCGATTCTTCGCTCTTGCATTTCCTCAAAAAGAGCTATCGCTTCATCGTTTCTTCCTCTTTTACCAAAGGCATTGATCAGGATATTATAAGTCACGACATTAGGCTCGATTCTTTGATTTTGCATTTCCTTAAAAAGAGCTATCGCTTCATCGATTTTTCCTTTTTTGTCATAGGCGTCGATCAACGTACTATAAGTGACGACATCGGGCTCTATCTTCTGTTTTTGCATCTCTGAAATTAAAGCCTTTACGTCATTTGCAGAAAACTGTCGTAGTACCCACTGTTTTATATATGAATTATATGTGACTATATCAGGTTGAAGATGATTTGATCTCATTTCTTCGAATATTTCTTTTACTTCTTCAATATTTCTACATTTATTCATTCTTTTATTATAAGAAATAATTTTTTGGTCACTACTATGAGTGTTTTGACAAGGCCCAGTCATACTCGAATTTATTCTTGTAGAATTGACCGGAGAAGAAAGGAAAATTTTTTGTGACTTCTTCACTGAAATCTCTTCAGAAAATGTCTTTTGAGGTTTATTTTCGTTTAATAGTGTAACCGGAAGGGAGTTATGATTTTCAAATGGATCCTTTTTTTCCGTGAGAGGATTATTTTTCCAAAATTGTGAAGCTTGATTTGCTTCCGAAATTCGCTTTTGATGTAGTTTTGGAGCTATTTTCTCCGAATCAGAGTTGTTTTTGACTATTATTTTTTCTGAAACTTGATTGGTTTGGTTTCGAGAAATATTTAATTTTTCGGGGGAATGAGATTGGCTTTGAGTTGTTGGAATGTTTTGCTTGCAATCATTCTTCTTGTAAGGATTATTTTTCCAAAATTGAGCAGATGATGTTATTGGTTTTACATTGTTAGAATTCATGCTAATTTGCCTTTTAGAATTTAGACACCCATGGCCTTACTTCTGCATTAGAGTAATGAAATTATCAACATGCCATTCCTTGAATAATAATACAATAGAAAACATGGGTAGAAGGCACTCTAATATCGTTCCGCTCTAAATTTTTAACACTGCATAATATTAATATGATTAGCATCTCTGTATGTAGACCCCTGTATTTATTAATTCGTTTTGAAGCGCAAGTAATGTTCCCCTATCGGTTAATGTATATAGTCCTTTCCGATCCGATTTTTTTAAGCTATCACTGGGAAAAAGTTTTTCAGTTATATACCATGTAGGTTGAGATATCCAAGGCTTAAGATTGAGCGCTTCCCAAATAGTTCTTTCTCGTTCGTTTGTCCCTGAAAGATCATTTCTAGAAAAAAATAATGATCCACTCTTAGAGATTTTACTAAATGCTGTTTGAATCGTATCTTTTTTTGTTATTTTAGCAGGATTCGATTTAGGTCCGATAAGAATAAAATGATCATTAAACACAAGCGTACGATCAATAGCCCAGCCTTCTTTTATAGCAGCTAACTCAGGTTTTTCTTCATATGTTAATGAAATATCAATATTCCCCTCTTTTAGATTCTCAAAAGATATCTCGAACTTCTTGAATGTCATGACGCAATTCAAGGTTGAAATGAACGATTAATTTATGCAATACTACTGACGTTGGAATTGTGAGTTTCATTGTTATGAGGATATTGATGAGTGTTAAGACAGAAGAATGCAACATCAGTAGAAATAGCTGGCGTTTTGGAGGATTTCTTGGGGCATTTTTAGCCGTTATAGCTATCTTTTTTATCGTCCCTATATTTGAAAAAAATTTCTACACCCATTTACTCCTTCAATGTAGTTTTGTTCTATTGATTCTCTCTTCTGTTTACGCGATTGATGGCCAGCGATTCATTTTGAATACGGGCCTTTTTTTCCTGATTCCATTCATCTATTTTGATTCATTAAGCTTTCAACACCATTCTCTGCTCTACATGATTATTGCATATGGATTTTCTTTGGCTTTTACGTTACTTGCTATTGTCGTGTTAATGAGAAAAATTTTAAGTGCTGGTCTTGTGAATGTCGATCTTATCTTCGGAGCATTAATGGTGTATTTGCTATCAGGCATACTATGGGCGAAATTTTATTTCATCGAGAATATGATGAATCCAGGTAGTTTCCTTGGAGCGGGTATATTAAATTTTGATAGCACCACTCTACTTAATGCTTATGAACAACAATTTAACTTTTTATATTACAGTTTTGCTACTTTAGCCACCTTGGGCATGGGTGACATTACCCCTTTGAGTCATCTAGCAAAATCCCTCACGGCCTTGGAGGCAATGTTTGGTCAGTTATTTGTCGCCATCATTATCGCCAAGTTAGTTAGCGTGTGGTGGTATGTTCCCGCCAGGCGAGAAGAACTTTCCGATAACTCCTATAGTATATAGCACTAGAAATGTAAATCCCTTACAAATTTTTTAGATCTGGCGCTATTTCAAGTTGATTGGTAAATTTTTTTTGGAGTGCGTGTGGCTCTGCCACCGCGCGAGAGGTCTATTGCGAAAAGTCTATTTGGATAGCTAATAGGTTCCTACATCAGCATAAATTGAAATTGTATTGCTACCAGTAGTCTTAAAGCGACTTCTCGCGCGGTGGCAGAGCCACACGCACTCCAAAAATTTTTATCAAGTCAACTTGAAATAGCGCCAGATTTGGGAAGAAACCAAATACCCTCAAGGAAATATCGTTGTAGTTACTCACGCGCTTGCTTCCCAAGACCTTATAGAACTTGTAACTCACAAAATTGTGAAACTGAATCCCGGTGAAGCAAAAGTAGTTCCCCTTTGTCAGTAAATAATCCAATTCTATGGAGATTATCTGATAAATCCATTGAAAGACTGGGATTTTACTTGTAGTTCGTAAGCCCAGTCTTGAAGAGGAATAGGATCGATCTCTCAGGCTGCTAAATTCTGCCCAAATCACTGCCTCACCTACACTTGAAATGGGTTGGAAGGAATCTAAAAATTGGTCAAGCTGCTCTAGAGCTAGCAATGAATTTTTTCTATTCAGTTTGCATATGCGTAATAAGTGCAGAGAAAAATTCCGGCGACCATATATCGAGCCTTTGGGGTTCAGTAATAAATGACCTTACATCTGCTTTAGCACTTTCCCAATCAATAGAATTTATTTTTGCATTTAGTAAGTCAATCAGATGATTCCGATCTAAGGATTCATTTGATCCCAGATTTCCTGCTTGTTTCATACAACCCTCTAAACAAGATAAATTTAAAGGCACTTTGTTTTGTATATACCAGATAAGATCATACCAATCTCTCCCCTTCACACGCCCTTTCCAAGCACGAAATAAAATGGCAGACATTTTTCCTGCAAAAAGATCGCTTTTATGAAGTGTTAATACATAAAATGTAACCGGATTCAAAACTAGCTGATTTTCATAACGAAAACAAACCGGTGGATCAATATCAACCTCCAATTTTATTTGAATTTTTTCATTATGGATTATCTTTTAGCTTTTGCCTGTTCTCCAATCGCCAAATATAGTTCAATTGTATTCATCTTCATAAATGCAGAGACGATGCTAGTCTCAATATTTTTAACTTTCTTTAGTTACGTCCATGTAAATCCGAATGAAGTTAATTCTTTTTTCATTCCTTCAAGGAATGGAGTAAAATCAAAATTTAAATTCTGGTTTTAAAAGAGTAAAATCCAAATCCTCGCTAAATCTATCGAGGCCATAAAGTACTCGCAATGCAGTTCCACCATAAAATGCAGCCTTCTCAAAAAAACCATGTCTCTGAAGACCCAGAAGAGCTGTTTGCTGGAGAATTTCGCGAATTTTTGTCTGCTCGCTGATTTTTGACTTTTCATATCGATTAAGTATATTATCTTATGTTCGAGTTGGTCATAGTATTCCTAATGCTTTAATAAGATTTATAACTGCTTTCGAACGGTAATTGTTCGGCAATATTAAGTAAAGATTTCTATTCAATTTTTCAGATGATCTTCGTCCATTCTTCTGGCTTGGATTAAATCAGTAATAAATCGTTTTCGTGTAAATTTTTACTTTTTAAATGCATTAAGTCAGCTAGTGCTTTCTCAGGTGTTGCAATAAAAATGTTCCTGCCCCATCTTCTTTTTGATCTATTCCAATAGAATACCGATGATGGCCTAAATAAATATAGTCAAATGTTCCTATAGGTGTTGTTAAAGACTTTGGAGTTGGTTACAGTGGCATTAGTGACAACGTAAACCCCTTCCGGAATCATTTCGTAATAAGAAAGGGCCCACTCAAAGCTAATATAAGAAGGACCACAAAGTAAGTTTGCTATTTGAGCATAAGGTATACGGGAGTTGCTATTTTTTCAGCTATTAAATAAAAACCATTTTTCAATTCACGAGTTCACCTGATTTCACCATTCTCGATATGAAGCTCATTAGGATTGGTGTAGCCAGCAAGCAAAGGCTTGAGATTGTGGCTTTCTATATAGGCTGTTTTGGCAAAGCGTAATATGGGATGCATAGCAATTTCCTTCTTTATTTTTCAATTTACCAGATTCTCCAATATTTTTGGAGTTTCTGTGAAATAAATAAAAAATTGGCACAAAAACTCCAATATTTTTGGAGTTTCTGGGGTAAAATTTTTAAAGCCGAGCCGATTTCGTCATCAACCAGATTCGAGAACAATGGAAATAAACTCTAAAAAATGCAATAATCCATATTTTAGAGTCGAAGGATCACATGCCCAATACCATCTCAGAACAGTTCATTATTGATTGCCTAAATACCGATTACGGCATTGAAGTTGCTACGCTTACACTTCTTCCTCTGGGTGCGGATATGAATGCGTCAGTATATAAAGCACAGACGCATGATCAGTCATCTTATTTCGTAAAGCTAAAACGTGGCCACCATCATGATATCGGCATTGCGATAGTAGAACTGTTACATGATGCTGGGATTCAACAAATTATTCCTCCTTCAAAACAATCCATGGTCAACCAACTCAACATATCGACGATTTTACTCTTATTGTGTATCCATTTGTTGATGGACAGAACGGGTTTAGCAGTAATCTAACGGATGATCAATGGCTTACACTTGGCAAAGCGCTAAGACAAGTTCACGAAATTGACGTACCCCCATCAATTCAAAACCAGAGTCCGAAAAGAAGCCTATTCACCTAAATGGCGAGAGGTTGTTCGATCACTTTATACTCATATTGAAGCTGAACCAATCGGCGATGAAGTTGCCTTTAAACTATTGACGTTTATGAAGGAGAATATCCTATCCATTCACCGGCTGGTAGATCGCGCTGAACAACTTGGCCAAAAGCTTCAGAACCAATCGCCTAAATTCGTGCTGTGTCATTCTGACATTCATGGTGGCAATGTATTGATAGATGGAAATGATACTATCTACATAGTGGATTGGGATGATCCTATCATGGCACCCAAGGAACGCGACCTCATGTTTATTGGTGGAGGTGTCGCTAATGTTTGGAATAAACCGCACGAAGAAAAACTTTTTTATAAAGGCTATGGAAAGACTGAAATTAATATCGACAATCTTAACCTATTATCGGCATGAACGAATCGTGGAAGATATTGCAGAGTATGGTCAAGCATTGCTTTTGACATCCGGCAGGAGGAGAGGACAGGCTAGAAATGTACAAACATTTTATAGCCATGTTTGAACCAAACGGTGTGGTAGATATAGCATTCAAAACTGACTTGACGTTTTGACCGATCTGAAAAAAGATGGGGCCAGATATGTCAAAATTATAGCTTATCTGGCCTAAAAGTAGTTGATTTTTCGGGCCAGATAGGCTATAATTTTGCTATATCTAGCCGTGGAGAAAGAAAATGTTTAAAGAAAAAAAAGAGCAATTGAATAAAAATATTCAATTTGTTGGTCGAAAAGAAGAAATGAAAACCCTTTTGGAATCTACCAAGACGGGCAATGCAGCGATATTTGTTATTTATGGCCGTAGGCGCATCGGAAAAACCGAATTGATAGAACACACTTTACATAATAGAAATCTACTCAAACTTGAAGGCGTAGAAGATGGCGACACTCAAGCGCAAATGGTGCGAGTGCTCTATCAACTCTCAAAAGGTCTGAACGACAAAGATATTACTCACATGCGATTTAATACTTGGTTAGAGCTATTTGATTTCATAGCAAGCAAAATCTCCGTTGGAAAATGGACTCTCTATCTTGAAGAGGTGCAGTGGCTAGCGAACTATAAAAATGAGCTCATTTCCGATCTGAAGTATGTATGGGACAATACTTTGCGGCATAATCCTGACTTATTACTTGTCTTATGCGGATCATCCCCCTCATTTATGCAAAACCAAGTCGTTCATTCTAAAGCCCTCTATAACCGTTCCATCTATGAATTAAATTTAGGGGAATTTTCACTCATAGAGGCACAAGAACTCTTAGGGGACCGATCGCATCGGGAGATCATGGACGCTTACCTGACTGTTGGTGGCATACCCGAATACCTGAAACGAATAAAAAGACATTCCTCCCTTCAGATCGGGATCTGCGAAGAAAGTTTTAAGAAAGATAGCTACTTTAGTAACGAAAAGAAAAGAATTTTCATTAGCAGCTTTGCGAGTAATGTGCATTATCCAGAAATTGTCGATTATTTAAGTCAGGTTAAATTCGCTAGCAAAAAAGAGATTGAAAAAGTCCTCCATACCAAAGGTGGAGGCAATCTCACTAATGTTCTTAGAGATCTTGAAATGTGTGGATTTATTGAAAGATATCATCCTTATCAAGCAAATGCTAATAGCAATTTGGTTCGTTATTGTATTGCAGATAGCTATTTACGCTTTTATTTTAAATTTATATCGCCATTATCTGAAAGAATCCAACAAGGGGATTACAATCGTGCCCCTCTGCATGCCCTTAATAAAGAATCTTATCAGAAGTGGTTAGGGCTTTCCTTCGAACGATTTTGCCGGAAGCATAGTCAAATAATCGCTTCAATCATCGGATTTTCTGCCGTTCGCTACAAAAGCGGCGCTTTCTTTGACCGCTCAACAATAAAAGAACAAGTGGGATATCAGATTGATCTTATATTCGATCGCGCAGACCATGTCCTCACAATTTGTGAGATTAAGTATACTCAAAGTAAGACAGAGACTGAAGTGATTGAAGAGTTTGAAAAAAAATTAAGTCTGTTCCCGGACTCAAGGAAAAAAACGATTGAAAAAGTATTGATCACAGCAAGTGGTGCAACTGATGCTCTTCTTGACAGGGCCTATTTTGACCGGATCATTACTTTAGACGATATTTTCATTCAATCGAGGTATTGATCAGCAATTTCTCATATTCATCTAATATTAGATTGATAATGATGGACTTATGCTATACCTTCCGTATTTCAGATAGAAGGTAATAATGAATCATTTAAATCAACCTCCTAGTCAAACTAAAACCTCAGGTGTCTCAGACACTGATATTTATACTTGTCCAATGCATCCTGAAATTAGACAAGATAAACCTGGAATATGTCCAAAATGCGGGATGACTTTGGAAAAAATTCCTGGAACTTTAACCCATAAGGTGATCTATACATGCCCCATGCATCCAGAAATTCAACAAGATCACCCAGGTCTTTGCCCAATTTGCGGGATGACTTTAGAATCAAAAGAAGCCACAGCAGAAGTTGATAATTCAGAGTACAGAGATATGTTGCGCAGATTTTGGATCGGGGCAATTTTAACAGTCCCAGTCTTAATACTAGCAACAAGCAAGATGTTGCCATTTTTAAGACTCGAAAATATCGTGTCAGACCCAGTTTCACGTTGGA
This sequence comes from uncultured Parachlamydiaceae bacterium, assembly GCA_963752155.1. Taxonomy (GTDB): domain Bacteria; phylum Chlamydiota; class Chlamydiia; order Chlamydiales; family Parachlamydiaceae; genus JACCRY01. The sequence continues at coordinate 55,248 of CAVVXH010000012.1, read as the reverse complement.
TTCAATTCATCATAAGTACCCCTGTTGTTCTTTGGTGCGGATGGCCTTTTTTTGAAAAGGCCTGGTATTCGATACTTAATCGTTCTTTAAATATGTTTTCTTTGATCGCATTAGGCGTAGGGGCAGCCTATTTTTACAGTGCCATTGCCGTCCTATTTCCTAGTTGGTTTCCTGATTCTTTTAAAGAACGAGGTGAACTTTTTATTTATTTTGAAAGCGGCTTCTGTAATCATTGTTCTTGTCCTCTTGGACAGGTATTGGAACTCAAAGCAAAAAGCCAGACGAGTCAATCAATTAAAGCCCTGCTTGGTCAAGCTGCGAAGACTGCTCATCTTTTAAAGAATGGACAAGAACAAGAAGTTTCCATTGATCAGGTGAAGGTTGGTGAGATATTGAGGGTAAAACCAGGAGAAAAAATCCCCGTTGACGGCATAGTGACTGAAGGTTCGAGCTTTGTGGATGAATCGATGATTACAGGCGAACCCATGCCTGTTGAAAAGAAAGCCGAGGATAGTGTCACTGGAAGCACCATTAATCAGACTGGTAGTTTTTTAATGGAAGCTAGACGAGTCGGCAGCGAAACCCTCTTAGCAAGAATTGTGCAAATGGTATCCGATGCGCAGAGAAGTAAAGCGCCTATTCAAAAACTAGCCGATGTGATTGCTGGATATTTTGTTCCTGTTGTTATTTTAGTAGCGATCATCACTTTTATTGTTTGGATATCGATAGGACCCGAGCCTCGTTTTGTTTTTGCCTTAGTTAATGCGGTTGCGGTATTGATCATTGCATGTCCCTGTGCATTAGGGTTAGCAACGCCTATGTCCATCATGGTAGGAATAGGAAGAGGAGCTGAAATGGGAGTTCTTATTAAAAATGCTGAGGCTTTAGAAAGACTTGAGAAGGTCAACACAGTGATGATGGATAAAACAGGGACGCTTACTGAAGGAAAACCTAAAATTACACAGATTGTTACTTCCCGTAATATTCAAGAAAACGAACTTTTAAAATGGTCTGCATCTGTTGAAAAAAATAGCGAGCATCCACTTGCCTTGGCTATTGTGGAAGGAGCTCATGAAAGAAATTTAAACATCCCAGAAGTCGAGCAATTTAACTCTGTCACAGGAGGAGGGGTTACAGGCATAGTTGATGGGAAGAAAGTATTTGTGGGCAAAGCGAATTTATTGGAAGAAAACAATGTCACTGGTATCGCAAGCTTGCAGGCTCAAGCGAAAGAGGCACAAGAACAAGCTCAGACAGTCATCTTTGTAACGATTGATGGGAAGGCAATTGGATTTATTGCTGTTGCCGATCCCATTAAAGCCTCAACCCCAAAAGCAATAGAAGATTTGCATAGGCTTGGTATAAAAGTCATTATGCTGACAGGAGATAATGAATACACAGCAAAAGCGGTGGCCAAAAAGCTAAATTTTGATGAGGTTCATGCCGGGGTTAATCCAAAAGACAAGAACGTCCTGGTTCAACAGCTTAAGAATGAAGGACAGATTGTGGCAATGGCTGGTGATGGAATCAATGATGCTCCAGCTCTTGCTGCTGCAGATGTTGGAATTGCCATGGGAACGGGAACTGATGTTGCGATGGAAAGCGCTGGAGTGACTTTGGTGAAAGGTGATCTTACAGGTATTGTAAGGGCCATTATTTTAAGTCGAGCTACAATGCGCAACATTAGGCAAAATCTTTTCTTCGCCTTTATCTATAACATGGTTGGTATTCCTATCGCTGCAGGAATTCTATTTCCTTTTATTGGTGTTCTTTTAAATCCCATTATCGCAAGCGCAGCTATGGCTTTCAGTTCCGTTTCAGTAATTTTGAATGCACTTCGGCTGAATAAGGTCAAAAAATTGTCTTAATGCTAGAGTTGCTCATAATTTCCAAGTGCTTTAACGCCGTGCCTTTGAACATAATCCGAATTCCACCATTTACCAAGCAATGATTACCTAACATTCGATTCTTACCTGCATGTTATACAAATTGGCATAGGTACCATCTAATGCGATCAATTCGTCATGTGTTCCTTGTTCTTCAATTCCGTTATCTGTTAGGACAAGTATTCTCTTGGCATTCCTGATAGTTGAAAGACGGTGTGCTATAACCAGTGTAGTGCGATTTTTGATGAGTCTTTCAAGAGAGTTTTGTACGGCCCTTTCACTTTCATTATCCAGCGCACTGGTTGCTTCATCAAAAATAAGGATAGGTGGATTTTTTAAAAAGACACGTGCAATGCTGAGTCTTTGTTTTTGCCCGCCAGACAATTTAACTCCGCGCTGTCCAATGTCTGTTGCATATCCATTCGGAAGATTCATGATGAAATCATGAGCATTGGCTTGTTTGGCTGCCATGATGATTTCTTCTTCTCCGGCACCTGGCTTTCCATAACCAATATTCTCTATAACTGTTCCTGCAAAGAGATAGAAATCTTGCTGAACAAGGCCAATATTTTTTCGCAAAGATTTTGCCTTAAGGCTTTTAATATCATGGCCATCAACCAATATTTTTCCGTCACTAACTTCATAGAATCTAGCGATTAAAGAACAAAGAGTCGTTTTTCCAGCTCCTGATGGCCCCACCAAAGCGACATATTCTCCAATGTTCATTTTCAAAGAGATATTTTTCAAAACGTGATCATAATCTTCTTTGTATTTAAAGCTGACATTTTGAAATTCTATCTCCCCTTTAGCATGGGACAAATCATGAGCGTTTGGGAGATCTTGAATATCTGGTTCGATCTCCAAAACCTCCATAAAGCGATTAAAACCAGTTACTCCTTCTTGGTAGAGGCGGATAAAATTGCCAAGCCGTTGAATGGGTTCAATTAAAATTACGATATAAAGCAGGAAAGTGAGTAAGTCTGCTAAGTTTAAAGAACCCTTTACGATGCTAATTGCTCCAAAGATGACAATTGAGATCGTCATGAGTTGGGTAAAAGCAATCAAGCCATCATAAAAGCAAGCCTCAGCCTTGTATCCCTTTTTTCTGCTCTCGACGAAATGATCATTCTCTTGAGAGAATTTTTTCATTTCGACCTCTTCATTGGTAAAAGATTTGACGACTCTGATTCCTGCAAGAGTGTCCTCTACTTGAGCATTGATATCTCCGATTTTGTCGCTACTTTTTCTCAATGCGGTATACATTTTCTTAGCTGTACAAAACCCGTAAATTCCCATGATAGGGATAAAGAAAAAAGCAAGGAGGGCTAATTTGACATTGATAATGGTTAAGATGACAAAGGCTCCAATGAAATTCAGCAAAGAGATGACAATGTCTTCTGGGCCATGATGATAGAGCTCAGCAAGATCAAATGTATCGTTTGAGATACGAGTCATCAACTGGCCGGTTTTATGCTCATCATAAAATTTGAAAGAAAGCTTTTGATAATGCTCGAATAGTTCATTGCGCATGTCTCTTTCCATCAAAGCTCCCATCATATGGCCTTGATAGTCAATAAATGCATGGCATGCGGTGTAAATGGCAACCAGAGCAAGCATGACACCGCCCATCATATAGATTTGATGGAGAGCATCCTCTGAACCAACCTGTAGCAAATTTGTCGTGATGTATCGAATGCATAATGGAATGGCTAGCGTGGCTGCAGACGCAATTACGGCGCACACCATATCTGCACTGAGAAGTCCTAAGTAGGGCTTATAATAAGAAAAAAACTTTCTAACTCGAGAATTCACGTCATAATCCTTTGAGGAATCAATTAAGCCCCTTTGCTTCCGAAGCCAGCTTCTGCCACCGAGCTTCAAACTCTTCTTCCGATATCATTTGGGATGGATATTTTTGGGCTCCAAAGTAATGCAATCCGTGGTATTTAATCGGCTTATCTAGCTTTTGAATCGCAGATTCCAAACTTTTCAGATTATCCTCGCGATCGTCAACGAAGATGATTCTTTCTGGCGATAGCTTGGTTTTTTCGATAAATGATAAAAAGGCGTCCCCCTTCGAGACGACTGTCCCATTTACGAAGAGGACTCCGCTGAGATAATTCGAATAATATCCACGATAAGAGGCTAACTCATCAAACACAAGTGACTCTTTATAGGGAGCAGAATTAGCAAAATCGATTCCTAAACAACGTAAACTATTAACACGCCACTCTTCCATGTTTTTGATCCTTCCAAAGGATCCAGTCAAATTGGCCGTTAGCGCCATCACAGGGATTCCTCTCTGAATAATCTGTTTCAGAAATTGAGGAGTGGAATCATCGATCAGGACTGGATCAGAACTAATGGTCATCAGACTCAAAAACATCATCTGCTTATCTGGTGGCACTTCTTTCATAATCCGTTTGGAAATGGCACCAAAGCGCTTCATATTGGCCATTTGAAAAGCTGGATCGCTCGGCTGAACTAGAACCATATCGACGTCGAAAATCGCCAATGTCTTCGAATCAGCATCAGCGAAATACTCAAATACTTCTTTCATATCATTGACTTGTGTGATTTCTGCATGACACCAAAAAGCTACAAGTGTCATCAAAATTGTTAAATAAAACTTTTTCATCTATACACCACTCCCCTTTAAGAACTTTTTGAGATAATGAATAATTAACACGGTTCAAGTTTTAGTGGAGCCTTCTTAATGGAGACTTATTCATATCCTTACTGCTCCAGTACTAACAAGAATGTAGATTGAGCATATTTTTCTTTGCACCATTGGTACTTTTCTAATAGTTCTTTATTAATCCATTCGATTTCTGATCTATTTGCGACCCTTATTCGAAGCATATTTCTCTCTTGAAATGTTGCGCTGGCTCCGGCCAAAATTCCGCCGTGGACAATTCTGTAAAAGAGATCATACCACCAATGAGACATGATTTCCATAGAAAAAAAGTAGTAGGAATTTGTTAATTGTTTCAGTCTAGGAATAGTCACGAAGGGCCGAAATAAAATAGCTTCCTCCCCCATTTCCGGATCCAAAATATGTGACTTCTAATTAAGTATGCGTTATAATCAGGCATCCTATTACCCATAAGTCATATTTTTGCCTTTTAGTGCATATTTGAGTAGAAAAAAATCTTCAATAAGTTTTAGCTAATAGAAAATTTACTGGAGATTGGCTATGAGTTGGGTTTTTGGGTAAAGTAATGGATAAAGTTGTCCATATATATCAAGAACAACGAAGCACTAAAACAGAAAAGTTTAATTTTTTAACGCAAAGCGAGACAGTTGCCTACGGCGCCCCCTATTGGGAAATAACAAATTTTTAAAGCGCCTTGCCATTGGTGCCTGACCTGATATTCTGACATTTGCCTACAATGATAACGTAACCTCCCAGGAGGGCAAATGTCAGAATGTCAGGTCTGGAACCAAGGCTAAACGTTACCTCTCAGAATTTAGTATCTTGTTATTAATTGAAAACGACGCTTTTTTCAGTTGCGTAAATCTTGGGGGTAACGTTTAGCCTTGGTTCCAGACCTGACATTCTGACATTTGCCCTCCTGGGAGGTTACGTTATCATTGTAGGCAAATGTCAGAATATCAGGTCAGGCACCAATGGCAAGGCACTTTAAAAATCTGTTATTTCCCGATAGGGGGCGCCGCAGGCAACTGTCTCGCTTTGCGTTAAAAAAAATAATGTAGTGTTAGGGCTATATCGATGGATAAAGCCTACGTAACTTTATCCTAGCGTAAGAAAAAAACTTATGGGTAATAGGATGATAATCAGGGGTGCATACTTAATTAGAAGTCACATATTTTGGATCCGGAATGATGCGCTACAATTTCACGTAACTGACTCTCCCATTTAACAGTTGACATTTTTCAACTTTATTCGTTTAATGACCATTTATTTAAATTTTAAGTTTTATGAACTTTTTTACTCTACTCAGTCTATTTTCTACCTTCCTTTTACTCAACGGCTGCATGACGTTTTCTAAGAAGGACCAGACTCAGTTTTTGATAGGTCCTCCATCAGTAGATCTTACCGTACAGAAAAGTTTGGAAAGCGATTATTTTGCCCTCGGAGATTGGCCACAAGAGGATTGGTGGAACTTATTTGACTCGTATCAGTTAAATGGGTTGATGGAAGAGGCATTGGCCAATAACCCTTCCATTCAGGCCGTTCAACAAAGAGTGGAAGCAGCTAATCAGCTAGCCCTCATTGCACGTTCAAAACTTTTTCCTTGGATCTCTTTTGATGCGGTTTATGACTGGGAATATTTAAGTAAAAATGGATTATTTAGAGCACTTAATCCTGAAATCCCACTTTACGCCAAGCTCTACGACTTAAAGCTTAACTTAAATTATGAGTTCGATATTTGGGGAAAGAATAAAGAAATCTTCTTTGCTGCTTTAGGAAATGAACTCTCTAAAAAGGCCGAAAGTGCACAGGTCATTTTGTTTACAACAACCTCCGTAGCGCTAGCCTACGTAGCTGTTAAAGAGCACCAAGAGCAAAAAGATCTTATCGATCGTCTCATCGCTGTCCAAAAAGAGATCTATGAACTTCAAGACTTCCTCAAAGAAAAAGCCTTGGCTAATAAACTTATTGTCTTAGCAGCCGAAGAAAATTATTTCGAGACCGAAAAATTGCAATGGATTGTTGAAGCGCAATTAGAATTAAGCAAGCATCAACTTAATGCATTGGTTGGGCGCAGTCCGGATACTCCTCTTTACCTTGGCGAAGACCCGTTGCCAGCCATTAATTCTTTGACGATTCCTTGCGATACCACTTTGGACCTTCTGGCAAGGCGACCTGATCTTATGGGAAAAATATGGTCTGCCAAAGCCTTGGCACATCAAGTGAAAGCCGCTATCACCGAATATTATCCGGATGTAAACATAACAGCCTTTCTTGGGCTTGAAAGCGTAACAGGGAAGAAGCTATTCAAACCCTCTAGTTTTACATGGGGTTTTAGACCTGCAGTGCATTTGCCTATCTTCACGGCAGGAGAAATCCAAGCTAATATTAATACCACTGCAGCGCTCTTCTATGAAACCATCTTTGAATATAATCAGTTGCTTTTAAACAGTGCTCAAGAGGTTTCGGATAATCTTGAAACCGCTCTTTCGCTCTTTAGACAGATAAGTGAACAAAAGAGGCTCATGCATCGATTAAATGAACGCGTTGACCTCACGACATTGCTCTATCAAAAGGGGCTTAACGATAAGCTTTCCACTCTATATGTTAAAGAACAATTGATTCGCGAGGAATTGGAGGAGTTGAATCTTCACTATAATTTGTACAATGCAATGATCCAATTGATTAAATCTCTAGGTGGAGGATATCAATCTCATAATGTCCCTCTGAAAGCACAGGAGATATGTGATGAGTGATGATCCAACTGATAATACTACAGCCATGAAACAAAGAAGAGAGAAACGGATTTTGTTCTACTGCGGCATTTGCCTGCTCCTGCTCATCATCTTTCTGATGTATTGGTTCATCGCCTTAAGAAGCCACGAATACACCAATGACGCCTACGTGGAAGGGAATATGGTCTATATCACCCCCCTGCGACCGGGCTTTATCACTAAAATTCACACCGACGATACATTCTTGGTAAAAAAAGGGCAAATCCTCATCGATTTGGATACCACCGATTCGGAAATTTACTTGCACAGGTCCCAAGAAGAATTAGCTAAAGTCGTTCGCGAGGTATGCCAAAACTTTCATCAGGTCTTCATTTCAAAGGCAGAGATAGATGTCAGTCAAGCTGAATTCATTCGCGCTAATCAAGACTATCAACACCGTAAAGATGTTATAGAAAAAGGAGGAGTCTCTATCGAAGATATTGAACATGCTGCGGCGGCGTTAAAAGTAAATATCTCCACATTGGAAAGAGCTAAGTTTCTTTATGAACAAGCTTTAAGTATCGTCCAAGGGGCTTCGATCAAAAACAATCCAAAAGTCCTTGCTGCTGCAGATTGGGTTAGAGATGCTTTTGTACAGTTGAGACGATGCAAAATCTATGCTCCTGTGGAAGGGCTGGTTTCCCAACGAAAAGCTCAAGTGGGTATGTGGGTCAACCCCGGCCAGCCGATCATGAGCGTTATCCCTCTGGATCAAATCTGGGTGAATGCCAATTACAAAGAAACTCAAATGAAGGAGATGCGCATTGGTCAAAAGGCGGAATTGACTTCCGATTTCTATGGCGGCGAGATCGTCTACCATGGAACTGTCGTAGGTCTTCCAGGTGCAGCCGGAGATGCTTTCTCTCTTCTTCCTCCGCAAAACTTGTCCGGCAATTGGATTAAGATCGTTCAACGGGTGCCCGTACGTATTGCCATAGATCCGGAGGATTTGCAAAAACATCCATTGCGCATAGGACTTTCCATGGAGTCCACCGTGGCTTTAAGTCAAGTTGAAGAGGGGCTCATCCCAACCACTACGAACGCCCCAACCTACGAAACATCCATTTATGAAACCGAAGAAGCCGGAGTCGAGGAACTGATCTATACCATCATCAATGCCAATTTGGATCCTAAATTGGAACAATATGCCAATCACCCACTTTAAAAAAAACTTATGCTGGAAGAATCCACAACAAAATCAATTCCTTCTATCACATTTTTTGTCTTATACGGATCTCTCTTTCTCGCCATTTTTAATTATACGTTAAGCATCATCGCTTCAATTTACATTGTTAGCGATTTAGGGGGAGGCTCTTCTACCGTCACATATAATATTTCAATCTTTGCTTTGGGAAATACTATGGGAGTGCCTCTTGGGGGGTATTTATTAGCGAAATGGGGAATATGGCGACCTTTAGTTTTATGCACTTTAATATTTGTATTTTTTGCCTGGATCAGTGGTGCAGCCGTTACCTATCTTGATTTTTTAGTTGGACGATTCTTCCAAGGAGTATTGTGCGGCCCCTATTATGCATTTTTGCTTAGTTTGCAGAATGTAATCGTTCCTCAACATTACAAAAAATGGATTCCACCGCTTAACGCTTGTTTGTTTATTATCACCCCTTCATTAGGGGCATGTTGGGGAGGTTGGCTTGCCTATGAATGGAGTTGGCGCATCATCTATTATATTGATGCCCCAATTGGAGTTATTTTTGCTCTTCTGCAATACGTTTATATTAGAGGATATGACTCCAAATTCATAAAAAAACATGTTAGTTTTGATTTCATCGGATACCTCTCGCTTATCTGTGTACTTCTTCCATTAGGCATCGTCGCGATCCGAGGGCAAGAGCTTGATTGGTTCCGGTCAGACCTGATTACTTGGTTATTTGTTGTCGGATTATTTTCTTTAATTTTCTTTATCATTTGGGAGCTCAATACTGAGCAACCAATCATAAATCTCAGACTATTGTCAAATCCAACTCTCATGTTTTGCCTATTTCATCTGGGCATCTTATTTGCTCTTTACTTTGGAAATATCATATTGCTTTCGCTTTGGCTCAAATTCTGGGTTAATTACACTGTCTGGTGGATCAATTTGCTCCTTATCAACGTAGCAATTTCAGCTCTTCTTATCGTTTTTCTTCGAGCCCATTTATCAACCATAGATTCCCGTTTTTTTTGGTCAATCGCCATCATTTTCTTAGCAATAAGTTGCTATTATACTACTTATTTCAATTTGGACATTGACTTTAAGCGCATCGGGATATCAAGGCTCCTTGCAGGATTTGGGTTAGCCTTTTTTCTACCACCCATTTTTCGTACAGCCTACGGCCTTTATCCTGCACAATTTATCGATGTCGTCATTCTTTTGCAAATGACGAGGGCGCTTGGAAGCGGTATTGGAGCCGCCCTATTCACCACACTGTGGGATCGAAGACAAGTATTCTTTAATGAAAGACTGGTTAGTCGATTAACTCCATTATCACCCATTACGGAAGAGTACTATGCGCAAGCCGCTGTTAGAGGATTACATGGAGAAACTGCAACAGCTCAGTTAAACTATTTTTCTTTACGTGAAGCATCCTCTTTGGCTTTAAATGATGCTTTTTATTTGATGTTCTGGATTCTAGTGGGATTGCTTCTTTCGTTTGCATTCACTTATTTTATACCGAAACGTGTTTTTAATCCTTAGATATCTATAATCAATTGCACAAAATATATCGTTATGTTACAATTTAAAAAAATTTGTGATTATAAAGTTATAGGAGAAAACTATGTTGCTTATATCAAAATATAGACCATCAAGTTTATTAAAGTTTAATGGTCTTCCATTAAATAAGTGTCAGGGAGAATTGCCTTGCGCAAGAGAAGCAATCAATAAAATTTGTTTCCAACGACGTGGCTTGCATGATCAAGCTGGATCGGGATTAAAATTAAGATGGTTTCTCGCAGGCCCTAAGGGACTGTATGATTCCGAACTGGCAGCTGCTCCAGAAAATTTGCATCGATCCGTAATTTCAGCGATAGAATCTATTGATGGGAAAAATATCAATAAATACCTTTCAAGGTTGGAGAAAATTTTAGAGTATTTTTGTAAGGATGACAAAAGCCAATTTACTCCTTTTACAAATGCTGATGTACCTTATTTAAAAAATGAGCAGAAAATTCTAGAAATACCTCAAAAAATAAATACTATTGGATATGCCCTTATTCAAAGTAGTTCTTCATGTGCTCCAGATATTCTGGAATGTTCTCTAAAAATGATAACAGATCACAAATCTCCTCTATATTATGAATTAAAGTCTAAGGTAGCGTTAAGTTATATTTTTGGTGAAAAAAACTTAGAAAAAACTTCACTCTTTTTAGAGAAATCTTTTGAAGAAGTTGAATTAGCGAATTTTCAAGGGTCCTCTGAAATTTTAGCCCTTTTAAGGAATTATCAAGGAGTGATAACTGCCATGGAGTGGATGCAAAAAAAAGACGGATTTGTATTTTTACAAGCTAATAAATATTTTTCAGATGCTTGCAAGTATAATCAAAAGCCAATTCATGAGATAAACAATAAGGCACTCTCTATACTTTCTGTGGATGTAAAATATGAAAAAGCTCGAACTTTAAAAATTGAAGAGAGTGGCGAAATTCATTTTTTCCAATATCTGATTGATGGAGTTAGATCAGAGGTGAAATATTGGACAGTGAAAACAGAAAGATGGTTTAATGATACCACTACAACCTATACCCAGCACATTAATGAAACAAATGAGTTCGTTTTGTCAAAGCTCTTGTATTTGCAAAAAGATTATTTGATAAGATCTTTAGAAACTCAAGTAAACAATACTGAGGAAAAGAATGCTAAAATAACGGATAGTCAAACGACTGCAAAGACTAAAGAAGACGATATTAGTGAGTTAGCAAAAATGTTTGCAAGTAATATGAATAAAAAACGGACACCTAAGTTGAAAAAATAAAATATTAAAATTGGAGAAAAAATGTTTGCAGGTTTAAGAGCGAGTGAGTCTAGATCTATTTTAGGAAATCATATCGGAGGCAGTGTAAGTCGTACTAAGATAAATCCGACTGCACGATTTCAAAGAATAAAATTTTTTAATGAAATACAACAACGAGTATTTCACAATAATGCAGGATGGTGGACACGTATTAAATATTCAGTTAGTGGAGTTAAGTTTCTGACCGAACAAGAACTATTGAATGCTCCGTGTTATTTAAGCTCGTCAATAAGTTCTTCTCTCCAGAATAAAGAATTCAACAAGACATATGAACATCTGGTTGACTTGAGAGAGGTAATGCAAAAAATTAATCAAGGAAAAAATATAATAGAGCCTCTTTCTCATGATGGGCTTTATCCATATTTAACCCATGAACAAATAGCAGCTCATATTGAAACAATCAATACTATGGCTAACCAGATATTGAGGTCACCCTGTTCACATTCTTCAGAAATTTTTGATTACACCCTTAAGATGATAGGAAAAACTAATTCCCCTACATTTAGAGTTATCTCAGAAATTAGGATTGAGTTGTCTTTTAAATAATCATAAGCCTATTGTTGAAACGAAAAGCATTTTAGCTGAGACTTTGAGTCATGCTGAAAAGATTTCTGCATCAGATAAAGATCTTGCATTACTCAAATATTATCAAGGTGTTGCAATTGTTATTGAATCTTTAAAAATGCCGAGATCCCAATGTGAATCTTATGCTATGAACAAAGAATTTTATAGTCATCTTGAGCTTGCAAAAAGATATTTTGTAGAAGCCAATCGCTTAAATTCTGACCTATCTGAGGAGCAAATTTGTTTGATTCTCGATACTCTTTTAGCTGGAGTCGTTTATGGGACGGACGTTTCAAAATTATCTTTTCAGGATAATGGTCTCATAGATCTTTTACCTTGGATAATTTCGGGCATTGGGGCAAACTTAAGAGAAAAAAGTGCCTCATCTGTGACCCATGTAAGTACAGATAGCAAAGGTAGAGTTACATCTACTTCAACACATACAACTATTAAGATAAGAATAAATGAACTTAATAGTATTGTATTGAAAAAAAATGAAATTGAAGCGCAAAAAACAAAATAAATTTCAATGAGAGGCAAATTCTAGGCAGTTGTCAGAAAAGTTTAATTTTTTTTTAACGCAAAGCGAGACAGTTGCCTGCGGCGCCCCCTATCGGGAAATAACAGATTTTTAAAGCGCCTTGCCATTGGTGCCTGACCTGATATTCTGACATTTGCCTACAATGATAACGTAACCTCCCAGGAGGGCAAATGTCAGAATGTCAGGTCTGGAACCAAGGCTAAACGTTACCTCTCAGAATTTAGTATCTTGTTATTAATTGAAAACGACGCTTTTTTCAGTTGCGTAAATCTTGGGGGTAAGGGACTGTGCAATAATAACTTGTATGATTGGGCAACGCGAAAGCTCCCGTGGTTAAGCGATCGAAAGTGACCCCATATTATAATATGGGGTCACTTTCGATCGCTTAACCACGGGGCTTTGGCGCAGCCCAATCGTGCAAGTTATTGTTGCACAGTCCCAAACGTTCCAGCCTTGTTCCAGACCTGACATTCTGACATTTGCCCTTTAGGAAGCAATGTTATCGCATCGGCAAATGTCAGAATATCAGGTCAGGCACCAATGGCAAGGCGCGAACTTGTTATTTAGGAGAAGCAAGCAAAGGCGCAAAGATCATGGAAAATGAATTTTGCAAATTAACGAGAAAGAATTTTTAAAAGAGCAATTTCAAAATCTTTAGGTTTTTTGGGAATCAAAAAAGGCAACCTTGCAGATGTTTTCTTTTTCCCTTTTTGCTGCTCTATAAAAAGAAAATTCTTATCTAGCTTAATGGAAATATAACCATGCATTGAAGCATACAAACGCACACGTGTCACATGGTAAAGCCAATTTGCCTCTATTGGAGGTGGGCCAAAACGATCTTGAATCTCACTCCAAATGGCATCGATCTCATCATAAGATTCTGCCTCTCCAAAACGTTGGTAAATTTCTATCCGCAAATTTGTTTCAGGTACATAAATTTCAGGAAGACGCGCCTCGAAGGGAACCTCAATTTTTGTGTCGACAATTTCCACTGCACCCACTTTTCCCTGCAGTCTCTGAACAGCTTTCTTTAACATCTTGCAATAGAGGTGGAACCCTATGGCTGCAACTTGACCTGATTGCTCGGTGCCCAAAATATTACCTGCACCGCGTAATTCAAGATCGCGCATCGCCAGTTTCATGCCTCCTCCATAACCAGAAGATTCTGCTAAGGCATTTAACCGTTTACGAGCAATTTCAGGCATGGCTGCATAATTCCGCACTAAGAAATACGCATAGGCTCGGCGATTCCAACGCCCTACGCGTCCTCGTAATTGATAGAGATCTGCTAACCCAAAACGATCAGCTCGATCGATTAAAATCGTATTAGCATTGGGGATATCGATTCCATTTTCGATAATTGTAGTAGCGATTAAGATATCTGCTTGTCCACTTTTAAATGCGTGGAAAACTCCGTCAATTTCATCGGAACTCATCTGTCCATGACAAATCGCAATTTTAGCCTGTGGAAACTGTTTTTTAATACGAGTTCCCATCTCATAGATAGTTTCAACACGATTGTGAATGATGTATGTTTGTCCCCCTCTAGCAAGCTCTCGAGAAATTGCAGTTTTAAACACTTCTATAGAAGAATCTGCAATAATCGTTGTGATTGGCAAACGATCTTGTGGAGGCGTACTGATGACTGACATGTCCCGAGCCCCTATTAAAGAGAGATAAAGTGTTCTAGGGATAGGTGTGGCAGACAATGTTAAACAGTTGACCCCAACCTTGACCTGCTTTAATGCTTCCTTTACTTTAACGCCAAAACGTTGTTCCTCATCGATAATAATTAATCCTAAATCCTTAAATCTTACATCTTCACTAATCATTCGATGCGTGCCGATGATGATATCAATAGAACCATCACCGACTCCGTTTAAGGTCTCTTTGATCTGCCTCTGAGTTCTAAACCGAGATAAAACTCCAATTTTTATAGGAAAGTTGGTCATGCGCTCGATGAAATTTTCATAGTGTTGCATCGCAAGAACGGTTGTCGGAACGAGTACTGCAACCTGTATACCTCCATCGACAACTGCTTTAAAAGCAGCCCTCATGGCGACTTCAGTTTTACCGTATCCCACATCCCCACACACTAAGCGATCCATACACTTTCCGTTCACCATGTCATTTTTGATGGCAGCAATGGCTGCAAGCTGATCTTCAGTTTCTACGTAAGCAAAATCTTCTTCAAAAGCTTGCATGTCAACTCCATCAGACCTGCAAGGAATGGTCTCAGCCAATTCTCGTTGTGCATACAAATTTAAAAGATCTTCTGCATACCCCAAAATGGCTTCTTCAGTCTTATCTCGCATCCGCTTCCAACGACCAGCTCCGATAGAATGCAATTTTGGGGCTTCCTCACTAGAACCAATATATTTTGTCACTAAATAAGCTTGATTAAGCGGGACATAAAGCTTGCCATTTTCAGCAAACTCTATTAACAAAAATTCAGTCATTATCCCAAGATGATCTGTGCGCTTTTCTAAGCCCAAATATTTCCCAATTCCCTGGTGAAAATGAACGACAATTTCCCCAGGAAGAAGATCAAATGTCTGTATAGGAGCTGTGTGATATGTGCTTCGTTGCTTTTGGCGTCGAATTTTATACCTCTGCGTGATTTCTGCTAGAGGTAGGAGCAAAATATTCAATTCAGGAATTGCCATTCCTGAGGAAAGATATCCGATATGATAATAAACATTCTTGGGCAGTTTAATTTGACCGTCGAGAATACGTTTTTGCAAATTCTCTTCTTCCAATTCACTTCCACATAAAAAGTGGAGCGCAAGATCGCTTTCGTGCCAATCGTGTAAAGTTCGTAGCAAATTGTCCCCTGATATGTCTTGGGGGTTAGGAGAGAGGAAGGTTGCCACAGGCAAATAAGGATGGCTCCAACGCACTGCTTGAAATTCTCGATTGAAGAGTTCAAAACTCAACTTCGGCAAAGAGGTAGAATTCTCTCCTAATTTTTTAATGTTTTTGATATCACTCAACTCTTCAATCTGTTGTTGGGCCCAAAAGAGTTTTTGCAGCCCTTCCATTTGATCTAGTAAATTCTCTATACTACTAAAAGAGCCTTTGGGTGTTCCACACATGGCAATTAGGGATGCATAACGGTCTTCCAAAGCCAAAAGATCATCGAAGATGACAATCACATTTTTGCCAAGATAATCGAGAAGGGTACTGAGTTTTGATTGATTTTTAATCAACTCAAGCTCTTGCCCAGGTGTAATTTGCACATTTTCTACTCGTCGAACAGATTTTTGTCCAATAGGATCGTACAAACGAATCGATTCAATCTCATCCCCCCAAAACTCAATGCGATATGGGTCAGGAAAAGAGACAGGAAAAAGATCTATGATCCCCCCCTCACAGCAAATTCTCCTTTATCGGATGCGACAGCAACACGTCTATATCCCATAGTAGGCAACTTTTCAATAAGCTCTTTAAAAGGAAAGGTTTGCCCAACTTGCAAATTTAAGTAGAGCTGTTCGAATGCTTGAGGAGGAAGTAATCGTTGCAAACAGGCTTGCAAATTGCTCACAATGATATAAGGAGTTGATGTGGTCACAAGCTTTTGTAAAAGTTGATACCGTTCGCCAACAATGTCGGGGCTGGGGGCGATGGTTTCAGACGGCAAAGTTTCCCAAGCCGGAAAATCGACGACTTGCACATCCGTAAAAAAACTAAAGTCGTTAAAAAGGCGAGTTTCCTCGACACTTGCACCAGTAAGAAGTAATACATGCTTACCGGTTGATCGTTGTGCCAAAGCTGCAATAAACGCTTTAGGAGCATTCCAGAGCCCTTCAATGAGCACTGATTCTTCACATCGTAGAGCAGCTTGTAAAAGCTGCAAACGTTCCCCATTCACTAATTCTTGTAACATTTTTTATTACCAAACTCTGGATAAAAACAGCAAAAGCAAAATCGCAAGCATGAATCTAATTTAGCGAAAAATAGACACTTTTATCAATAGTTATTCCACTAATCCTTTACTTTTTAGATCCGAATATCTCTCCAATTGTTCAGAAACATTATTTTGTATAGCACTTCTAACCTCATTCGCATTTTTTAATGTTCTAATTCTAACTTCTATATGTATTTCACTATCTCTTCTTTAAAAATATTTTTATACTCTTTATATATTTTGCTAACTATAAGCTATAAACGGTATAAACGATAAGAACGATTATTTAAAAGTTTCTCAGCTTCGAATCGGTTTGTGAGAAAGAGATGCTGGGATATTAAGATATGAAGTATAGGAAAAAATTAAACGCAAAGCGAGACAGTTGCCTGCGGCGCCCCCTATCGGGAAATAACAGATTGTTAAAGCGCCTTGCCATTGGTGCCTGACCTGATATTCTGACATTTGCCCTTTAGGAAGCAATGTTATCGCATCGGCAAATGTCAGAATATCAGGTCAGGCACCAATGGCAAGGCGCGAACTTGTTATTTAGGAAACACGATATGCCGCATCCGGCATATCGTGTCTTTTCTTAGTATTCCGCATCAGTCGATTTTGTTATTTAGGAACAATGAGGACTTTTTTGTTTTTTAAGCTCATCTTTAAATTTGGTTCTGTAGGAAACTTTGAGCATTATTTCATTCCAAGTTTTGCGATAAAGTCGTCAAAGTTTTTACAATGGACTAGGCTTTTACCTTCTTCGGTCTCTTTAAAAGCTTTGAACGTCTCTTCGTTTGGCTCGTTGTAGCTTAGCAAATGATCTCTAACGCAAGAAAGAACCAGATCTGAATGTGTTGTAATTTGCTAACCTCCTTTTTTATATTTTAGCAGTCAGAAAATTTATTCTAGGAGCATCCGATAATCAAAGTTAAGTACTTTAGCGAGTTTCTCAGCCACTTTCTTTCCAACAGTTCTTTTGCCATTTTCGATATTCGATATTTCATTTTGAGTTATACCGCTTGTCTCTGCTAAGCGTTTTTGAGACAATCCTTCACGATAGCGCATGCCACGCAGCACTAATCCAGATTTCTTATATTTCTTGATTCTATCCTTCGCTAAAACTTCCCATGCAACGGGTGTGTCATCATCTTCTGAATACTGTTCTAAAAATTCGCATGCTGGTGTATCATCATCTTCCGAATACTTTTTTAAAACTTTTTCTAAATCTTTTTGATGCGACAAAGGAATGTTGTACGATTTTTTTGAATTATGGAGATTAACAATTACACAAAAAAACTTTTGTGTATCAGTATGGTGCTCCTTCGTGTGTGCCGACATAAAAAACCTCTATTTTATTTTCAATTGTAACCCAACAAGCCACATATGTAGGGTTACCTCTTTTTAAATGGCAATGGTAAAACGAACTTCTACCTTGGTTTATAACACCATAATTTGGCCAGTCCTTCATAACAGGACCATGATGTTTCAAATCCATCACTAGAGAGTCTATAAGGTCTATAATTGATGGTTTCCTGTGGTCTCCGCTGCGCTTTAATTTGATGTATTGCTTTTTGGCGTCTTTTGACAGTTCTGCGTTCCAAAGTTCAGTCACATTCTTCACCTAGTTAATTTTAGTATAGCATAAAGTTTGTCATATGACAAACTAAAACAAATTTTGGGGTGTGATTTAGCATAATTCATTCATGTTGGATGGTTTAGAGCATTGGTGCAATTAATATCTCATCGTCCTGATCACATCGAAAATAAATCTTTTCCATTGTAACAGAGAGTGTTTTTAATTTTCAATGAGAAGCAAATTCTAGGATGAACCGCCTTAGCCTTGGTTCCAGACCTGACATTCTGACATTTGCCCTTTAGGAAGCAATGATATCGCATTGGCAAATATCAGAATATCAGGTCAGGCACCAATGGCAAGGCTATTTCAAGAGCAGAGGTTTAGACTATATCAGTTCTGTCTGGGTTATTTTTCAGGCACAAACATGAAAAATTGCCAAAATTTGCGTGACAAAAGAATCAAATGATGTTACCTTATTTGTATGATAAATAAACCTCGGACGAATACAAAAAAACAACACTCCCCTGCTCGCTCTACTTCTCCAATGCAGACCAAAACTTCTTGGGAAAAAGTAGGCAGCTGGTATCACGGAATCGTCGGAAATGAAGGGCATTACTACCATCAGACACTCATTTTGCCTGGAGTTCTACGCCTTCTTAATTTGACAGAAAAATCGAATGGTTCTCTTCTGGATATTGCTTGTGGACAAGGAGTTTTGGCAAGACAACTTCCACCTCATGTAAACTACTCAGGCATAGATGTTTCCCCTACCCTAATTAAAAGTGGTAAACAAGCTTCTATCAATAAATCACATGAATTTACTGTCGGAGATGTTTCTAAACCTCTTTCACTCTCTAAACAAGATTACGAGTATGCGACGATCATTTTAGCCCTGCAGAATATTGAAAATGGAGAAAAGGTCATTGAAAATGCAAGACGCCATTTAAAATCCGAAGGAAGACTTTTAATCGTTTTAAATCACCCTTGCTTTAGAATCCCACGTCAATCCTCTTGGGAAATCGATGAAGATAAAAAAATCCAATTTCGGCGCATTGACCGTTATCTCAGCTCTTTAAAAATTCCTATTCAAATGCATCCAGGCAAAGGAGATCAATCTCCTTCGACCTATTCATTTCATCATCCATTGTCCACTTATACTGAATGGTTGAACAATGCAGGTTTTCGAATTATTAAGATTGAAGAATGGAGTTCTGACAAAGTAAGTTCTGGGAAAAATGCTAAAATGGAAAATCGTAGTCGGGAAGAAATTCCCCTATTTATGGCGATCCTAGCTGTTTTAGAAAAATAAGAACTATTTTTGGAGTATTAATTGACGATTTAATTAAATAACTACTATAATTATATATGAGGTTAATAAAACTTTTTTAATTGGAGAATCAAATTATGATACCTTCCAATAATGAAATAGCTCCTGAAACTGTTGCTCCTTCTGATACCCAGTTCCCAACATCAAGCCACCAACCTGATGAAAAAAAAGCCCATTCTCATGGTTTAAAAGCACTTAAGGTATTGGGACTCGTTGATCAAAAACAAGACTCTATTGATTTTAAGCCTCAAACTATGGCAACAACCGGAAGACGTGCTGAAGCCTTTAGTCATTTAAAAAAAGGGCTAAAAAAAATAATTAATGATCTAGTCTGCAAAATACTTGGATTTAAAACAATGAATGATTCTGCTCTTAAATCCAATACTTCAACGGCTGAATCCTATACATTAGAGTTGTTGAAAGTAAAAAATACTAATTTTAATTACAGTTTTATTAAAACGCTAAATCTTGGATACACGCCGACAAATGAATTACCAAAAAACTCCTCTGGCAACCAATCATCTACCCAACAAGTTTTAATTGCTTTAAAAGCAGGATGCAATATCCTGGAAAAAATGTATCCGGGGCAAGCCAATGTTATCTTTGATAACTATATCAAAGACGATCTTCAAAATCTTATTTCTAAAGATCCTAACGGCAAGATGCCCGAAGAAGTCAAGGAGCTATTTCAAAAAGCTATAGAAAAACATGAAAATAATCCAAGTAGAATAAAACCTCTATTAAGCTATTTTCAAACCGAAATAGATAAAGAACGTGGAAAGCTTATTCCTAAAGAAATAGATAGGAACTTCACCGTAGATGATACAGAATATAGAGAATCCAACAAAAACGGGACTACTTTAGCAGGAGGAAATTTTCTTTCTATTGTAGACTCTACAAAGTATGGAGATCAAATTAATTATAATAAAGAATGTAATCCTGAAGATGGCCCAGCTCGTCGCCTAAGTCCCTTAAAGGATCAAAACGAAGTTCAAGGGACAACGATTAATTTGAGCCTACATGAAGTCAGTAGAAATGGAGAAACTATTGGTTCAATCGTTCGTTCGGGAATTCCTTGCACTCATGGCCGAGGTAAACCAGGACTGGAAATGCTCAAAGTTGAACTCGACACTGCCCGATCGATGAAGAATGCTCAAAGTAAAATAGATCAGCTCCAAGAAGAGGTCAAAATACGGGAACATTTGATCACAGCTTCTTTTCTACCAAAAATAGCTCTTCAAATACAAAATCAAATTGCAAATAATCCAGAGGCTATAAAGCAATCAATAACTTCAGGCGAATTTTTACTTGTCGAACAAACATTTGTGAGCGATCAAGATCGTAGTGAAAAGGCCATGATCGAAGATGCTAATGGGGCTTTACCTTTTATTAATGAAAATATCAAAATCCAATTAAGCCATGATCCAACTGAACATCAAAATGTGACTAAGGAAATAGGTAACGATGGAAAAGAAACAGGAAAATTTATCATGATGGTATTTGTTGATCCAGCTCAGGTTCCTAAAGATCAATTGCCTAAAGGCCTCCTGGCAGTTAATCAAATTGTTTTAGCCCAAGGTGTTAACGAAACGCAAACATTTGGTCATTTGTTGACTTCGGATGATACCGAAACCTATCAAGATAAAGTCAATAAAGCTGGAATTAAAAATTTACTTGAAGCTGCAAAAAAAAGGAACATGCTAGATCATCCTGCCATTGTAGCTTTAATCACACACTATTCAGAGAGTGGAACTCGTAAAGGAAAAGATATTGATGGTGTTGATCTCGTTGCAGATGCAGTTAAAGTCCTTGGAGGAGCTAGGGGTATTAGTTGCAAAAGTGGAAAAGATAGAACCGGTGCAGAAGCCTGTAATGCTCTTGCCAGAAGCGCTGCAAAAAAAAGTGAAAAAATTCCCGAGTTTAGAAATAAACTCATGGGAGGGCTTTCTTTTGAAATTACTGGACAGAATACGGGAAAACGGAATGCTTATGCATTCAACTCATTTCAACTTCCTCAGCTTCCAAAGAAATGGCGACCTCCTGAGGAACTTTGTGGAGACGTTCCTAGCTAAGAACCTGGGCAAGAATAACAAAATCAACGGATGCGGAATGCTAAGAAAAATTAAACGCAAAGGCCCAAAGGCACAAAGAGCACAAAGAGATCTTACGCTAAGAATCTCTTTACATGTAAGATCTCTTTGTGCTCTTTGTGCCTTTGGGCCTTTGCGTTTAATTTTTCCTATACTTCGTACCCTAATCACACCATTATAGACAATGCACCTTTCAATTCTCAAAATAAACTCCCCTGAAATGCAAATTCTTCTAGAATCTCATGTCAACACATTCAACATTTCTGATCTATCATCGACACGTCCTACTCAGGCGACTCGTCGAATCTGTGCTTTAGCTCTAACTAGAGATCTACTCATCAAAAACGATCTACTATCTATGCACGATGCTAAATTAACCACAATTCAACATTTGGAATCGGGAGAGCCCTATATTCTTCCCCCCCGGCAACAGAAAATTCCCTTACAAATCACCCTCAGCCATTCAGGTTTATGGATTGCTGTTCTTATATCTCCAGATACAAATCCTGCAGGAATCGACCTCGAAGATTTAAGTATAAAGAGAAATTTTTTAAAGCTAGCGAATCATTATTATTCTTCAGATGAAATCGCGTATGTTGAACAAAACGGCTCAGAAGCCTTCTACAAGCTCTGGACGATAAAAGAATCGATTGCTAAGTTGCAAGGTAAAGGGCTTGCTGAAGTTTTAAAAATCCACATCGATCCATCTAGCTTAGATACCCATACCGTAAATCATCAAGGATGTAGCTATTTTCTCACGCAGCATATCTCTAAGGACTACATCTACACGATTGCTCAATTCACTGTCCCTACTGTTTCTAACAATAAAATTTTTATCGAGTCAACTTGAAATAGATCCACATTAATGGAACGATGTTGTTCGACCAAAACCTTGCCATTTCTTCCCCCCATTTCCGGATCCAAAATACGTGACTTCTAATTAAGTATGCACCCCTGATTATAACATCCAAAAACTTTTTGGAGTGCTGTGGGCTCTGCCACAGCGCGTGAAGAAGGTTTAAATCATAAAGTATGCAATTAAAAATTATAGGATGTTGTCTCGCTTTATGACAGGCCTCCTACTCGTAGCTTCATTCAGACCATAAATGTATGTCAGGAAAGGATTTGTAAAACAACAAAACCTTTGCCATAATTGCATGATTTATGATCTAAACCTTCTTCACGCGCTGTGGCAGAGCCCACAGCACTTCTGAGTAAGCTTTTGAGTTTACTTCTTGATATTAGCGCGCCGCTGGTCGCTGAGGGCTCCAAAAAGTTTTTGGATGTTATAATCAGGGGTGCATACTAAATTAGAAGTCACGTATTTTGGATCCGTTTCGTTTCTCCCCATGCCTGACCTGATATTCTGACATTTGCGTAAGCAGAAATTGCCAAAATTTGCGTGATAATTGAAAAACGCAAGACGCCATTTAAAATCTGAAGGGAGACTTTTAATCGTCTTTAATCATTCTTGCTTTAGATTCCTCATTGGCCGTTTATGACACCTTGTATTCAATTGTTATGCTGCCTCACTCGGTTTTTTCGGACACTCTTGCTTTCATCTACATATTCTCTCCTACTCGGGCTAAGGTTGATCTTTTGTCAACTAGAAAGCGCCCATACAATGTTCCTAATCTATTGCCAAAGCTTGATGGTCTTGTCAGAAGAACCACTGGCCAAGGTCCCATCGGCAAGCTGGACGAGGGCATTCACACCATCTGTATGCTCTTGCAAGGTGCGTTTGAGGGAACCAGACAGAGGATCCCACAGCTTGATGCTATTGTCGTTAGATCCACTGGCCAAGGTCCCATCAGCAAGCTGGACTAGAGCATACACACAAGCTGTATGCCCTTGCAAGGTGCGTTTAAGGGAACCAGACAGAGGATCCCACAGCTTGATGGTCGTGTCCCAAGAAACACTGGCCAAGGTCCCATCAGCAAGCTGGACTAGGGCTCTAATACAAGCTGTATGCCCTTGCAAGGTGCGTTTGAGAGAACCAGACAGAGGATCCCACAGCTTGATAGTGTTATCGTTAGATCCACTGGCCAAGATCCCATCGGCAAGCTGGACTAGAGCATACACAGCATACGAAGTATACACACCTGTATGCCCTGGCAAAGTGCGTTTGAGGGAACCAGACAGAGGATCCCACAGCTTGATAGTCTGATCATCGGATCCACTGGCCAAGGTCCCATCGGCAAGCTGGACAAGGACTCTCACACAAGCTGTATGCCCTTGCAAGGTGCGTTTGAGGGAACCAGACAGAGGATCCCACAGCTTGATAGTCTTATCCTTAGATCCACTGGCCAAGGTTCCATCGGCAAGCTGGACTAGGGCATGCACATCATCTGTATGCCCTTGCAAGGTGCGTTTGAGGGAACCAGACAGAGGATCCCACAGCTTGATGGTCTTGTCCCAAGAAAGACTCGCCAAGGTCCCATCGGCAAGCCGGACTAGGGCTCTCACACCAGCTGTATGACCTTGCAAGGTGCATTTGAGGGAACCAGACAGAGGATCCCACAGCTTGATGCTATTGTCCAAAGATCCACTGGCCAAAGTCCCATCGGCAAGCTGGACTAGTGCATGCACATCATCTGCATGCCCCTTCAATGTTGGGGTACATTTTTTTGGCAGATGAACGACTTGTACTTTAGGTGAGACAGACTTTTGTGAAGGTTTGGAAAGTCGGGTCCGGTCTAATTGGACAAAATTAGAAGGAACATAACCTGTCTTCCCCTTTAATTCCCCCCTCCTCCAATCTCTTGTTTTTTGTAGTATGTTGATTTGATCTTCTCTTTTGAAGGATAACATATTGTCATCTTGACTGGTGTAATCGTACATCGCTTCTGCCTGTTCGGAGGGGTTTGGAGGTAACGGCTTTAAAGCTAATGAAGCCGACTTATTTGTAACTGTTTCTGTTTTAAGGACGTAACCGCTATTGCTTGGAACTTGTTGAATAGGTGATGTTGCTTGCATTCCAAGAAGTTTTTTACCAACAAAGTTTCTGACTTTGCCGGTTTGATCGAGTAGCTGCATAGCCCAGAGACAAAATTCCTGCTCTTGAGCTGGTATGGTTTGGTTGGAGTCTAAGATAATCAGAATGTTGGCCTTCTCTGTGAGTATCTTGATTAGATTTGGGTCTTGTTTGACCTCTTCAGATTCAATCAGGTCTAATACTTTTTGGAGCAGGGTTCCTATCGTAGCTTTCGCTTCTGTGGGGTTTTTTGGAAGCTCAATATCTAACTCTAGCCAAAATCTGGGAAGGGTTTGAGATTTTTGAAAAACGACAATTTCATCACACATCGGTTCTTGGTTGGTGCTACAAGGATAATAGACTGCACATGATTTGTTGGCTGGATTGATCGAGATGACGGGAATATAGTGAGCATTATAGTTTTGATAGGCGCCGAGTCCTTCGAGTTTCTCCATATCTTTGGGCTTATTTGGGGGTCTGCATGCTACATTGGCGACTACAGGATAGGGGTCGCGCATGGAAACCCAAGCAAGGAAGATGTTACCATCGCTGTAGATATCTGCCCCATAGCTTGCGCTATTGGAAAAATAAATGCCGCTACCGAAATAGCCTACATCTGTATTTTGATCTTTTTTAGTTCCTCCCTTAATGAGTTGATGTTTGCCGAAATAGGCAAAACCTGTTTGGCAAATGGAATTGCAGATGGCAGCTTTAGTGCCGTGCCATAGAGGGAGGACTTTTACATTTTCGTAGATATCTTTTCTTTTATTGGATCCAGGAATAATAAATGGCGAATAAGGAGCCGTCATGGTTTGCCAGCGCTGGTTGACTTTTTGCCTCAATGGAAGATCGTCCTCCTCCTGCCATTTAGGTGCAAAGAAGGGGTTATCGGCTTCATTTTCTAAACCTGGAATGGATCCCTCAAATTGTTTGGTAGCTCCTGGATTATGGATGCAGTAAGCATTTTTGATGCAGCGATTATGGGGTTTCTGCCAGTTAAAGTAACGAAGAATAAATGCCCATTCGGGATCACTCCTGTTGATTAGGCACTTTTTGTAGCCTCCTAGGTCATTTTCTGCCTGTACCCTCTGAAAGAGTCCAGCACTAACCATCCAGGGGGTATCCGGGTTTGGAAGAACTGGTTGTAGTTCAGGCATTGGAGCGGTTACTTTTATAGCTGGTTCCATTAGAGCCTTCCTTTTTTGCTTATCTGTCTCACATAGTTTTTAACAAAGTTTAATAACTGCAAGACTTTTTTTGCAATTGCAAAAATAGTTATTTTGATGCAGATATTGCAGTCCTGCGTTGATATCTGTGGCGATTTTTTGCGTTTATCCGAACTCAATTGGTGCTCCCCTAGCACGACCTAACAAGTCTGGGTAACATTTCAGTGTCGCCCATTGATAGAAACTTTTCATGATGGTAAATAAAGGGAATTGACCCTTTCGCGACAACGGAGGAAGTAGGCTCGGCCTACTTAGCCTTGCCATTGGTGCCTGACCTGGGGAGAAACGAAACGATGTTGTTCGACCAAAACCTTGCCATTTCTTCCCCCCCCATTTCCGGTTCCAAAATACGTGACTTCTAATTAAGTATGCACCCCTGATTATAACATCCAAAAACTTTTTGGAGTGCTGTGGGCTCTGCCACAGCGCGTGAAGAAGGTTTAATCATAAAGTATGCAATTAAAAATTATAGGATGTTGTCTCGCTTTATGACAGGTCTCCTACTCGTAGCTTCATTCAGACCATAAATGTATGTCAAGAAAGGATTTGTAAAACAACAAAACCTTTGCCAACCGAAAGGGAATTTTTTTTTAATTGCATGATTTATGATCTAAACCTTCTTCACGCGCTGTGGCAGAGCCCACAGCACTCCAAAAAGTTTTTGGATGTTATAATCAGGGGTGCATACTTAATTAGAAGTCACGTATTTTGGAACCGGAAATGGGGGGAAGAAATGGCACGGTTTTGGTCGAAAAACGTTGTTTCGTTTCTCCCAGGCCAGGCACTAATGGCAAGATGCAAACTCTTTACAAAATTTCCTTTGTTTATACCCAAATTAGCAGAAATTGCCAAAATTTGCGTGATAATTGAAAAACGCAAGACGCCATTTAAAATCTGAACGGAGACTTTTAATCGTCTTTAATCATCCTTGCTTTAGCCTCCTCATTGGCCGTTTATGACACGTTGTATTCAATTGTTATGCTACCTCACACGGTTTCTTCGGACACCCTTGCTTTCATCTACATATTCCCTCCTACTCGGGCTAAGGTTGATCTTTTGTCAACTAGAAAGCGCCCATACAATGTTCCTAATCTATTGCCAAAGCATGATAGTCTGATCATCGGATCCACTAGCCAAGGTCCCATCGGCAAGCTGGACTAGGGCATTCACACAATGTCCCTTCAGTGTTTGGGTACATTTGCTTGGCAGATGAACGACTTGTACTTTAGGTGAAACAGACTTTTGTGGAAGCGTGGGAAGTCGGGGCCGGACTAATTGGACAAAATTAGAAGGAACATAACCTCTCTTCCCCTTTAATTCCCCCATCCACCAATCTCCTGTTTTTTGTAGTATGTTGATTTGATCTCCTCTTTTGAAGGATAACATATTGTCATCTTGACTGGTGTAATCGTACATCGCTTCTGCTTGTTCCGAGGGGTTTGGAGGTAATGGCTTTAAAGCCAATGAAGCCGACTTATTTGTAACTGTTTCTGTTTTAAGGACGTAACCGCTATTGCTTGGAACTTGTTGAATAGGTGATGTTGCTTGCATTCCAAGAAGTTTTTTACCAACAAAGTTTCTGACTTTGCCGGTTTGATCGAGTAGCTGCATAGCCCAGAGACAAAATTCCTGCTCTTGAGCTGGTATGGTTTGGTTGGAGTCTAAGATAATCAGAATGTTGGCCTTCTCTGTGAGTATCTTGATTAGATTTGGGTCTTGTTTGACCTCTTCAGATTCAATCAGGTCTAATACTTTTTGGAGCAGGGTTCCTATCGTAGCTTTCGCTTCTGTGGGGTTTTTTGGAAGCTCAATATCTAACTCTAGCCAAAATCTGGGAAGTGTTTGAGATTTTTGAAAAACGACAATTTCATCACACATCGGTTCTTGGTTGGTGCTACAAGGATAGTAGACTGCACATGATTTGTTGGCTGGATTGATCGAGATGACGGGAATATAGTGAGCATTATAGTTTAGATAGGCGCCGAGTCCTTCGAGTTTCTCCATATCTTTGGGCTTATTTGGGGGTCTGCATGCTACATTGGCGACTACAGGATAGGGGTCGCGCATGGAAACCCAAGCAAGGAAGATGTTACCATCGCTATAGATATCTGCCCCATAGCTTGCGCTATTGGAAAAATAAATGCCGCTACCGAAATAGCCTACATCTGTATTTTGATCTTTTTTAGTTCCTCCCTTAATGAGTTGATGTTTGCCGAAATAGGCAAAACCTGTTTGGCAAATGGAATTGCAGATGGCAGCTTTAGTGCCATGCCATAGAGGGAGGACTTTTACATTTTGGTAGATATCTTTTCTTTTATTGGATCCAGGAATAATAAATGGCGAATAAGGAGCCGTCATGGTTTGCCAGCGCTGGTTGACTTTTTGCCTCAATGGAAGATCTTCCTCCTGCTGCCATTTGGGTGCAAAGAAGGGGTTGGCGGCTTCTTGTTCTAAACCTGGAATGGATCCCTCAAATTGTTGGGTGGCTCTTGGATTATGGATGCAGTAAGCATTTTTGATGCAGCGATTATGGGGTTTTTGCCAGTTAAAGTAACGAAGAATAAATGCCCATTCGGGATCACTACTGTTGATTGGGCACTTTTTGTAGCCTCCTACGTCATTTGCTGCCTGTACCCTCTGAAAGAGTCCAGCACTAACCATCCAGGGGGTATCCGGGTTTGGAAGAAATGGTTGTAGTTCAGGCATTGGAGCGGTTACTTTTATAGCTGGTTCCACTAGAGCCCTCCTTTTTTGCTTATCTGTCTCACATAGTTTTTAACAAAGTTTAATAACTGCAAGACTTTTTTTGCAATTGCAAAAATAGTTATTTTGTTTGCGGGTGTAAGCAAAAAATAAATGAAATTTTGATTTAGGATAGGAAATTCAAGACTACAAATTTTTTTTTTCCTTTCCTCTAGTTACAGCGAATACTAGGCGAATCTGATCATAGGTGATTTCCGGAGGTAACTTTTCTTTAAAAGGCTTTAAAAGTTCGCCGCCGACCTCTTGAATGACCTTTAAGATTGTCTGATGAAGCTCTGAAGAAATTAGATGGGAGATGTCGATTGAAGTTCCAGCCTCTTCCAACCGAATGCCTTGCGTGACATGTTCTAGAATTGTACTTATAGCCAACCCTCGAATGTGAGAAATCTCCTCTAAGCTTTTTTTCTGCAAAAAGAGATCCAAAGAGATTCTTTGCGATGGGGTTAAACAATCTGGTTTTTGTATATTTTTATTGTTAGATTGAATTGGCTTATTCACGGTTTCTAACAATTTACTTTGGACGATCTGGTGAATTTGGCAAAACTCTTTAATGGCTTTTAAGAATCGCTCGCCATACGTCTCGAGTTTATACCGACCCACCCCATTAATTTTTAAAAAGGCTTCCTCGTCCATAGGAAAATAAGTGGCCATTTCAATTAAAGAACGATCGGAAAACACACCAAAAGGAGGGACATTTTCATCTCTAGAGATTTGTAAGCGTAAAGCTTTTAAGAGTTCTAAAAGATCGACGTTGCAAGTGGCATCGAGAATTTTTTGGCGACTTTCTTTAAAAATCATTTTATAGAACTGTACGCTTCTTTGACCTGTTGTTACACTACGAGTTGTTTCAGTCCATTTTAAAACAGGGTAATCTCCTCCAGAACTCTGCAATAACCTCATTCCCAGCAAGGCGTCGATATAGTAACGCAATTCTGCTTCTGAACATTCAGGCATAAGATTATATGTGGAGAGCTGATCATGCCCACGAGTGAGTATCATCTGATTTTTTGATCCCCTCAAAACATCGATGACATAACGCACTCCGAAACTTTCTTTAAGCCTATACACACACGAGAGAATTTTTTGTGCAATAATTGTCCCTTCAATCACTTCTTTGCCATCGACACATTGATCGCACCCTTGACATCTATCTGCTGGGTATCTTTCGCCAAAATAGCGCAACAAAGCAACCCTTCGGCAACTAAAAGAGGTGCAAAGAGAATAGATCGCTTGAGTTTTATTTTCTGTTTGGGTGCGCACTATCGGATCACTAATATCCTTTAAGAACGAACGATAGACATTCAAGTCTTGTCCACTATAAAGCATCAAGCACTCCGAAGGAAGTCCATCGCGACCTGCACGTCCAATCTCTTGATAATATTGCTCGACACTCTTAGGCATATCATGGTGCAAGATAAAGCGCACATCTGGTTTATTAATCCCCATTCCAAAAGCAACCGTAGCTGCAATTAATGGGGTCTTATCATGAATAAAGTCGTGCAACGCAGTTTGCCTCTCACCATCGTTCATGCCGGCATGGTATCGACCAACATTATAACCAACCCTTTTTAACTCTAGATAGATCGTGTCGACATTTTTACGCGTGGAAGCATAAATGATTCCCGATTCATTAGGACGTTTTTTAATATAGCTTTTAATTTGTTCTAGCGGAGAATTCTTGCGATCTATACGGATCATTAAATTTGGGCGATCAAAGCTCCCTTTAATCACATAAGGATCGTTCATTGCCAATTGAGTCATAATATCGGTTTGAACTTCAGCCGTAGCGGTAGCTGTCAGAGCCATGATGGGTTTATGGGGAAATTCCCGTTTTAACAGAGCTAGTTGCCTGTAATCCGGTCGAAACGAATGTCCCCATTGAGAAATACAATGTGCTTCATCGACCACAAAAAAGGATAACGGAAGGGCTTTAAGATGTTCCAGAAAGCTACTATTAGCAAAGCGTTCAGGTGCAATGTAGAGAAGTTTATAGGCAGACAAATTGTTGAATATTTCCCAGGTTTCATGCATTGGAAGAGAACTGTTGATGTACGCTGCGCGTATACCATTTTTGATAAGTGCCCCCACTTGATCTTGCATGAGAGAAATTAATGGAGAAATGACTACAGCTGTACCCGGAAGCAATATTGCAGGAAGTTGATAACAAAGTGACTTCCCTGCCCCTGTAGGCAAAATGGCCATCACATCTTTATTCTGTAAAGCCGCATCGACGATTTCTTTTTGATGAATACGAAAAGTATTATAACCAAACCAACGCTTGAGATGTTCTTCTATCAACATATGCCGTCCTTGTCGTCCTTACTTAGTAACAACTAAATTAAGTAATTTATTGGGCACAAAAATGACTTTACTAATCGTCGCACCATCAAGAAACTTGACCACTTGAGGGTGTTTCTTTGCCAATTCTAGGATCACTTCTTCAGATTGATCTTTTGGTAGATCAAATCTACCTCGCAATTTACCATTCACCTGCACAACATACGTAGCAATTGCATCTTCTAAATAACGATCAATGACTTCCGGATAGGGAGCCGTCGAAAGAACTTCGGTGCATCCCAGTTTTTCCCACATTTCTTCTGCCAAATGTGGAGCAAATGGCATAAACACTTGAATAGCCATTTTTATGACCTGCTTAGGATAAATAGGTAATTTACTAAAATCGTTCATAAATTCCATCATCTTGGCAATAGCCGTATTAAACTGCATAGCCTCTACATCCTTAGTCACACCATCTAACAAACGATATCCTAATTTTAAAGCCTCTTCCGAGGTCTCATCGCTTAATTTTTCAGAAACGATCAAATCATAAAAACGGGTGAGTAAACGATAACAACCACTTACTGCATCTGTATTCCATATTTTTTCCTTTTCCAATGGTCCCATAAACATCTCATAGAGACGTAAAGAATCAGCTCCAAATTCATCGATGATCTCATCCGGAGTCACTCCATTGAGTTTCGACTTGGACATTTTATCTACTTGGCTGCGGAGCTCTTCTCCGGTGCGCACATCAAAGTATTTCCCATTCTTTTCATGTACGTATACAGGGTTCAACATAAGCTCCACTACTCTTTTGGTAAGAACGGCAAACGATCATTCCTTGGTTTCTCAATGTTTGGAACGGTTCATTAGTTGAAACGAGTCCAGCATCAAATAAAACTTTATGCCAGAAACGCGCATACAGCAAATGCAAGCACAGCATGTTCGACTCCCCCTACATAGAGATCTACAGACATCCAATATTTTTCAGCTTCAGGACTCCATGCTTGCTCATTATTGTGAGGATCGCAAAAACGCAAATAATACCAGCAAGATCCTGCCCACTGAGGCATCGTATTTGTCTCGCGAAGAGCCTTTTTTCCCGTTTTCGGATCTGTAATTTCTACCCAAGAGCGCTACCTGTTCCAAGGGACTCTCTACCATCTCCTGAAGGTTTATAACTCGCCACCTCCGGCGGGCAGAGCGGCAATTCATCCAGGCCTAAAACACGCTTCGTTCCATCTTCAAAATGCAAAATAGGGAAAGGTTCACCCCAATAACGCTGACGCGAAAACAACCAATCGCGCAATTTAAATGAAACAGTGGCTTCTCCAATCCCTTTTTTCTCAAGCCATTCAACTACTCATTGCTTTCGCTGACGCAATGTCTTTAATCCCATCTAAAGAAATCTCAGGGCCCTTACAATTGATATAAGTCCCTTCTCCGATCCAGCAACGTTTTCCTTGTCGAATGAGTTCTCGATCGACTTCTGAGATATTTCTAGATCTGGATCAAAAATCGGGTACAATAGGCAGATGATAACATTTTGCAAACTCAAAATCTCGTTCATCATGAGCTGGAACTGCCATGATGGCCCCAGAGCCATAACTTGCAAGCACATAATCTGCAATCCAAATAGGGATCGGCTTTCCGGTAAGCGGGTTCATTGCATAGGCTCCGGTAAATGTTCCCGTTTTTTCCTTACTTGAGATCTGTGCGACCCTAGATCGCTTTTGGAGGCAGCCATCTGTTTGTAATCTGCGACGGCTTGAGCATATTCAGGTGTCGTCAATAGTATCGACGAGTGCATGCTCCGGAGCTAACACCAAAAATGTTGCTGCAAAAAGAGTATCCGCTCGCGTTGTAAAAACTGAAATTTTCTCAGAATGACCTTCTAAAGCAAAATCGATCCGTGCTCCTTCGCTACGTCCGATCCAATTCACTTGAAGTTTCTTCAAGCTTTCCGGCCAATCAACAAGATCGAGATCATGAAGCTAACCGTTCTGCATACGCAGTAATTTTTAAAATCCACTGGCGCAGAGGCCGTCGTTCTATGGGATGTCCTCCCTCTTTGGTCACACCATTTTCAATTTCTTCATTTGCGACGACAGTCCCAATTCCGGGCAATAATTGACCAACATTTCCGCTTCATAAGCCAAACCTTTTTCATAAAGTTTAGTGAAAATCCACTGCGTCCATTTATAATAATTTGGATCACTTGTCGCAAATTCTCTGTCCCAATCATAACTAAATCCCAATGATTGCAATTGACGCCGATAGGTGTCGATATTTTTTTGGGTTGTGATTGCGGGATGGGTTCCTGTTCTGATGGCATATTGTTCTGCCGGAAGGCCAAAGCTGTCCCATCCCATAGGATGGAGCACATTAAAACCTCTTTTGCCGTCTTATAACGTGCTATAATATCCGTCGCTGTATATCCTTCTACATGTCCAACATGTAACCCAGAACCTGAAGGATAAGGAAACATATCAAGAATATAATATTTAGGTTTACCTTGTTCAACATTAGCTTTAAAAGTCTTATGCTTTAAGCCAATGTCCTTGCCACTTAGCTTCAATTTTTTTGTGATCATATTTCATCTAATTCCTCCCTGGTAAACAGGCTCTGTGGTAAACTATTACTATATAGCAATTCCCGCCCATTTTTCGTGCCCGTGCCCGCGTGCATAGCCGTGCCCGAAAGTTTAAGGGAACTGCTGGATAATATATAGGATAACAACTTACACCAAAAGTTTCTATGGCAAAAAGCAAAAAAATAAATTCGGTTCAAACACCGGCTCCAAGCAATCAAAACTCTTCGATAATCTTCTAAAATCAACTCGGCAATATATTCAAGGTCGCAATTACTCCCCTCTTTCTCACTCAAGAGCTAATGCAAAAACTCTCTCTTCCTGATCAACATAAAGGGATCTTTACACAAGTGTTAAAATCACTCACCAAAGAAAAATTTATGAAACTCAAACGAGGACGTTACGAATATCTCAACCAAAATCAAGCCCAAGTTGTTACAGGTGTCATTAGTATGCATCCGCGGGGATTTGGCTTTGTTAAACAAGATGAGGCATCTGATGAAGGAGATATTTTTATACCGAAGCATTTAACGCTTAATGCTGTCGATGGAGACCATGTTGAGGTCATCATCAATACTGAAGTTATCTCAGAAAAAGGTCCTGAAGGAAAAATATGTCTCGATCGTCTCGCGCAGTCGAACTCATGTTGCCGGCATCATTACCTCTATTTCAAATGATGGCCAGATATTAGCTTATGTCCCCTTACTTGGCACCGCTCAAGATGTTTCAGTTGTTCAGTCCGATGAGTTTGATCTAAAAGTAGGCGATCGGATCGTCATGAAAGTTTTAGAATGGGGAACAAAAGAACACGATACTGAATGCCGTGTTTCCCATTATCTTGGAAATATTAAAGATCCATCTTGCGATATTCCTGCAGCCATAGAAGAATATGAATTGCGAAAAGAATTCTCTGACAAAGCTATAAAGAGGCTATGAGCTTAGGGAAACAGGTTTCTCAACAAGATATTGCTGAGACGAATAGGATTTACGAGATCTTAGAATCATTGACCATTGATCCTACGACGGCTAAAGATTTTGATGACGCGCTCACAATTTCCAAAAATAAAAACGGCTCGTATCGTTTGATAGTTCATATTGCTGATGTTTCTCATTATGTTAAAGAGGGCTCAGCACTTGATGTCGAGGCTAGTAGAAGATGCAACTCCACATATTTTCCAGGCTATTGCCTACCGATGCTCCCTAAAGAACTTTCAGAAAATTTGTGCAGCTTAAAAGCTAACGTCAACCGTCTGACAATTTCTGTGGAAATGAATTTTGATGCTAAAGGAAATCTCCGTTCTCACAAAATTTTTCGATCTGTAATTAAAAGTAGCAAACGATTCACCTATACTGAAGCTAAAGAAGTTCTCGATGGTAAGAAAAAGAGCAAGCATCTACCAGCATTACAACTCATGGTCGAACTCTGCAATTTGTTGAAAATTAAGCGCTTTGAGCGAGGAAGCATCGAATTTGCCTTACCGGATCTAGTGATCAAAGTAGATGAGAAAGGTGTTCCCTATGGAACTGAGTACGTTTCTTACGACATCACTCATCAGATGGTAGAAGAGTTTATGCTTAAAGCAAATGAAACGATAGCGTTGCATCTTGATAAAGCCGGTAAAGGGTGTGGCTTATCGAATTCATGAAGAGCCATCGGAAGAAAATATGAAAGATTTTTCAATTTTGCAAGTGCATTTGGATTTAATCTGCCGGAAACTCCGCGTCCACATCAGTTGCAAGAATTATTCAACGAGGCCATAGACACTACCTTTGGCCAATATCTTGCCGTTAGCTATATACGCCGCATGCGTCAAGCTCAATACTCGGCAGATAATATCGGACATTATGGCTTAGGACTTACCCATTACTGTCATTTCACTAGCCCTATTCGTCGCTATGTAGATTTGATCGTCCATCGTTCTCTTTTTGAAAAAGGTATAGATGCGAAAAAATTAGATTTAATTGCCAAACAATGCTCTGAACAAGAAAGGATCAGTGCTAAGGCCGAAAACAATGTGTCTGATGTTAAAAAAACTCCGATTTTTAGCCCAAAATTATAAAAAAATCCACGAAGACAATATGAGGCGGTGATTACTCGAGTAAAAAACTTTGGCTTTAGTTTTGAAATTCTAGATTTCTTGCTTGAAGGTTTTCTACATGTTTCTGAATTGATCAAGATTATTTCATCTATGATGATAGAAGAATGCACTTACAAGGAAGACGTACAAATAAAATTTATGCCTCCGGGAATCGAATCAATGTCATGTTAAAAGAGGTCAATTTTATCTCTCTTGAAGGAAAATGGTTTCTAGTCAGCGAAAGACAATCAAATGATAGATTAGACGAGAGAAGCGGGGAGAGAACGACCAAGAGAAAAACTTAAAAGAAAAGCAAACTAGCGAAAAGCCTTAAAGAAGAAGTCTTCAACAGAGAAGGTTACCAAAAAACCTAAAACGGAAAAACTTGTCAAAGAAAAGCAAATATACAAAAAACAAATAGATAAAAAGACAGTTACGAAAAAGCAGGTACAAAAACTGCAAAAGAAAATAAGAAAGCAAAAGGGAAACAAGTCCTCGAGAAGCCACCAAGAGCAACAAAGTTATCACTTAGGATATCTCCATGAAAAAATATCTGATCACCGGAATGATCATTTTACTGCCTCTAGCTCTGACCATTTTTGTCCTTAAATTTTTCTTTAATCTTTTAACAGACCCTTTTGTGGATGCAGTCAAAAGTGCACTCGATTATTTTGGCATTTTTACCTCCGGATTTTGGTTTATTAGCAGTGAAGGAATCCAGCTTCTTGTAAGTAAAATACTCATTCTTATTTTTCTGATTGGCTTTACTGTGCTTTTAGGGTTCCTTACTAGTTGGTTTTTAATACGTTATCTTTTAAAAATATGGGATTGCATTCTGCATCGCATTCCCATTGTCAGAACTATTTATAAGGGAAGTCAAGATGTCATCAACACGATATTTTCAAGTAGTAATCAATCTTTCCAACAAGTCGTTTTGGTACCTTTTCCTCATCCAAATGTCTATAGCATTGGATTTGTGACTCGCGATGACTTACAGCCAAAGGAAGGTTCAAATGAGAATCCTCTTTCTGCTGTATTTGTGCCTACAACTCCGAATCCCACGTCCGGCTTTCTCATTATGTTGGACAAAAAGGATCTCATTTATATGGACATGAAAGTTGAAGAGGCCTTTAAATACCTTATCTCTTGCGGCGTGATCACCCAAAATTTTAAATCAAAACCTCAGCCCACAAATTCTCATGATGAATCCTAAAGTTATTTTTATTCCCGTTCAAAACGCCGATGCAAAGCGGCAAGCGCTTGTTGTTGTAAGTCAACGCTTATTTTCTACAAAAACCCGCTTACTTTTCTCTGTTGCAAATGATGAAGTTGCTCGGTATGTCGATGAGCTACTCTGGAAATTTCCACCTGAAAGCTTTCTACCCCACGCTATAGCCCAAAATTCATCCTCTGAATC
The DNA here is from genome assembly GCA_963752155.1 of uncultured Parachlamydiaceae bacterium. Classification (GTDB taxonomy): domain Bacteria; phylum Chlamydiota; class Chlamydiia; order Chlamydiales; family Parachlamydiaceae; genus JACCRY01. The sequence continues at coordinate 18,592 of CAVVXH010000012.1, read as the reverse complement.
TATAGCGATTACAACTCTACTGAAGAATGTAAATCAAGCCTCTGTTTTATTCAACTTACGTCCAGAAGCAAATCCCCTAGCCTCACAATTTGCAGTCACTTATGAACTACTTGATTCCTCCCATCCTGACAAATTAGCCCAATCTCAACAACGCAAAGATGCCTATTTAAAACAAGATTTACTTTGTAGCTTTGTTAACTAAAATAGACGTTATTTGACAATTTATTACAACTAGCATTAAAATAAAAATATAATAATGTGAGGATTGTCAAAACCTAATAAAAGGTTTTGAATGTGTATGTAATAATTTTAAATGAACTTTATAGTTCTAAAGGGGGATAAGATGGCTAAGGAATCAAAACCGCGGAAAAACGAGAAAAAAAAAGCAACAATGACCTTAAAAGAACGCCGTGCTAAAAAGCATGAAAAATATCAAGCCAGACATGAACATCATATCGACCAAGAAGAGATTATTTAAAAAATGGCCTCGTTCGCCGAGGAGCAAAACAGTGCAGTCGGCGTTTCGCAGTCGACCGTATTTTTGACCCAAAAGGTGAATGAGGCCAAAATATGGAGCGTGCGCTTTCTCCTCCGCTCCAAATTTCTATTAAAATCATCTAATATTCTTGTAATAAGAATTCTCTTCACCTTTAACTATACTCTGACTGCTTAAAGAGCTATTGATATTGTTGTGATATTGCTCTTTACGAGCTGAACGAAGAACTTTTTTTTGAGTGTGCCTTAAATGACGGATTACATCTTTCATAGACCCTCCTCGAATTACAGCGACCATTCGCTGTTCCTTCATTATAGCATATCTAATCATTTTATTTAAAATATGAAACCATCTTTACTTTTATCGGCATGACAACGTAAAAGTTATTGCTGGCGCTATTTCAAGTTAACTAATAAAAAATTTTTTGGAGTGCGTGTGGCTCTGCCACCGCGCGATAAGTCGTTTTAAAGATTACTTGCAGTAATACAAATTCAAATTTATGCTGATGTAGAAACTTATTACCTATCCAAATAGACTTTTTGCAATAGACCTCTCGCGCGGTGGCAGAGCCACACGCACTCCAAAAAATTTTTTATTAGTTAACTTGAAATAGCGCCAGTAATAACTTTTACGTGCTCATGCCGGTAAGAGTAAAAATCGAGGTCACCTTCAGCCGTTATTAATTCATCTATTGTTCAAACATATAAACTAAAAAAAGATTATCAATTGACAATGTTTTTCATATAGGGTTATTTTTTCCTTTACGATAACCCAAGGTTCGAAATGTTGAAATATTTTCTTTTGATGACTCATATCATCAGCTGCTTCTCTTTTGTCATCGCAAATGAAGCCAAAAATAGTTCGCACGCACATCTTTACGAAAATCTGCAAGAAAATGACTTCCCCTCCTCCCACCCTGCGAATAACACATGTCCTAACAACACTGAATATAACGATTCGGACGATTTCGTTCTTGAATTCGACGATTTTCCCGATGACTCCTTACCTTTCACCGATTCTCACGAATCCTTCAATGATCGCATATCAGAATCCATCATGGAAAGAAAGCTGAAAGATGTAACTTCTCTCCCAGATTTAGACGAAACGATTGATCAGCAAACTGAATTTGGAATAGATATCCATGGCCATCCTAGCTCTATTGTCAATGGCTGCGTAGATGTTATCAGCGGAGAATTTCGTGAAACCGCCATCGATTTTTCTTTGCCAGGAACAAAACCTCTACAAATTCAACGTAATTATTTTGGAGGTAAGTGCAAGAAACATTCCTTTATGCATGGCTGGCAACTTAGCCACGGAGCTAAACTATTTACTTTTATAAACAACCACTACCATCTTTGTGCCTTCATCAAAGGCGGCGATCGACATGGCGTTCTTTATAAAGAAACTGATTTAATTCACCATTTGCATCTGCCCTGCAGCATTTTTTAGAAAAGGTGTGACCAATTGCTCCATAGGTGAAATAAGTGCAAAAACAAACTTTAAAAACGATAAACTTATAGCAACTCTTCACGATCGATTTGTATTGAGCTCGCAGACAATAGTTTTTATCATTTGAAAAGTCATCGCATGATATTGAACGCCCACACGATCTTCGTGAAACCCATGGTTATAAATTGGTCAAGCAAGAATTTCCGATGGTACGTTCTATACTTATAACTACTCACAACCGTATGGAATGCCGGTTTCTATCAGCTATTCAAATCGAAACGGAGCTAAAATCGCCGATTTAAAACTTACGGAAGCTCCTGATAAATCACAGTTCCAACTTCTCCCCCGTTTGACTTATCTTACATCATCGGGGGAAAAATTGTTTATCATTTTGAGCTATACGGAGAACAGAAGACCAAAAGAGCCATCCTCTCCAGAGTCGTAGCTCCTCATGTTCCTAAAATTAAATATTCATATGAAACCTTTAACTATAAAACAAAACGTAAAAGGTTATGTGAAAGAGCGCTTCCTGATCAGCGAGTTTTGAAAGTAGAATATGCCAAGGAAACGGATTCCAAGGTTCACAAACTCCTCTCCCCTGCCGGCAAAGATAATGAAATGGTGGCTACCCACACTTTTGAACGTTTCAAAAAGGAAGGCAAGCGCTTTACGCAGGTTACGAATGCTCTAGGAGGCATAAAGAACTATCATTGGGATAAAGAAGTTAAACGCCTCAAGATGATTGAAACAATCGACGACAAGAATGACCTGATTTATAAAGAACTTTTTCGTTGGGGCGATACCAGCAATAATTCAAGCCATCTTACAGCACGTCTTTTAGAAGACAGAGAAGGGCCATCTATTGCCTACCAAAAATACAGGTATAATGCAGATGGCAATATTATGAGCTTATCCCTTTACGGCAACCTCACCGGCGAACACTCTCATCCTGTTGCTGTTACTTATACCTCGCTTTTCATCCCTCCTTCAAACGAAAAATGCGATATCCATACAACTAATTATCAGTACGATGAGAATAAAAGATGTGTCGCAAAAGATGATGGTCGAATCACTAATCTTTATTCATATCTAGACAAAACCGATCTTTTATCCTCCCATCATTTTTTTTATGAAGGACGTATTCAAATTCGTCATTTTATCAATATGATGCTTCCGGAGCCATTCTCAAGAAGTAACCGATGACGGCTCATCAGAGGCTTTGATGATTTGACAAATGTCTCGGAAAGATTGATCAAAAATATTAAAAATACACCCGCAGGATTCCTGAAATTACCGAAGAATGGGCCCTGAATCCTACATCAGGAAAAATCCAATTAATTCGCAAAACAGTTAATCAATACGATCGACATGGCTGGCTAATAGTCGCAATCTATCTATAATTGCATGATATCTTGGCTTATACACTTGAATGGAAGCATGATTCCCATGGGAATGTCATTTATGAAAAAGATGCTCTGGGAAATGTGACAGAATCACAATATGACGCCAATGATAACCCGTCTTTGAAAATAAAGCTGACGCTGCCCCTCGTATCCTTTCTTACGACTTCATGAATCGTCTAATTTGTGAAAAATTTGCAGGTTTAAATGAAAATCTCTTCAAGCATTATTGTTATGACTCCATGGGAAATTGTGTCATAGTACTGATATCAATGATAATAAAACCCACCATGAATACGACTCTAACGGACGGTTGATCAAAACAATATATCCCAAAATCGAAGTCTGAAAAAAGATCAATGCTATCGCTATACACGCAATGCTCAAGGATTTGCGACATCAATAACAGATGGCAATGGCAACACCACCTTAATTGAGTACAATCTCAGAGGAAAACCCATACTCAAAATCTATCCTGATGGCACATTAGAACGCTATATTTATACCGTCTGGGGAGATCTTGCCGAAGCTATCGCACGTGATGGAACCAAAATTTGCTACACATATGACCCTCAAGGCAGAGAACTTAAAAAAGATGGTTTGATGCCAAAGGCACTTTAATCAAATCTATTAAGTAAACGACTACAATGCCTTTCATTGACTTCTGAAGTCGATGGAAATGGCATATTACTCGTTATACGTATGATTGCGCAGGTCGATTAATTGGCGAAAGGATTAAAGAAATATCTACGCGTTATGCTCATGACTCCTTAGGAAGACAAACGACTATCACAAAATTGTTAGACAAAGAGAAATCAATTTCTTATGTAGAAGTTTTGATGCCTTAAACCGAGAATTGAAAGTTATACTCGCAATCCTGACGGAAAAATATCGATAGAATCTTAAAACGATACGATGCTCAAGGAAATGAAATTGAACGCCGGGAAAAAAATAAAGCCGGAGAGAGCCATTACAACATATTGTTATGATCTTTTTGGCCGCGAGATCTCTATAACGAATGCTCTTGAAGAAACCACCTTTACTACATACCATAAAGGGGAAGGAACATCTCAAAAAGAAGTCACTGATCCTAGAGGAGTTAAACTTGTCACGACTTATGATCCATTTGGAAATCCTCTTCTTGAACAACGCTATGACTCGATTGGCAAATTGTAGAGGAAACGAGAATATGGCTATGATCTAAATAACAACCAAATTTCGAAATCGATAACAACCGATAAACAACCGATTGAAACCCATTGGGAGCTATGACTCTCTTAATCGGCTTAAAACAACCATAGAAGCAATAGGCACGGAGGATCAAAAAACTACCCAAAGAGTATATACTCGCACAGGCAATCTTAAAGATCATTACTTAAAAATGACGGAATCAGACTTTTTTGGACTTACGACGCTTTAGGTCGCAAAAAATCGTTTGAATCATCTGATGGAAAACTTTCGTATAGCTATGAGTATGATAGTAATGATAATCTTCTTGAAGCTAAAAACAAAATTGATAATACTGCAATCATACGCTCTTATGATTGGTATAATCAATTGGTCTGTGACGTGCAACCTTATGGCCACACATGGGCCTATTCTTACGACAGACTTGGCAATGTAAAAACAATCACCATTCCGGATAACACAAAAATTGCCTACGGCTATCAAGGCGATCGATTGCATTCAGTCTCTAGGCAAGGAGCTTCATCATATCACCAAACATATGCTTCATATGATAAATCCTCTAACCCTACCCGGGTAATTTTACCTGAAAATGTCGGGACATTGCGTAATAATTACGATCTTCTCAGTAGAATTATCGCAATTGATGCACCTCATTGGAAAGAAACTCTTAAGTATGACGCTCATTTACTCGAGCAACGAACTTTACGTGATAACTTAGGAGAAAATGTTTCTAGATATACTTATGACGCGCGAAACCAGCTTTTGTCTGAAAAAGGCACTGCAAATCACACCTTCGAGTATGATTGGCAAGGAAACCCCATTGAATATGATGGACATTCTCGCAAATTCAATGCTTGCAATGCTTTGCTAAAGAGCAAGAACCATTACTATAGCTACGACCTGAATGGCAATCGAACTTCAGATGGAATCAACCAGTACAGTTATGATGCGTTGGATCGTTTGATTGAAGTAAAAACTTCTACTGGGACGTTATAGTTACATTTATGATGCTTTAGGAAGGCGCATCGCAAGTGTTGTTGGAGACCAAATTAAACACTATCTTTGGCAGAAAAATCAGGAAGTGGGAACAATTTCTTCTGAAGGCGTTGTTCAAGAATTGCAAGTTTTAGATCCATCCAATCGAGCTATATCGTTTGAGCTCCAAGGAACAGTCTATGTACCTATTCATGATGTATTCGGGCATATAAGAGCTCTGTTAGATAATTCTGGCAATTGTGTTGCTACATATCGCTACAGTGCCTTTGGCGAGGAACAAATACAAGGAGATGTTCTTTCACCTTGGCGTTATTCAGGAAAAAGGATTGATGCTGAAACAGGCCTAATTTATTTTGGCAAACGCTATTATGATCCTAAAACACTTTGCTGGCTAACTCCTGACCCCATTGGTGATAGAGATGGTCCAAATTATTATGCCTATGTACATAATAATCCTTTGTATTATACTGATCCTGATGGTAGGTTAGCTTTTCTCTTGGCCTTAGTTCCTGTACTTGAAGTTGTCACTGTAACCTGGGGAAGTAGTGCGGGTGTTGTTATTTCATGCATAACAATGGAGACCCTTGGATATTCGATTCTCTTGGGAGCTGCTGGATATGTTTTAGATGAAACCGTTCTTAAGATAGATCAAGTTGCCAATAATGAAAATTCAGAAGCAAAAGATGACGATAAATTTAAAAAATATAGAGATCCTAATTACCCAGGTTCTGCAGAAGATTTAGAAAATCATCCTGAATGGATAGAAACTTCACATCCCAATCAAAAAGACAAAGGCCATCGTGAATTTACTAACGGAAAAACCGGTGAAAAGATAAGATATGATCAAGCAAAGCCAGGTGCGACTGGTCACAAAGGTCGAGATCACCATCATAGATATAATCCTAATTCAACAAGACAAGATGATAAGTATTTGGATCCTAATGGAAATCCAGTAGGCAAAAATGATGATGCTTCTCATCTCTATCCACCCAGGAACATTTCTTAAAAATAATGAACAGGTATATTTATGAACATTCAAAGTTATACAGATTATTTCCATGATGGAAGTGTTAATGCAATTAAGCAAAATAAAAATAAAATTGAAATTTGGATGGAAAGTTGTGAAATTATTCCTGAATTTGGCGTAAGTGAAATTCTTCTTTCGAATCTTAAGAGGATATTAGGTAAATTAACTTTATTTGGAGTTAAGAAAATTCTAGTAAATGAGATGCCTACTGAACAATTAGAATGGAAGTCTGAGGATTGTGAAATTTTAGAATTTGAAATTTCTGAAAATACAGTAGATCTAATGGTTATTTGGTCAAATTTTCCTCCTAAGGATACAACTTCACAATTTGAGCATATTATTATTCAAGCAAATCAAATCAAATGGGAAAATATGCCTGATGGATATGATGAAAAAGAGATAAGCCTGTAATTAAGCCTTTAGAATTGAGATTTCTGAAGTCTATCTAGAAAAATATAAGGAAAAATAGCATATTTAACTTTATGTTGTAGTTGAAAATGGGGTAAACATTACCCATATGGGTCCAAAACACGTGCTAGTACATAAAAAATGGAAAATATGCACTCAGTTATTTTAATCGATAAGTAAACCTCAACCTATAACTATGGCTTAATGGGTATTACATCTGTGAATTCTAAATGGAACCTAATAATTATCGACGATCCTGCATTTTTGCAGGGTAAAAGTATTTTTGACATACTAAACCTTTTAATATCTTTAGACAAGTTTAAATTTGTCATTTTATATGATATTCTAGGCTTTGCACAAAATGGATTAATGGCAACATTAAGCCAAAAAGAAAATACAGCTATTGAAGTAAATACTTTTCTAGATGTTGTTTGTAATGTCAAGCAATTTGAATGGGGAGATTTTTTTTTATTTAAAGAATATCCGAGAAAGTGGAATAATTCTCAAGATAGATTCTATCCAAACCTTATAGCTCAAACAGATGCAACTGTTAGAGCTGTAGACAACCAATATATACATATTTATACACCTGATCAATTAATAATGGATGGAATTATTAAGAATCACAAAGTTGAAGAAATTAAAAAAGACTTATTAGAAAAATTAGATCACCCTTATTAAGGGGTATAAGAAAATAAAATTCACCATGATCGTGAAACAGGTAGGACATTTCGAGATAGTGATGAAGTACGAAAAGCCGAGCCATATGAGATCCCAAATTCATCAGGAGCAATAAATGAGATTAAATTTTAAATTGAATGATTTCAACAAGTGGCAAGGGGAAAATTTTTCATGCCATGACTATATTTATCACACATTAAAAATTGGAAATGTTAGCTCAGACATTTTTTTTGCATTTTTAGAATTATTTTGGCCTCGTTTTTTGATTTACAATAATTATATATTTTTAGAAGGACAATTTTCACAAAAATATTTGAACGATTTAGAGAAGGGCAAGGATGACAAGGTGGAATTTTGGATGAATTTGCTTACGATCGATTCATATTTTGAAGATGATGATGAAGAATGGGAAGAAAGGTCTGAGGCACTGGCAAAAGCCTTGGTGGAGACTTGGAAGGCTAAGCTGTCAATTGATTTCCCAGATATAAAATTCCAAGTAACTTATCTTGAAGATAAAGAAACCGGAGATTATGGATTGACATTCTACCAAAAAAAAGACTAGTACAAATATTAATCGAAACATGGAAAATATGCACTCAGTTATTTTAATCGAAAAATACAACAGTTTAGCCTATTTTGGCCAAATTTTATAAGATAGAAAAAAATTCCAGAATTATCTGTGGAAAACATTTTAAATAAATATCAAGGATTTGGACGAATTAGTGATTGCTAAAGAACTTTTAAATGAGAATTTTTTGTTTCCCAATAGATTTTTAGCAATGAATTGTCAATTCAAGGAAAAGATGTCGAAGATTATGAAAAAATGATTATATATGAAATCTGGAAACATGAAGAAACTTAATGGATTGACATTCTACCAAAAGAAAAGACTAGTACAATACAGAGTGCAAAAGAAAAAATGTGCTTGCATTCCTTGAGAAGATCAAGAACCCTTGCCTGAATGGAATTATTATTGAACACTATAGGAATTAGAATTTTAGATGTTGAAAATCATCTTGTTTCAGTCTATCTTAAAGATATTTTGGAAGAGATAGACGGAGCTAATTACTTCTGGTCAATTTTATTTTTTGATGGCATGGGCTTATTGAAAAATTGGAATTCACTAGATGATTTTGAAAATAATGTAAACAAATCCGAAAAAGGACTATTTATTAACTGGAAAGATTTGAATGATCTTGCAAACCAATTCGATGAAATAATAGATATTCTTATCATTGGCAGCAAGAATCAAAAAGTTCTGGTTCGATATGACGATAGCGAAGAGATGTATAAATCTTGCGATTTTGTAATCAATAAATTTGATAGTAGTTACTGGGAAGTTTTTTCTAATGATCAAAGATTTATTCAAAAATTTTCTGAAAAATTTAAAAAAATTAAATGGTTAAAGCCTGATTTCTTAAAATCTTCTTAACGATAAATATTGTAGTTCGCATCGAGGCTGTGGCCAGTTTTAGAAACAGACCCCCTGGCCCTGATCCAGAGGCAGAAGGTAATCCACATACTGTAGTTGAAAAACCTGGAAAAGATGGGCAATACACTTCATATAATGAAGATGGTACCTATAAACAATATCGAGGTTCGGGAAAAGACCATGGCCCTATAAAGAAACCCAACGTGAAAGAAACTCAAGTTAACCCTTTGCCCGACGGAACTTGTCGTACTGGAAATCCAACCGTTAGATATCCAACTGCCGAGGAAATTCCTAATTAAGGAGAAAAAATGGAAAATATTACATTTAAAGATTTAGATAAATGGAAAAAGATAAATAAACCTCGCCATTTCTCATTTTATGATTATATTTTTCATCAGATGAGAAATGGAAAAATTAATTCTGATATTTATTTTGCTTTCGCTGAACTATTTTGGCCAACGTTCGTTTCCTTTAAAGATTATATTTTTGTGAAGGAAAATTTCGACGAAAAAAAAATTATTAATTTAGATAAAGATAGTGCAAATGTAGAGTTTTGGTCTAACTTAACTATTGTTGATGGTTACTTTGATGAAGACGAAGAAGGTGGAGAAAGGGCTTATACTCTTTCTCAAATTTTAATCGAAACCTGGAAAATAAAACTTCAAAGGGAATATCCAAATCATGAGTTCCTTGTAGTATCTCTTGAAGATCAAACTGGAGATTATGGCCTATCTTTTTATCAAAAAAAATATAATGATTTAAAAGCAGAGGAGATGATTGGCAATTAATGACAACTATAGGAATTAGAATTTTAGATGAAGATAACGGTGTTATATCTGTAAAACTTCAAGATATTCTTGAGGAAATAAATAATGGTAAACTTTTCAGTTGGGCAATTTTGTTTTTTGATGCAATAGGTCACTTAGGAAATGGGAGATCAATAGTAAAATTTTCTGAAGAAATTGATCATTCAGAAAAAGGAATTCTTATTGATTGGAATGAAATTTGGTCTTTGGCAAATAAATTGCATCAAATAATTGATGCTGTAATCGTAGGATGCAAAAATCCACAAATGATTAAACGGCATGAAAAAGATCAAGACATGTATGAAACATGCGATTTTGTTATTGTAATGTTCGATAGCAGTTATTGGGAGGTTTTTTCATTTGATTTTGAATTTATTGAAAGATTAGCAAATAAATTTAAAAAAATTGAACGGCTTGAATCAAATTTTTAAGATGAGTGGTTATCTAAGTCATAAAATATGCGTGAGTTGGCACAAAAAGATATTGCGGATTTCCAGCCTCTTCATATCTTTGATGAAAAAATTCAGGATTTCTTCTTTTGTTGTTTGGACTTCATAATGTTCAAGATTTAGAAAATCGTAATCTTTGATTTCCTTTTCAATTTCATCAGGATTGATGAATATTCCTAGCAGTTCAGGACGAATGATGGATTTTAATGTGCTTTTACCTGAGCCGTTGGGTCCTGCAAACATTCGTAGCCGAAGAATATCCTTATTCATTGATTTCAAACCTTTGTCCTTGCGTTACAGGTATCCATGGTGCTAAATGTTTGATAAATTTGCGTTTACCATCAGGAAACACTTCTACAAGATCTCCATTTTCGCTGATAAGCACACTGCTGCCGGATGCAAGAGCTGCCCAATAGGCTTGCTTGAATGCTATTTGTGCCAGTTCTGGAATGTGTTCTTCTAAGTAAGACATCTCTTCTTCATTAAGTGGCATTGTGGACCTCTATGTTAATCTTTTATTATTATAAAGTAGATATGTAGAGAAGTCAATGCAGCGGGGATTGCTGACCAAAGGTGTAGATCAGATGAACTCAAAAAGGGAAGAAAAATTTCTGATGAGCTACAATTTGCGCAGTTTCTTACTATTTCGACTTCACACAGAGGTTAAGACTATTTAGAGGGTTCGTGGCTGCACTCAACATCGAGTGGGTAGGAAGTAGGCCGAGCCTACTTCCCCGTTGTCGCGAAAGAGTCAATTCCCTATATTTACCATCATGAAAAGTTTCTATCAATGGGCGACACCGAAATGTTTACCTAGACTTGTTAGGCCGTGCTAGGGGAGCACCAACAGTTGATTACATGACGATGTAACTCCTTGCAAAAAAGAAGTCCTCTTTTTTTAATAGTTTGGTTTTATACTTGAAGTTGTCATTCCGACTTATCCTCTTATATTTCATCGACCTTAACCGTCGTCGCAGCCATTTTTCTTATGTATAGCGAGATCTCCTGAATCTTTTTAGATTTTTTTATCCTTGAAATTCAAAATTCCCTGTGCTACGATCTTGAAAGAATAACCCATTTATTGCATAATAGAATTAGAAGAGATTGACAGCATGGTTTTTAAGCCCCTCGATAAGAAAGTATTCTTAAAGTACATCAAGTCCGTTAATTGGTCGCTTGAAAAAGGAGGATTCGATTGGAACTTGCGTGATGAAAATGGCGATTTTGTTTGCACCATAAAAATAGCGCATGGGAAAAACACGAAAGAAGAAGTTGTCGCCTACAGTGTAAACAAAACAGAGAGAATTTTTAAAGAAAAAGGTTTATTATGGCCTCCAAAAAAGAAATAGAAACGCATTTAAAATCTGCTCTTGAAGAGATTGGTGAAATTAGACCCTGGTTTAATAAGGATTTTAATACATGGGTCTTCTACCATGATTTATATCCTGTAGAATATTCAGGCGATACCAAGGAAGATGTTGTTCAAAACTATGCTCTCTATTTGAAAGAATTTATCAAGCACCGCTTGAATGACGACCTATCTCCATTCATGGAAAAAAAAACGAAAGGACATGGTGGCAAACGCGTTGGCGCTGGTCGCCCTAGAAAAGAAGAAGAGGTAAAAGTGAGAGTCTATCTACCTAAAGATATCGCTCTCTGGATTAAACAACCTGAAACCATTCCTAACATTAGGCAATTCGTACGAGCCTACAGAAACTAAAGAGGATATTAGGTAAATTAACTTTAATTGGAGTTAAAAAAATTCTAGTAAATGAGATCCCTATTGAACAATTAGAATGGAAGTCTGAGGATTGTGAAATTTTAGAATTTGAAATTTCTGAAAATACAGTAGATCTTATGGTTATTTGGTCAAATTTTCCTCCTAAGGATACAACTTCACAATTTGAACATATTGTTATTCAAGCAAATGAAATCAAATGGGAAAATATGCCTGATGGATATGATGAAAAAGAGTTCAGCCAGTAATTAAGCCTTTAGAATTGAGATTTCTGAAATTAAATATACTAAGGAACCTCCCCTTTGATTATGCCAGCTTTACTCATCAATACCCCTATTGTGAAGCTAGCAATTGCAATCGGAATATGATAATAGGGATTTAGTAATAAAGACCCTAAAGAAGAATTAGCAAATCTGGAATAAGAGCTTGCCAATTCATTTATTTTGTTTTTAGCTAACTCTTCGACATTATCAATCAGATTGTTTTTTACGAAATCAATTGAAATTAAAATTGTATTAGAACCCAAAGGCAAGCTTTTATTCAAGCCATTGTATTCTTCACCTGCCTTGAATTCCCATCCGTCTGGACGGAAATACCGTCCATTCTGATAATAATCTGGCAGATCTTCAAGTTTTTTTGTAAAAAAGTATTTTACTTGAGTAAGTGGCTTGGAAGGATCGTCAAATTGAGGATCTACATTTACACGAAGAAAGACATTAGGTTGATCAACTAACACCACTTTTACGATCAATCGAGCATCTTTATGATGTTGTAAAATGCATTCAAATTGCAACCTTTGATTAAATCCAAGATTATCAAACACCTGCTTTAGCCGTCCCTTGAGCACATCACGAGAATCGATAATTGTGTCTCTAATAGTTTGGTGTTTTGGAACCTCAATTGGAAGAATGTAATTCCAAAACGGATCATCTAAAATCAATTTATTACATTTACTATTGACCTGGCTATAGTCCAATAAGACTCGAGAGGAAAGGTGACTGAGAACATTGACCTCTAGCTCACACGGCAGATTTAAATCGTAATAACTATTCGAAGACATGCTAATCTCCTAAATCTAATTCAATATTGATAATTCTACTTAATCCTTCCACTAAATTTACTTAATCCTTCCAATAGATGCAAGCTTTTTTAATATCCCGCTTTTGTGATTTTTGTGGTCGAGGCATAAAGAGTTTGTTTCTTGGTTAAAAATCGAAAAGTTCTGGTTCGATATGATGATAGCGAAGAAAGGATGTGTGGACAGAAATAGCAAAACAGGCTAAATTCATATGGGAAGCAATATTCCTTATGGCAATTTTTTTTTGAGGTTTATTATGTTATCATCTGTCTTTATTGGAACCGGAGCAAATGCAATTCAGGAAGACGCCACTAAATTGACCGTTTGGATTCGTGCAGGAGGACATGCGGTAAAATCTGAAATTTCTTCTTTTGTATGGCAAATCTTGGAAAAGATTCCACAAAATATCACCTTACAAATTCTGGTTTGCACAAATGAAGGCGACACGATTTTAGAGGAACTGGACACCATAACAAAAGTGGAGAATAGAGTTAAAGTCATTTTTTCTCACCTCAACTCATTTAGCACATCCTTATCTGTTCTCGCTAAAAAAACAGACCCTGAGTCTAATGTTCTTAGCCTTTCAGTTGGAGTCAATATTCGGCAAGATCAGATAGAGACTGGATTGTCACATTTGAGAGGTAGAGTTCGAGTTTATGGATGGACAGTAAGTGATCACGGAAATGATGGGAGTGTTCCGGGAAAGGGCTGGTACAATACTGCAACTCTGATCGATAAAATTATTGTGCAGCAAATGGTAGAAGAGGGCGTTCCTAATTGGGTGGATAATGGCGTACTAGGAATGATAGGGCAGCACACAATTGGTGGTAATGAGGAAATTCCGATTATGGTTAAAGCCTTACAAAGGGAGCCAAAGGCCGAGTTCATATTAAATGTTGGTGATCCTGTTTCATCAAGTCTTCGACTTGGCACAGGAATAAGTTTCCAAGAAAAATTAGAACGCAAAGTTGTCGTTGGACTACATTATATGCAAAAGCTGCATCTTGAGTGTGAAACAAACGATGAATTCGAATCTTGGCAAAAATCTATTTGGAAATCTCTAAGAGTTATCTGACCATACTCATACCTGAACAGGATAATATTCCTTTAGGCAATTCGTACGAGCCTACAGAAACTAAACCATGATTGAAGTGTTAATGCAACTAAGCAAGATAAAACAAAAATTGAAATTTGGATGTTTAGTAGAAATAATATTTTCTCAACTTTTTAATTGCATATAATCGGCATGTGATATATTTTCATTTAGACATCGAGCAAGCGGTCTCATAAGGTAAACCATTCAAAATCCAACGGGATTTTGCTGTTATAGTATGTTTTTCAAATTTAAAAGGAGCGTTTTTATGAATATTGATTCTAAGCCATTATCTTTATACCAAACGACCAGTATGTCATTTAATTATTTTCAATGATCATATGGAGAACCAAATACCAGCAAAGATAATATTAACTATCAAAAAATACTATATTGCTCTGCTCAATTTCCTATATATGATGAATGTAAAACAAAGATAAATAATGATCATTTTCCAACACAAGTCTATCGCCAATTAAAATTGATGAAAGATAGCGGGCTTGGTGACTACAAGGTGGGTGGTAGTATGGCGTTAAAACTTGCCTCTGCTGACAATACATGGGAAAATGATGATATTGATATCATGGTCTATACTGAAATGGATACGTGTAAATATGCGGCACAACTTGGTTTAACAACTCTTACCAAAAGTTGGACCAAAGGTGTAGATCCAGATGAACGCAGAAAGGGAAGAAAAATTTCACGAGAGTATTTATCAAGTTTTAACTTTTCAATATAATGATTTTGACAAAAAAATACAATTGGTTTTTTTTGAAAAATTTGACAATCCTTCATTTACAAATTTTTTAGATGAAATTTTAGATTATCCGGCTCACGTTCTATATGAAGTAGATTTTGATGAAGACGATAGGAAGACATATAATTTTTTCTTACCTATTAAAATGTGGAAAAATATTTTACAAAAACGAATCCCTAGAAATTTACATTGTTTACAAAGCACAGAACGTATTCAAAAATATGTTGGGCGTGGTTTCGAATTTTTCACATAAAAGAGTGAATTTAAACAAAAAGTCGAAAAGTTCCATAGGATTATGCAACCTATCAAATTAAAAAAATTTACATAAATATTTTCTTTAACTACAATGAAGAAAGAGAGAAATTCACTTTTAACAGCAAGATTAGACGATGGATTCATTCGAACAGCATTTTCCTTTCAGAAGAAATGAATTTGAAATAAAAAAATCTTTTGACTCCTTAAATAGTTTTGACGAAAATGACTGGGAGAGCTTTTATTCGTATATCGATGTGACAAAATATCTTGTAGGAGAATTCGTCATTAAAGAAGGAGATGTAGATCGTTCACTCTATATCGTCTCCAAAGGCGTCCTTGATGTCATCGCATTAAATCATTCAAAACACTCTGTAAGCTTGTCTAAAATAGGACAAGGAGCTGTTTTTGGAGAATTGGGATTCCTAGATGCTCAGCCTCGATCGGCATCTGTAATGACTCTATCTGAAGCGGAAGTACTAAAACTCACCTACGAATCTTTTGAGCGCATGCGTGAAGAAAATCTGAAATTGACAAATCTTCTTTTGTACGATTTAGCCTTAATATTGACTTTTCGTTTTAGAAGTCTTACGGCTTCAATTCTTGGCAGTTGAACTATTCTTTTCTCGAATAAATTTAAAACCAAAACTGAGAAGTAACTTAGACCATATATATGTTAATTTCAAAATATAGGCAGAAAATTTGAAGAATTTCGAGATAAAGGCACAACTTCTTTGAATCATGCGTAGTAGAGATTTGAAGAAAACAGCACCATGAGATAAAAAACGAAATACCCCTGAAATGAGAGGTTTAAGGATCAAAGTTAACCTAAGGCATAATTGAATGATCATCTTGCAAACAAAAGCGATAGGACGATAAATCCACAAAAATAGCTTCACGCAAGGTGGGACAACCATCTCCACAACCCTTCGGTAGAATTTGCAAAGGATTACAAATAATGGCTTAAGAACTTTGTCGAGCAATAAACTTGGAAGTTGGACAAGGCAAAAGTAGAAAGGAAGAAATAAAACTGAGAATAGGCATTTGACAAATTTAAGTAAAACTGGATAATTTCCTGCCAAAAATTGCTCTTTAACTTGATTTTCCAGAGAATCTTGATTGGCAGCTTCAGCGGCTCTTTCTTGTTCTTTGGCTTGACGCTGAGCAACAATAAAAGGTGTTCCGAGATTGCGAATCGAATAGAACACGGTTGAATCGTGATCACATTTGCGGAGGGAATCATAGCATCCACGTCCATTTACAGAGCTACGCCGATGCCGCGGTGGTGATCGTCGGCGCACCGTTCGACGGGGGCACCTCGCACCGCCCCGGCTGCCGCTTCGGGCCGCAGGCCATCCGTACGACCGACTACCTCCCCCACGACGGCACCCGTCCCCATCTGGCCCTCGATGTCGACCCGCTGGGCGAACTGGGCGTGGTCGACGTCGGCGACGTCCTGATGCTGTCGGGCGAGACCGAGGCCGCCTTGGCCCGCCTGGAAGCGGCCGTGACGCAGATCGCCCAGTCCGGCGCCATCCCCGTGATCCTGGGCGGCGACCACACCGTCGCGCTGCCCGACGTCACCGGCGTGGCCCGCACGTCGGCTGGGGTCGGGTCTCGGTGATCCACTTCGATGCCCACGCCGACACCGGCGACTCCCAGTTCGGCTCGCTGCACGGGCACGGCACGCCTATGCGGCGGCTCGATCGAGTCGGGCGCCACCCGGGGTGACCGCTTCCTGCAGATCGGCCTGCGCGGCTACTGGCCCGAGCCCGAGACCCTGGACTGGATGGGCGAGCAGGGCATGCGTAGCTTCGAGATGACCGAGGTGGTCGACCGCGGCCTCGACGCCGTGCCTGACCGAGGCCGATCGACATCGCGCTGGACGACTGCGATGCCGTCTTCCTCTCGGTCGACGTCGACGTGGTTGACCCCGGCATGGCCCCGGGCACCGGGACCCCCGAGCCGGGTGGCCTGACCAGCCGGCAACTGCTCGACGCCGTGCGTCGCCTCTGCATGGAACTCCCGATCGCCGGCATCGATGTGGTGGAGGTATCCCCTCCCTACGATCAGGCCGAGGTGACCGCCTACCTGGGCAACCGGGTGGTCCTCGAGGCGCTGTCAGGCATGGCCTGGCGCCGGCGCTCGTTGGCCGGGGAGTCGATCCGCCAGCCCGGCGAACCGCTGCTCAAGGGCCGCCGGCACTGAGCTGAGACCTCGGCCCGGCACCGTTCAGGCCATGGTGTCGAGGATCTCGCGCACCATCTCGTGGGTGGTGTTGGGATGCAGGAAGGCGAAGCGGGCCACCGTCTCGCCCTCCCACGTGGTGGGGGTGACGAAGCCGATCTGGTCGGCGAGCAGCTTGGCCGACCACGTCGTCGTAGTCGCCCTTCGTCCAGCCGGGCCGGCGGAAGAGGACCACGGACAGGTCCGGGTGGCGCACCAGCTCGGTGTGGGGCAGCTCCTCAATGATCGCGGCGGCCCGGCGGGCGATGGCCAGCCCGGCCTCCACGGCGTCGCGGTAGGCGTCGGTGCCGTGGACGGCCAGGGAGAACCACAGCGGCAGCCCCCGGGCCCGCCGGGTCAGGTGGTAGGCGTAGTCGCTCGGATTCCACTCCTCCGGGTTGTCGGTGTGGAGCACGTCGAGGTACGACGGCGTCCTGGGTGTGCACGGCCTTGGCCAGGTTGGGCTGGCGGTAGAGGAGGGCGGCGCAGTCGAAGGGGGCGAACAGCCACTTGTGGGGATCGACGATGAACGAGTCGGCCCGCTCGATGCCGGCGAACTGGTCCCGCACGCTGGGCGCGAACAGGGCCGCGCCGCCGTAGGCGCCGTCGACGTGGAACCACAGGCTGCGTGCCGGCGGCCACCTCGGCCACCCCGGCCAGGTCGTCGACGATGCCGGCGTTGGTGGTGCCGGCGGTGGCCACCACCGCGATCAGGTCGTCGGCCCTCGGGTCGCGTGCCAGGGCGGCCCGCAGAGCCGTCGCCGGTCAGGCGATGGTCGTCGGCTGGGGACGACCAGGGCCTCCACGCCGATGACCTGCAGTGCCGCCGACCGAGGAGTGGGCCTCCTCGCTGATGGCGACCAGCGGTCGAGCCGGGGCCGGCGCCACCGCGTCGGTGAGCCGGCCGTGTCGCGGGCCACCACCAGGGCCGAGAGGTTGCCGGCCGAGCCGCCCGCCACGAAGCAGCCGCCGGCGCCCGCGGGCAGCCCGGCCAGGTCGGCGATGACCCCGAGGGCCTGGTTCTCGGCCACCACCGCGCCGGCCGCCTCCAGCCATGACGTGCCCTGCAGCGAGGAGCAGGAGACGAACATGTCGAAGAGCAGCGCCGCCTTGGTC
>CAVVXH010000011.1:0-328650 GCA_963752155.1 uncultured Parachlamydiaceae bacterium | reverse complement strand
CGCTACTAAAAATCTGTACAAATCTCATCATTACAGAGAAGAGCATCAGAACGCTAGCCAAGCAGTTTTGCTAACGATTCACGTATTGGAATCACACCAATATCAATCGGGATTTCTTTGTCTCAAGAGTCGAGTTTATTGGACTCAAGGATCGATTTCTATCTATCGCCCGAATGTGTGCTGCAAGCACCGTTAATTTCTTTTTCACCTGCCCCCAGAAGTGCCATACATGTTTAGTTCGATTCCTCTCGGGTAGAACAAAAGTGACATGACCTCCCTTACCGTCGGGAATTTTCCCTTCGGGAGAACAGGGTGCTTCAGAAAATTGTTGATAACGCCTTGCAATGCAAAGTGCAGCTGCAAGATGGACACTTAGACCATAACGCGTGGCATAGTTAATGCGGCCCATAATAGATGTAAATGCCGGATTGACTTGATGGACTGTAATTCCATGTTTGTATGCTCGCGCCATGAGAAAAACAAAAAATAACCCATATGCAAAACTAGATAAAAGGCGTGCCCACTTAGAATTTCCTTTTTCCGTCAAAACTGCCTTCTTTTTTTGGAAATCTAATTTCTCAATGACGATTGGTTTTTTTGTTTCTTTTGCTCTCTCAATAAGGCTCTTGCAAAGATCACCTGTAAGAGCTTTCAGCTGATTTTTGCTTCTCCCGTAGGAAACCCAAGAAAACGTTTTTCTTTTTACAGGATTGCCAAAGCGGTCTGTCTCCATATAGGCAATGTGATCTGTATTAAGGTCAATCCCAATAACTCCACGTTGCTCTTCTGAAACGGAAGCCACTTTTTTTAAGGCTGTTGAAACAAATACTCTCCAACCTTTTCTATCTTTTTTGAATCGGTAAGACAATGCTTGGCCCTCCGGATGATTGAGGCTTGCAAGGATGGCCTCATGTCCATAAGCGAAGGCAACATTTTCAATCTCTAGATATTTTCCCCATTTTTCTTGCAAAGCTGTAGGTAAACGTAACCGCAAGCATAGGCTCCCATTTCTAATACTGGCAGTACATGTTTGATTGCCTGCCGTTTCGTCCTTTGATCCTAAAACAAAAAATTCACTGTTGCGTTTGGCTTCCCATTGCTCTTTCCATTCTTGATGTGAGGCAAAACCATTTTTTTCGAGATAAAATTGAGCGAGAAATAGTTTTTTACTTCCAAAACAAAGACGAACACGACCTTGCTTCCGATCTTCTTCTAAACAAGAAAGACGATGAGACAAGTTCTCTTTGCGTCGTTTTTTTTGATGGAGAACAAATTGTTTTGAAGTTTTTTTTTCTAAGCATTTAATGTTTTTCTCAAGAGTAGCGATTTGTTGTTTTAGACTTGCAATTGCTTGTTCTTGCCCGCTTTTGCAGGCAGATATTTTTCCCTCAAGGCTGACTCGACAAGCATTAAATTGCCTCGCTGTAATGCCATAAATTTTTAGAAAACTATTTTTACATGATGCTGAGGAGCTCTCTCCATTAGCTACTTTTGCATATAAAGAACGCTCCACTTTACTCAGCAAATAAGCGCAACTTTGAAGAACTTCTTCTTGGTTTTCATTCAGCTGTAGACGAGTTTGATAGGTTAAAGTCATTTCATTTGTCATCGCCAATCAACACCTTTGCAGCATCTACAAGTTTTTTATTTTTTCTACTGCGACTACCGTACAAACGAGCAGAAAAAACAGTAATGATTTCTAGCACATCTTGTGCAAGCTCTTCTTCAAAAGAAGCTTCGTCGCCTTTGTTAATAATAACAACTTCAATTTGCTTTACCTCGCAAAGTGCAAAAATCAATTCTGCACCAAAACGTAATAAACGATCCTTATGCGTTAATACTAGACGGGAGATTTTTTGCTCAAGAATCAAGTTGATGAGGGCCTTAAGACCCTTTTTTTGGTAATTCATTCCTGAACCTAAATCTTGAATAACTTGGAAATCCCATCCTTGTTTTGCACAATAAGAAGTCAGAACATCTGCTTGTCTCTCGAGGTCTTTTTTTTGATCATGATTTGAAACCCTTGCGTAAGCGACTGTTAAACCGTTATCAAAAACTTTCTTGCCTAATAATTTATCTAGATCATAATATCGTGTTTTTCCCTCCGATTTACGATCGGGCATTAGATAGCCTGTCTTTTCCCAACGTCGAAGAGTTTGAATGCTGACCCCTAAAACTTTTGCGGCTTCGCCGACCTTGATAAATCTAGTCATTTGATTAGATAGTATCAGATATGTATAGATTTATGCAAGCAGTTTCAAACCCTCCTTTTCGGATGTTGGCAGACTTCTCAATTAAAATAAGAAAAGCCAAATCTTTTAGCCAATAACAAAACAATTATATTCTTTCTTTAAAATTAACAAAGATGGATTCGGCAACAATTTGTTGCAATAATTTTCAATTGAATTTAAACTGTGCATATTTGTTATTTCAATTTTTAATATGTCTAAGTTGTTTGCAACTCATAAGGT
Organism: uncultured Parachlamydiaceae bacterium; assembly: GCA_963752155.1. Lineage (GTDB taxonomy): Bacteria > Chlamydiota > Chlamydiia > Chlamydiales > Parachlamydiaceae > JACCRY01. Next base: position 326,179 of record CAVVXH010000011.1, on the reverse strand, counting down.
TGGAGCAAGTTTCTTGACGTAGTATACTACATATGATAATAATAAATCTATCAAAATATTTAGTAATTCTCTTGAAGTCAACTTATAGGAAGAATAGGCTGCTCCAAGCTTTTTATTCGAACTCCAACGATTTATTTCGTTAGGTTTTATTTGAAATTTTAGCTAAAATCGAAATCTAAGGCCTTCAGCCTAATTTCACAGCTGAGAGGATGCTTATACCAGTTAACAGGAGTTCATTTGCTTTATGGAAGAAGAAACGAAAGTCACCCCCTGGGAAGTCACTTCGACAGCTGGTATTGACTACTTAAAGCTGATCTCTCAGTTTGGTTGTCAACCAATTGACGGGGCCCTCATTAGCCGTTTCGAACAGGTAACAAAAGTCAAGGCACACCCCTGGTTGCGTCGTGGGATATTCTTTTCCCATAAAGATCTCGATCACGTCCTCAATGCCTATGAACGTGGAGAAGAAATTTATCTTTACACTGGCCGAGGACCAAGTTCCGAGTCATTGCACCTTGGGCACATGGTGCCCTTTATGTTTACAAAATATCTTCAGAATGCTCTGGATGCGATCGTTGTCATTCAAATGACTGATGATGAGAAATATTATTTTAAAGAATCTCTTTCTCTTGAAGAAGCAAATCGACTGACGCGTGTCAATGCAAAAGATATTATTGCTTGCGGATTTAACCCAAAAAAGACATGGATTTTTTCGAATCTGGAAACTGTCGGGGGATCTCTTTATCGAAATATTGTGTTGGTGATGAAACACACTTCCGGAAATTTGATTCATGGTATTTACGGATTAGATTTAAATAATAGTGTGGGACAATTTAGCTGGCCTTGCTTTCAAGCCGCTCCCGCTTTCAGTACATCGTTCGAGAATATATTTAAAGGACGTCAAGTGCATTGTTTAGTACCGATGGCTATCGATCAGTACCCTTATTTTCGTATGGCAAGAGAAATAGCGCAAAAGCTCGGATTTATCAAGCCTGCAACGATTCAATCTCGATTTTTACCAAGTCTTGAACATGCTCACGACAAAGCTAGTTCTACAGGACAAAAAGAAGTGATCTTTATGAATGATTCCCGAGAAGCTGTTGCAAAAAAAATCAGAGAAAAGGCCTTTTCAGGCGGAGGAATGACAAAACAAGAGCATATTGAAAAAGGAGCAAATCTTTCCGTTGACGTGCCCTATCATTACTTACTCTATTTTCTTGATGATGATATCGAGCTTCAGAATATTGCTAGGGAGTATCAGGCTGGGAGAATGATGACTTCAGAAATCAAAAAGAAGGCAACGGAAGTGATTTGGGAGGTCTTGCGCGAGCACCAAGAAGCACGCCTTTTGGTAACGGATGAAGTTGTTCAATTATTTATGAATCCGGATCGGGATTTCGATCATACTCGTTACCCTAAAGAATCTATACAGCTCGAAGGGCAGCATTTAGGCTTTCACTTTGATCCTTATTTCCGAGAAGGTTTAAATCTTTGACTTGAGTAAGGAAAAAAAGAAATTATCTATTAAAAGTCTTTTAGGGACGACCCTGAAGGTAATGATTACTATCGGCGCTATTACAATTTAACAACTAAATACTTTTTGGAGTGCGTGTGGCTTTGCCACAGCGCGAGAGTATATTTGGTTAAGTAATAAGCTATCTATGGAAAATTTTTACCATCGGGCATAGATTTTGGTTCAATAATATCGCGCGGTGGCAAAGCCACACGCACTCCAAAAAGTAATAATTTGTTAAATTGTAGTGATGCCAATAGTAGCTTTTACACTGTGGTTGTAGAGAGATCACTTTATACTGTTTTATCTTAAATCTTTTCTATGGATCCTATGGAGATTCTTGCTTTTTCTCCATTGAGATCCCATTCTGTTCCATTAGAGCTACCAAAGGTGACTTCAGTTGCGAGAATCTCATTGCAAATGAAATGACGATGTTTTTCAAAGCTATTCTGAACGCGTTGAGTCGTTTCTATCGTTACTTTAATACGGTCTGAAACTGCAAGTTCGGCTTCGCGACGCATCGTATTGATTTTGTTGACGATCTCGCGAGCAAGTCCTTCGCTCAGCAACTCATCAGAAAGTTCTGTTTTTAAAGCAATCGTAATAGCCCCTAAATTAGCAGCAATCATCCCCTCACGCACCTGACGTTCAACTTCAACATCTTCAGGAGAAATCCGAATCGAATTTCCTTCTACGTCAATTGAAATCTCTTGTTTATTCAGTAATTTATCCAACAATGATTGGTCGAGTGAGTCAATCGTCGTTTGAACTTGCCGCATCAGTTTTCCAACTTTCTTTCCAAGCGTGCGGAAGTTAGGCTTCGCTTTTAACAGAACAAATTGATGTTCATCAGTCGTAAAGTGGATCTCTTTGACATTCAGTTCATCGGCGATGAGATGGGCATGCTCTTCGAGTAATTTTAAAATTCTGGAATCAGTTGTTGCAATGTAGGCACATTCTAGGGGTTGACGTACTTTGAGTTTATGTTCTTTTCGTAAGCTATGGCCTAAACTGACGACATTTTGGACAACATCCATTCCTGTTTCAAGTTCTTCATCTCGGACAGCTGCAGTATATTCTGGAAAAAGGCAAAGATGTACAGAATCAGGATCACTATTTTGGCGTAAATTGCTATAAATGGCTTCGCTGATAAATGGCACAAAAGGCGCGATCACCTTTGTGAGGGTAAAGAGCACTTGATAGAGTGTTGCAAAGGCATCATTGCGATCTTTTGAAGGCAGTTCTTCCCAAAACCGACGACGAGAACGACGGATGTACCAATTGGTGACCTGATTAATAAAACCGATGAAAGGCTCAACAGCACGATTTAAATCATAGTCATCCATCCCATCTCGGACATCTTTGATAAGCTTATTCAATAAAGATAGAATCCATTGATCAATCTCGGCATCTGGCTTTTCCAATTGAGCAGGAGGTGTCCATTGATAAATGCGGGCATAGGTGATAAAGAAACTGTAGGCGTTCCATAGAGGAATCAATATCTGCCTCAAAACAAGTTCAACACCACTTTCAAGAAAGCAGAGATCATCAGCACGGACGGCTGGGCTATGCATCATGTATAAACGTATCGCATCGGCTCCATATTTTTGCACGATAATCGATGGATCCGGATAATTGCGTAATCGTTTTGACATTTTAGCGCCATCAGCAGCGAGGATAATGCCATTGACAATCACATTTTTAAAAGCTGGCTTATCGAATAAGAGCCGTTGATAATATGGTTAGAGTATAGAACCATCCTCTTGTTTGATCAAGACCTTCTCCGATGAAATCGGCCGGAAAGCTGTTTTCTACAAATTCTTTATTTTCAAATGGATAGTGATTTTGAGCATAGGGCATAGAACCTGATTCAAACCAGCAGTCAAACACTTCAGGCACTCGTCGATATGTCTTTGCCATCTTTGTGAATAACAAGATCGTCGATCAGGTGACGATGGAGATCTGTGACTGTTGCTCCGGTTGCTTTTTCAAGTTCAGCGATGCTTCCGATGACAAGTAAATAACCATCTTTTGCACGCCAAATTGGTAGAGGGGTTCCCCAATAGCGGTTTCGGCTTATGGCCCAATCTCGAGCCCCTTCAAGCCACTTTCCGAAACGACCGTATTTGATGTGAGCAGGTGTCCAGTGGATTTGTTCATTTGACTTGAGTAAAGCCTCTTTGATCTTTTCAACAGCCACAAACCATGTGGTGACCGCTTTATAAATCAAAGGGGTGTCGGAACGCCAGCAAAAAGGATAACGGTGATGGATTGTAGCATGATGGAAAACATGTCCGCGTTCTTTTAAACGCTTGATGATTTGTTTGTCGGCATCCTTGACAAATAGTCCTTTGTATTCAGGGATTTCGTTTGTAAAATTGGCCATTGTCGTCTACAGGGCAAACTAGAGGGATTTTTTCTCTTTGGCAAGCGTAAAAATCGAGTTCTCCAAAAGCTGGGGCGGAATGGACGATGCCGGTACCTTCTTCAATCGAAACGCAATCTTCCATGATGATTCGAAATGCACCCTCAGTTGCCTTGTCAGCAAAATAATCAAAAAGAGGACGATATCTTTTCCCTTCGAGGACTTTTCCTTGAAATTGATCTAGGATAGTGTAATCTGAAGGAGTCTTAAAAGCAGCTTCTAAGCGAGCTTTGGCTAAAATGTATTGCTTACCAGAGCTCAAATCCTTCACTTTAACATATTCGATAGTAAGGTCCAACCATGAGAGCTAAGTTTGAAATTAACGTCCAAGGAGTTGTCGTCCAGGCTAAAACATAAGTGTCTGGTTTCTTCTAAAAGTTCAAAAGCGACTGTTAAAGAGGGGTCGTCAACATCCTTATAGTTTTCTCCAGCTTCAAAATTAGATAAAGGGGTTCCTAATTTAGCGGAATAAGGCATGACTTTATAGCCTTCATAGACTAATCCTTTTTCAAAAAGTTGTTGAAAAACCCACCAAACGCTTTCCATGAAGGTAAGATTCATTGTGAGATAGGTATTGTTGAAATCTACCCATCTACCCATGCGTTGAACTAGAGTTTTCCATTCTTCAGTATAGCGAAGAACAATTTTGCGACATTCTTCGTTGAAATTGGCGACCCCAAAAGCTTCAATCGAGGCTGCACCATTTAGAGCAAAAGATTTTTCGATTTCATTTTCTACTGGCAGACCATGGCAATCCCATCCAAATCGTCTGGGGACTTTGTAATTTCTCATCGTTTTGTAGCGCAAGACAACATCCTTAATAGAACCTGCAAGTAAGTGTCCATAGTGAGGCAAACCTGTTGCAAAGGGGGGGCCGTCATAGAATGAAAAGAGGGGACGATTGCCCTTTTCTTCTACAGAACGTTCAAAAATACGTTTTTGTTGCCAAAATTCTAGGACTCTCAGTTCTCTTTCATCAAAACTTTCTTTTTCAACGTCTTTAAACATGCTTTTCCTCGCTAAAATTGAACAAATACTAATAGGTATACTATAAGCTCTCCTGATATATTTATCAACAGATCTGCACTTTAGCCAGCAATTCCCGCTGATTTTCGGGCACGGGCACGCACACGGGCACGAAAGTTTAGCGGGAACTGCTGCGCTTTAGCTCCAAAGTGCAGCTAGAGGGACAGCTAGAAGATCTGCCCCAAAGGCAATCTGGCGCTCGCCAGCATAGAGAATAATGCCGTGGCAAGGGCGTGCCTTAGCGATATTTTCTTTAAACCAGGTGATGTGTTTAAAGTCTGAAGATCCTACTGTAGCACCGGCCTTTACCTCCAAACATAGTAGCGAGCCATCCTTTCGTTCAATAATAAAATCGATTTCTCTTTTTTGATGATCTCGATAATGGAAAAGTTTGAACATCCCCCTTTGATGATCAATCTGAGCTGACAACTCGTTAAAAACAAAGGTCTCAACAAGCTTGCCGGATCTATCCGCATCTAAGCAAATTTGATCCAAATTCCAATCCAATAAGGAACTCATCAATCCACAATCAGTCATAAATACTTTATTATGTTTTCCTATCCGATCATAATCTGTCTTTATCCAAGGAGAAACCGTCTCCAAAAGATAGAGCGCTTCTAAAGCATTGATATAACTTTGTAAAGTAGGCCGACTGACTGCTAGATGAGAACCAATCGCTGAAATATCCATAAATTTACTGGACCAAGCCGCCATTATTTGCAAAAGCTCATCCATCACATTATGCTTCCATATGTGAGAGATGTCCTTTAAATCTCGTTCGAGTAAAGCTTCAATGTAATCTCTATGCCAAAAAGTCCGTTCTGAAGAATCTAGCGCTACGGCTTCAGGAAATCCACCGCGCAATGCTATTTCCAAAATTTGGTCCCGTTCGTAATAAAGCGGTTGAGGAATATTTTTAGCAAAAGCTGATTCTATAAAATGTGGAGTTGTTCCTAAAATCTCGCTTTGGCTTAAACATCTTAAGCGTATTCTTTGTATTCTGCCGGCCAATGACTCATTTATTGTGGGAATGGCAAGTAAATTGCTAGATCCAGTTAGCAAAAATTGTCCAACTCTCTTGTCTTGATCAACTTTAGCTTTTACAGCTGTGAGCAAGTCGGGAGCTCTTTGCACCTCATCAATCACCAATGTTTTGCTTTTATGTTGGACAAAGCCATCGGGATCACTTAGAGCATAGGACCGTAAAGTAGCGTTATCCAACGTTCTGTACTCTAAACCTTCAAGCGGTAAATTTTCCGCAAGAGTAGACTTTCCGCACTGTCGTGGACCGCATAGTAATACGACTCTGCGTACTTTTAAACCATGCAACACCGAAGATTCTTGATGTCTCTTGTACATTCTTCTCTCTTTTTTATTTTTAGGATAATGAGAATTTTTAAAATAGGCAAGTGAGAATTTTTAAAGTGAACGCTTGAGAATTTTTAAAGCAAAGACCTGAGAATATTCCAAGTGAGTTGTTGACTTATTTATCAAATAGAACGTATTAGAACCAGCAATTCTCGCTAAACTTTCGTGCCCGTGCCCCTTACTTTCCACAGGTAAAAGTGATGCAAGATTTTATCCGAAAAACATTGTATACTAGTGTGTGGAGTTAGGTCTACACTTTTTTTTATTCCTTTTTCGGAACATTTTTCAAATTTGACCCCGAAATCACCTCTCCTTCAATCAATAAATTCGACCTTCCTTTTGAGCTTTTTTGAATTAATTCTTTCTCATTCTGGTTAAAAAGATTTTTGACTTTCTTATCAATCTCATTTAATTCTCTAAGTATCTTCCGATATCTTCGATAATTAAATGTTCAATGATGTCACCACCTTCTTCAATTATCGTTTTTATCGTTCTTATCGTTCTTATCGTTCTTATCGTTCTTATCGTTTTTATCGTTCTTATCGTTCTTATCGTTTTTATCGTTTTTATCGTTGCATGGTTGATTACGTCTACATATCCAACTCACAGGGTATTTTGAGCTTATTTTACTGCAATTTCATTGATGTTCACAGCTTGATGCGTTCTGTTGCTACTGTAGATCAACGGTATATAGGAACGATAATAACGATAAGAATGATAATTGAGGAAGGTGGTGACATCATTGAACATTATCATGATGAACTATCTGATTTGAATTTGAGCATACTTAAAATGCTAGGAATTGGAAAGAAACATTATTGGCAGACCTCCGCAGGATAATTTAATATGATAATCTATTTTGCCAATCAAAAACAACCAACTTGGCTGTCCTCGCCAAGGGGGATCGTTTTCCATGGTGGTTGACATCAGTAAGGCATCACAAAATTGCATCACTTTTATCTGCGGAAAATAGGGTGCCCGTGCCCGAAAAATTTCGTAGATTATACTAATTTTCGGGCACGCACACGGGCACGAAAATTAGCGGGAATTGCTGTATTAGAACTTTTGATTGGACAAAAGTTAGAAATTCCTCTATGCTGAGTCTTTTTAAATTGACAACTTTTCAAATAAAGGATGCCGGCCATGGCTCTAAGATTATTTTTTATCGTTTTTGTGAGTTTTTTTTCGTATGCCTATTCAGATTTTAATAATATCTCAGAAGTGCCATGCGCATCCTCAATCATGACCATAGAAGCAACTGATGTATCTGAGACGACAACTATTTATTTAAACAATAGAACTTCCTGGACTTGTGAATATAAAGATCTTTTTGATGGTCTTTATGGTTGGCATCTTGGAGACCGTATTCACATTGTCTATGTTTATACTGAAGGTTATTATTTACAGAATGCAAGCTGTCAAGGGTGCGTTCCCGTGAAACTCAAAAATCCAAATGCAGCGGATTTAAAAGTGACCACTATTAAGGAGGTCATAAGAAATGATAAAAAATCGACAAATACAATAGTCTTGCAAGATGCAACAAGGTGGTTTATTGGCTCATGGAGTAGTTCTTGGATGAAGGATTGGCAACCAGGAGACAGAATTATTGTAACCGCACAGGAGTTTGTTTTTGGTAATGCAGATCATCTTTTGCTAAATTTGGATCGAGGAAAGAATAACTTACCTGAAAACGTAAGAGCTCAACTTCTATTTTCACCTGAAACAATAAAGTTTGAAGATTTCAATAAACGTGAGAATAGGGACTGGAAAATTATCATTAATTGCATTTGGCAAGAAACTGGTTCTATTATAATTGAACTAAATAATAAAACCATTTGGAAAGGTTCTCGACCCAAATTAGATTGGGAAATTGGCGATAATATAGAATTTGCCTTTAACGATGAAGAATGTAAGTTGATAAATTTGAGGAATTCCGAAAAAATCAATGCAACCATTGTTAATGTCTACTCAGAAGAAATCGATCTGCCTATTATTCAGAAAATATCAAGAAATGGAAAAGAAATAATATTAAGCGACGGTTCAGTTTGGTTTTCGAGAAGCAATAGATTCAAAAATTGGCAACAAGGTAATCATATCATTGTCTCTTCTTTAAGTGATGTAGAAATTGATACAAGTACACATATTTTGATCAATATAGACAAATCTACTGAAGAGAAAAATATCCAAAATTACAGTTCAGCAACGCTTGTAAAATAAGCGACATAGATTGAGCACTCCATAAATACATGAGACAGGGAGCAGAACAGCTCCCTGGACTATAGCTAGATCTCCTTTGAACTCTAAAAATGAATTAGCACCCTTTGTACATTTGTGACATTAGGATTTTGGTTGATAATTCTCTAAGAGGTCTATAGCGTCTTCTTTGTTAAGTCTCCCTCCGTTGTCGAGTTTAGATATTCGTTTGTCTTTGTGATTGAGAATTGATGGGGGATCATCATAGGTTTGGTTCTTTCCTCGAACAAAAAATGAATCAGATATTTTAGTTTCACTTTGAATATTCACCAACAATTCGGGACTTTTATTCTGCACTGCTGTCTGCAGTTCTTTGAGTGGCATTTGATATTTACGCGTAATAACTCGGCCCTTAGCCAGGCCATTACCTTTTGGGCCATTAACTTGTTCATAAGAAATAGCTTTAAGTTCGATAGTTAAGTTGTTTTTGGAATCAACATTGAATTCATAAGTTCTTTCACCTAGAGTTTCAGAGTGAAATTCATCCTCCACAAAGAAAACCAATGAATTAGTTATGTCAGAAGCCATGGCCTGATTGACTAGGCTACTGACGAAAGTTGTTACAGCGGGTTCCTTTGGATCTTCTCCAAGGGCTTCAGCCAATCTTTTAAAGATTTCGTATGCACCCTTATGTTCTACATTATTTATTTTAACGCTGCTTACTCTATCTACATCTTTTGTATAGCATGCCGGAACTATAAATGGGATTCCATTCTCTCCCTTACCTATTAGTTGAACGGGTGTCATATCAATTTTTTCTCCTCTCAGGATACTGACAAAAACTTCGATCGCATCTATATTCTTTAAAGGTTCGGCTGTTGTAGATAGCATCTTAGCTGTTTCTAATCCCCAAGTAGATTTAGCAGGCGTAAAATGGGTCAACATCGGCCCAATAGATGTCTCGTATTCTCTATCATTAAACTCAAATTCTTTTACCTTCACTTCCTTTGAAATGAAATCTGTGATTGTAAATGCCCCATCGTTCAAATTCATTTCTTTATTATTTAAAAGGAATGTGTTTAAATGTTCTATTAAAATCTTAATACTTCTTCTAGCTAATAAGAATTCTTCAACTTCTCCATTAGCATTTATATTTCCACATCCAATCTTTAAAACAATTTCAATAAATCCATATTTATCTGTATTTATTTCAGCTATTATAGAATTTCCTAAAGGAGATAGATTTTCATTTTTAGATAGATTTTTAGCTACTTTTAGTAATTCATTAAACATTTCAGGAGAAATCATTTTTGCGAATATTTGCATAGTTTTTGTATTCTTTTCAAAACCTTTTCCCAGATTCAATATGAATTCTTCCGGATTATCGACAATAGACCCATTTATTTTTAGCGGAATGACTTTGAGATTCTTAAGATCATCTGGGGAGCCATTTGAGATTTTGAAATCGGGCTGACAGGGAAGAATGTTTGATTTTTCTATTAAATAGCTTGAGAAATCGTTAAGAAATCTCTCTTCATGTATGATCAATGTGGGATTGAACGTTTGGCTTCGAATACTGTACGCTTGGCTTTTCGTTTCATGGTAGAGTTTTTTCACTGAAGCTCTTTTTTCTTGTGGGACGGATAACAAAAAATTTTTAAGATCGAAATATTCAGAATGCAGAGCTTCGACATGCCCTATCACTTTTTCTAGAGCATTTTTATCTTTTGTGAGTTCTAGGTATGAATTTTCAAATTGTGGAGAACTTTGCAATCTTTCTAAACCAATAGCACCATCCTTCAAGGATTCGTTTAAGGACTTTAGTAGGCCTAAATATTTTTCAACTTCTGCAGGTGAAATTTCGTCTTTATTCAATTTTTCCGTTATTCGATTTACATTTGATAGTATATTTTGCACGTGAACTCCGATAGATATAAAACTTAAAATTTTTTCTGGACTTTCGGAAATCTCATAAAGTGGAGTATAGGTAGATTGTTTAAAGGATTCCCATTTTGAAGGGGTTCCCTTGGAGATTGAAACATCAAATTGGCCTGTGACCCGATTTTGCGAAATGACCACTTTATAAGTGTTATTTAAATTTTTTAGAGGGCTTAAAGTCTGTTGTAAAAAGGATGCATCGTCTGAGACCTCTTTAAATAATTTATTTTCGCGATTCAATGAATTATTATAGGCATATTGAATTAAGAAAACAGCACTATTTTCACTTGACATTTTTCCTTCATTTAATAATTTAACATTAATTTTTTGTAAAATTGATCGATCTACATCTATTAATAAATTTGAATTAGTTATAACCAATTGTGCAAGCTCTTCGATTTGATTTTTTGACACATCTTTATCAATATAATTATTTGCTTTTGAAATAAACTGTTCTAATTTTGAAGTTGATTCCATACTAAATTCTCCTTTTATTGGCCTTCCTTTACTTGTATTATATAATAAAAAGTTTTTTATTAAGAAATTAATTATTTAATTGGTAAATTAAAATTTGAATTTTTTTTTGCCAAAACAGTTGATTTTATTTTTAAATTCTGCTAAAATTAAAGGACGGCAAGGAAGCTAGGAGAAGTGTCTCCCCAGAAACAGGCCTATTCAGTCTTTTCATTTAAAGGAGTTAAAATGAATTCAATCAATCCCGACCATGTCGTAAAATATCAACTGAATGTTGATACATCAATTTCTTCCTCAGATGAATATCAAAACAAATTAAAAGCAATCGAGCAAGCTAAAATCATATACTTTCTCTATAATCATGATCCAAAATCAACACATTTTAAAACTCAGTGTATATTTTTTCAGAAAATTATTGAGCAAATTTATGATTCTAATACGGTTATTCTGGTCGAAGAAAGTGCAGCATCCAAGAAATTCGAATTGCACCTTAATTGGTTTGTACGTTTAAACCGTTCGAAATATCAAATTGAAGGCTGGGATGATCCTGAGGTGTATCAAAAAACTTTTGCTCTTTTCGCTTTAATTGATAAGGTGACTTCTGCCACCAAAAATGTGATCGGATCGAACCAATCAGAAAAATCTCAGATAGATCATTGGAATACACTCAAAAATTTTGCAGCTACTCAGTCAATTTCTTTTTATTCTGATTCGGAGATCGATTCTTATATAAATAAAAAAATGCAAAATGTAAAACAAAAAATATTTGAAGAAAGATTTAAAGAATATAATTTAAGATTTAAAATAGCCTTCCAACAATTGGAAATCGATTTAATGTACTCGACTTTTGAAAATAGACAAAATTTCTTAAACACTCAAATAGAAAAAAAAATGAACGAAGGAAGAAAAGTAATTATCCTTTGCGGTAAAAGTCATGGAAACCCAAAAGATGCTAAATTCATTCCAATCGTTCAGAATCATTTTAGTAAAATAAAAGAACCCTACATAATAGTTGAGCCCTCAATAGAAAGCTTTACTGTTTAATTTATACTTTTGTTCTACGTCCATGTTTTTTTAGTTCTTTAATGACATCTGACTGGTTAACATCTGTTTGCAGATTTAAGCTAGATGCATTTCCAGTATTGTTTATTGCGGAAATGGTATTTAAATCATTCTGCGTGTTTAAAGCACTTATATTTTTATCTTCACCTGACTTTTCGACAAGTGAAGGATTATATAAAATACTTTTAGGATCATATGGATTCATGCTGTCCACAACGGGAACTGTACTGTCAACATCATTAACATTCATACAAACCTCCTCAATGCTAGTGGCCTTTCATTGGCCTTTTCTCTATATTATTAGAATAACATTTTTTTTAATTTAAGTAAAGCCTCAGCATTTCCCTGCTTAAGGAAATAGCTGAGCCTTGCTTGTGGAGATGTTAGTTAATTTACTTAAAATATTGTCCTAGTTGATTAAATGTGGTACTCACCATTTGCCAAGTTTCTTGAGAAAAATGATTCACTCCAGCCATAAGTCTACCGGTTGTTTCTGTTACGAGTTTTACTGTAGGAACAATGAGCTCCGCAAGCAGTAATTTAAAAATATCGCTAACTTTCTCAGAGGCTTTCGAAAGAATAGAAATGATCGGTTGTATAATGAAATTATTTAGGAGATTTCGTCCAGAATTTAATAAGCCTGAGATATTTTTAAATACAGGAGCGAGTAATTTCAAACTTGATGACCAGATTTCTTTTACAATACCTGAAAGAGCCTGAATTGATTGGACCAAAGTTTTAACTATAGTCTCAGTAAAATTGCGAACTTGATGAAGTAGGGGACTTAAAAATTTGTTCCAAGTAGAGACAATAAGGTGTTTAAAAATCCACTGAGCTAAGCAAGCGACTTTGTGAGTTATTTGATGAAGGACCTGCTGAGCCATTTTAAGGCCTGTATTGACCAAGTTTGCGCAGAATTTTAGCCCTTTATTGGCGAATTGAAGGGCCGGAAGAAAGAAATCATTCCAAAATGGCTTGAGAACGTTTTGAAAGATCCATTGACAAGAGGAAGCAATTTTTGACTTTAGAGTATCTAGTGCAGCACTAAACATTTTACCAGTATAATGAACAAGATCCTTTATTCCACATAAAGTTGGGTAGATAACATGATTCCAAAAAGGAATGAGCAATTTTTTGAAAATCGTTTCAGTTAACTTACAAATCGCATCCCAAGTCACTTTCAATCCCGCTTCGAATTTGCTTGCACAATATTTGACGACATCGCTAGCAAACCTCATGGCAGGATCAATGAAGTGGTTCCAAATAGGCCTGAGTACATGATTAAACACCCCATGTGCAATCTTCGTAATTTGTTCATTTAAAAAATTCATCACTTTCGGCATGGATGAAATGAGAAATTTTGGAAGAGCGTAGAAAAGAGCATAAAGAGGAACAGCTCCACTCATAAATAAGTTGTTACCAATTTTACTGGCAATAGCTCCGATCTTTATAAGGGGGATTAAATTGGTTTTAGTTCCAAGGGCGAAAAGGCATTGCCCTGTAAAATAAAACGTCGTTCCGAAGAACATCAAATAATAAAGAGTGCTGAAGACTGCTGTTGCTGCAACAGCAATTTTTGTTTTTGTTGAACATAGAGCGGCTGTCTTTGTAAGAGCTTTAACATTGCCAACGATCATATCAGAAGGGTTTTTTACATATAAATCATATAGGGTATTGACTACACCGTTATAGAGGTTGGTCAAAGGGGAATTTGTTGCGGCTTGCCAACCATTTTGAGCTGTTAATAGGGCAAATGGATTAAAAGCAAAATTTTGAATATTCATTTATTTTTCCTTAAGTTATTGTTTATTATAATAAGAGTTGCCATACCCCATATTCTAGCAGATGATGATAATCATTGCAACGATAAATGTTAGAACATGCAATTTAAAAAAAATACACATTCCTCGGATGAAATATAATGGTTAAATTTACGCTGTTAGCGCAAAGCGAGACAGTTGCCTGCGGTGCCCCCTATTGGGAAATAACAAATTTTTAAAGCGCCTTGCCATTGGTGCCTGACCTGATATTCTGACATTTGCCGATGCGATAACATTGCTTCCTAAAGGGCAAATGTCAGAATGTCAGGTCTGGAACCAAGGCCAAAACGTTACCTCTCAGAATTAAGTATCTTGTTATTAATTGAAAACGACGCTTTTTTAAGTTGCGTAAATCTTGGGGGTAACGTTCCAGCCTTGGTTCCAGACCTGACATTCTGACATTTGCCCTTTAGGAAGCAATGTTATCGCATCGGCAAATGTCAGAATATCAGGTCAGGCACCAATGGCAAGGCGCGAACTTGTTATTTAGGAGTTAAAATTTCCGGTTTCTGCAAAGTTGAAATTTCCGGTTTTTAACTTTGCGCTAACAATGATTAAATTTACACTTGCAATTCTTTAACTTAGGGCTAGCCAGTATGCCAAATGCTTTCTTTCCCTGAATAGCATGTAAAAGATCTTTCATAAATAACTCCATTTGGTAGTGAGGGACTGGATGCCAGCTTGCAATATTTATCATAAGCAATCCAATAGGTAGTATCGCATTCGCCACGGAAAAATTTTTCCAGGCCGTTTAGAGTATTTTGAAGTCCGCACTTAGCTCAGCTTCGATCTCATGAATTGTTGGAAGCTGCCCTTCTAGCTTTTTTGGTAGGGTTGAAACGATTTATTTTGATAATGCATAGTCAACTGCTTTAGATGCTTGAAGATTGACAGGATCGATGATCGGCAAGACAGAATTGGTTTCATCTATAACTAGAGGATACTCTGTACATCCAAGTATAACAGCGTCTAGATCAGCATGTTTAAGAATCAACATTCGAAAATATTCTCTAGCTTCAGCAGTGATATTATTTATCATTAATTGACCGTGAATATCTTTCATGACATTACGCTCTTCTTGGGTAGGAATCATCACATCAATGTCAGCATTTTCAAGCTTCTTAGCAAAGAAGCCATCTTCCATGGTGAATTTGGTGGCTAAGAAGAGCACTTTTTTATAGCTACGATTTTGAGCATGTTGCACGACCAAATCAACAGCATGCATCACTGGAATAGAAGAATGGAGCTTATCTTTAATCATGTCATAATATTTATGTAAAGTATTGCAGCAAATGATGATACAGTCAGGCCGCAATGCTATTAAACCTTCAAGCTCTTCTTGCAAAAGCTGAGAGGCTTTTTGATCATTACCGTAACTACTCCAAAGATCTTGATAATCGATACTTTTTAGTAAAATCTTGGCACTATGATGTCCGCCAAGCCGTGCGTGCATTAACTCATTCAACAGTGTGTAGTACCCAATGGTTGATGACCAACCAGTTCCACCTAACAAGCCGATTGTTTTCATTGGAACATTCATAGTATCTCCTGAGGGGGCATATGAAATATTTGCAATAGTGATGGCTCTAGATGTGTTAGGATAAAGACATATTGCAAGTAGTAAGGAGATAAGTAAAAAACTACGATATCTCATCATTGAACCATCACTTTCTTTTAAACGATCTCATTCAGATCAACTGCGATATCAACCATTATTTTTTTAGTCTCTTTGCTTTCGGATTTTCACTTAGCTCAGCAGCAGCATCTTTCAAAGCTTCTAATAGTTTTTTATTTTTACCGCTTCGTGAATCATAAAGTCTAGCTGAAAAAACTGTAATAATTTCAAGGAGATCTTGCACCAAGTCATCTTCAAAGTCAGACTCTTCACTTGCATTAATGATAACTGAGGGGTACGTTCAACTGAGATTATTCCATCACGTTCCCATCGCCTTAAGGTCTCTCTGGCAATGCCTAATTCTTTAGCTGCTGTTCCAATGTTTACTTTCATACTTTTAGAATCTAAACATTTTGTCAAAATTTGTCAAGGTTTATACAGATGCGGGGATTAAAAGTTGTACATAGGAAAATTAAAATTTGGTATAAAGGATTAGCATAATTCATTCATGTTGGACGGGTTAGAGCATTGGTGGATTAATATCTCATCATTCTGATCACATCGAAAATTGTAGCTCATCCGATGTTGAGTGTAGCTACGTAGCCTCAAAATTGGTGGCTTAGCTATGTACGAGAAAAAATCACACCCGATTGATTGCAATAACTTGACAAACTATCCCACTGTGTGGTATATATGAGAATATGAAATGCCAACTAATACAGACACAAGATTTTGAAGATTCGATTGAAAAGCTTATAACAAGAAGAAAGCTCAAAAAAGAAGATTTTGAGGATTTCAAGAAAAGCTTGATAGAAAATCCAGAACAAGGAGATATGATCCCTGGCACTGGAGGGATACGAAAGGTTCGCTTGAAATCTGCTACTAAAGGCAAAAGCGGCGGTTTTCGAGTTTGCTATTTATATAACAGTTGGCAGATTCTATTGAAAGGAGAATTAGAAATGAGTAAGTTATTTAAAGGTCTTAAAAAAGGTCTAGAAGAAGCTTTAGCGCATGTAGAAGGAAAGATTACTCTTAAATCGGAAGTCATTGAAATTCCTGAACCTCCTGCTGAATACAGGGCTGAAGATATTAAAAGAATTAGAGAGCAGAATCACTATTCGCAGGGAATCTTTGCAAAAGTTTTGAATGTCAGTATTAAAACCGTCCAATCTTGGGAATCAGGAGCTCGCGTTCCGAGTCATGTAGCTCTACGGTTATTAGAAGTTGTGGATAAAGGATTCTATCGCCCAAGAATAGCTAAATCTGTGTAAAGGATACTCTGTACATCCAATGTCGATCCACTTCAAGTAACGGATGTTGGTTTTCGGAGAGAGCGTCAAGAATGAATTTAAGTAATTTTTGATATCGTCCAAATCGGATCATATCACGAGGTGAAATACCACCTAACATTGGATTTACTGTCTTAAACCAGAGAGCTGTTTTTATTGGATCTCCTTCAAAAAATTGAGCAACCAAATTAAATAAAATCGCCCATTCCCTTAGCTTATCCTTAAGAATTTGGGGCATACGTTCATCGTAGCGAACCATGTAACCTTAAGGCTCTCACCTTTAAGCTTTAAAGAAAGTGGCCAGAACTGGAATCGAACCAGCGACACAAGGATTTTCAGTCCTCCGCTCTACCGACTGAGCTATCTGGCCACATAAATTGGAAACCTAATCGTATGAAAAAGCCGCTTTTTCTGCAACGCCTTTTTTTGCATCATTGACGATTTTTTTGCTGCGTTCTTGTTGTTGAAGCTGAATCATGTCTTTCACTATATTCAGGGCCTCATTGAGTTGGAAATCAATCGCTTTAGGATTTCCGGCTGGATCCCTCGCATAAAATACTGTAGGATGCCCTTCACGCAATAATCCTAAAAACTTTTGATATTGCTTACTTTCTGCTAGCCTTTTCGCACTGTTGGCTCTTAAAGCAGGAAGCATACTTTGCCAGAGAGAATTCTTTTGTTGTATCGTAGATAAGTAATGCAGTTGGTACCATGAACGCAAATTCGGTGCTACATCCTCGAGGTCATCCACATACTCGTTCTTGATCTTGTCATTCGGTACGGTATATTCTAAGTACTGTTCTCCCAAATGTTCGAAGTTATAAAGTCCAGGGACTACGATGTCAGCTTTAACACCTTCTATCTGTGGAGTTTTCCCAGAAACCGTATAGTATTTGCCAACGGTTACCTTAAAAAGCATAGAACCTTTTGCGCTGTTACCTGTAACGTTTTGATTCTGGATAGTTCCCTTACCATAAGTCGTCTCATCTCCAACAATTAAAGCCACACCATAATCTTGAAGTGCTTGGGCAACAATCTCAGCTGCAGATGCTGTCAAGCGTGAGGTGAGGATGACTAAGGGGCCTTCGTAATAGGATTTGCCGTCAATATCTCTGTAGTAATGTTCTTCTCCATTAAAGTACTTTGAGATAACAATCACACCGCTTGTAATAAAGAGCCCGGCGACTTTCACAGCTTGACCCAAAAAACCTCCGCTATTTTCGCGTAAATCGAGGATCAGGCCTTTCAAATTGCCCTTTTGCTTGAATCCTGTAAGCGCTTTGCGAATATCATTTTCACTTGTCACATCGTTGGAACCTTGATAAAATGAATGTAGGTTCATAATCCCTATAATACCATCATCAACTTTCCTATAAGAGGAATCTACTCGATTCGCTTGAATAGTCAATTCTTCCTTCTGTAATGAGACTTTAAAGGTTTCTTCCTGTCCTTTGTGCTTTAGAGTGAGTGAAATAGTCGGGTTTTTATTGTTCCGAATAGTCTCTACAACCTTTTCTAAAGAACTCTTTCCGACTTTTGCTCCATTAATTTCTACTAAGAGATCATTGATTTTAACCACTCCGCTTTTAGCTGCAGGACCACCTGCAGTCAAATCACTAATAGCGATATCCCCGCTAGGGATTTGTTTGAAAACGATTCCAATTCCTTGAAATTCCTTTTCTAGTAGAGTTTTAAGATCTGTAGCCTCGGATTCGCTATAAAAAGCGGTGTGGGCGTCGAGGCTTGAGGCAAGAGCTTTTAAAATATGCATCGTAAAGGCGTTTTCTTGCTCAGCTTTAGTGAACGGAGCTCCTTTATGATTTCGATAAAGATAAGTTTCTTCTTTGTCTTGGAGGTTCTTCTCATAAATTTCAAGGGTTTGGAGCTCATTATTCATCACCGTTGATTTACTAAAACGTTGTTTTTCTGCATCGATAAATTGGATTAAGTTATTTTCGATGTTTTGTCGCAGTTCGTCTTTATTTTTGGGGAATTTCAGCTTAAGATCTGGGTCGTCAAACTTTGAATTCTGTTCATTGGTAGCCAATCTCTTCTTAAATAATACATCCGGATTTTTTTCCAATTCCTTGCGTATCATACGAGATCGCAAGATAGCTGTTTGGATGGTAAAATTAAGACGTTCGAAATTGGGAAATTGATTATGCTTGTAGGCTTCAACAGCAGTTTGGCTTTGTGTTTCTGATAAATTTAAGTAGGGGTCGATTTCTGCTTCGAGTAAGTAGATGCGCTCAGGGTCAAACTTATCAATATATATCTTTAGAGCGTGACGAATGATTTTGCCGTCGATCTCTTTTTGGTCAACATGTTGGGATAAAATTTGTTGCATTGTGCTGTGAATGTCATTCAAATTTAAAAGTTCATAAGCAGTACAAGGTCCCTGCGTAAGTAGCAATACACACAAAATATAATTATACAATTTTTTCATAGCAAACCTCATGGACAGCGGTTATAACTCTCTATTCTGCATGTTTGACTATTAAAAAATTTTTTGAAAGAAAAAAAAGCGGCTAATGAAAAATCGGCTATGTTCACCTGTACACGAGAAACCTTCGCTCAATTATTCCTCCTCTGTGTTCTCTGTGATCTCTGTGGTAAAAAAAAATCTACCACAGAGATCACAGAGAACACAGAGGAGGAATAATTGAGCGAAGTGAACAAGACTGAAAAATCCATTGATCAAATAAAACACACTTTCTGCTATTTATTCAGAAAAAACGTAAACAAGATAATTTATGAAATAATAACCTTTATATGTGTAGAAGATCATTAAAGTCGATAATAGAGGAGAAGAAATCACTTTCCAATACAGATTCATCAACTCCATTTACGTGAATCAAAACAGGTCTTATGGATATATTTTTAGGAAGGGCTAAGCTTTTAATTTTCTGCTTTACTTCATCGATGATGCTTTTTGTAATTTCCTGAGCGTTAAATTTGATTTCGCATAAATAGCACGTTCCAAATTTCGTTTGGATCATGTAATCAATTTGACATCCCTGGCGATCATTTGCTTTACGCTGGAAAAATGGATTGTCATTTACGATTTCAGAAGGATCGATACCAAGGATTTTTTGTACCGTTTTTCGATTGCCGAGAACAAGGTTTTCAAACTGTAATCCCATAGCAGATTGCCATTGAGGTAATAGCTTCAACCCTTGTTTTTCAATTTTCTTTTTATTTGGTTCGATATATTTGAGATAGAATCTTAAATAATTATCCTTGAGTCGATAATGACTCAATTTTGAATCTAAACCCGTTTTAAGATGCCAGGTAAAATCGCGAGAAACAAATCCAGCTGTAACCAAGATCTTCCATGTATTCGGAAACTAGACTATTTTTTTCAACATTCAATGCGGTATAAATATCTTTAAGTTCGCAAGGCCCTTCGGCAAGCCTTTCAACGATAGTTTTGTAAGTAGCGCTTCTTGAGGAGAATAAATCTGAAAAGATTCGTTCAAATTCACTAAAAAGAAAACCTTCTTTTCGAAAGCATAATCTTTGAATATTTGTTTCAGCGCTTTGATTTGGTAAAATTTCTTCAAGATAACGCGGAACACCTCCCATTACAGAAAGCACTTTAAGCTTATCAAAAGCAGATACTCTATCTTGCTCAGCATTCCAAAACTCATTACATTCATATAAAGGAAGCTCTTCCAAAACGATGTCTAGAGAGATTCTTCCCATAAATCCTGTACTGCTAAGAATATTTTCTTCAATCCAGCTTGAAATCGATCCGCATAGAATTAGAACTAGCTGAGGATTATTTTTGAAATAGAGATCCCAAGCAGTTTTGAGTTTTCCAAGAAACGTAGGGTCTTTTGAACCCATCCAGCTAATTTCATCTAAAACAAGAACGATTTTTCCTTTTTGAGTCTGCTGTGCTAAGTGCCAAAATAGATCACCCCAGTCGTCCGCTCTCGGAAGAGGGATTTTCATTTCGCGTTGAAGTTGACGAGCAAATTCTTCCTTTTGGTCAGCAGCTGAAATGCCTTTGGTTGGCGGAATGCCCGGAAAAAACATAATGAGGGGTTTTCTGAGCGAATTCTTGTGCTAAGACGGCTTTTTCCAATGCGGCGTCTTCCTCGAATGACCACAAGACTAGCCGACTTCTTTTTAAAAAGTTCTCCGAGCATCTGAAGCTCTCTTTTTCGACCTACAAATGAATGCTGCATTTTGAATCCTTATTTGGTGATGAATTTATCATAACATTTTTACGTCACCAAATCAAGAAAATACGATTTGGTGACTGACAAAACTCAATATAATGTCGTAGACTATAATTTCAAATTCTGATATATTCCTTTAAAAGGATGCAGTATTCCTTTATATCTGACTCTAAAGCTATTTTTTTCGCTTGAATTCTCAATTCACGCGAAAAAAAAAGCCTATGAATAATCAAGATTTAATTCAGTCCACTACAGTTCTCACTCATGCAAAGAAGCAATTTTTGATTTTGCTTCAATTCTTTCTAATTATTTTTATCTATCATACGTTGAAAGATCTGAAAGATTCCATTGTTATTACAGCGAGTAATGCCGGAGCAGAAGTCATCCCATTTATT
Organism: uncultured Parachlamydiaceae bacterium; assembly: GCA_963752155.1. Lineage (GTDB taxonomy): Bacteria > Chlamydiota > Chlamydiia > Chlamydiales > Parachlamydiaceae > JACCRY01. Next base: position 304,874 of record CAVVXH010000011.1, on the reverse strand, counting down.
AAAATTTGGGCAATGCTCCCATTGGCCATTGGCGCAAGCTTTCTTTTTTCTAAGCTTTATAATCGATATGGCAGGGAAAAGACATTTTATGCTTTTGTATGCTTTTTACTCGGTTCTTATCTCTTTTTTGCTTTCGTACTTTACCCCAATTCGAATGCTTTATATCTTTCCACTATCGAAGAATATTTGAAGTCGATATTGCCGGAGGGGTGTAAAGGTTTTATTGCCATGATTTGTTTTTGGCACTATACTCTTTTTTATCTGATGGCTGAGCTATGGTCTCTTCTTATTCTTTCTATTTTATTTTGGGGATATGTCAATTCGACCACTTCTCTCGCTGAAGCGACTAAATTTTATCCTTTATGTATGTTTGTCGGAAACTTCGCAGGCATTATTTCTGGGCAGATTTCCCATTACATGTCTCAATACTTAACAGAAATAATTTCATGGGAGGTCACATTTCAGCTTATCACTTCCATTGTTGTTGTATGTGGATGCCTCATTATGGGGATTAACAGAGTACTTTCGACACACGAACCGAAAAAAATCATTCCTCTTAAATCCACAAAGAAAACTTACTCATTTAAAGATAATATTTTAGCAATCATTGAATCAGGTCCGCTTTTGTGTATTGCGACTTTAGTTGTAGGTTTTGGGATTACAAGTAGTCTGATTGAAGTGGTGTGGAAAGAAAATATTCGATCCTTATATCCTTGTGCTCAGGCTTATAATGCCTATATCAATCAATTGACTTCAGTGATTGGATTTATGGCAGTGAGTTCTGCTCTTATCTCCCGTTGGGTATTTCAGAACTTTACTTGGACAAAAGTTGCACTCATTACTCCTACAACTCTTTTTGTGACTAGCACCTTTTTTTTCACAGCCCTTATGCTTCCTTCGCATATGCTTGAACCTATCGCTTCATTCTTTGCTGTGAGTCCTATTTATTTCGTCGTTTTTTTAGGTTCTATTCATTACGTGTTAGCATTAACTGCTAAATACACTCTTTTTGATGCCACCAAGGAAATGGCATTTTTATCCATTGAATCGGAAGAGAGGATGAGAGCAAAATCTGTCATTGACAGTATCGGTTCTCGTCTTGGTAAGTCAGGCGCATCTTGCCTTTATCAATTTCTTCTCATAGCTTTTGGTTCAACATCCGGACACATTTCCATTATTGGGATTTCCTCTATTCTTATGATCGGTATCTCAATTATAGCCACGAATAAATTGGGAAATAATCTTTCTCCTACAAAATTTGCAAATCAGGCTCAAACCACATAACCAAAATAATAATATTGACACTTTTTCTCTTTCATTGGATACTGACCCCAGGCATAAGTCTGGCTGTTAAGATTTAATTTGAGGGAAAAATGACCCATTTACTTTATATTGAAAGTTCTCCGAGAAAAAAAAGATCCTCTTCGATCGATGTTTCGAAAACATTTTTAGAAAGTTATCGTCAACATCATCCAAATGTTGAAATCGAGATGCTAGACTTGTGGCAAAAAAAGCTACCATCCTTTGATGGAGATGTCATTGATGCAAAATATAGCATTATGCATGGGCAGAAACACACGGAAGCACAAAAAACAGCTTGGGAAGAGGTCGAAAAAGTCATTAATAATTTTAAGCAAGCTGATATGTATGTGATTTCTCTGCCGATGTGGAATTTTTGTATTCCATATGTCTTGAAGCATTATATTGATGTGATTGTGCAACCTACATATACGTTCACTTATTCACCGACAGAGGGCTATAAAGGGCTTATAAAAGGGAAAGATATTGTCCTCATATATTCTCGAGCGGGAGCCTATGGTCATGGAACTGGCAGTGAGAGCTATGATTTACAAAAACCCTATATGGAGACAATCTTGAAATTCATTGGTTTTGAGGATAAGAACATCAAGTCAATTGTGATTGAACCTACGTCGTCTCCTGAACAAAAAGAAAAAATTGTCAAAGAAGCCAAGGAAAGGGCCGTAAAATTGGCTTCAGTGCTTTATGATTAAACCTTCTTCACGCGCGGTGGCAGAGCCACACGCACTCCAAAAAATTTTTTACAAGTCAACTTGAAATAGCGCCAGATTTAAAAAAATCGTTCCCTTGATGAATCTTTAAAATAATTGCCTCAACAGCTATACTCGAAATCAACTATAACTACGGTAGCAATGGCAAAACAAAAAAACGTATGGTATTGCGGAGAATGCGGACATAAGCAGTCTAAGTGGACAGGGCAATGTCCACAATGCAGTAAATGGAATAGCTTGCATGAAGAAGTTGAGGTGCAGGAAACCGCAGGACGCTTCGAATATGCCTCCTCATCTACGAAGAGACCTCTTAAGCTTAAAGAGATCGCCCATGCTGATACCCCTCGGATCGTTACAGGAATTCATGAATGCGATCGTCTTTTAGGTGGAGGACTTGTCCCAGGTTCTTTAACTCTCATTGGAGGCGATCCAGGAATAGGTAAATCGACATTAACTCTGCAACTTTCCAATGCCCTTGCCAACAAGGGCCTGATAGTACTCTATGTGTGCGGGGAAGAATCTATCGAACAAACCTCCATGCGTGCTCGTCGTTTGGGAATCGAAAGTGACAATCTCTTTTTGCTCAGCGAAACAAATTTTGGGATAATTAAGGCACAAATTGAATTGATAAATCCAAGTGTTCTGATCATCGATTCGATTCAGATCGTCTATAAAAGTGAAATTTCCTCGGCCCCAGGTTCTGTCTCACAAGTGCGTGAAACAGCAACTGAATGCATGCACATTGCAAAACATAAAAATATTGCAACATTTTTGATTGGACATGTGACCAAATCCGGAGAAATTGCCGGCCCTCGCGTCTTAGAGCACTTAGTGGATACTGTTTTGTATTTTGAAGGGGACAAACAAAACAATTATAGAATGATTAGAGTGATTAAAAATCGTTTCGGTCCGACAGATGAAATGGCAGTATTCCAAATGGGAAGCGAAGGGTTGATAGAAATTCCCAACCCTTCCCAGGTATTTTTAGAAGAACGGATGAAGGACGCCATAGGTTCAGTCGTTATTCCGACTTTGGAAGGCACTAGAGCTCTCCTCATTGAAGTACAAGCTCTAGTGACTCCGACATTTTTTCCATCCCCTTCACGTAGGTGTACGGGCCTTGATCAGAATCGGTTGGCATTGCTTCTGGCAGTTTTAGAGAAAAGAATGAACTACCAAATGTATCGTAACGATGTGTTCGTTTCAATAGCCGGAGGATTGCGCGTCATCGAACCAGGAATCGATTTGGGAGTCCTCCTCGCTGTCGCGTCTTCTTTGCGCAATCAGAATATTAATGGAGATACTGCTGTGATAGGTGAAGTTGGGCTTGGGGGTGAGTTGCGAAGCGTGTGTCGCATTGAAAGCCGGCTTAAGGAGGTTGTTCACATGGGCTTTAAGCATTGCTTGATCCCAAAGCGGAATGTTAAGGGGATATCGGAAGCAATTAAAAGCAAAATTAATATTATCGGAGCTGAAGTCGTTGAAGAGGCGATAGAAATATTGATTAATTAAAATGACGTTGAGAAATCCTTTTTTATAGAATCGATTGTTGTATCATAGAAGGTAATATTGCTTACTATCTTATTGATTATTTCAGGATAAAGTGTGCCGATGATCGAATCTTGTTGGTATCGACCCTTGAAAAATATAAATTTCTTCTTTAGCTGCTCTTTACATTTCTCAAAATTATTTCTAATTAAATTTGTACAAGTATTTGTTAAATAGTTATTTAAATCTTCTAAATTAATAAAATTTTTTACTTGATTTTCAATATCTTTTGTTAAAAAATCGATTGATGCTTTAAAGATTTAAAATTATGTTGATAAAATATGAATAATTTTAGATAATAAAATTATGGGGGTAAATATTAGCTTTTATATTTATTGAACGTGGAATACAAATTATTAAAATTAGGAGATTAGAATGGAACCATCATCATCAAAACAACCAAAATTAGATCCATTTAATACCTCTATTCAAAGCCCTAAGCGAGTATCGAAAAAAAAAGTTAAAACTGATGTTAACCCGCTTAAGGATAGTTCACTGACTAATCTAGTTTTTCAGGATTGGCCAGACATGAGCATTCCCCCCGGAAACTTCAAAAATAGGAAAAAAGATTCAAATCCTAAAGAAGATGATGGGTGTCCAATTCAATAAAACTATAACTTTGCTCTGAATTTTTCCAAGATTTTTTTAAGATCGATTCCTTTTTGATATCCTTTCTTAAACAAATCCCCATAGTTGTTAATGCGTTCAACCGTATTAAAGATCGTAAAATCTGCCGGATTTAAACCTTTGGTGACTTCACTCCATACTAAAGGAGTTGAAACAGGGGCACCCGCTCTAGCTCTGACACTGTAAGGCATTGCCATTGTTTGTCCAAAATTGTTCTGCAGATAGTCTACGTAAACTTTCTTTTGTCTGTGGATCGGTTTTCTCTCTATTGAAGTTATTTCTGGAAGGTGTTCTACTACTTTGATTGCAATCAATTGAGCGAATTGTTTAGCTTGCTCGAAAGGATACTTCGCACCTAATGGTACAGCAATGTGTAGGCCTGTAGCCCCTGAGGTCTTACAAAAATGAGGAACCTTGATATCTTCTAAAATAGCATGTAAAGATTGGGCTGTTTCAATCACAGCATTAAAAGAAATATCCTCAGGATCTAAATCGAAAAGCAAGATATCGGGATTTTGTAAATTTTGTATTCTTGAAAACCAGGAATGAATTTCAATGCAACCTAAGTTCACAGCATACATTAAGCTCTGAATGTCTTGGATTAAAAGATATTCTACAGTTTTTCGCTCATGCTCTACAAATGCCGTTTGGATCCAACTTGGATGATCTGCAAGGTTTTTTTGATAAAAACTGGGTTTCGAAATTCCATTTGGATATCTCTTTAAGACTTGTGGGCGGTCTTTCAAGTAAGGAAGGATATATTTAGCAACGGAGGCATAATAAAGAAGGATATCTTCTTTAGTAATTTTTTCTTTATCCCAATAAGGCTTATCAAGATGAGTTAGAAAGGGATAGGCATCGAGAATATTTTTCTTATTTGTTTTTTTAGTATGAATTGGCTTTTCCTCCTCTACTTCATTTGGAAGTTTATCTTCTCTAAACCCTAAGAAGATAGGTTGGCGCATAATGCCTTCTTTTGTTGATTCTTTGAATTTAACTTCGCACACATATTTAGGAGTGACCCAAGTTGCTTTGGTATTAGTCTTTGGTGGGATTGAAAAGGGACTCTTTTCTATTATCAGTGGATCTAGAAGAGTTTTAATCTCATTTAATTGTCTTTGGGTAAATCCTCCTCCCACATGCCCGACATAATGAAGTTGTTTTTCTTTATAAACACCAACGAGCAAAGCTCCAAACCCCTTTCTCCCACCTTTAGGTTCAGTAAATCCACAGATAATGACTTCTTGTTGATGTTCATTTTTGATTTTAAGCCAATTTTTCGATCGGATCCCTTCTAAGTAGTGGCTATTCTTTTTTTTTGCGACGATTCCTTCTAATTCTCTTTCTTGACAGACCTTAAAAAAATCGATTCCCCGAGCATCAATAAAGTCTAAATAGCGAACGTGAAGAGTATTTTTTAAATTTTCTTTTAATATGACTTTTCGCTTGATTAAGGGTAAATTTTGAAGATTTATATTATTTAGATATAAAATATCAAATACATAAAAAAAGACTTCAGTTTGAGGGAGAGCATTTTGTAATAATTGAAATTTTGGAATTTGATTCTGGTTTAAAGCCACAATTTCTCCATCTAAGACGGCATTCAATCTTAATTGCTTTAGTTCTTCGACAAGTAAAGGAAAGCGATCGTTAAAAGAGAGTAAATTTCTAGAATGAAGTTCTATTTGATTATATTCTAGAATGGCAATAGCTCGAAAACCATCGAGTTTGATTTCAAATACCCACCCTTCATCGTCAAAGGGTCGATCTACGAAGGTTGCCAACATGGGTCTAATGCTACGCTGTTTTTGTTTCATTGCGCTTTCTTCGTAACTTTAGCCTTAGTATTGGGATAAAGAGGATGAATTTTGTCTTTAGAGGGTTTTTTACTTTGTTCCTTACTCTTAGGTGAATTTTTTGGAGCTGACTTCATGCTGGCTTTGAGGAGCTCCATCAGATCTTGGGCCTCAGAAGGTCGTAGATGTTCTTTTGCTTTCTTAGGGAGTTTTATTCCTTTCATTTTTTTCTCGATGAGCTCCATAACCTCTTCAGAGTAGGTGTCGTGATATTTTTCAGGATCAAAAGGAATTGTCAGCTGATTGACAAGATCCAATGCCATTTGGAGTTCTTTGGAAGTGATCTCTTCATTTGGCAACGTGAGTTCATCAGTGGATCGAATTTCAGCCTGATATCTCATTTGAATCAGCATCAGAACGTTATTGCTTGAAATAATGGCACCCAGGTGTTCTCTATTGTGAAAGACATAATTGACGATGGCTACTTTTTTTGACTTATTGAGTGCTTCGTTTAACAATCGGTAGGCTTTACCGGCCTTTTTTTCAGGTTCTAAATAATAAGGTTTTTCATAAGAGATAATTTCAATTTCTGATAGATTTGCAAATTGTTGTATTTCAATAGTTGAAGTTCTTTCAAGATTGACTTTTTTAAGTTCATCCTCATCGATTACGATATATTCACCTTTTTTGTATTCATACCCTTTGACTATTTCACTATAAGGAACTTCTTTTTTTTCACTTTGACACAGACGTACGAACTGAATGGGAGAAAGGTCTTTTTTATGCAGCATACGAAATTGTATAGCATGCTCCTCAGATGCCGCATAAACTTTAATAGGAATATTGACTAATCCAAAGGATAAGGATCCACTCCACATAGCTTTCATTATAGAGTCTCCAAAATGAGTTAATCTTTTTGGTAAGTTCCCATGAGTTCGGCTTCATCAAGTACGTGTCCCATAATACCACCGATGAGGTGATAGCTATAGCTTTCAGCAGGTAAGTTCAAAGTGGTGTTAAGTGCATATAACTTAAAATAATAACGATGTTTTTGTCCAACAGGTGGACAGGGTCCCCCATAGCCTTTTTTGCCAAAACTATTAATTCCTTGATCTTTAAGTTGAGCTCCTTCAGAAATCGTTTCTGTTACAGGAATATTCCAAACGACCCAGTGGTCAAATGTGCCTGAGGGTGCATCAGGATCTGAAACTATCAAAGCAAGGCTTTCAGTATTTTTTGGAATCTCTTTGACAATTAAAGTAGGTGAAATGTTTTCACCTTGACATGAAAATTTTTTGGGAATGGCTTGTCCCTGATTAAATTCAGGACTACTGATTTTCATAGATCCTCCTAATGGATTGCAATAACCCATAAATATAAAAGCAGTAAGTATTTTTATCAAATTTTGAAATGAATACATATTTAAGTCATCATTTTAATTTATCCCTTAAATTTCTTGATATAACTTTGAATAATTTATGTCAAATTATTGAAGAAATGAGGTGAAATCTGGCGCTATTTCAAGTTAACTTGTAAAAAATTTTTTGGAGTGCGTGTGGCTCTGCCACCGCGCGAGAGGTCTATTTAATTAATTGTAGAGTCTTGTTCACTTCTTCGCTCAATTATTCCTCCTTCTGTGTTCTCTGTGGTAGATTTTTTTTTACCACAGAGATCACAGAGGAGGAATAATTGAGCGAAAGTTTCTCGTGTACAAGTGAACATAGCCAATTGTAATGCTGCCAGTAATCTTTAAGCGACTTCTCGCGCGGTGGCAGAGCCACACGCACTCCAAAAAATTTTTTACAAGTCAACTTGAAATAGCGCCAGATTTCAAATATGCCCTAATGAGAGATAAATGACACCTTGTAGTTTAATCTCCAGATGCTGTATATTTAATTTATAGTACGGATATTATACTAAAAGGAAAACTATGCAGCGTCTGCCTATCGGTCTTAGCGATTATAAAGAACTTATTGATGAAGATTACTATTACATCGACAAAACATTGTTCATTGAAGACTTACTTATTCATGGGGGGGCAGTCACTCTAATCCCACGACCACGCCGTTTTGGAAAAACATTGAATCTTTCAATGTTAAAATATTTTTTTGAAAAGTCGGAACATTCAAACAGCTATCTTTTTGAAGATAAAAAAATTTGGAGTGTGGCAAAAATTCGAACCATGCAGGGGAAATTCCCCTTAATTTTTATAACATTCAAGGGAATTAAAGAATCAAGTTGGGAGGCAACTTACGAGAAGTTTGCACAGGTAATTGCAAATGAATATCGTAGACATAAATACTTGTGTGATGGAGACCTTTTGAGTGTCAGTGAAAAAGCAATTTTTAATAGAATCGTCACTTATGCAAGCTCTGAAAGTGAATATCATAGGAGTTTACTTTATTTGTCGAATTTTTTGGAGCGTTATCATGGTGAGAAAACCATTATTTTAATTGATGAATATGATGCTCCCATTCATCGTGCTCTTACTCAAGGATATTACGAACAAGCCATCGGATTCGTGCGAAGTTTTTTGGGCGATGCCCTCAAAGATAATTCAAGCCTTAAATTTGGAGTTCTTACCGGTATTCTACGCACAGCTAAGGAAGGAATTTTTTCAGGATTGAATAATCTCGAAGTTTTCACTATATCAGAACAGCGGTTTGCAGATAAGTTCGGGTTTACTGAATCTGAAATAGATCAACTGTTAGGGGATTATGCGCTTGAAAATATCAAAATTGATTTTCAACAATGGTATAATGGTTATCTGGTAGGTGAGACTAAAATTTATAATCCTTGGTCTTCGTTATGTTGTGTTAAGGGAGAAGGAAAATTCCTTACCTATTGGGCTAACACAAGCGACAATGCCCTCGTCACCAAAATGATTGCTACAGCAAGTCCTCACATTAAAGATACATGTGCAGAACTTCTTGCAGGCAAGATTCTTCCGGAAGTTCGCGTTGAAGACAATATGGTCCTTCCCAGTATGCAAGCTAATCCAAATGTTCTTTGGTCTTTGCTTTTATTCAGCGGTTATTTGACAGCAGTTTCATATACTCTTAAGGAAGGAATTCAAACTGCTGATCTCATTATTCCTAATAAAGAACTCCATGTCTTATTTAAAAATCTCATCGACGAACTTTTTAGGCAAAGTTTAGGATATTCAGAAGTAGAAGTGCTTAATGAAGTTTTGCAAAAGGGAGATGGAGAGCTTTTTTCAGAATTATTATCTAAGTTTATTGTTCAAAGCATGAGTTGGCATGATATCTCTGAGGATGTACCTGAAAGTAGCTATCATCTTTTTGTTCTTGGCCTGCTTGTTGTTTTTTCTCAGAGCTATGTTGTAAAATCCAATAGAGAAAGTGGTTATGGACGTTATGATATTGTGGTAATTCCACATGATTTATTACAACCGGGCTTTGTAATCGAGTTTAAGAAAAAAAATGCGAATGAATCCATGGAAGAATGTGCATATCGTGCTTTGGAACAAATCCATCAAAAAAAATATGCCACTGAACTACAGAATGCTGGAGTTAAAAAAATTGTTCTTTTTGGCATTGCATTTCATAAAAAAGAACTTCTCCTCAAGCAAGAGAACCTCTTTCCATCCGATTAAAGATTATTATAGTTTATTCTAATCTCGCAAGACCTTTCATTCGACTCTTTTCAAACATTTTGTAAAAAAATGAGATTGCAAGGCTTAAATAGACGAGATTTAAAAGCAAACTGAATCCTAAATAAGAATAAGGAAAAGGATCTCCATTCAGAATTTTACGCATCCCTTCGAAAACATAGGTGGAGGGCAGGCTCCATGCAATCGTTTGTGCCCATCCAGGTAAAACATCTACCGGATAAAAGACTGCACTGAAAGGAGCAAAAACAAAAGCGATCATCCAAGCCAACATCTCCACTTGATGTCCCCAATAGACAATTATTCCTGCAGCAACAAAGCCCAGGCACCATCCAAACATAAGAAGAAGAGCTGCAAAGGGGAGAAATCCCCATCCTACAGTAAAGACATTCAGGGAATATAGCATATAGATCACGACCGTCCCAAAAGCGATTGTGACGGCAAGTTTAGCAAAACATAACAAAAGCACTCCACAAATCCATTCGGAAATTTTTAGCGGCGTTGAGAACAGATTGACAAGATTGCGATGCCAGATTTCTTGCAGAAGATTTAAAGAGATGTCGACCGAACCTCTCCAGGCAATTTGCCAGAAGATAAGTCCTGTCATAAGGAGCAAAGGCAGATTTGAAACATGGCTTTGCTTTTGGATCCAGATCGATGTTAAGCCCCAAAGTAAAATATCCACTAGCGGCCAATAAAATAGATCTGAAAGCTGATGAAGCCCTTTGATCAAGTTATAGTAGTAACGTAGAAACACGCCTTTTATTCTGGAAAAACTTAGCATAATTCAATTCATTTTTTTGTAATTTGTAAAAAGTAGTCATCCAAAGAAGGTTCTTCAATTTTGATATTCGCGTAAGTAATTTTGTTACTGCATAGTGCATTTAGAAACGAAGGAATTTTTTCTTCATCGATGAGGATTTCAATAAGACGATGTTCGACACAATATTTCAATTTTTCCGTTTCAGCTAAAGCAATAGTGCGTTTTAAGCCATCGATGATGACAAGTTTCAGCTTAAATGAAGAAGCACTTTTAGCTAAATTTTTTGGCATATCATCTGAGATAAGTTTACCTTGTTTCAGAAAAATAGCACGATCGCAGATTTCCATCACTTCAGTCATCTTATGGGAGGAAAAAAGCAAGGAGACCCCCTTCTGAGCGCGTTGTTCCAGCAAAAAGGAGCAAATGTCGTTTGAAATTTCAGGATCTAATGAGGCTGTCGGTTCATCTAGAAGAACAATTTCTGGTTCGATAAAAAAAGCCTTAACCAGCATGAGTCTGGTGACTTGTCCCGCTGAGAGAGAGGCAACGCGATGATTCTTTTTATCTAAGATTCCAAAACGTTCTAAGAGGGGATCGTATTTTTTGCGACTCTCTTTTCCGTTAATTCCATAGAGATATCCAAAAACTTCAAGATTTTCTGCAATAGTGAGCGTCCATGGGAGGCTGGTGTAGGTGCTGGCAAAAGAGACCTTTTGAAGAATCTCTGAGCGATGCTTAGAAAATTCTTTTCCAAAATATCGAATTGTTCCAGAAGTCGAGGAAAGAGTACCCAAAAGCATTTGAATGGTGGTGGTCTTTCCGGAACCATTAGGGCCTAGGAGACCTAAGATTTCTCCTTTATGCAGTTTAAAAGAGAGTTCGTTAACTGCTACTAGAGCTTGTTTACCTGGATAAACTTTGCAGAGCTTATCCGCTTCTAAGATTGTCGGCATATGATAAAGATTGGGTTACAAGGTGATAAGTATAGAATACCGGGCCCAGCTTTAATAGGCAAGTTCAAGCTATAATCGAGTAGATTCTACTCTTCAATCAATTAAATCAAATATACATCATTAAAGAAGTTTACACCAAATCAAAATAAAATTTAAGGAGATAATTGTGTTTATTTTCGATTATTTGATGAAAAAGATCAATGCAATTGTTATTTATCCGGAAGAAGCGAGTAAAGTCAACGAAGATTTTATTACAAAACTTCCTTTTGAGATTCTTGTTCAAATAGCTTGTTCTTTCTCCATTCGTGACCTTGGTAGTTTCTATGAAGCATCTAAAAAATTTAGTACACTATCGACCCATGAACAGTTGCCATGTGTGAGACTTACACGCACTATTTTCAATAATATTCTTAAATTACCAAATAACTGTAATATTGAGATAGAACATATCAATACTTATGCTAATTATTTTGGTGAAATACGTCTGTCTCAAGTGATACTAAAAAAAATAGATATGACTAATGATCTTTATTTAGGAACTCATAATTTTTGCATTTATAGACGATTGGTTGACATTACTGACAATTCCTTTTCTTTGAAACGGCAATTCAAAGTGACATATATAGATAAAATCGAAATAAACAAGTCTATGTCAAATAAAAATAGAGCTTCTTTAATTTTTGCTATTGAAGAATTTAATGAGTTTTTATATACGAGCCAAAATTCTCACAAAAATGATATTGCACGTCATTTATTTAGGATTAAACCTTTTATGTATTGAACAAGATAAAGTCAAAAATTGCACAAAAATGATTCCTGAGTCCTATTATTTGCTTCCAATTAAATCTGGCGCTATTTCAAGTTAAATTTATAAAAAATTTTTTGGAGTGCGTGTGGCTCTGCCACCGCGCGAGAAGTTGCTTTAAAGACTACTGGCAGCGATACAATTTCAATTTATGCTGATGTAGAAATCTATTACCTATCCAAATGGACTTTTCGCAATAGACCTCTCGCGCGGTGACAGAGCCACACGCACTCCAAAAATTTTTACCAAATCAATTTGAACTAGCGCTAGATTTACAAAGGATAAATTACATCCGCAAATAGCAATTTTGCTGTTTGCGGATGAATTTTTGAGCTAGAAAATTCATCCACAAATAGCAAAATTGCTATTTGCGGATTGATTTGTTAGCCAAAAGCTTGTAAGATATCTTTAAAAGGAGAACTGCATGAAAACTGCCCAATTTGTCGGTCGTGAAGCCGAGATGGACCGGCTCAAAGGTTTATTAGACACTCGAAGCGCGAATCTGATTGTAGTTAGAGGCAGAAGGCGCATTGGTAAGTCGCGGTTGCTCGCCGAGTTTGGCAAAGAAATAAAGAGCTATTTTTTTTCCGGAAATCCTCCTGCAAGTAAAACAACAGCACAGTCGCAACGCGATATTTTCGTACAGCAGCTCGAGAGAAACGGTATTCCGGGTGTACAGGCAAATGATTGGGGGAATATCTTCTGGCACCTTTCCAAGCATACCCAAAAAGGACGAATACTGATTGTATTCGACGAAATTTCATGGATGGGAGGCAAAGATCCCGAATTTTTAGGACATTTAAAAACGGCCTGGGACATGTACTTTAGCAAGAATCCCCATCTGATTTTTGCGCTGTGCGGATCGATCTCATCTTGGATTGAAAAGAACATTCTCAGCAATACCGGTTTTCTTGGAAGAATTACCATTGACATGGTTCTCGAAGAAATCCCTCTTAAATCATGCAACGCATTTTGGCATCCTAAGGAAACACGGATTGCCGCTTATGAGAAATTCAAAGTTTTATCTGTAACCGGAGGAGTGCCATTCTATTTGGAGCAAATTAAGCCAAATCTATCTGCGGAGCAAAATATTCGAGAGTTGTGTTTTGCAAAAGGTGGCTTGCTTGTTCGAGAATTCGATCAAATATTCTCAGACCTTTTTTCCCGTCGCAAAGGAAGTCATAAAGAGCTTGTGAATTGCCTTGTCAACGGACCCAAAGAGCTTGCTCAAATTTGTAAAGAACTTGGCAAAAGCCAAGGAGGACTCTACAGTCAGTATCTGGATGAATTGATTAAGGCTGGTTTTGTAAGGAGAGAGTTTACATGGGATCTGAAAAGCGGAGAGTATGGGAAACTAAGCCGTTATCGATTAAGCGATAATTATTTGCGCTTTTATTTGAAATACATTGCTCCAAATCTCGCGAAAATCGAACAAGGGAAAGTCCCAGAATCAATCTTGAATAAGCTTCCTAGTTGGGAAGTAGTCATGGGCTTGCAGTTTGAAAACCTCGTGACGCATAACTATAAAATTCTTTGGGAGATGCTGGATATAAAGGCCGAGGAAGTGGTTATGGACGGTCCATTTTTTCAAAGGGCGACAATAAAACAACCGGGATGCCAAATCGATTACATGATTCAAACGCGGTTTCATACTCTGTATTTGTGCGAAGTTAAATTTAAGAAAGATAAGATCGGAAGAAAAATTCTCGAAGAAATGGAAGAGAAAAGAAAACGATTAAAGGTTCCAAGGTATTTTTCAATCCGGCCTGTTCTGATTCATGTGAATGAGGTAGATGAAAGTGTTTTAGATGAGAATTATTTTGATAAGATCATCAACTTTCGGCAATTGTTAGAATGAATTCATCCGCAAATAGCAATTTTTACTCAGGGCATATGAAATCAGAACGATTATGTGGAATCTGGCGCTATTTCAGGTTGACTTGATGAAAATTTTTTGGAGTGCGTGTGGCTCTGCCACCGCGCGAGACGTTGCTTTAAAAATTACTGGGCAATACAATTTCAATTTATGCTAATGTAGAAACTATTGCCTATCTAAATGGACTTTTCGCAATATACCTCTCGCGCGGTGGCAGAGCCACACGCACTCCAAAAAATTTTTACTAAATCACCTTGAAATAGCGCCAGATTTAAAATGTTCTGATTTCCTGCCTTAAAGTAGACTCGCCGGATTTTGCAACAGCTTGCACAGATGACTCGAGATATGTGCTGCTGCTTCTCCATCGATCATTCGATGGTCAAAGCTCCACGATAAATTGAGCATTTCTCGTTCGATCACTTCGTAGTATGCCTGCTGTGAGGTAGAGGCACAAATATACCTATATCCGTAAGGTGCTTTTGTTAGGACATTTACACAACCATTCCGCGCCTTGTGATTTTTGCCACGCCGCGTTCTTTCGGTAATTTGAGCTCGCTCATACTCAGCAAACATGCCTTGCATTTGTTCCAGTAAAGTTCCCCCGGGAGAATTTGAAGGAGGAGAGCTTTTGAAGTATACATGAACATCATTCTTTTTAAATTCTTCCAGCAAAACAACTTGATAAGCATCCAGCGGAAATGTGGGATTAAGCAGACAAAAAATCAATTTCTATCATATGTCATTGATTTTAAGTGACTTATTCTTTAAAAATAAAAATAGTTTGATAATCTTTCTTAATTTGATAAAAGTAGAATTGGGCTAGTTTTTTTTATTCAACGTTCCCTATCTCTAGGAGAAACAAATGGACGTAAGACTTACATCTGGAGTCAATGGCTTGAATCAACAAATGGCACATGTAAACGTTGAGGTCGACCGAAGACTTCAGCAGTGCTTCCAGCAGTTCTTAAACTCGCTTGAAGCTAGCATGCAAGCCCTTATTCAAGAAATCAGCCTAACAAGAAATGTTGGAGAGGCTGAACCAATCATCCGAGTGTATCAAGGATTGATAATTTGGGCAAAAAATGCTGCAATCAGTGGTTATGTAGAATTTGCGCAGAAAGCAGAAGAAGTACGCAGAGCCATCATGAATGATCAATTTGCTGTTATCGATAAGGCATTAGAAGTAAGGAGAGAGTTATTGCGTCAAGAAGCTGAGTTGCAAATGTTGTTGATCCAACGAAATAATGAGATTCTTAAGGCACAAGCGGAAGCAATTGCAGCGAACGATCAAAAAAAGCTGTGTCATTTTCAAAAAGCGAGAGCTGCTGAAGAAGCACCCCGAGATCACCATGGTCGCCATCGAAACCATGAAGGGCATGAACATCGTAGGCACGGACACCGTGGACATGGTCATCGTCACGATTGAAACTGGGAAATGGGATATATGATTCCTAGCTACTGCTCGAAAAGAAAATATGATTATTTTAATCAAAAGTTGTATTAAGGAGAAAAAATATGTCCTCAGAAAGTTCATCAATTGGTCCATATACAACCCATTGGATGACGGGGCTTCAAGAGGAATCGGAACGTGCTGGCAGGTTAATACTATTTCAAAAAATACAGTTACTGCTTGATAAAGGTAACCTATTAAGCTGCTATGAGGAATTTATAGAAGTAAAAAATCTTCTCATGAAATTAGATTCGCAACGGATTTCCTCTGACTCTATTTCACAGACCGAATTAATTGCAATCATCCAAGAAATTGACAGTCAATATGAGTTGCTTGTTCAATGTAAGAAAAATATTGTTTATCCAGAAAATTTCAGAGAACTTTTAACAAGTCAACTTGAAGTTATAATCAATAATGCTTATTCAATCAAGGAACGACGTAATTCTCTACTTATGCAAATTCAAAGTAGTTGCCAAGAATATAATAGAAAAGAATTTGAAGTGAAAAGTAGAGCCTCACATCACCTAAAAGAAATAGTTCCATCAGAAAAAAATTTAAATGAGCTTTTCAAGTTGTTTTTTCAAATAGAAGAGATCTGGAAGATAAATCAATGTTTTGCTGAGAAAAATGTAACTCTTAAATATTTGTTCGATCAAGTGAGTAAGGAAAATCAAACTCTCGATCTAGTTATTCATCAGATTCTTTCCATTCAATCTACAAGAAAAGAGATCATGCAGATCGTTAATTGTTTTCATTTTCCTTACGAACCCGACGTGTATAAAAGGATTTGTCAACTTCTCGGTCATGAAATTTGTTCTTCGACGTTGCCATTAGATCCCCGTTTTGATGTATTGTTTTCAGATTATTCCTCTGCGTGCAGAAGTTTACTCCAGATTCTTCCTTCAGATGAAGGATCATGCCTTTCTGCTCATGGAGAACACCAAGTGATGAAAGTTGAATCTGCTCCCTATACAGTAGAAGAGCCCCTATCCGAGGAAGAAATACAGGAATCGATTGAAGATATTCAAAGGTCTATTAGCAATTTAGAACAAGAGATCTCGGAATGTAAAGAAAGGTACGAGTATGTAAATAAAAAACTCGAATTATTATTTAACAATTACAGGATAAGCGTAGCAGAAATTGATCGTCAATTAAAAGAGCTCGTTCACCAAACTGACTTTACTGAACAGAAACTAGTTTATCTTATTTTTCTTTCTCCAAACTATAGCTGTACGCAAAAAACTTTGGAAAAGGCGAGTGAGGACGTCTTAAAAACTGGTGAACATGTTTTGTCGTTTTGTCGCTTAAAAAATCAAAATATTCAAAATTTACAATCCGAAAAACAGCTTTTGAACGATAAATTAGCATTAGGAAAATTTGAAGAGCATCGACAAAAGTTTGAAGAAATTAGAAAAGATGCAAAAGCGGCAGTTGTTGCTGTTCGCGAAGAACTACGTCAAGATCAAATAAAGCAACGGCTTCGTGCACAACAGTTTAACCAAGATGCAGTGCAAAAACAATCATTTGAGAATGAATATCGACAATTGATATTCAAAGTCCCAAACTTTGAGATAAAAAAAATTCTATTGTCAATTCAAAAAAAACTTATTGTTCTCGGTAAATTTAATGAACATGACTCTCAGATTATTATTCAAATGTACCAGAAATTACTTGAAGAGTGGGAAATGTCAAAAAATTTAGTAAATTTTTTAGAGGCTTTGAAAAAAATAGAAGAATCTATTTATTGAGGTAAAAGATGTCAGTTAGTACTTTAAGTGTTGTTGATTCATCAGTTTTGCTTTATAGGGGAAATCCCAATACTTCAATCGATACCAGAGCGATTGATGGTATTGCAAAAAGTCAGCGAGATAGCCTATCTAAAGATTTAGAAATACATCAAAGGTCTGTTAGTACTACTCATCAAGCAATTCTCCAACAAATGCAAGGCAAAAAACTTGAAGCTTTAAAAAAAGCTCTGCCGGTTTTTAAAAAAGCCATGGAATCAAACCAACAAACTTTTGAGAAAATAGTCTCTACTTCTGATATTGATAGTGGCATCATTCAAGTAAAAATGAATGCTGAAAAACAAAGAGTACAGCATGAAATGAATTTGGGTTCTTCTATCCATACAAAACAATGTGCTGTTTTGGAGCAAATGAGTATTGTTGAAGTACATCAACTAGAAATTGAGTCGTTGGGAATGGAATTGATACCATATGATCCATCTAAAGATTTAGAAGTTTACCAATGGCTTGAAGAGGAAGCAGTTCAATTAAGACAAAAATTTCCGAATCCGAATTTCCATTTCAATGAATGGATTCAAGAACAGATCCGTTTATTTAAAATACAATACAGGTCAGCTCAAAACCAATATGTCGATCATTTGCTCCAAGCTAGTGATAATATTTTAAATAAACGCGAAAGAAACCTGGAAAGAGAAAATGGTGCTGAATTTTTGATCCAAGCGGAAAAAGAACTTGCTGAATTTTACTTACAGACTGCAGAATATGCCCTTAAGCTCGATCTATTACAATTTAATACCCAATTAAGAAAGTATCAAGAAACTCTCAATTTGATCTTTGCAATTCGCATACAACATCTTGGGTTATTAAAAGAAAAAATCTTCTTGCTGAATGAAGCATCATCAGCTGAACTTGAGATGGCTGTTGTCTTCCACAAAATCAAACTTACAGAGGAAGGACAGAAAATTTTACAGTTACTTAAGTTCAACGAATTAGATCACAAAAAAAATGAGCAAAGATTTTCTCAGAGCCAAGAAGCAAAAGCATTTGAAAGAAAAAAGTTAAATGAGCTTTTTGCTATAGAAATGCAAAAAAGATCGCTTGCTTATCAACACCAGATCTTTGAGAGAAACTATGAAGAAGAAATTGAAAAAATCCGAGAGAACATAAGAAATTTTCATAACCAATGAAAGGAGATTTTATGAATCCCGTTTTACCGCTAATCGGTGAGATATTTAGCCAAGAAGCACAAACACTACTTAATGCAAGAGAACGATCTTTACAGTGTTTGCAACAGACTTCGGATGATGTTATGTCACAATTTCTCAATACCCAACAACAACTATTGCAAGAAATGAAAGGCAAATCTACTCAAGAGAAAGAAGAATTGGTTTCCTTGTATTCTGATTTACATCATATGACACATCAAGAAATGATTTCCAACTACGATCAATTCAATAGAGCTACAGAAAAGCAATGTGATCGGATAAAAGCAGCCAATAATCAGGGAATAGAAGTTTTACTCAAAACTAGAGAAAAGCAAAATGAATTAAATTGGCGTGCAATTAAAAAAGAGCAGTTTTAGGAAACTTTTGATAAATATGTCCAAGCCCACGCAAATGAGAGGAGAAAAAAATGGAACCAGTGGCAATCGGTGGATTAAACAATATCGTTGACGCTTATAACCAAGACGGACAGATAATACAACTTCCACCTCAAGTAATAGTGGCTGTCCAAGGAATTATGCAAAAAATTGGTGAAGATCATACGAGGACACAAGAAGAATTGGTACAAGCTTACAAAGTAGCTCGAGACGCAATATCACAAACGCATCAACAGCTTCTTCAAGAAATAAAAGGATTACCTCTTGCTGAGCAAAAAGAATTAATAGCAATTTATAAGGAAGTTATGGTTCTGGCAAAAGATAGTCAAGCTCAGACATTTGAAGTGTTTGCTACTAAAGCACTTGAAATGCAAAATGCTTCCATAGAGAGAGTTCAAAATATTATTGACATGGTATTAAAGGCCCAATGGGAAGCATTCCAACAGTCAAGTCAAGCAGCAGGAATTATCCAACAAAGAAACTTAGAGTTTGAAAGAGCTCAACAACAAATCCGAGAAAGAGAACGAGAGATAGAAGAAATCGCAAGGAATCAAGAAAACGCTAGAAAGCTCCAAGAAATGAACAAAGTACAAGAACTGCAACTACAAAAAGAAGCAGTGGAAAGGAATATGCTGCAGGAGACTTTTGATAAGTATATACAAGCTCACGCAAATGAACTTGCTGTTGCACAGATCTTCATTAAAGGAAATCACGTAAACAAGAAAGTGAAAGCAATCCCGCCTGAGATTGACTGGGTAAATAAATTAGTGAAACCAGGTAGCGTAGAATGTGAAGGAGTTGGTCTTCCACCTGCCCCTGCAGCACCAGCTCCACGGCCAGTCCAACAACCAGTTCCAAGAGGTGGTCGTGGTCATCATCACCATAAACGTTGTTCGATTCAGTAAATCAATTGTTTTAATAAGGGTAAGTTTTATGCAAACAGGGGTATCTAAAAATTCAATATCAACAAGCTGGGGCGGATTTGAGTTTAATTCAACGCAACAAATCAACCCAGTACAAAATGTTGCTTCGGGTAATTATCTTTTTGATTCTACTTCTTGGGATAGTCGGCATCAACAGGAGTCATTGCCTAGCCATGAATTGGCAAAAGAGTTGTCAACAAGAGGAGGCAGGCGTATTTCCGATGTAACAGTGCCCACGTTTACTGCAGAAGATTGGGATGTTGAAGAAAAATGTGACGATTGGCAAAGAGACTCCAAGATCATGACCCAAAAATTTAAAGAAGTGACTCTTGAAGAAATTGAGTTTGTTCGTCAAGGAGGAGACATACAACAAGCAGAACGACGAAGGCAGTTTGTAAAAAAAGCTGTTTGTGAATACAACGATCACTGCTTCCACATCGCTGTTCAAGCTCTTTCTCTTGCCAAGCAACTAAGAGAAAAGAAACTCGATGATTATCTATCTGAGATTGAAGCAATTTTCCGTGGGAGGATGCTGGATATACAAGAAGTTAAAACTCGTATGGAAGAATTACGCAAACAGGAAAATCATGAATTAGAAATAGAAATTAAGCAGAGAAACCTCGTTCTTCAAGAAGAAGCACAGAAATTTCAGCAGGTTTTAGTAAGAGCAAAGTTACTTTCTGAAGAAAATCAGAGACAATTTGAAAATATGATGACCATGAGAAAACAAGATCACTTAGAAAAATTCGACTTTGCGAAATTCGATTTAGAAAAGAAGAAAGTTCGATTAGATAATCAGGTACAGAATAAACAACTTGATTATCATCGTGAGTGTAACCTTAATGCTCAAAGTAATACACGAGATATAGAAATGAGGAAAATTAGCAGTATTGAACATGTAGAATTAGCAAAAATGAATTCGCAAGATAGGATTGCCTCTTTCGACCGAATCATTTCTCTAGCGGGGCAAGTGATTCCCCATTTTGCTTCTCAAGCTCAATCTGGACGTGTATTAAATAGCAAAGTTCCTGAAATCGGAAGGGGTAGTCATCTCCATTCCACAAATCCAGCTCCAAGAGTCTTGCAAGCAAGTCCGAACCCTTCTTCATTGACTATAAGCTCTACCATTGATAAGCCCAGCCCGCGTCCACTGAATGCTCAACCTAAGAAAGTAGAATTTCCAATTCAATCTCCACAAGCAATGTCTCATCAAACTCTGAGTTTTTCTGGTAGCCGTAGACAAGAAAATCCTCAAATCCCCAATGTCCATACCAATCATAATTTGCAAGACCAACCAAAAAACCAGCAGCAAAATGAAGATGTTGAGTTGTCATTCGTCGAGAAGATTATTAGTAATACAATTGATTTAGCTCCTTGGTTAATCAAGAAAAATCCATATGGTTTTGTATTAGCTACGGTAGCCCAAAGTTTGGGAGTAGGGGAAAAATCTGTGAAGTTTTTGCAATACATGACATCCCAAGAAAGGGTAGACGATCTGCTTAGGGCAAAGGGTATTACGGAGCAAGACATAAAAGATGTTGTAAACGGCAACAAAGAGGCCCAAAAAAGAGTAATTGATCTCATGGGACCAGATTAGGAATAACAACTACGCAATTCGCTTTATTTTTTCTAGAAAAAAAGGAGAAATCATGGAACCAACGGTTTATAGAGCAAATCAAATGCCTCTTATTGAAAGGGCTAACAACCAACTTCAACAGCTTGATGTCAATCAAAAAGCATTGTTTGCCGACATCACAGCTGCTTTCCGTAATCATTCGCATCAGATCAGAATAGAAGAGAATCAGATTAAAGAAATTTGCAATCAATGGTTAAAAGAATCAATAGAAGTACAAGCCGAAGCAAGAGCTGATCTGCAAGAGATGTCCAGGCGATTTAGGGAACAAGGAGGTTTGGATCAAGAAACAGTTAAAGCATACACATTTATTTCACAGGAATATAAAAACTATCTTAACCTCATTTATCAAACTGCCTCAAGGGCAATAGAACTGCAAGATGCAGGCTTTGATCCCGATAAATATGATGCGCTATTTAAAGTTATGTTTGATTTAAGGCAAAAGCTTTTGAATGAATATAAAGAATTAATCAAATTAGATATCGAATGTCGAAAAGCAGATTTTGAAATGACAGTCAAACGAAAAGAGATGGAACTTCAAGTGCAAGAGCAAAAGTTTAATCAATTCATTGAGAAAGAGAAAATTTCTCTAGAAAGAGAACAGGATGGTTATGCTAGAGAACAGCAACGAGAAGTTTTTCAATATCAAAAACAAAAGGATGATCAACAGCTTGAAATAGAACGACAAAAATTGGGCTTTAAGCAGAAAAAATTAGAACTCCAAACTGAGCGTCAGGCTCTTGCTCATCAAGAGAGAATCCTAGAAATTAAAGAAACCAATCAAACCCGTAGGATAGAAGCACGGGAAAATAGACCACCTAAACAAAAAACTGGATGCATTCTACAATAAAGGAGATTTTATGGCAGATCCATATAATTTAGTTGCTGGTCATCAGTATGATGGTGGCTATGGGATTAATCGAAGAGACCCATATGGGGTGAATGCGTCTGCCCATGGTGTTAATTACGGGATCGATCGTGCGGATCCGTATGGGCTTAATGTATCTAATCGCAGCGCTGATGCTACCCTGACCAGTTTACAAGGAGGGCTCCTTACATCACAAGCAACACTGGAAATTCACAGTAAAATGATGGAAATCTTAAACATTCAGTACGAAATTTTAGAAGATGATAGAAAACAAATTAGGGGAATTATCCAAGACTGCAGAACAGAAACAAAACAATTAATCGGACTTCGTCTAGAGTACTTTCGTGATGTACATAATAAAATTCGTGCAGGTACTGCTGTGCCTGCCGATGTTCAGAATTTCCAATCTTGGGGAAATGCTATCAAAGAGCTCATTGAAGCTCTTTTTTCTCATGCGGAAAGATCGATTGCGCTCATCAATCAACAGGATCAGTTGGGAAAATGTGAAAGAGCAATCACCCTATTATTTTCAGCGAGAATGACAGAAATTCACCTAGTCGCTGAACAAGCACAGATTTTAAGGGATCAACAAAATCACGAGCTTGGAATTGAATTGACTAAGCGTGTCCAAAAACTTAACGAAGAAAAAGAAATGTTTGGTTTATTTTTACAACATGCTCAATTTGCTTCAAAAGAGAAGTATCGGGCCTTTGAAATGCAGTTACAAAGTGAAGTATTTGCACATCAAAAAGACATAGATTATCGAAAGCAGAGTTTACAGGAAAAGAATGCAAAGCGAGAAAATCGCCTAAAAAATAAAGAGGTGGACTTAGGCTTTGCACAAAAAAAGCTTGAAGAAGAGAACCGAGCGCAGTTAAAACGTCAAGAAATAAAAAGTCAAGAGCTGATAGCCTTAAGGAAAATGAGTTGTGAAGAAAGAGTAGCAATGATGAATGCTGTAAAAGGGATCATCGCGCCTGGTGAAAACCTGCAATCACTTGGTGTTAGCTGCACTCTATTTTGATATGTTCAGCGATTTATGTCCTGATTTCCTGCCTTAAAGTAGACTCGCTGGATTTTGCAACAGCTTGCATAGATGACTCGAAATATGTGCTGCTGCTTCTCCATCGATAATTCGATGGTCGAAGCTCCAGGATAAATTGAGCATTTCTCGCACGACAACTTCTCCATTTCTCACAACCGGCTGTGCATGGATCTTCCCTATGGCAAGAATCGCCACTTCGGGGTAGTTAATGACTGGGGTTGCCCACAGTCCATGGCTTCCATTGCTGCCAAAATTACTGACAGTAAAAGTCGCTTCTTTCATATCCGAAGGATGCAATTTACCTTGCTGCGCACGCAAAATGAGCTCTTCATAGTTGCGGATGAGGGGTTCCAATGATAACTTCTCAATTTCCTTTAATACAGGTACAATCAGCCCTAAAGGGGTCGCTACAGCAATACCAATGTTTTGTTGACGGTGTAAAATAAGTTTCGAATTTTCTTTATCATACGAACTATTCAAAAAAGGAAATTTAACGATACATGCAGAAAGTGCCTTGAGAATAAAAGGCATGTATGTCAGATGGACTCCTTCTTGCGTGGCTTTGGTTTTCATGCTCGCTTTTAATTGAATTAAACGGGTAACTTCAACTTCTTCAAAATAAGAAAATGAAGGAATCAGTTCTTTCGATTCGGTCATTTTTTTGGCCATTCGCGCTTTAATGCCTATGATCGGCATTTCCGTGTCTCCTGGTAGATGCCACAAAGGAGTTACCGAAGTCATCGAACACATAGTTTTTTGACGCAGATCTTCAGAAGTCACTCTTCCATCTTTGCCTGTTCCATGGATCTCTTCGATCGAAATTCCTAATTCTTTCGCAAGTCCTCTAACTTTTGGAGTCGCTAAATTTTTACCTATGGAAGACTCATTAGATGTAGGAGGAACGGGAATTGCTTGTTTTTGTTCAGAATGATGAATGGGATCAGTTTTCTTGGTTCGTTCAGTTTGCTCTCCCTTTTGACCTTCAGCTAGTTCAATATCGTATAATGGCTTATCCTTAATAGCCATTTCCCCGGGCGCATAGTATTGCTTTTTAAATATTCCGGGATGAGGAGAGGGGAGCTCTACTGTGGCCTTGTCGGTCATGACCATCACAACAGGCTCATCTTGTTTAACCGAGTCCCCTTCTTTTTTGTGCCATTCAATCACTTCCCCCTCGACGACACCTTCTCCAATATCGGGAAAAGTTACAGTGAAAATAGTTCCCATTCAATACTCCATCACTTCCAGGATTGCTTGTTTGACGCGCGGAGCTTCCGGCAAATATTCATTCTCCAGGGCGTTGGGAAAAGGGGTATCAAGGCCACAGCATCTTTTGACAGGGGCTTCGAGATACAGAAAACATTCCTCCATGATTAGGGCCGCAAGTTCAGCTCCAAATCCCATTGTCTGAGGGGCTTCATGAGCAATGACGCAGCGTCCTGTTTTTTTTATGGAGTTAACAATTGCATCAAGGTCAAGTGGATTTAATGTGCGCAAATTGATGACTTCAACCTCAAGATTGTGGCTTTTTCGTAATTCATCGGCAGCTTGGCAGTTTTGATGATGTTGCGCGCCCCATCCTAAAAGAGTGATGGATTTACCCCTCCGTGCAATGTGGGCTTGTCCGAATGGAATCATGTATTTTTCGAGAGGAACCTCTTCTTTTAATGAACGGTAGAGTCGTTTCGGTTCGAAGATAAGTACTGGATCATTGCTTTCAATAGCAGTCAGTAATAACCCCTTAGCATCGTAAGGCGATGAAATATAAACGACATTGAGACCTGGAGTGTGCAAGAATTGGGCTTCGGGGGATTGAGAATGATAGTGGCCGCCGTGAATTCCTCCACCGCAAGGTGTTCTAATAATGAGTGGAGTACTGTATTGATTACCCGTGCGATATCGCATCTTAGCAAGTTCATTGACAATTTGATCATAAGCAGGAAAAATATAGTCGGCAAATTGTATTTCACAAATAGGCTTAAGACCTTTTTGTGCGATACCAATTCCAAACCCGATAATTCCCCCTTCTGCAAGCGGAGTATTAAAGCAACGTGCATCACCAAATTCCTTTTGAAGACCGGATGTTACTCTAAAGACACCGCCAAAAGCACCCACATCTTCTCCAAAAGTCAATAATCGCTCGTCAGCAGCAAATGCCTCATGTAGGGTATGATTGAGGGATTGAATGATGTTCATGACAGGCATTACACGTTCTCCTGTAAGCGTTGTTCGTATTGACGTTCAAGATGAGAAGGGACTTCAAAATAAACGTTCTCAAACATGGAGCGTAAAGAGGGTTTTCTACAAATCTTAGCTTCTGCTATAGCCACATCGACTTCTTCAGTGATAGATTTTTGCAGTAGACATTCTTGTTCATCATTCATGAGTTTTTGTTTTTTAAGATAGAGGCCTAAACGTAGAAGAGGATCTTTTGGTTCCCAGCTTTTGACCTCTTCATCTTTGCGATAAATGGAGGGATCGTCTGAAGTGGAGTGTGCTCCCATTCGATAGGTCATGGCCTCAATTAAAACAGGCCCTTTTCCAGCAAGACAATGGGCCCTCGCCTTAGCTACTACATCATAGACAGCAAAAAAATCATTTCCATCTACGCGAACGGATTGAATCCCATAGCCAATGCCCTTTGGGGCAATACCATCAGAAGCAAATTGTTCGCTACAGGGAGTTGAAATGGCGTAACCATTATTACGGCAGAAGAAGATTGTTTGAGATTTGCGGACCGCGGCAAAATTGATTCCAACATGAAAATCTCCCTCGGAGGTGGCTCCTTCGCCAAAGTAACAAATAGCTACGCCATCTTCTTTTTTTATGCGCATTGCATAGCCGCATCCTGCTGCGTGAGGAATTTTAGTGCCTATTGGGGAAGAGACCTGAACAATATTCAGCTGACGTGAACCGAAATGATTGGGCATTTGACGCCCTTGAAGAATATCCATTTCATTGCAAAACATATGGTGGATATATTGTTGAGGGGTTCCACCACGCCAAAAAAATATTGCTGCTTCACGATATTGAGGATACATCCAATCTTGCGGCTGTAATGCAGCAGCGCTTGCTACTGAACAAGCTTCTTCTCCAAGGGAACTCATCGCAAAGGTGATCGTTCCCTGTCTTTGCAGAGTGATCATCCGTTCATCGATATGTCGAGTCAAGGCCATCGTTCGATAACCCTTGAGAAGTATTTTCGGATCTATCGTATCGTGGTAGCTTTCGGAAAGGACTCCGTTTAAATCGAGATACGAAACTATTTCCATCTTCAGTACTACTCCGGATATGAGATGATAAAGGAATGCTTTTTCTCTTGAGCAAAGAAACCGTCAAGTTCATGCAGTTTTTGGTCTGTAATTGTTATCGCTGCACCATCAAATAGTGCAAGAAGGGCCTCAGCTTCTGCGCTTAGGAGAGAAGCTTTACTAACAGCAATAATATAATCGTAATTTTCTCGCAATTGAGATAATAACTTTTGAAATGTGGGTGATTCAAGAAGTTCCACATTATAGGACGTTGTACCTCCAGCAGAGATCTCATCAAATGACGTTTCGTGTTTGATTTCGATTTTTTTTGAAAAGCCCTGTAGATAGGATAATAACCCATCTGATGAGCTTTCTACTGCATCGAATGTCATCCATATGAGGATAACTTTAAGGTTTCGTTTGCTGAGGAGTTCTGCAAATTCTGCAGCGTAGCTATAGCCATTATTTTCAAGTAAAAGCAGAGCTTCAGCACGATTCGAATTGATTACTTGAGTTTGTATCGGGCAAAGATAAGCTGCCAAATGTCTTAACGTTTCAAGATTTTCTTCTTTTGGGTAATTTGGCGATAGAGCCCCTGCAACGTGTTGACCCGCTAGACATAAATTATCTTCTGTAGCATCAATACCTTCTTTGACAGCTTGAGTGATTGCAAAGAACGTCATACCTACACCACCTAAGAAAGCTCCAAGAAGAGCCCAAATGAGAAGGTGGGGGGATTTAGGATGCAAAGGAGGGGTTGCCGAATCAAAAGGAGCTGAGAGAGACATTTCTAAATGATCGGAAATATTTTTTGATTCAATTAAGCTTCCAATAGTTTGCATGACGGTGGCATCTGTTTGAAGATATAGATTGAGAAGCTTTTCTGTTGCCCATTGTTCAGGCAGCTTTTCAAAATCATTTTGTAAAGCCTGTTTTTGTTGAAGGATCAAAGTTTGTTCATGTTTTAAGCTGTTGAGACGGGACGTTGCGTAGTCATATAAGGATTTTTCCAATAGTGAAATTTTCTGCTGAAGTAGTTCAAAAGTGACAGCCTGAATGGATTTAATTTTAGAGCGAAGAAAGTCTGCTCGCAATTTTGAAATTTCGATGATGTGGTTCAAATGGATGCTAAGAACGTTTCGTTGTAAATCTAAATCGTGATTTAAACGCTCGAGTTCTTTCTGAGTGCGATTGGATTGATCTTTTATAGTTACAGCGAGTGTACTTGCCTTTTTAACGATCTCTTGGCTTACAGGATCAGTCAAAATGGCTATCAAAGAACTCATTTCAAAGTCTGGATTTGGAATTTTATCAATGATATATTTATATTGGTTAGCGTTTGCTTCTGTTTCACTCAATTCACGACATTGCGAAAGGTATAGGGCATTGGCGGTTTCTAAATCGATTCCCTGAAATTCTTGTGCAGGAGTTTGCTCATGGATCAGCTGTCGAATCGATGCTAATCTCTCCCATTGAGGATTTAGAGGCATAGGATGTAATTTAATACTTTTGTCGGATGAATTTCCTAATGCAATGTCAATTGAGTCACAGTGTTGTTGATAACGTCGGATTTCTGCTAGGGTCTGATGGATAAATGGAGGATCGCTTTCTGAAGAATATTGAGCTTGAAGATGAGGACCCTCATTGAGAACTTGTTGAATATGTTTGATTTCAAGATCGATAGTAAGAAGTTTTTTTTGTAAATTTTGTTGAGTTGCTACAAGCAGATCCAAATTCCCTGCATGAACCGAAAGTTGTTCTGCGTGTTCCTGCATGACTGTGGAAAGTTGTTCTTCCATATCATGACGACGATCTTTTAAGTACTCGACTTGGCTCGCAACTGTTAAGTGATGTTCATCATGTAAATGTTTTCGGTAAGCTCCCATGATAGCATTTAAAAGAGTGCTTGTTTCTTGGCGTGATCGAAACTGTAGCGTTAAGGTGATAAATGATTTGTCTTTATAGTCAGAAACAACTTTTAGGTCTGAGGATACATCTTCGGCCATCTGACGGATAGGTTTGACTTTCATTTGATAAGCGCTTTGATGAGAAGCTGTGCGAGGAGTTGCCTCCAAAGTAAACTGTATATTTTCCCGTTGAAAAGGGATGCCTAATGAACCTTCTCCGATTCTTCCCTCGATCGAGTCAATGACGATATATTTTGTTGGAGAAGTGAATTGTAACTCGTAATATAAAGGAACTTCTCCGGAATAGTTGAGGTTCTTTGCGACTATTTCGGGAATTGTATCCTTGATGATGGGATATTTGCTTCTAATCAGGTAGGCTCCTTGAGCCATCAGATTTTCTTTTGCATAGTTGAGATGTTGGATGATTTTAGTGATTGCGGTGGGAAGGATGGTATAGGGCTCTATGGTCGCTTGTAAATCGAGTTTTTTGATTGCAGACTCGAGGATTTTACGAGACTTTAGCATGACGATTGCCGAATTTTCTCTTTCCTCTCCTAACAAGAGCAGAGCAGTATTTTTTGTAGAACTGTTGCTGCCATTTGAAGATTTAGCTTTTTCATAAAAAGTGGCTTCAGAGGTATATTTAACGGGTAGCAGTAAGGATACAATTACCCCTAAAGCTGCACAGAGTAAGCTACTTCGGATAATGGGTCGTTTCCATTTTTGACAAATCCGTTTAAAGTCAGAAAGGGAAAGCAAGATGTTAGAGCTTGCGTTGTCATGGTTTTTTATAGATGCATTTTTACTCATGATAAAAAATTAATCTCCAAATACGGTATAAACGCTATGTCCTGATTTAAACAAAAGAACTGTGGGCAATAGTTGATCAATAAATCGATTCCACTCTGTGATTGGTTTGGCGGAAACGTAAATTGTATCTCCAGGCATCACTAAGAGGCTGTCATTAGGTAGGTGAATGATATGTTCCCAGGAGAGCTCGTAGATTTTTGGACACTGTAAATTGCCTCGAATGATTTGAATGTGCCTTTTATCTCCTGTGAAGGGGATTCCTCCGCTGGTGACAAGAGCTTCACGTAGAGAAAGAAATCCGTAGGGAAGGGGTACAGGGCCGGGTCTTACCACTTCTCCCATTACTACGGCTAGACCATCTTTTGGACTTGCAATGAAGATTTTGTCTCCGCCACGCATCACAATATTTTGGCACATGTCCCCTTCGTTGATGAGTTGATGTAAATCGATTGGCAAGGGGCGGCCGCAGCGCAATACATAGCTCATAAATAGATTGGCATCCGGTGGGATACGTGCTTTGGCAATGGTTTCATAAAGGCGCATTTTGCCATCTACGGGGATGGAGGGAGTGTTGACGAGTCCTGTGAGTTCGACTTTATTTTTTTGACGATCCTGATAGGTGACAAAGACTTCAACATTGCTGATTTGACTTTGAAATTCGCATTGGATTTTTTGTCGAGCATCTTCTAAACTGAGCCCTTCAACTTGCACAGGGGGGATATCTGGTAAATTGACATTTCCATCTTTGACACGAAATCCACCCACAGCATGATTGATGAATTGTATGGATTCCATTAAATCTCGTCTGGAAGGATGGTAGATGACAATATTTAACAGGTCATCTTCGACAATGGTGTCTAGATACTCATACATGGCATTTTCTGGCATTGGTTCGACATCAATACCTTCCATTTCCAAAATTGCAAGCTTGCCTTGTCGGATTATATATGAATCCATGACAAACTCATCAGCACCCATCAGTGGGAAATCACAGCAGTTAGTTGACGTGCAAGCACACAACCATAAAGAGATAAAAATTAAAATTGCAGACTTCATAAATCCTCAAAATGGGAAAGTACTATTGTTCCTTGGATGACTTTAATTTGCTAGAAGTTTCATTTCTTTATAGCAAAAGAAAAGAAAAAATCTTAAAGTAAAGTAAAATTTAATCATCTTTTCAGTCGCCACGCATGTGCAATTTTTTTTTATTTCTATTTTTTATTTTTCAGGCATTGCATTGCATCGGGAAGGAATCAGGGACCCTTGTTGTTAGTTTCCAAACTGGTCCCAGAGAAGAACGTCTTGATCGTGTGCGTTTTCGTCTTTGGAACGAACAGTTAGAGGGGCAGTTTTACCCAAAATTTTTTAATCATAGTGAAAGTGATAATTGTCAATTTCGTATGGTTGTGATTGAGAATTTACCTGTTGGAAGGTATTCGGTTCAGTTTTTAATACCGAATGCGGACCATTTTTTTGAAGATGTTCCCGAACGTTCATTTGATTTGCATACGGGTGAAGTGGTTAGAATCAATCAACTCTTTAGGCCCCGGGAGATTGCATTTAGAAATTCTGCCTCATCATTGAGCGAACTGTAGCTCATCCTTCCGATCTATACGCATCAGGATAAGGAAATAATGAAATAGTGAAATAATGAAATTTAAATTTTATTTCCTTATCCTGATGCGTATGCAGTCCGAGTATACAGCTTGACACGTTCTGTTACTACCGTGGATCAACGGTAAAAACGATAAAAACGATAAGAACGATAAGAACGATAGGAACGATAAGAACGATAAGAACGATAAGAACGATAGGAACGATAAGAACGATAGGAACGATAAGAACGATAGGAACGATAAAAACGATAAAAAGATAATCTCAAAGCGGTGAGGGCTCAGTCAAGGGATAGGGGCTTTCCACCCTTTTTTCTAAACTGGCGATGTAACGATTCTACTGCATTGGTAGTATAAATGATGGTCTAGACTAATCTATCGTTTTTTATCGTTATCATCTTTCTTATCTTTCTTATCGTTCTTATCGTTCTTATCGTTTTTATCGTTCTTATCGTTTTTATCGTTTTTATCGTTCTTATCGTTTTTATCGTTCTTATCGTTCTTATCGTTCTTATCGTTTTTATCGTTTTTATCGTTTTTATCGTTTTTATCGTTCTCATCGTTCTTATCGTTTTTATCGTTCTTATCGTTGTACCGTTTGCATCACTGTATAGTTTGCATCGTTGATTAGGTCTACATAAAAAAAATATCCAGACAACATCGTGAATAAGTGTTAATTTCCATATCCTGATTTTTTTTGCTACGATTCCACGCTGACGTTTTACATATCAAAAAAAGATTAATCTACTATCTCCACAACTACTCTCCACAATTACTCGAATAACCTTAAAACTTCAACAAAAATAACTTTATAAAATAAATAATTGAAATATATATATTTATTTTAATTTATAAAGTGCTTGAATCTGAAATTCTTAAAACATAGAATGAGCCTTCAAACAAAAACTTCACAAAAAACCTTATAATTTTGAGGAATTAACATGTCCTGTTTTATTCTTTCCTTTCTTCTGATGACTCCATTCTTTCTTTTGGCGAATACAACTTCGGTTCCAACTGAAAATGAAATATTGGAATCATCACATACACCCCTAACAGCGATTTATGGAATCCCTTCGACGAACATTTTTGGTGTGAATGTCATTAATGGAGATTACCATTATGCATGTGTGGATTTTGCACTTCCCGGTTCTAATCCCTTAATCCTACAAAGAACCTATTGCAGTTCTAGATTTCAATGTGGTGGGTTTTGGAACTACTGGTCCCACAATATGGTCGGGACCGCCATGACTTATCCTTCGACCTGCAAAAAATATTTCCATGTGATCACTTCCGGATCTGTTTCCGGAGACATTCCTTTTAAGACTGCGATTGAAAAAAGGACAGATCCCCTCAAAATTAATAAAGATATACTTAGAAAAGGAGTGACAAACAGTGGTAAAGGGGAAATTTCCGGTCGAACCAACATCAAAAATATCCGGACGATCCATTCACACGCAGGAGTTAATGTCATCAATGGGGATGGCACAGAGAATTTTTATCATTGTGTCTCATATTCAAAACACCTTCCTGACCACCATTCCGAAAATAATCTTAAATTTACCAAAAGGCCAAACGGCTTGAAAACAACTTACGAAACCGAAGGACATATCTTAAACAAAGTTAAGGCGCTAACACATGCTGAAGAAGTTTCTAATCAGATTGCATTTACATTTCCCACAGGCAACCCTATTAAAATGGCAAATCTGAAAAAACCCTTTTCAATCGATGCTAATTCAGATGAAGGGAAACTTGTAAGATATTTTTTTGAATTCCATGATACAGAAGACTATAGATGTCCGAATGTTTTAATGAATGCAGCTGGATCTAATTATTTCCCCACTGAATATTATACCTATACAAATCCCGAAGATGGGTCAAAGCTATCAAATCGATATGGATATCACCATAGAGTAGCCATTGAGTATTACAAAAAGGGAGATACAATGAGTGTGTATGGGGAAAATCCTCAAACCTTAAAAAAATCCCATCGCGATCGTGTTCGCCAAATTAGTATGGCAGTAAATAACCATCATGACCTCCGTCCAATCTGCCAATTTGCCTACTACAAAAATAAAGAAACAAAAAAAGCCTTCACTGATGTCTATGATTCTTGCAACTTTCTGACGCGATTTCACTATTCCTCCAAAGATTATCGCTTAAGTTCCATTGAAAGGTATAAAGGTTCTAACAAACGTTCGATTTATCGACGGGAAAACTTTCACTTTGGGGCCAAATCGACTCCGCTTGAAGGTGACTTACTTTTTAAAACAGTGGAAAATAAGGATGGAGTGATCCATTTTGCAGAAGAATTTGAATATGATGAACGAGGAAACGTTCTAAAGAAAAATTGCATTTTCAAGACCTTTACAGGGGCAAATACACCTCCAATTGTTGTTAAAGGCGATCTCTCTACTGAAACTAATTGTTCTCTAAAAGGTGGAGAAGTCAAATCGACTCACTACACTTACAATGCCCTCAATTTACTTGTAACAGAACATGAGGGCAGGCTCGAAACTCTTTTCACCTATCACAAACGTGAAGGAAAAGAAACGAATTTAACAAAATCCATTCTCGTGCAACAAGATGGCAAAATTCTAAAACGTCAATTTTATGAATTTGATTTGAACGCAGGTTGCACCCTGAAAATTGAAGATGATGGTTATAAAAGCTCTCCTGAAGATCTAACAGGGGTAAAGTGCCGTAAAATCCTTCGTATGAAAAATAGAACGACAACTTTTGCGGGATTGCCAATAGAAATTGATTTATGGAGCTCAAATGGCCTTGAAGAGCATAGAATTTCTCGAACAGTTTTAGATTACGATTCCCACGGTTATGTACAAAAGGAATCCTACTATGATGCCAATAATGCATTTGTGTATCAAATTGAAAAGACAAACGATCTAAGAGGAAATGCTATAATTGAATCAGATCCCATAGGACAAAAGACCCATCGAAAATTTAATCTCTATGGATCCTTAATACAACTGCAAGGGCCTGATTTAAATTACTTAAAGGAATATACGTACGATTGGCAGCAACGCCCCATCAAAGAAACACTGAAATGTACTGACGGTATCGAGCTCTCCACCTATAGAGATTACGACTTAGAAGGAAGATTGGTTAAGATTCAAGATTCCTATGGATTCACCACTAAATTTGCTTATAACGCACAAGGAAGACCCGTAGAAATTATCTATCCTCCGATTAGAACAGAAACAGGAGAATGGATTACGCCCAAAATACGAAAGAAATATAATTTCCTAGGAAATTTGATTGCAGAAATTGATGCCAATGGAGCGGTCACAACCTACAAACCGAATGATGCCGGATTGCCCTTGCAAATTAGTTTTCCCGACGGAACGTCAGAGGAATTTCATTATTCACTTTATGGAGAACTTCTCGAAAAAAAGGAAAGAAATAATTCTAAAGTCCTTTATGCCTACGACGCTTTGTCAAGGCTTATTTCTGAAACAACTTATGATTGCGATGGCAAATTATTAAAAGAAATCAGTAAAAAATATTCCGGTAGCTTATTGGTTTCAGAGACAGATGAAGAAGGGGTAAAAACTAAATATAAATATGATTTTGCCGGCAGGGTTTTGGAAATTCGCAAAGGCAACAGGTTAACCAAATACGTTTACGACGCTTTGGGAAGAATCGATGAAGAATGGCATTATTTTGGTGATAATGATCAAGACTATATAGCGACTAAGTTTGAATACGACTTGCTCAATCGAGTCATTGCAAGAAGTGAAGTCGATGCAACTGGCAGGATTTATACTAAAACCAGAACAGCTTATGATGCTAGTAACCACGTTATCTCTACGACGAAACAAACTCATGGAGGTGAAGCAACAACAAAAAATACCTATGATCCAAGAGGTAATTTAAGCTCCACGACAGATGCTTTAGGCAACACAACCTATTATCGACATCATTATGACTTCCTATACGAAGGCATAAATTTACCTTGCTTAGAGATGGTGGACCCTAAAGGCGTGAAAACGATGACTCTATCGGACGCTAAAGGATCTCCTGTAAGTACAAAAATGTTCTCACCTTCTGGTAAACTATTATCCAACGTAGAATATTATTACGATCTAAATGGCAAGATGGTACGAAAAGAACATCATCTTCCCAATGAGACTATTTTTACACTCTATGAATATGATTCATGTTCACGTCTGATACACCAAGTGAATGGTGCAGGCACCTCTGAACAGATTGCCACTTCCTTCATCTACAATCATCGTGGAGAGCTTTCGGAAAATCAATATGCAAATGGAACATCAAAACATTCTCTCTATGATGGAATCGGCAGGCTTGCTGAAGAGTGGTCTAATGATAAATCAGTTCATTATCACTATATCTACAATAAGAAAAGCCAACCCACTATCGTAGAGAATCTTAACACCCATAAAAAAACCGTCCGTAAATATTCATCGGAAGGAGCTCTGCTTTCTGAGAAATTTGAAAACGGCTTAAAGATATGTTACGTCTATGATCGGATGAATCGTCTTGTGGAATGTATTTATCCCGATGGGACATCAGTTAAACAAACTTATAGCCCTGTTTTTCTGACGAAATCTGAGCGCATTAAAAATGGCCAAAAGGTTTATCAAACTGAATTTAAAAATTTTGATCGCACAGGCAAACCTAGGAGAATTGTTTTTCCTCAAAAAAGTGGAACACTTGAACTTGAATATGACCCATTGACTCGTGCAATTTCCATTATTTATCCTTTTTACCAAGAAAAGGAGATTTGTTATGACTCTCGAGGAACCTTGGTTTCAAAGATAGTCAATGGCGATTTGCAACAGTTTAAGCACGATCACTTACAACAGCTTACTCAAGAAAAAACGGCACTCTATTCTCATCGCTATAAAAATGATGCCCTTAATCGGCAAATATCAGTGGATGGCCAACAACAAACCCACAATGCCCTTTTACAATTGGTTCAAGGGGCTGATGAAACCTACACATACGATGCCAAAGGGCGTAGGACAAAGGATTCTAAAACACAATTTACATATGATAGTTTTGATCGTTTAATCACTATCGAACAAGACAATTCGACTTGGACGTATACCTACGATAGTTTTAATCGTAAAATGTCACGTACTTGTAACGGAGAAACCCTCTATTACCTTTATAACAACCATGAGGAGATAGGATCCTATAGTAGCAACAATGAGTGCATTGACCTCAAAGTTTTATCCGGAGGTGAAGAATCGATGCCGATGGCTATTGAGTTGGGTGAGAATCTCTATTCTCCCATCTTTTCTTCTCAAAGACATATTGTAGGCCTTGTCGAGATGAAATCTGGAAAATTGGCAGATCTAAGTTTTCTAACAATGTTTGGGAAAGATTTGAAAGAAACTCCCCTTTCACCTTGGAGATTTTGTGGAAAGAGGCATGAAACCTCTAGCATTGGAATCATTGATTTTGGATTTCGTTGTTACCATCCAAAATCAGCGCAGTGGCTGATGCAAGACCCTTTGGGTCAAAGTGGAGGACCTAATTTATACGCGTACGTTAAGAACAGTCCTGCGAGTTACATTGATCGTTATGGTTTGATGTCAGTTGCAATCTCTATTATTCCTGAACAAGATAAAAATCCTTATGACACTATAGATTTTTCCGGCAATACCTCTGCTGAATTGCCACAAATCACTTATAATGACAATTTTGAAAAAACTCATAATGATTTAATTTTAGATGGAGGTATTTGCGAAGGTATTTGTATAGAAAACTATTGGAAACCTTCTTGTATATCAGATTTAGGACTGACGGAATTACCTGAAGGAAGAAGGATTGGATTTACGAATGGCGTCAATAATTCCTTTAAAGATTATAATGAGAGTTCGACTTACCTTTCTTCAATGATTGGTGGATTTAATATTCATGGAGTTTATAATGCTACACATGGACTTATGGGTGACGCAGAGGAATATATATATGGATATCAATTTACAGCTACGGAACCTGTAAGATTATTGCATCAAGAATGGAATGACTTTTTTAAAGATGGTTATAAGGATGTTAACTATCTACAGATTTGTCATAGTCAAGGCGCTGTTAACGTGAGAAATGCCCTTATTGATTATCCTGAAGAGCTACGCAAGCACATTGATGTTTTGGCAATTGCTCCAGGAGGTTACATATTTCAGAGAACGTGTGCTCAAGTTCAGCATTACCGAGCAGCCTGGTATCGTGATCTTATCCCTCATTTTGATGGGCGGGGGAGTAGGTGTTCGAAAGATACGACAACTCAACTAAAGAGTCATCCGGATGCTCCTTGGCATGATCATCTTTTCACAAGTCCTACTTACTACGGTGTTTTGGAGCATAATATTAAGAATTACATTGAACAAGGGAAGCTATAATGAAATTTATTTATTTTATTGTTTTTATTCTTATTGTCTTGATCTTATCTTCCTTAATCTCAGTTGATTTTCGAGATAGAATATTATTTTGGTTTGATGCAGAAGATAAATATCTTTCCAAAAGTGAGCGTTTGGTAAACCAAATACTTTATGAGACATCTTCTTCAATAACCAAAAAATATAAAATTGCCGTTATTGGAACAATAGTTTCTATGCCGGAAGGGAAGATCAAAAGATTAGGTTTAGACTTTAGTTCATATCAAAATCTTTCTAAAGATCAATTGAGAAAATTTCTTATAGAATTTGCCGAGATGTTACTACATAATGTGACCTCAAATGAAGAGATTCAATATTCCTTAGAGAATAAGCCCTTTACAATAGAGAATATTCAAATGGCTATTTATAACCACGATCATGAAGGGTATTGGGTATATGACCCGGAAATAGGGATAGGAGAGATAAGACGTGGGATACTCACTTATGTCACACACAATCCTGAAAGAAAAAACCAGAAAACATATAAATATTTTAAATCTATGCATGAATACGAAGAAACCTATGCAGAGGCTCTTCAGATACTTCATGAAAAGATGTAATTAGCTATCCTCACTAAATTAATCCATGTAAGCGATGCCGGACCTGCTCTGGGTCCGATCCCAGGGAATTGCTAAATAAATGAAAAACATTTATGTAGAAATTAGGAAATAGGACTAATTATCTACCCCTATTTGAATACTATGAAAAAGTTCAGAGTCGAAAGTGATAGTCACGGGAAAGTAAAGGTTCCTGCTGATTCCTTGTGGGGCGCTCAAACTCAAAGATCCTTAGAACATTTTTCGATCGGTGACGATCTCATCGCTAAAGAACTGATTCATGCCTATGCAATTTTAAAAAAGGCCTCAGCCATTGTAAATCAACGACAAGGCCTTCTTCCAGCTAAAAAAGCAAAACTGATTGAAAGTGTCTGCGAAGATATCCTTAAAGGAAAACATTATGACCATTTCCCTCTGTATGTTTGGATGACCGGTAGTGGCACACAATTCAATATGAATGTGAATGAAGTCATTGCCAATCGTATCTCTCAAATAAGTGGAAAACCTTTAGGAAGTAAATCTCCTGTTCATCCCAATGACGATGTCAATATGTCTCAATCATCTAACGATACCTTCCCAACAGCAATGAATATTGCCGCAGCAATGGAAATTAAAAATACTCTCATTCCCATCCTTAAACAACTTCGAGAGAGCTTCAATGCTAAATCAAAAGAATGGAAAAATATCGTCAAATTAGGTAGAACACACATGCAGGATGCCACCCCATTAACCCTTGGACAAGAATTCTCAGGGTATGTGGGAATGCTTAATGATAATATTGCAGATATAGAATTTTCTATCAAAAATGTTTATAATTTAACCCTGGGAGGAACCGCTGTTGGGACAGGTTTGAACACCCTCGAAGGATTCGACAAAGATGTCGCAAAAGAAATTGCCAAGTTAACAAAGCTTCCCTTCAAGACCGCTAAAAATAAATTTGCAACGCAAGGAGCCCATAACGCCCTAGTGCAATTGAGCGCCACTTTGAAAACTTTAGCAGTTTCTCTTTATAAAATAGCCAACGATATCAGATTGCTCTCATGTGGTCCAAGAGCAGGAATTAATGAACTCATTCTTCCTTCTAATGAACCTGGATCTTCGATCATGCCTGGTAAAGTGAACCCAACGCAATGCGAAGCCTTATCAATGGTTGCTGTACAAGTCATGGCAAATGATATGGCCGTGGCACTTGGAGGAGCTAGTGGTTATTTAGAGATGAACGTTTACAAACCCGTGATTATTTATAATGTTCTCCAATCCATCAGAATTATAAGCGACAGCTGTAAGAACTTTGATAAATACTTAGTTCGCGGCATGGCGCCGAATTTAAAAAAGATCAAGCAGGATTTGGAATATTCTGTTATGCTTGTTACAGCTCTTGCGCCTGTTATCGGTTACGATAAAGCTTCAGAAATCGCTCATTATGCAGTGGATCATGATTTAAAATTACGGGAAGCGGCCATACAGCTAGGCTACGTTAAGCCAGAAGAATTCGATCGCCTTGTCAATCCATTAAAGATGTGCTATCCTCGGACCACATGACTTCTTAGTGTATCGAACGCTCTTTACGAGGTTGCTTACGGATGAAATAAATGGGTTTTCGAACAGTCCCTTCGATCTTAAGAATGAAGTGTTCTGCAAGTTTAAAAAATAGATTGTGGTGCTTCATTCTGATTCTTAAATTTAGTTTTCCATTGAGATCCATATATGAAGGAAGAGAATTGCTTGCTAAATTAAATTTCGAAAGACCTCCTTCACTATATACATCCTTAAATTTAGTGAAACAAATCTTACTCTCAAAAAGATCAAAGTAAAGAGTGCCCGTAGTAGGTGTCAAGATGGACACATCCAGTCCAATGCGTTTGATGATTTCTTCCGGAATGACAAATAGCGGTGTATCGCGTGAACGGTTGTTAAAATCGAATTTTCCTTTTGCAGTAAAACTGTTAGGATCATCCAAAAAACCTTTTAGTTTTTCAATTCTAAGCTGCTTTATTATAAGGGGACTTGGAATAGGGGTGGATCCTACAGCTCTTAAGAGGGAAGGTTGCCATTCTGACACATGACAGTTTTCGAGAGTGGCTTCCCAGCGATTGTTATCCCTGAGCACACTTTGGATGGAATGGATATGCAGAATGCCTGACTGATCTTTAATCGAAAAGTTGTTTAAACCTATTTTGTCCTCTGTATAGACACAGTCAGATTGCATGGAATCAAATTCATACCCATTTAGGTGAACATTTTGTCCTTTTATGCTTCCCTGGAAAGAAAATAAATGC
Source organism: uncultured Parachlamydiaceae bacterium (assembly GCA_963752155.1). Taxonomy (GTDB): domain Bacteria; phylum Chlamydiota; class Chlamydiia; order Chlamydiales; family Parachlamydiaceae; genus JACCRY01. The sequence continues at coordinate 264,742 of CAVVXH010000011.1, read as the reverse complement.
TTTTTTGGGTCTGGATTCTGTAACATCCATTGTCCAATAAAATGATATGTACCTCCAATTTGCCATGACTTCAGAAAGTTTCTCATATTTTGTGGGAGTATATTTGAAGCTTGATCGAAATGAATGGCCATTTTGCCGATCATGGGAGCGAATCTTTCTTCAGGAAGTTGTAGAGGATATTTAACGACATCGATTGTTAAACCCTCGAAAGAGCCCATCGCTTTTTGAATCTCTAAGCCTTGAGATGTACGTGTCCAGTCAATTTGAAGAGAGTTATTGATTTCGGATGGGAGCTTATGAGTCAGAAGATTGGAAAGAACTAATTTTCCACGGGACAGTTTTAGATCTTTAGAGTGGATGGATAGTCGGTAAGGAGAATGTTCGATGTTAAAGGAGACTCCATGTTCTGTTTGAAAGATTTGCACTTGTCCTAAGGCTTTTAATCTTTTAAATGTTTCTTTAGCTTGATCTTCGCTAATTAAATGTGCCAATGGAAACACTTTTTTAATCGTCGGAAGATCTAATTCTAAAAGATGAATGCGACCCAGGAAAGATTTTTGATCGGCAAAATAAGTTCCTTCTAGTCCCACAAGGCAGGAAGGACTCCATCGTAAACCTAAAAAAGGAAATTTCCATATTTGGTTTTCTTTTACGATATCTGCAGCAATTGAAATGTGATCAAGTTGGAGCTGTTCGATAGACCAGACATTTTCTTGTTTTTTGCCTATGAGTGATAATTTTTTAATAGGATGAGAATTTATGAGAAGATCTGAACCTTTAAGATTAAAGATGAAATCTCCTTGGGCTTGATCATACTTAAGGTCTACCGAGAGGGCTCCTTGATTTCTCTTTGAACCTCCCCACTTGTATTTGGCTATTCCGAGATCACGCCAAATTTTAGTTTTACTCAATCCTTCGAGAGCTGTCGACATATCTTGTAAAAGGGGATTAAATCGCACGCGAAAATGATCGATTTGCCACTGTTTATTTAAAATGAGTTCACAACGATTAAAGTGAGTTTTTTGGATATGAGAAAGATTCTTATCGATGTCGATGCATAGAAAACCTTCTTTTTGCAGGATCTCTTGATGAATATTTCCTATCAGTCTAAGAAGTTCATCATTATTTTTGTCAATGAAAGCTATATCAAATTCTGCTTGGGACTCAGGAAGATGTTTGAAATGGATATAATTTCCTGAGAAAGTGTACTCCTCAGCTTCCTCAGGCTTTCCTAAAAATAAAGAGCCTTGTAGATTACTACATAAAAGAGATTTGCCTTTATGGTCGAATTGGAAATCAAAACCGATTTCTTGCAAGGTGTAGTCTTCAGAATAGACATCCAGCTTACCTTCAGAAAGAGATCCTGAGAAATTTGCTTCCAGATCATAACCAGTAGGAGCAAAAGTAAAATTGAGATGATGAGGACCTGTAGTTAAATAGATGTTACCCTGAAGTGGCAAATTCGTTAGGGGATTAAGAAGTTCCAATTGCGAAAGTAAGCGTTGGAAATTAAATACAGTGCCTGTTAGATCGTTTAGGGCCAGATTGAGGTTAAAATGGTCTGGTAAGGGTGAGTCTATCTTCAAGGCTCCGTTTAGACATAGATCACAACAGTTCCCTTCAAATTGTGGAGCTTCAATTTTTCCTTCTTTAAATAAGATGGAAGTCGCTATATCAGTACAGAGAAGCCGGTTTTTTTTGTCGAAATAGCGTCCACCCTTGAGATGTAATTCTCCTGAGCTTTCGTTGTTAACAAAATCAAATAAGTGTGTTCCATTTGCCATAATTTCATTGGGTAAATCATCTTGAGGTGTAGTTGTTAGATAAAAATGTTGATTTTCAAAATGAAGATTATTGGTTTGATATTGGATTGACAAGGCTTTCGGATCAAATGTTCCTTGAAAACTAATAGTGCCATCTAAAGAAGAATGATCGTTTGTAAAGAATGGTTTAATAAATTTTCCCATTGGAAAATCATCTCCTTTAAACCATCCGTTCCTCATTCCAAGTAGATCCAGATCGAATCCTAGCTTGATTGCATACTGATCCCTTTGTTCTGCCACTTCTGCAACGGCATCAACCGCCCAGTTTCTAAGCTCAGCATTGACAGCTAGCAGTTCCTGTTTAAATCCTCCAAGAGAGATGGAGAAAGGTTTATGAATTTCAAATTGTCCTAGTGTTTCTTTTGAGTTAGGTAAAAAAGTAAGTGTGGCTTTGGGAATATTGCAAGTAAATTTAAGCGTCGGTTCGTTAATAGCAATATCGGTAAATGTGAGTTCTCCTCTCAATTGAAGAGGTTGTCTTTTAGAGAATAAGATCTGAGAATGACCGTGAACAATTCCTGAATCAATTTGTAATTCATTTGGTGATAGGTTTAATAATCGAAATCCTTTTGATAAGATGGAAAAGGGAGTTTGATTGAAAATTAGATCGATCGTACGTTTTCCGGAGGTTTCTGAAAAGAATTCTCCTTTTAGAGGTTGCTGAGGGATGTTGTTTTTTAATTGCAGTGAAAATTCACCACGAGATTCTTTACTGCTTGCAATTTCTAAAGAAAAGGGAATGAAAAATTCCTTGTTTTGTAAGATTCCATTTGGAATGGATAATTCCCACTGTAGAGAAAAGTATTTAAATCGTATGGTTTTTCCATTGAGGATCGCTTTAAGGAGCATTTCTGTTTTAGAGTTGATGGTAAAAATAGGATTTAAAACTTGAAGTTTCAAATGTATTTTTCTTTGCCATAATGAAAAGTCGTAGGAGAGGGCGATCTGCTCAGCGTAAAAATAAGGAAGATTTTCTTGACGTGAAATCATTGAGGGAGAGTTCAAGAGTAGAACACCATTGTCCCACGTTGCATTTTCAAGTTGTATAATACTTTCTAGCTCTTTCTGGATTTTCTTTTTGAAATACCACTCTATGGTATGTGAGGAGATGGGATTCCAAAAAATCCAGAAAAAAAGAACTAAAGCAAGTGCAACTAATCCTGATAATTTGGTGCTGAATCGCAATTGGGACATGTCATGTTCCGAAGTTCATTACATTTTTTCGACAACTTGGATACCAAGAAGATTGAGTCCTTGGCGCAATGTTGCCGCGACGGCTTCGCAAAGAAGAAGGCGCCGGTTTTGTTCCGGAGAACCCTCAACACGGCAATCTCTAAAAAATGCGTTAAATTTTTCAGCCAATCCATATAAATATTCCGTTAGCCTATGGGGCATTAAATCTTTGGTCATTTGTTCTAGGGTTTCTGAAAATTGTGCTAAGTGAAGACCCAAAGCTATCTCAGAAGGATGTTCGAGTGAAATGGAAGTAGTACTGAGAATAGTTTTAGGGTCGATCCCAATTTTTCGTTTGATTCCCGCGACACGGACATAGGAATACATCAAATAGGCCGCCGTGTTTCCTTCAAATCTAAGCATTCTCTCGTAACTAAAGGTATAATCGCTAGTACGATGATTGGAAAGATCTGCATATTTTACCGCTGCAATCCCTAAGGCTTTAGCCAGAACATGTTTTTCTTCTATGGAGAGATCTGGAGAACGTTCATCGATAATCTTTTCAGCTTCTTTGACGGCTGTATTTAACAAGTCAATTAAGCGTTCTGTATCGCCAGAGCGAGATTTGAACTTCTTGCCATCACTGCCTAAAACTAGTCCAAAAGGCACATGATCGACTGTGACCTTATTGCGATCGAGATATCCTGCTATTTCTGCAGCTTTGAAAATCTGTTGGAAGTGAGTGGCTTGGCCCGCATCGGTGACATAAATGAGGCGATCAGGCCTTTTCAACCTGAATGCGATGCCGTATAGCCGCCATATCCGTCGTGTCGTAGTTATATCCACCATCAGCTTTTTGAACCATCAGCGGCAAAGGATCTCCTTCCCGATTATAGAATCCATCTAAGAAAAATACATTTTGCACCATCGGAAAGGGTGACCAATCCTTTGGATTCAAGATCGGCGACGATGTCAGCTAGCATGGGATTATAAAAAGATTCTCCCCGTTCGATAATTTTTATATCGAGCAAATCGTAAATTTGTTGATAAGCTTTGCGAGATATATCGCAAATGATTTCCCAAGCTTTTAAACTTTGTGGATTTACCTTTTTGAATTTCAACAACCTCTAGCTGAGCTTTTTTCTTGAAGTCTGGATCTGCATCAAAACGAGCTTTTGAAGCCTTGTAAATGGCCATCAGTTCGGGAGATCTGTATGACTTTCCCTTCAGCAATTTCCGGAGCATTTTCTTTCATGTATGCAATCAACATGCCGAAAGAAGTTCCCCAATCTCCGATGTGGTTTAAGCGTAATACATCGTACCCTAAGAATTCAAAAAGACGTGCAAGGCAGTCTCCAATAATGGTAGAACGAAGATGGCCCACATGCATTTCTTTGGCGGTGTTAGGGGAGGAAAAATCGACGACTACACGTTGTTTCAGTTGCGGGCAATGGGATGTTAAGATGAGGTATCTTTGAGTTCGGCATCGATAACAGTCCCGATATATTTAGGATTTAACGTGATATTGATGAATCCTGGGCCGGCGATCTCTAGTTTAGAGATCTTTTGATCAATCGATAGGAATTTGGTTTAATTTGTCAACGATAGCTTCAGCGATAGCCCGGGGGAGATCCGACCAATTTGACGAGTTTCATTGCGGAATTAAATTGATAATGGCCAAATTTCTCTTGGGAAGCCTGTACGATTTCGAGCGGAAAGGAGCCTTCGCTGGTTAGTTGAGGAAAAGCTGCCAAAATGGCATCTTTAAAATATTGAGTTATTGTAGTACTAATTCTTTCCATTCGCCATGCTCCGGTAATATGAATAAGTGGGAGTTGCGAAGTTTGAACTCCAGTCACTTATATTGCATCTTTGAAATAGAAACGGCAAGGAAAAACAAACTTCAGCAGTTCCCGTTAATTTTAAACACAAAGCGAGACAGTTGCCTGCGGCGTCCCCTATCGGGAAATAAAAAATTTTTAAAGCGCCTTGCCATTGGTGCCTGACCTGATATTCTGACATTTGCCGATGGGATAACATTGGTTCCTAAAGGGCAAATGTCAGAATGTCAGGTCTGGAACCAAGGCGGAACATTACCCCCCAAGAGGACAGCAAGGCAAGGACAACAGGAAACGCGGAACAAATTCGTCAATAGAAATTTTCAATATCATTGAGGATGCTTGTTTGCTGTCCTCTGAGAGGTAACGTTCTGGCCTTGGTTCCAGACCTGACATTCTGACATTTGCCCTTTAGGAAGCAATGTTATCGCATCGGCAAATGTCAGAATATCAGGTCAGGCACCAATGGCAAGGCGCTTTACGCAGGCAACTGTGCCCTGGTTTTTTGCTCCTCTTTACTTGTTCTATAGACAGCCCCAGCTGCCGCTAGCATGACTATAGCCAAAAAGATTGCTGGTGAAAATGCCCATTCGGTATAATACCACAATGACAGACATATAGGAATGGTAAATCGACCAATAAGAGTCGAACCCAGAGCTCCACCCATACCTACCATCAGATATTGATCCGAAGTCTGAAAAAGACCCCTATACCAATAATTCATCGGACATAAGAAAACGACTCCCCAGAAAACGATCCACACACGAACAAATAGCACGTAAGTCAAGGAAGATTGCGGTAGGAATGCAAATAAAGGAATAATCGTCGTGGCTAAAACCAAGCTGCTGAGTGTCATGATTTTAACACCATCATATTTAATGATTCTATTTCCTATTGCGGGAATTAAAAACATGTCAATGACTAATAAAGCTGTATTATAAATCATCATTGTTTCTAAGGTAATCGATGTGATAAAAGGCACAAAACAATTCATAAAAGCAAACGGGATTGTTCCGTAATATGCCCAAATCCTGTAGTTACGATGACACGCAAAAGATTTATTCGATTTTTCCAAAACGAAGGAATTTTTGAAATTTGATAAGATTCAAAAAGAATTGTTTATCTTCTATATCGTCTGAATATCGCCGTAAAAAATAACCGATTATTCCAGTAGTTCCTCCAAGCAAAAAACACAGACGCCATGCATCAGATTTTGAAGCAATGACAACAGTTGCAATGGCTGAGGCTAATATCGAGCCAAGCATTGAGGAGCTTTGATAAAAATAGGAAGCTTTTAAAGCCGAAGTAGTCGGTTTATTTTCCATAATGTACATTTTAGCAATAGTACTTTCTCCTGCAGCAAATATCCCTTTGATCATTCTTACAAGAATTAATAAGAATGGAGCAAGGCATCCTACGGCTGCATAGGTAGGGAGAAAGGCAATAAAGATGGAAGAAATAGCCACACCGATTAACGAATAAGACATTCCTGAAAGAGGGCCATATTTTCGTGCTATCATCCCAAAAATAAAAGATCCTATGGGACGGGTAACGACAGATGTCCCCAAAACGCTATAAGTAAAAATAAGTTGAGCTATCGGATCAAAATTAGGAAAAAAAATAGGTCCTAAAAGTGGTCCCAAGAAGCTATAAATAGATGAATCGTAATGATCCAAAGCATTGCCGATGAGAATAGATGCATCTTTTTGAGAGACGTTACTGCTTTTGTCGGCAATATTTGCTTCAATAGGGCTAGAATATTCTGTCATTTTAACACTCCAATTTGGGTGTGTTTCTTTGTTATTCGAATGACTTCTTCTAGAATCTGCAGCTATTATATTTAAATTCTAAATTAAGTAAAGGGATATATTCCAGGGCATAAAATTCACCTAATGATAAAAAGTAATTGCAAATTCGCTAGGATAAAGTTACCCCTTTAGGAAGCAATGTTAGCGCATCGGCAAATGTCAGAATATCAGGTTATGAAATAGATGTTGAAATATAATTATGGATAATGATTTAATTGAATTTAACATTTTTTTTGTTTTATTAGTGAAATAAATCGGACGGAAACAGATTGTGAGCACGACACTGACAAATTTTAAGGGTGTAGCTCTTTCTTACCTTGTAGAGAGTTGACTTTATCTGTGTAATGCATTACCAAGATAGGCTATATTAAATAGAGAATATAACAAATGAAACCAAAAGAATTTCAAGAATTACTCAATCAGACAATGCTAACTTCGAGAGAGAAGGGCAAAGCTTGGAATGACTACAAAACAGAAAGCCCGGAAGTAGCTATTGCTTTTGTACAAAATATTGAAAATAAACTTGCATTAATGCGAAAAAATTTGTTGTTGAAACCATCTCCTGTTCCATACAAAATCTGGGGAGAAAAGCACATTGAAGCAGAAACGATAACACAAATGGCTGGAGCAGCTCGTTTACCGGTGGCAATAGGAGGGGCCTTAATGCCTGACGCTCACTTGGGTTATGGTCTTCCTATTGGTGGAGTTTTAGCCACAGAAAATTCAGTCATTCCTTACGCAGTTGGAGTCGATATTGCTTGCAGGATGATGTTGTCAATTTATCCTTCTTCCCCACAGGTTTTAAAAAATTCTAAAAATTCTGAATATAAACACCTATACTTGGCCTTATTAAACAATACTATATTCGGTTCCGGAGCTGCCGGTATTCATGCGGGTAAAATTGAACATCCAATTTTGGACAAATCCCATTGGGAACTTTCAGAATTGACACGATCATTGAGGCAAACTGCTATTCATCAAATTGGTACAAGTGGTGGCGGGAATCATTTTGTTGAATGGGGAGAGTTAGAAATCACCAATCCGACAAATCCTCTTAATCTTGCTGTAGGGCACTACCTCGCATTACTTTCGCATAGTGGTTCTAGAGGAGTGGGATTTAAAATAGCTAATTATTATACTAAAATGGCCATGTCGCAAATGGAAGAATTAGATCATTCTGTGAGACATTTGGCGTGGTTGCCTCTTGATCAAGATCTTGGTAAAGAGTACTGGGACGCTATGCAGCTTGCAGGTGAATTTGCATCAGCAAACCATCATGTGATCCACCAAAGAATAAGTCATGCAATCGGAATAACTTCAGTAGCAATAATTGAAAATCATCACAATTTTGCTTGGAAGGAAAAGATTTTAATTAATGGAAACGAGAAAGAGGCAATCGTCCATCGCAAGGGAGCAACTCCAGCGGGCAATGGCGTTTTAGGAATTATTCCAGGGACTATGGCAGACCCTGGATACTTAGTTATGGGTAAGGGTAATTCAGATTCTTTAAATTCTGCTTCACATGGTAGCGGAAGGCAAATGGCCCGCACCAAAGCAAAAAAATCGATCACCCATGAACAGCATATGGAATATCTATTAAAACATGGCGATAGATTTAATCGGAGGGGGATTGGATGAAGCCCCTCAAGCTTATAAGCCTATTGACGCCGTAATGGAAGAACAAAAAGATTTAGTTGAGGTGTTGGGTAAGTTCCAACCTAAAATTGTGCGTATGGCCGCTGAAGAAAATTTAAGATCCACTGTCTACATTGCCTCATGGAGTCGTCGAAGGGGAATAGCTATTTAGCGGGAACTGCAATAACCAATTTTTTATCCTTTCATATCTCATTTTTTGATAGAATTAATTTAGGCGAAAGAGACCAATTCCTTGGGAGTTAAAATAATGAAACGCTTGCCTATTGGCTGTAGCGATTACAAAGAAATCATCGATGACGAGCTCTACTACATCGATAAAACGTTACTGATTCAAGAATTGATCACTCATGGAGGGAAGATCACACTCTTTCCACGCCCACGTCGCTTTGGAAAAACAGTAAACATGTCAATGCTACGCTATTTTTTCGAAAAAACTGAACAATCTAATAGCTATCTTTTTGTAGGCAAAAAAATATGGGACGTGCCGGAAGCACAAGCTATGCAGGGTAAATTTCCTGTTATCTTTATTACATTTAAGGGAATCAAGGAATCGCATTGGGAAGGTTCATATGGAAAGTTCATTCATCTGATTGCAAGTGAATACAGAAGGCACAATTCCCTATATGAAAGTAACATTTTGGATGAAGATGAAAAAGCTTTTTTTAAGAGGATTACCTCTCTGACAGCCTATGAGTGGGAATATCAGCTTAGCTTGCTCTACTTGACCCGATTTCTAGAACGATTTTATGGTGAAAAAGTTATTATACTCATTGATGAATACGATGCCCCCATTCATGAAGCGCTTCTTCAAGGATACTACGATAGTGCAGTAAAATTTATTCGAAGTTTCCTTGGTGACGGCTTAAAGGACAACTCTAGCATCAAATTCGGAATCATGAGTGGTATTTTGCAAATGGCAAAAGAAGGGATTTTCTCGGGACTCAATAATCTCGAGGTCTTTACGATCCTAAATGATCATTTTACAGACAAGTTTGGATTTACTGAGGAAGAGATCGATCAATTATTAATCAACTACCATTTAGAAAATATCAAAAATGATTTTAAATCTTGGTATAACGGATATTTAATTGGGAAAACTAAAATTTATAATCCGTGGTCCTCGCTTGGATGTGTCAAGGAGCAAGGAAAATTTCTCCCCTATTGGGTAAATACGAGCGACAATGCATTAATTGCAAAAATTATAGCAACTGCAAGTCCCCAAATTAAAGATGATTGTGCTGAACTTCTTAAAGGCAATAGCCTTTTTGAAATACGAATCGAAGATAGAATGGTACTTCCAGGCATGGTCGTCGATCCGAATTCCATCTGGTCGTTATTGTTATTCAGTGGATATCTCACTTCGACCTCATATGAAATTCATCATGGAAGATACTATGCAAATCTCATATTGCCCAACAAAGAGCTTTTCCTTTTATTCCAAGATCTAATCAACGAACTTTTTAAGCAAAGCTTAGGCTATTCTGAAGTTGAACAGCTTGGAGAAGCCTTACTTACAGCTAATGGAGATTTATTTTCTTCATTGTTATCAAAATTTATCGCCCAAAGTATGAGTTGGCACGATATTTCTGAAAATGAACCGGAAAGTAGTTATCATCTTTTTGTTCTTGGATTACTTGTGGTTCTATCAAAAACCTACTCTGTTCGTTCCAATAAAGAAAGTGGCTATGGTCGTTATGATATTTTGTTGATTCCACACGATCGATTACACCCTGGATTTGTTATAGAATTTAAGAAAAAAAATGGTAACGAGACAATGGAAGAATGTGCTAGTCGTGCCCTTAGCCAAATAACAATCAAGAATTATATTGCAGAACTTCAGGGACTCAATATTAAAAATATTGAACTTTTTGGTATCGCCATTCATAAAAAAGAAGTATTGTTGAAGCAAACGTCTTTATAAACGCAACTTCTCAATGAGAGTTGAACAGCTAACTACTCTGGGCGTTTTCCTTATAAAGATTTGACAAGAAACAATCTCTAAAATAGAGCCACAGCATGGTGTAAAATAGCGCCTATTCAAGATGTTATATGGATAAGTATTTTTTTATGTAGACGTAATCAACGATGCTAATGATATAACGATAAAAACGATAAGAACGATAGGAACGATAAGAACGATAAGAACGATAGGAACGATAAGAACGATAGGAACGATAAGAACGATAGGAACGATAGGAACGATAAGAACGATAAGAACGATAAGAACGATAGGAACGATAAGAACGATAGGAACGATAAGAACGATAGGAACGATAAGAACGATAAGAACGATAGGAACGATAAGAACGATAAGAACGATAGGAACGATAAGAACGATAAGAACGATAGGAACGATAAGAACGATAAGAACGATAGGAACGATAAGAACGATAGGAACGATAAGAACGATAAGAACGATAGGAACGATAAGAACGATAAGAACGATAGGAACGATAAGAACGATAAGAACGATAGGAACGATAAGAACGATAAGAACGATAGGAACGATAAGAACGATAGGAACGATAAGAACGATAAGAACGATAGGAACGATGAGAAGGATAAGAACGACAGGAACGACACTCTCTCCTATGCCGGAAATTTACTAACAAATCGATTTGAAGTGAGAAACTTTATAATGTTCGCGAACCTACTTTCGCAATATTTTAATTCCACAATCACGGTTTTTCGCAACCAGATCTGCGTAATATCGACCGATTACTTTGCCTCTAAACATTATTTCAAAAGGTCGTTCCACTTCGACCTCTAGGCCCCGTCGCAATCAATAGCGCATTTTTGTAGATTTTTTCCAGAAATCCTGCCCAAGCTCCTTCATGACCTCAAAACAACAGTTCAGAATGTCTTCTTCCATCATTCTTATCGTTTATCGTTCTTATCGTTCCGATCGTTCTTATCGTTTTTATCGTTTTTATCGTTCTTATCGTTCTTATCGTTCTTATCGTTCCTATCGTTCCTATCGTTCTTATCGTTTTTATCGTTCTTATCGTTCTTATCGTTCTTATCGTTCCTATCGTTCCTATCGTTCTTATCGTTCCTATCGTTCCTATCGTTCCTATCGTTCCTATCGTTCCTATCGTTTTTATCGTTTTTATCGTTTTTATCGTTCTATCTTGTCTTCTTCTATTGTTCTTATCGCTCTTTTCCACAAGTTTACGTTAAAAAAGGATGTCAATAAAAATCTTGAAAGTTGTATTCTTCGGATATAGTGAGCTCCATTAAAATATTTATATCAAAGAGGTTGTGATGAAAACGAATTTAATTTTTAAGGCTTTATTTTTGTTAATTGTGAGCATTAATACGATACCAAATTTTATATTTTCCGTTGAAGCTACCCACGATGAATGCTCAATGGAGATTTTACGACAATTTTTTCCTGAAAAGTATGTTCGTGCATCATTGAATAAGTTTGATGTCCCTAAAGACAAACAACAAGCTTTGATTGATGCCTTGCATCAAAGAGAAAGTGAGATCGTATCGAAAATTGAAGCAAATGCTGAAAAGATATCTCCAGGCCTGTTAAAAGACCCTGAACAACGTAAAGCTGTAGTTAAACTGACCAAAGAAATAATTACAGAAATAGCTACAGGCCCCTTTAATGATGCAGGTATTCGTGATCCCCAGCAAATTCGAGCGATACTGGATAACATTCAGAGTCAAAAGATAAAAGAATTTCAAGATTGCATTAGAAAACGTAGGCTTCCTTTGCTGCATGAGAAAGATAGAGAGAATTCTAAGTAGAGAAGACTGTTTGCATAATGTACTAGGTTTAGTCGTTTTAGTCCATGAATATTCCTTATGTTAGGGGCTTTGCAAAGTTGCACAGCCCCTTAATACACTCGCCTTCCTTTCCTATACTGACTTGCTATCCTTGAAAACCATACAAAAAAAATTAAGGCATACAAGCTATCCCACAAGGGCATGATAATAAAATCTGTGAAGAGCAAATTTCCAAAAACGAGTTGTTTTTTTTCAAAAATGGAAGCCCATAGCATAGAAATGAGTGTAACAGTGAAAGAGAATAAAAAAGTCAGGAGTGGCAATGTGCTGGAACGATCTGCAAAAAAGTGAATTCGTTGGGGGTAAAGTAAGAACGTTGTCAATGTATACGTGAAAGCATTGAGTCCAAAGAAGGGATGTGCAGATAGGCAATCAATAGCTATTCCACAACATAGGGAAGTCCAAAGGCTTCCTATATAGGTGAGTTGATAATAACTGATGATGAGAATCGGGGCAAAAAAAAAGAGCTTAATTGCAGGCCACACTATAGGGACAGTCAATAAAGCCGCTAAAGAAAAACAAAAATATATTGCTATATTACAAGATCTTAAGTTCATTAACCACCTAGTATGCACCTCGAGAGGATAGCATTGCAGGTATTGTTTTAGCGATTAATTTGAGATCCAATAATAGGGATTGAGTATCTACATACATTTCATCCAATTGTATTCGTTGTGAATAGGCAGTATCGCTGCGTCCGGAAACTTGCCAAATCCCTGTGAGGCCTGGACGGATAGAAAGAATAATTGACGCTTTTTCTCCAAAATGCTTTTGCATCTCTTGTAGGACAACTGGCCGAGGACCTACAACACTGAGATCACCTCTTAAAACATTCCAGAATTGTGGAAGTTCATCCAAAGAGCTCTTACGCAAAAAACGACCTATAGGTGTAATACGAGGGTCGTTTTTGAGCTTAAACGTCTCTTCCCATTCTTTTCGAATCGCCGGAGAACTATTTAAGAGCTCCTCTAAACGTTCTTTGGAATCAGAGTACATTGTTCGAAATTTATAGCATGAAAATGGAATCCCTCCTCTGCCAACACGTTCATGAGAATAAACTATGGGGCCAGAGGAAGATAGTCTTACAGCTAAGATAATCGCCATAAATATTGGAAAAAAGAATGCGAATACTAATAAGCTAAAAATGATGTCGAAAGCGCGCTTTAGGGGCTTATGTTTAATTTCAAACGGAGCCCCATCGAATTGACAGGGCAAATTTTTGGAAAATAAATTCTTCATAGAAAAAACTCAACTTCCTTTGGTTTATCTACCCTTATAAATGACCCATTTTGAGAAATCAATAGAAATTTGAGGTTTACACCATAGCCGTGCCTGGTATAGTCTTTAGTCATTCATTTCCAGTTGCTTAGAAAATAGCTTTCAATTTATCTTGATTTTTTGAGGAAATTTTGTTGTCAAATTTCCCAGTTTCTAATACTTTATTATCAGAAGCATATCAAACACAGAGGTTTTATGAATAAAAAAATGTTTAAGTATACGGCGATCGCGACTACAGCCGTACTGTCGAGTGCAGTTTTTCTGTCTGCCGACAATACGAGGATTGACGCCGGTGTCGGATACCGTCAGGACAGCATCACGCTGAATATCAAAGAACGAGGTTCCGCCAATCCACGTGCAAAATCCAATCGACATTTCAAAAATATCGAGATTGTCACAGTAGGAACACAATTGAACAGTACTCTTGGATGTTCTGAGGCTTACGTGCGTGGGGAGTTTGATTGGGGTTTTGTTGTAGATGGACAAGTGAGAGATCAGCTCAAAGTTGCAGATCGTCTTGATGTTGTCGAATTTCACCATTCAGGCATTGTGATTGATGGCGATTATGTAGATACTGTTGTGCACAATAATCTGAAAACGAATAGTTATGTTTGGGATTTCGATATTGCTTTTGGTTATCCTTTCGAGTGCGGATGCAGTGAATTAAAAGTTTCACCTGTTGTAGGATTTTCTCTTAATCATCAACAATTGAAACTTAAGGGAAGAACTGCATTTGAAGAAGCTGGATTTAATGATGAAAGTTTCGTTTGTTCTTCTAACAGAAGCGATTTTCGTGCGAACTGGTGGGGTCCTTATTTAGGTTTTGATTTCGATTACAATTCCCCTGAATGTTGGAACCTTTACGGAGCATTTGAATTTCATTTTGGGAGAGCTCGTCGTATAGCTAATTCCCATACTGGAAGCGATTTTATTGATGGCTATCGCTGCACAAAAATATTTTACGGCCCTCTATTCCGATTGGGAACCTATTATGTGCTTTCTGAGGATTGGTATGTAGATGCTAGCCTTGTTTATAAGAAATACTTCTCTGATAATAACCATGATAAAATCTCATGGGCTTCAGGTTCGATTCAAGTGGATTTAGGCCATACTTTTTAGTCTGCTGTTCACAAGAATCAGACCACATGATCCCTCCGCCTACGCATAGGGGTCATGTAGTCTGAAGAATAGAGAAGGATAGCGATTGGCTATTCTTTCTCTATTTTGTTTATTATTTATCGTCCATGTTGTCTATCCCAACGTGCATTATCGAGTCTTCGATCTTCCAAGCGGCGTGATTGCTGCTGTTGATCCTGGATTTTTTGATCATTACGTTGATTGTCCAGACGTTGTTGCTCCAAGCGTTGATTTTCTATTCGGGTTGCCTCTGCTCGATCTTGGTTGACATCTGCTGCCATGAATCCGTTGAAAAGAAATAGATTGGATAGAAGAGCTATTTTAATATATTTATTCATAAATCCTCCAAATAAAGTGTTGAAGATATATCGCCTATTTATTATAGAGATGCTTTGGATAGCTCTTCGTATTATAATAATTATTATTTTAATTGTCAAATTGAAAATAAATAATAAATAATGTTACAAAAATGTGTAAAACAGGTTGAGATATAAATTTGGCTATGTTATGATACGATTATCCCTATAAATCTATAAGTTAAAGGAAATTTTTATGGAATCTGTCGGCTCATTTTTCAATAAAGCAAAGCAGGAAATTGTTAAAAAAATAACCCGCCATAAAAAAGATCAACAAGAGATAAGTTTGCCTGTAGAATGCAATTTATTAATTATCAATTATTTAATTAGATCGGTGTGGAATGATATAAATTTTTATGTCAATTATGCCGATTATCCTGTCGACTTACCTAATCTTTATAACAAAGCTTATAAAGAAATTTGCGACTTTTCATTGCTAAATAAAAAAATAAAAAAGATATACGATGATTATTCTCAATTAATATTTGGATCATTTATCAGCAATTTTGGTATAAAAGCTTTCCCACCGAAATCAATTAATTATAAGGAGCTAGCTAAAGCATTATCGCTAATCAAGTTTATTACCACACGCAAACCTTTGTGTGATGAGGTTGCTAAACAAAAGAGTCCAGGCTTGCTAAGTGGCCTCAAAATTATATGTGGAAACGAAGGTAAGGTAAAATTTTTCATTAATCATCATGAGAGACAAGTTCATCTTTTTTTTGATTCAGAGTTCAGGCGAGAGATTACATTATTTTTTTTTAAGAAAGTTTTCTTCCTTCGTAAATTGTGTGAGATTGATGAGTGGCAGACTAAATCAAAAAATAAGTTGTTCCCTTTAAGATTCGATACTCGCCAGACTTCTATGGCATTAGGATATTCTGGTCCAAGTTCTTTGATTGATATTGTTAAATTATTGAATGACCTTCATAATAATCCGCTAAAAAGCCTCGAATGACACTTTAGTAGCTCGCTTTTGTTTAATTTTTCCTAGTAACTTAAATTAAAAAAACGTAATGATATGCCAGATGCATTTTGCGTTATTTTTTAGGTAAATAATAAGCTTGGGACAATGCCCAAAGCTATCATTTAAGGCCTTCGAGGCTGAAAAGAAGGTTATTCGATAAGTGCAACAAACACACCTGAATATTCGACGCAGAGCTGATTTTCTTGTAAAATGATTGCATTTAATTTAATGCGTCCTTTTCCTTTTTTTTGAAACATTTTTACGAAACGGTTCCACTCTAATGATTCTAAATCCACCATACGACAATCTGCTGTAAAGTCAGAGATGACTGGAGCTAGGTAAGCAACTTCACTGCTTGCAATCACAATTTGAAAATGATCTTCACTTAATTTTAACAAATTCAGATGTAATAAACTCCAACATGCCAATGTGGCAACAGCGTGTAAACTTCCTCCAAATGCGGTTTTTTTGTGATTGATATTATTAGCCAGAGGGGCGTTTAAGATGACTTGCTGTGTAGATGCTAGATCTACTTTGACGCCCATTGCGGCAGAAATAGGGATATTTTGCAAAAGATAATTTTGCAAAATGATTTCGGGTGTTTCCGGTGAATTGGCTGGTTTAAGTTGAGTCATAAGTTAGCCCTATATCTTAAACATACATAATGAAAATCATTTTTATCTATCTGAAAAAGGCAGAGGCTTCTGTATTTTGCCTAGCAAACCTCTACGGAATACTAAAACTGAAGATTCTTTGCGTAAGATCTCTTTGTGTGTTTCAATTTTTCCTATACTTTAATATCCTAAATTCGCCGCATCTTTTCAATACCTGTTTGGCTATTTTTTGACTTTTCGAGAAAGAATGAGGCTGTTAAACTATAGAACTGTAGATGTTTCATGTGAAGAGTTCTACAAAGACTTACAAAATAAAACGATAATGGTTGGGATGATATGTGTGTGCCAATAGCCCCAGGAGTTTATGATATTTTGCCGGTGGATACAAAAGATCCTTGGCGCAGTTCTTATTTATGGAATTACCTTGAATCAATCATCCGAGAAATCGTCGCACGCTATGGCTTTCGCGAGATTCGTGCTCCGCTTTTTGAAAGAACAGAATTGTTTCAACGCGCTGTAGGTGAAACCACAGATATTGTATCTAAAGAAATGTACACTTTTCTCGATAAAGGTGGCCGCTCCTTAACTTTGCGACCTGAGGGGACAGCTCCTGCAATGCGCGTCTTTATAGAAAATAAAATGCATACCACAGCTCCCATCCATAAGTTATTTTATATTTGTCCGATGTTTCGGTACGAACGTGCCCAAGCGGGGCGTTATCGTCAGCATCATCAGTTTGGGGCTGAGGTGATCGGAATCGACTCTGCAGAGCAGGATGCTGAGCTTATTGATTTGCTGTATACTCTATATAATTGTCTAGGGTTGAAAGATTTAAAAGTGAGTATTAATTCGATTGGCGATGTAG
The DNA here is from genome assembly GCA_963752155.1 of uncultured Parachlamydiaceae bacterium. GTDB lineage: Bacteria > Chlamydiota > Chlamydiia > Chlamydiales > Parachlamydiaceae > JACCRY01. The sequence continues at coordinate 247,429 of CAVVXH010000011.1, read as the reverse complement.
AATGTCGATTGGCTTTTCGAAAATCTTTACAAGACTACTTGCGATCTCATTTCGATCGTCTATCTGACGATAGCAAATTGCGCTTTGAAACCAATCCTTTGCGTATATTGGATTCTAAAGATCCTCAAGATCAGGCTATCACGGCTGGCGCTCCTTGTATACTTGATTTCCTAAATGAGTCCAGCAAGGAGCATTTTGAGACTCTTAAAAAGTTATTAAACTTCCTGAAAATCCCTTTTGAAGTCAATTCGTTGCTTGTTCGGGGTCTTGATTATTATAACAGGACCGTTTTTGAGATTACTGCAGGTCAACTAGGTGCTCAAAATAGCATTGCAGGGGGAGGACGCTATGATGGATTGCTTAAAACAATTGGAGGGCCCGATTTGCCTGCTGTTGGATTTGGCACCGGAATGGAGCGTATTTTGCAAACAATGCTTAAGCAGCAAGTTCAGCTTCCCCCCATACCGGCATTATTTATTTACTTAATTCCACTTGGAGATCCTGCTAGGGAGTCTTGCTTTTTGCTTCTTCAGAGCCTTCGTCAAAAAGGAATTTCTGCAGAAATGGATTTCACTGGTCGAAAGCTTGGTAAAATCATGAACTATGCAAATCAAGTTTCTGCTCGTTATGTAGCGGTTATAGGCGATGATGAGCTCAGAACCGGGGAAGTTTCCGTGAAAGAGATGGCAACAGGAAAGACAATTCAAGCACCTTTGCATCAACTTGAGAGGTTGTATATTTGAGATTTATTTTTAGCAATTCCCGCTAATTTTCGAGCCTTGTTCACTTCTTCGCTCAATTATTCCTCCTCTGTGATCTCTGTGGTAAAAAAAAACTACCACAGAGATCACAGAGAACACAGGAGGAATAATTGAGCGAAGAAGTGAACAAGGCTCGAAAATTAGCGGGAATTGCCGGAAATACTGTCGATTAATTCAATGTCCAAGGCAATCGATAAAGAATGTTTTTTTCTTTCCCTGATAAGAAAATCAGCAATCATTTTAATTTGTGCATTTAGAGTGATCCATTCTTTTTCCAATGAAGAGCCTGCTATTAATTTCTTTGCTGGATCAGCCATTTTGAAGCTTTGTTGTTTTAATTTGAGATGATAAGCTTCAATCTTCTTCATGCGCTCAATCCTCATTGTTTTTTGCCGGAGCTCAGTCCTTAATTCCTCAACATTTTTGTTTATCTCTTTCCAATGATCATTCAATTCCTCTACTTGACTTATTTCCACATGCATTAAATCTTGTTCGGTCTTCTTCAATTGTTCCTCAAGCCCTAAGATTTTTAATTCCAAATCTTTAAATTCAATATTATTCATTTTATTTATAGCTTTGTTTAATAAAGTCTGAGCAGCATGAATTTTTGAAGTGTTCTTGTTAAATGATTTAGAATTTGAAATGATATGTTCAAGCACGCCTTTTCCAAGATCGATTTCTGGATGAAGAGTTTGAAGATATTGTGATAAAACAATTTTAATTCGATGATCTTCTAAAGGATTAAGATAAACAATTTTGAACCTACGATCGACAATAGCTGTTTTATCTTTAATGAGTTCTTCAAATTCCTTGCTCGTTGTTGCCCCTATAACGTATTTGAATTCTTCACAAAACATTTTGATTTCTTCTTCAGAATTACTCCCTAATAAGCCATCGTTCTTAAATAAGGAATGGAATTCATCAAAGAAAAATACTACTTCTTCATTGTATTTATTAAACCGCTCTTCAATAGAGTTAAGAGTAGGACTCATATAGTCTTTTGATTTAAATTTGGATGCTGAGGATGAAAAGACTTGACCATTTTTAATGAAGGTGCAAATTTTTTTATCGGCCATTTGTTGTGCGAAATAACGAGCAACCGACGATTTTCCGGCTCCGGGCTCACCTACTAGGATCACTCCCATTTTTTCTGCAAATGCACTTTGAATGTCTTTTAAGATCTCTGGTCGGGGATAAATAGGCTCTTTTGGATTCAACATGTCTATGGTGACATTTTTCAATCCCGTATGTTCTTTAGGGCAAGGCTTCCAGTACCTTTGATAAGCCACTAAGGAGGTAAGCATAGAGAGAATTGTTATAACAGTAGAGATTGCAGCAATTGCCGGAGTTGTGACGTAAAGGCTAAAAAATCCAAAAACAGCTGCAGGCATAGCGAGTAACTTCAGATATATATCTAATTTATTCTGGTCCGCGTAGTTACCCATTCTTCGATTTTCATACATGGAGTGTTTATCAGCTCCAATTTCAGATAATCCTAATCGTGAAATTAAAATATCCAAGATGTGATGAATAAAATACTTAAATTCAATGGCAAATTCTTGGAGAATGACACGGCTTTCTTTTTCTATGGCACTTTTTAAAACAGAATTTCTTAGGAGTCCTCGACTTAAAAACCAGCTAGCAGCTTTTTCAGGAGTTGATAATTCTGAAATATCAAGTAAGGCATTATTCGAAAGAAATTTAAGGTAAGTGTGAAGAAGTTTAGCTATTTCCTTTTCATTACCGGTTTCTAGCAATTCAACCACAAGCTGCTTAATAACTTCTGTAGGAATCGTTGAAATTAATTTTCTCATCTTCCCTGCCGGCCATGTCCATTGATGTGCAAGCTTAAACACTTGCTGGAGGTCTGCGATGTTTTCCTGCGTAAGTTTGTTAATTCCGATTGCACTTATGCGCTTCTCTAAACTATGATACGGATTAAATAGACCAGTTAGTTTTTCTGACCAAGAGAGGGGATAATTGTTTGTTATCGAAGATGATAAATCCATGATTCCTCCAAAGTAATATTATAGATTGATCATAGCAAAATACGTGGTTATAAATCAATAATAAAAGACTTACTTATTGAGGAGATATCATGCAAGAGACTGCCGAACATCAGCGATTAAAATCCTATCGTTTCGATAAAACAAAGTGGAAGAAATGGGGACCTTATTTATCTGAACGAGCATGGGGAACTGTGCGCGAAGATTATAGTCGAGAAGGGGAAGCCTGGCAGTATTTTTCTTATGAAATGGCTCAAGCAAGAGCTTATAGATGGAATGAAGATGGATTAGGAGGGATTTCTGATCGCAATCAGAGAATTTGTCTTTCATTAGCCCTTTGGAATGGTAAAGATCCGTTTTTAAAAGAAAGATTGTTCGGGCTGAGTGGTCTAGAAGGAAATCATGGCGAAGACGTCAAAGAATGTTATTATTATATCGATAGCACACCGACCCATAGCTATATGAAAATGCTCTATAAGTACCCTCAACAAGAATTTCCGTACGACAAATTAAGAAAGGAAAACAAAAAACGGGGACGACAGGAACGGGAATATGAATTGACTGACACCGGCGTGTTTGATGAAAACCGTTATTTTGATCTCTTCATTGAGTACGTTAAAGTGGACGAAGAGGATATTTTGATCCGCTACACTCTTCATAATCGTGGCCCAGAAGAAGCGGAAATAACGATACTTCCTATTATATGGTTTAGAAATACTTGGAGCTGGAGGTATGGAAATGAAGGGCCAACTGGAGATGAACATGGAAAACCCCAGATAAAGAGGGTGCCGGAAAAGGCAACATTTCTCCTTGAACATCCCATAGAAGGATCTTATTACCTTTATTGCGCAGAGAATCCCGAGCTTATCTTTACTGAAAATGAAACGAATAATGAAAAACTCTTTGGAGTCAAAAATAGTTCCCCATATACCAAAGACGCGTTTCATCGCTATATTGTAGGCGAGGAAAAATCTGCAATTAATATCAATCAAGTAGGAACTAAGGCAGCAGCTGTTTATCGGAAGAAAGTTCCTCCTCAGGAATATACTACGATAACCTTGAGGTTTTCTAAAATGGAAGTCAATCAGCCGTTTAAGGATATAGATGAGCTTATTTTGAAACGAAAAGAGGAAGCAAATGAATTTTATGCCGCTATTCAGCACGGAAACTTAACTGAAGAACTGAAACAAATACAGAGAAAAGCTTTTGCAGGACTTCTTTGGAATAAACAATTTTATTATTTAGATGTTGAACAATGGGGCAAAGGAGATCCTGAACTCCCTGTTTATAGGACAGTAGAACGGAATCGTGAGTGGGAGCATTTGACCAGTTTTGATATCTTCTCGATGCCCGATAAATGGGAATATCCTTACTTTTGTTCGTGGGATACTGCCTTTCATTGTATCCCTCTGTTATTAATCGACCCCGATTTTGCTAAGCGACAAATTGTGCTATATACTCGCGAATGGTATATGCATCCCAATGGACAGCTGCCGGCCTATGAATGGAACTTTTCAGATGTTAATCCCCCTGTTTTAGCTTGGGGGGCATGGAGGGCATATAAAATCGAAGGGAAGGTTAGTGGTACCCATGATCGTGATTTTCTAAAAGGAGTTTTTAATAAACTTCTCCTGAACTTTACTTGGTGGGTCAATCGGAAAGATAAAGATGGTAATAATGTATTCCAGGGAGGATTTTTAGGTTTAGATAACATTAGCCTTTTTGATCGGAGTAAGTCTATTCCGTCCGGAGGACACATTGATCAAGCTGATGGCACAGCATGGATGGCATTTTATTGTATACTGATGATGCGGATGGCTCTTCACTTATCTCTCGAAGAACCTTATTTTCAAGATATTGCTACAAAATTTTTTGAACACTTTTTGCGTATAGCTGGAGCGTTGACAAATTGTGGAGGAAAGGGACATCACCTTTGGAATGATGATGACGGCTTTTTTTATGATGCTGTTCATCTGCCAAATGATCAAATTGTTCCGGTGAAAGTGCGTTCGCTTGTCGGTCTTTTGCCTTTACTAGCTGTCGAAACTTTGGAATCAGAGGAGATGCGAAAGTTGACTGTCTTTTCACGTCGAGTCGATTGGTTTATAAGTAAACGGCCTCATGTTTTTGCGAATTTAACTTGCATCTATCGCCCTGGAGTTGAAAATAGAAGATTGCTCTCTATTCTAACAGAAGAACGTCTAGTCAGTATTCTCAAATATATGTTAGATGAAAATGAATTTCTTTCTGAATATGGGATTCGTTCACTCTCAAAATACCATAAGGATCACCCTTACTCACTTAATCTAGATGGAGAAAATTATTCTGTTGGCTATGTCCCTGGTGATGCAGACAGCGGTCTTTTTGGTGGAAATTCAAATTGGCGCGGTCCGATATGGTTTCCAATGAATTTTTTGATCATTGAATCGTTGCAGAAGTATTATTACTACTATGGAGATACCTTGAAAGTTGAGTTTCCTACTCGTTCTGGTCAATTTTTGAACCTTTGGGATGTCAGTGTAGAATTGTCAAAAAGATTAATTAAACTATTCCAGGTGAATCAAGAAGGCAATCGTCCTATCTATGGGACTTCTGAAAAATATCGCCATGATCCTTATTGGAAAGATTTGCTTTTGTTTAATGAATATTTCCATGGAGATAGCGGTTTAGGTTTAGGTGCAAGCCATCAGACAGGTTGGACGGCTTTGATTGCCAAGCTCATCCAGCAATCAGGTGATATTATCCATTGAAAATCTAAGATTTTGGGAGTACACTCTATACCAGGCGCGGCCATAGATTGTATTTTTTTGCGCGTCAAAGCTCCCGCGGTTGAACGATCAAAAATGACCCCATATTGCAATATTGGGTCATTTTTGATCGTTCAACCGCGGGGCTTTCACGCAGCAAAAAAATACAATCTATGGTCGCGCCTGGTATAGATTTAAGCGTTAAATTTTGGAGTGTACTCATGTTTCGTTTTATTTCAGCCACTTTTCAACGATTGATTGAAGAGCTTACTTTCTCCCGAACCCGTTATCTCTATCCTCAATTTCAGTTGCGTAATCGATTTAAAGAATATTTATGATTCTTTTCCTTCATTAAAAGTTGTTTTTTCTGGAAGTTCTATGCTTGATTTAGTCAAAGGGAGTTACGATCTCTCGCGTAGAGCTAAACTTTAAAATAAGACAAGACATCAGCTAAGGGAAGCTTCTTTGCCTGCATACCTTGTCAAAGATGATATTTTGCATCCGCTTAAACAAGAAATTCCTCTTTTTCAATGTGGATTACTCTATTAAAAGAATTAATTTAACAAAATTAATTGTCAAAATGATTCTCTAAGAGTTAACCTTGACGTATAAATCTATGTATTGATATGATTTTGCATATGTTAGAACTAGTAAAAATAATTTGTAATTCTAGAGGTGATATGGAAGTTGATTGTAATTTGGCTAATGAAAATTATTTTTTATCATTTAATGAAATGGATTTTTTATCAGAAGTAAATCAGAAAATATTATTTATATATAGAAATCTTAAGTTAGTTTTTTATTCTACCAATATGCGTGCTGTGTATTCTGATCTTAAAAGACTCGAAAAAATTGCTTTAAACTACAATTTAAATTATACTTCTAACAAAATTGAATGTGTTGCTAATTTTATCTTAGTAAATAATAAATATATAAATTCGATTAGTTACTTTGAAATGCTCTCTTTGGATCTTAATAAAAAAATTATTTCTATTTTTGCATCCTTATCGTTTAGCTATAAGGAATTTGAGGATCCACTGATGTCTAAAACAAATGAAAAATTAAAAATCTGCTATGAGAAGCTGGTCGCTATTTATGAAAAATTTGATAATGGATTGAATATCCTTTGTGATGATGTTTTTCCGACTTTGATTGAATTTGGACGAGTCCCAATTTTTGATTTCTTTATACAAAACCATTTAAAATTTGTATCATCACAACAGAAATCAATATGGAAAGAAAATTATAGGGTTGACATGTTTTTGAGGACTCTTCAATCTATAAAAGTCCTCAACTTAAAACGCACGCAAATGCAATATGTAAGTCTGATTATAAATTTAAGAGATAAATCTAATTTTTCTCAAACAGCTTTGAAAAGATGGCCATTAGAACTTGTAAATCCGTATAAATTATTTCTTAGCAATCCTTATTTTCTAACTGTCTATGACATTAAAGAGTGTCAGCAATTTACTAATCTCAAGGTACTTAAAATTCGCGACGAAGGAACCATCGCAATTCAAATAGATAGTAGACATAAGTATATGAATATCGGGTTAGAGCATTTTAAGACATTCAAGACTCTAGAGATGTTAGAAATTAATTTCCCTTTAACTCAAGTAGATTTAAAAAATCTTATTGGTTTTACATCTTTAATAAGCCTTCAGATTGAACTTTCTCACCAGATCTTGGATGATGAATTTCAACATCTTTCTAAATTGACAAATCTTACGTATCTTTATTGCGATAGCCGCACTCAATATTGCTTTAATATTTCGGAGAAGAGTCTTAAACACTTTTCTACATTAGAAAAACTTAAATATTTTGAAATTCAAGCGGTTGGAGGGGATTTAGGTGGAACTATTCAGTATTTTGCTCCATTAACAAATTTGCAGACTCTTTCTCTCACTTCTTGGCTGGACCCAACGTGTATGGGACTGGAGCCTATTTCTAGATTAATAAATTTGCAAAATCTTAATCTTTCTTGCAGCAAGATGACTGATGAGATGGTTGAGAAACTTTCTGGGTTAGTTAATTTGCAAAATCTCAATTTTTTCTTTAACCGAAAAATCACAGACGCCGCGATCCATTATCTTTTGGGATTAATAAATTTACAAACAGTGAATTTCAATTTATGTAAACGTATTACAGAAAATGGAATTGAACGTCTTTCTCAATTAACAAATTTAAGAGCCCTTACTTGGGGTCAAGATAGAAATTTAGAAGATGTATATGATCCGATCGGAAGATGGAAATTTTTAAAAAAGCGAGCGAGAAAATTGCCAAAATTTTCAACCCAATCTTTTGAAAATCCATGGTGGGAACAAAATAAATTGAGTCCTGTTTTTGATCAGCAGATGGAAGAATTTCATCATAAGGGGGAGAATAAAAGAGCATTCCCCTTTGATGAAGAAATTGATCTGGATCAGCCAAAAGAAAAAAGAAAACGTGTGTAAAATGACTTTATGTACTCGGAGAGGAATGTTTGGCTCCTCTCCCTAATGGAATTTATTTATGATGATGGTGGTGGGGGCTATCAGAGGCTGCTTCTTTATTTACACCGCTTGAAAACAAAGAACCTTCAGCAATTTTTGTAAGAGCTTTATCAGCACCACCTTCTTCATTTAATGTTTCTTGTAGAAGATCAATGATTTCTTGGTCCATTTCTAAATATTTTGCAAAACTACGTAATGTGCCATAAGAAGCCATTTCATAGTGTTCAACTTTTTGAGCAGCACTAATAATCGCTGCATCTAAAGTCGCTGCTTTTGGTTTATTTTCTACTAAATCATTTGCTTCTTTTAAAATTCCTTCCATTGCCTTACAGTGTTTTTCTGTGGGAGATAAATCTAAAAAAGAAAATATTTTTTCGAGCCTTTTTACTTGATCTTGAGTTTCTTTTAAATGATTAGATAGTGCCTTTTTTAAATCTGGAAATGTTGCCAGTTTTATTAAATTGGGTAAAGATTTGATTATTTGATTTTCAGAACTATACATATCTTCTAATTCATCAATAAACAATTTGTCTAATGTTTGTGTTTTCATAATATTACTCCTTAAATTTTTGTAAGTAATGTTTTAAGATTATATTAATCCTAAAACTTTAAGTATGATAATTACCAAGATAGGTATCCCCATCATCCATAGAATCAACATCCTGCCCATAGGTATCCTCTTATTTACTTTTTATTAATCTCTGATTCTTAATTCACTTTTGACAGACTTAACACCATCGACTTTCTTTATTTCATCTATAAGTTTTTGTTGGTTACTATTGCTTCTAACAAAACCTTCTAAAGTCACATTACCATTCGACGTATTTAAAATGACTTGTTTATAGCTGTCCCATAGCCAACCTCGGCTAACTTGATCGCGGATTTTTTTATTGAGTTGATTATCTTCTGAAGTAGCACCTTTATCCTGTGCAAACTCTTTTTCTCTAGAATCATTTGAGTTTGGTTCTGTGACAGTAATTTGGCTATTTAGGCTAATGACTCCAGGGATGTTGCGGACTTCTTTTTCAACCCCTTCTTTATCTTTCCATGTTTTGACAGGCCCTTGGATGGTTACATTTCCGTTATTCACTCTTACGTTAAGTTGCTCGTAACCTTTTGAGAACCATCCTGATTCTATTTTAGAACGGATTTTTTTTTCGAGTTCTTGATTGGATGTAGTTGTTGTTTGATTTTCACCATAAGCTGTTTCTCTGGGTTGATTATAGGAATTATAGGAATCGGCTTGTATGATAGCAAAATTAGCTCCTAACGCTAGAGCAATTAAGGAAGTTTTGTTTATAAGGTTTTTACTCATAATGAATCCTTTTTTTTAAATTGGAATTTTAGAAGTTATAGCATCTTTAGATTCCTAAACTGCTATATTTTCCTCATATTTCAAAAAAAATATTTTGTCAAATAAAAAAATGAAGCAAAAAAAAATTTACAAATTAACCTTTGGGAGATATATCTAAAAAAAAAGTAATAAGGGAGGAGTTATGGCTAAATATGGAGCGAAAGCAGGCGAATCGGTAGAAAAAGCGATGCACAAAATGAAGGAAGGGACCCTTGAATCTGGGAAAAGTCATAAAAAAGTGACGAATCCTAAGCAAGCTATTGCAATTGGTCTCTCTGAGGCACGAAAAGAAGGTGTTAAAGTTCCCAAAAAGAAATCATAGGGAAAGCGCCTTGCCATTGGTGTCTGATCTTAATGTCAGAATATCAGGTCTGATATCGTAGCAGCTAAGAAATTTGCGCAATTTTTTGGTTATTACGATACTTTACATGTAAGATCTCTTTGTCCTTCAATATATTTGATCTTTATAAATTATTTTTATAGATTTTTACTTGTTTTTAACGGGGACTTTCTTGTTGATTTATTAATCCATAAGAAAAAAATGATCTCATCCTTGATTAACAAGGGTACTTTTAGAGTGCTTGTTAACCCTGTTCTTCATCTGTTAAAGCAGCACTTTGTTTTTCCTGTTGCATGTTGTAACAGTTTTATGCTATAAATAAACATATGACCGATTGTATTGATCTATCTATGAGATTAATCAAAATAAGTCATATAACAATAAAATATTTTATTCAAGGTTTAGATTATGAGTATTTCAGCTAATATACCAGCTCCGATGGGCACTACGTATACAGATCAAGTGGATCATTCATTGGTTGGAATGACTAACCAAGAAAAAGTGACAAAGAAAGAACAGCCAAAGCCCGAGAGTTTTTTGAAAGCGACTGTCTGGAAAGTTGCTCAATTCACCCTCGCAGGTTTGTCAATAGCTGCAGCGGTGCTTATAGCTGCTCAAGGAGAGCCGTTAAGAGCAAACAAAAGAGAATGTCCAGAGACGTTCAATGAATTTTTAAGAGTAGCATTTAGCGCGATGCCACAAATCCAACAAGCAAGACCTGAAGATTACGGTGATGTTATAACGGATAGGCCGGTTCAAGAGATCGATGTTAAATTCATGAAAAATTTAAAATTGAAAGACATGGCTTTTGACGTTCCTGGTGGACCCAAATTTAATATTCGAAATACAAAAACGCAAGAAATCATGGATTTTTCAAATCGAGGTTCAACGACAGTAGGAGAGCTACGTGGTGTAATTCTTAGAGATAAATTAAATGAATATGCAGCAAAAAACCCAGAGATGAGCCTCTATGATGCAATTGCTAAGATTATCACTTCTGAAGATTCTGAAACATACAAAGCTTTGAAAAGTGGATTTGTAGAGATATATCATTGTGGTAATGCAAATACATTTGATAAGTTCTATGATGCTTTGAACAATCAAATGAAGAAAAGAACATTGGACATTAACAAACCACAAGATGTTCAATTGGCAAGAAAAATGTTCGAAGCTCTAAAGGTCTAGTTGACGCAAAGCGAGACAGGGTTGCCTGCTCGCCCCCTATTTCTGGTGCCAAAATATGTGACTTCTAATTAAGTATGCCCCCCTGATTATAACATCCAAAAACTTTTTGGAGTGCTGTGGGCTCTGCCACAGCGCGTTAAGAAGGTTAAATCATAAAGTATGCAATTAAAAATTATAGGATGTTGTCTCGCTTTATGACAGCCTCCTAATCGTAGCTTCATTCAGACCATAAATGTATGTCAGGAACAGATTTGTAAAAAACAAAACCCTTGCCATCCGAAAGGGAATTTTTTTAAATTGCATACTTTATGATTAAACCTTTTCACGCGCTGTGGCAGAGCCCACAGCACTCCAAAAAGTTTTTGGATGTTATAATCAGGGGTGCATACTTAATTAGAAGTTACCTATTTTGGATCCGGAAATGGGGGAGGAAGAGATGGCAAGGTTTGGGTCGAAAAACGTCGTTTCGTTTCTCCTCATTGAGGCACCAATATTTTCTTGTATAAATTTTAGCAAGTTGAGATATCTAGAGATACATGCCTTTTACTTTAGGGGAGTTAACATGAGCTATATACAAGTTGGTAAAGAAAACAATAAAGACATCCAAATTTATTATAAAGATTGGGGAAATGGGCGACCTGTCGTTTTTAGTCATGGATGGCCATTGACTGCAGACGCTTGGGAAGATCAGATGTTATTTTTAGCTTCACATGGATACCGATGTATTGCACATGATCGCCGTGGGCATGGTCGCTCTAGTCAGACCTGGAGTGGTAATGAAATGGACACTTATGCTGACGACTTAGCACAGCTAGTTAATGCTCTTGATTTAAAAGATGTTATTCATGTAGGTCACTCCACAGGTGGGGGTGAAGTGGCACGCTACATAGGACGCCATGGCACAAAACGAGTGGCTAAAGCTGTATTAATTGGTGCTGTTCCTCCAGTCATGTTAAAATCGAAACAGAATCCAGGTGGATTGCCTATCGAAGTATTTAATCAGATTCGCAAAAATATGCTTGTAGATCGTTCTCAATTCTTCAAAGATCTCAGTGGGCCATTTTATGGAGCTAACAGGTCTGGATCTAATGTTTCCCAAGGCCTTAGAGACTCCTTTTGGTTGCAAGGGATGCTTGGTGGTTTTAAAGGGTTATATGATTGTATCAAGGCTTTCTCTGAAACTGATTTTACTCAAGATCTCAAAAAATTTGATATTCCTACTTTGATTTTACATGGAGATGATGATCAAATTGTACCCATTGATGACTCTGCAATGCTTTCTTCTAAATTAATTACAAATTCACGGCTCAAAGTCTATAGTGGGGCTCCTCACGGAATGTGTTCGACTTTAAAAGATCAGATCAATGCAGATTTGCTTGAATTTTTTAAAGGCTAGCAACTTTTAATTCTGGTATTCTGGGAGTTGAGACCGAGGTAGTAAACGAAGAATAAATATGAAAGAAACTAGGCCTCGACAAGTGTGTGTTAATGAAGAACTTCTTATTTTCTACGAAAAAAAAGATTGAATAACTTCTGCTCACCGATAACTCGACTGGTCTCTAAAAAGCTGAAAAGTAGAATAAAAAATATGAATGTAATAAGCAGTTTGCTCATGATCTGATAAAGTGCATGCGTGTAAAGTTCCTGCCAAATGAGAATCATTTCTTTCCTTTCAATGATTCCCAAAACAAAGTGCTCAGCAATGCTAAAAAGAAATACAAAAATAGTAAATATAAAGGCGTTGTATAGAGTTGGAATAATTAGAGGTTTATCTGAATATTTTTTTCCTAGGTGAAGCATTTCTCCTAGAAGAATGATCTTTGCAAGTAGCAAAGCCTCAACAAAATTGTACCCGATATGAAAAAAATTAAAGAGATCTTTATTTAAGATTAAGTTGCGATAAATGCTGAGTGAACTCAAAAATAGACACAAGTAAATAGCAAGAAAAAGAAGCTTATAGGCTTCATGAATAATTTTATCTTTAAGCTTAGATTTATCCATTTTTTTCTTCAGCAGTATCAGACCACATGACTCCTATACGTAGGCCTTACGCCACGTATAGGGGTCATGTGGTCTGAGTGTGGGTTTTCAGAACAAAAGTAACCTGTTGTCTTATGTATAGCAAGGAGACTTTCACAAAGCCAGCAATTTTCGCAATTTCTTAATGAATATTTATGGCTTTGGCGTTATGATATTGTATGAGTTTTACGTGGTTCAATATGAAAGAAAATATACCTCTACAAGTACGTGTTAATGAAGAGAGATAGGGGATTGATCGATGACAAAGATTTTGATTACAGGAGCGAATGGATTTGTAGGGAAAAGACTGATCGTTTATCTCTTAAATCAAGGTCATCAAATTTATGCTTTGTGCCGCATTAAAGGGGCCAAAGTTTTTGCTGAAGATAGACCAAATCTTCACTACATTTGGGGAGATTTAAGAAATTCTGAAACTTTAAAAGAGATTCCAGAAGATATTGAGGCTGCTTATTATCTTGTCCACTCCATGTCGGAAATCGTCGGCAACTTAGTGGATACTGAAATGGAAGTAGTCGAACAGTTTCTAAAAGGTGTAAAAAACTCCCATATTAAGCAGATTATCTATTTAGGAGGGATTATTAATGACGAAAAAAAGTTATCCCCTCACCTTAAGTCCCGATTATTAGTCGAAAAAGCATTAAAACAGAGTGGTATTCCTTACACTGTTTTGCGCGCAAGCATTATCATTGGGGCGGGAAGTGCATCTTTTGAAATCATTAGGGATTTATGCGAAAAGCTACCTATAATGATCGCTCCTAAGTGGGTCAACTCATTATGTCAACCCATTGCGATTCGGGATGTCCTTTTTTATCTTTCTAGCGTACTTCTCAATCAAAAATGCATGAATAAAACTTTTGATATTGGAGGCCCGGAAGCTATTACATTTAAAGAGGTGATGCTCAGATACGCAAAATTCCGAAATCTTAAAAGATGGATAATCAATGTTCCGGTTCTAACTCCCCGTTTATCCAGCTATTGGCTGGTTTTTATTACATCCGTTCGTTATTCGCTTTGTTCTTACTTAGTAGAAAGCATGAAAACAAGCACTGTTGTTCAATTGAATGAAATCCAAAAAATCATTCCCCATCTTTGTTTGACCTATACACGAAGCTCTTGAATTTGCCTTTCAAAAGATCTCACAAAATGAGGTTATTTCCAGTTGGATGGATTCATGGGAAATTCGTGGAAATAATCCAAATATTGAAAATTATATCCAAGTTCCTGATGAAGGATGTTTAAAAGATGAAAGAAGAATTTTGATCAAAGATTCTAAAGCAGCTGCTATCGAACGGATTTGGCGCATTGGTGGAAGTACTGGTTATTATGCTTTGAATTGGGCTTGGCATTTGCGAGGTTTATTTGATCAAATGATTGGAGGCGTGGGTTTGAATAGAGGAAGACGGCATCCTTTTGAAATCCAAGTAGGCGATTCTATCGATTTTTGGAGAGTGATCCTTGCTGATAAAGAAAATGGCCATCTGATTCTTTTTGCTGGAATGAAAGTTCCTGGCGAAGCTTGGCTTCAATTTAAGTTTGAACAAAAAAATCATGAGTCGTTTCTTGTTCAAACAGCGACATTTCGACCTAAAGGTATTTTAGGACGCCTCTATTGGTATGCTCTTGTCCCTTTTCATTTCTTTATTTTTCAGAAAATGGCAAACGCTTTAGCTGGAGAACAAGTTAAACGATGAAAGATGGGTTTAGCTATGATAAAATGATCCAAAGCATATGCAGATGCTAAAAAATAGCATTAGTAAAGCTGGTAAAGACTTCTTCACAGGGTCTTTGACTTTTATGTGCATGCATAAGGCTCCGATCATCAAGATAGAAACTACAAGAGCTGCAGGAAAAACTAAAAAAGGTATCCACAATCCTAAAAGAAGTAGGAGAGCTGCGCTGATTTTAATGAATCCAACAACATAAAAAGCCCATAAAGGCAGACCATAAGCGATGAATTCATTTTTTAAAGAACTCGCATTGGATCCCCGATAAGGGGTTTCTTGAGTGCTTCGAATGACCCAAACGTTTAGCAAACCAAATGCGACAATTAATTGAAGAAATATTGTGATATAATTCATGGTAGATTTTACTTTTAAACGTTTATATCTTATGGCACTTTAATCTAAGCTGTAGGCCCTTGATAATTTTATGTCAACAGAAAAAGGGAGTGCCTTTGTTTAAATGACCCATTTACATTGATTCTTAAAAAGGAAAATATTAGAGTCTGAATTGGTTTGGGACTATTCGGACTACTTTCGAAAATTAGGAAATGATTATGGATAAAGAAGCGTGGCTTGCTAAACTGATCGCTTATGATACAACTTCTAGCAAGACCAATTTGCCTCTCATTGAGTGCATTGGAAATTGGCTCGATCATTTTCGTATTTCCTACACTCTTACATATGATCCAACAGGAACAAAAGCTAATCTATTTGCCTCTCTTCCCTCATCTGATGGTTCTTTAAATGGAGGTCTACTTCTTTCTGGCCACACAGATGTTGTACCTGTTTTAGGCCAAGCATGGGATAGCGACCCATTTTGTGCAATAAAAAAGGACAATCGCATCTATGGTAGAGGGGCTTGCGATATGAAAGGTTTTCTTGCAGTCGTATTAGCCTTGATCCCAGAGTTTCAGGCCACATCCCTCAAACATCCAGTGCATTTGGCCTTCTCTTATGATGAAGAGGTTGGGTGTTTAGGAGCTCCTTTAATGATTGCAGATATTAAACAAAAAGGCATCCAACCTTCTGCTTGTATTGTGGGCGAGCCTACAGGAATGATGCCGGTCGTCGCACATAAAGGAATTAATTGTTTTAGATGTCGTGTGCATGGCCATGCAGCTCATTCTTCACTAACTCCTAAAGGTTGCAATGCCATTGAACATGGGGCTAAATTGATTTGTTGGTTAAGAGATTTTGCTGAAGTGCTTAAAGAAAAAGGACTTAAGGACGAGCTATACGATGTCCCCTTTACAACCTTGACTAGCACAGTGATTTCTGGTGGAATCGCTGTGAATACGATTCCCTCTTTTCTTGAATTTTTGTTTGAGTTTCGCAATTTGCCTGATGACGATCCAGATCAGATTTGCCAAGTGGTAAAGGACTATGTAAAGGAGAGCTTACTTCCAGAGATGCAGAAGGAGTTTAGCGAAGCTTCGGTTGTGATTGAACCGATAGCTCGCGTTCCTGCTTTTGAAATTTCTGAAGAGATAGGATTTATCCAAATCGCAAAAAAAGGCAATAAAATAAGTAAAGTCTCCTATGCTACGGAAGCGGGTTTCTTTCAAAAGGCGGGTATTCCTACAATTGTTTGCGGTCCTGGAAGCATTATGGAAGCACATAAAGCAAACGAATTTGTCTCGCTCGAGCAACTTGATGAATGTGAAAAATTTCTGCGAAAGATCATAAATTAGTAACCTTGCTTAATTCTTGGGCCTTGGCCAATATCTTTTACTAATCCCATGAATCTCGTTCTGAATCTATATGTTTTTCTGGATCAACTTCGTTCCAACTTTTTTTTCCAAGTCCTCGAAGCTTAAGAATGGATGGTTTTGACTTTTCTGTTGTATTTATAGCAATTCGTAGGAGATAGATAACTTCTTGTGTCAGGGAGCGATGTTCATTTTTAGCTAAATCAACTAAAGCTTTATAGAGTTCTTCGGGAAAACCTTTTATATTTAATGCTACCATACTTCCTCCACTATACTTGCATCATACCTCATTATAAAATACATGTCAAGCTTTTTCTGATCTTTTTCTGATCTTCCTAAGGTCGCTAGACAAAAACAGACAATGAATAATTTTTTTTAACGTCTTAAAAACCTTGTCTCTATGGAAAATAACAAAGACTCATGTTATCATTTTTAATGATTTATTCCAGACTCTTAATGGCTTTAATTTCAGGTGGATCCTCACTTGTGGGGTCTTTTTGTTAGCCTTAATGTGTTGATAATTAAATCTAAAAATATGATAATACAAAGTGTATATAAAATGTTCTTTAATTTTATTTAAAGTTAAAATTTAAAAAAAGGATAGTTAAATGAGTATAGATACAAATAGTAATCTTGAATTAGCAAAACGATTTCCTGCTACTTAAAGCTAGGATCAGCATGATGACGACCATAGAAAAAGTAGACAAGTAAGCCTATGACTAACCAAATAAAAAGTCTCAACCAAGTTTCCAGATTGAGTGAAAACATCATCAGTAGGCAAGTTGCTATCCCTAAGAGAGGAATTGTAGGGACATAACTCACTTTAAAGCTTCTAGGGTACTCGGGATGTGTGTATCGCAGGATTAAAACTCCGCCACACACCAACGCAAAAGCTAGAAGAGTTCCGATACTCGTCATATTTCCCACAAGATAAAGTGGAGCAAACGCACTGAAAAGACCTACAAAACACATTAGAATCAGGTTTGAGATCCAGGGGGTATGCCAACGTGAGTGGAGTTTAGAGAAAATTGGAGGAAGAAGTCCATCACACGACATGGCGTAAAAAATGCGTGATTGACCCAAGAGTAAAATAAGCATGACCGACGTAAACCCCGCTAACACAGCTAATTTGACTGCTATATTTAGCCAAACATATGGAGTCTTGTCGATAGCCAAAGCCACCGGTGCAGCTACATCGAGCTCTTTGTAATTCACAAGACCTACCATCACAAAAGCAAAAAGAATATAGAGCACTGTGCAGATCGCAAGGGAAGTCATGATGCCGATCGGTAAATTTTTTTGAGGATTGATTGTTTCTTGGGCTGCTGTAGAAATGCTATCAAAGCCGATATAGGCAAAAAAGATTATCCCTGAAGCCCTTAGTATACCACTCCAACCGAATTCACCAAAGGTCCCCGTATTTTCAGGGATGAATGGGACATAATTTTCAGGTTGAATGTATTGGATTCCAATCGCAATAAATAGTAAGACGATGCCTATTTTAAGGCTTACGATAAAGGCATTCGCATAAGCAGCTTTTTTAATTCCTAAAATTAAAATAATGGAAGTCAAGATAATGATCAAAATGGCCGGCAAATTGATGTAACCAGTTGCAGAAGAGCCATCAGGAACGAGTGTGGAATGCCAAGGCGAAGCTGTCCACGTAGCAGGCAAGTGAATTCCAAAATCATGCAAAAGTGAAACTAAATACGCAGACCAGCTAATGGCTACTGTGGAAGCTCCGATAGCGTACTCTAGAATAAGTGTCCATCCAATCATCCATGCAACGAGTTCTCCGATAGCAATATAAGCATATGTGTAAGCACTTCCAGCGATCGGAATCATGCTTGCAAGTTCGCTATAGCATAATCCTGCGAATCCGCAGCCTATTGCAGCAATTAAAAATGAAATCAATATCGCCGGACCGGCATGCTGAGCAGCAGCCATTCCGGTAATAGAGAAAAGACCTGCCCCGACAATGGCTCCAATACCAAATAAGATAAGTTGCCAGGGTCCTAGAACTCGATGAAGTTGAGAAGGTTCCCCTTCTCCCATTTCATCTATTTTTTGACTCGTCTCAATAGCCTCTCGAAGAGGCTTTTTTGTCATAATGCTCATGAGCTTTTGTTTAATTCATAAATCTGAGCGTATTTTGTGTTAAGGTAGTCGGTATAGGCTTTTGCAGAAAGAGGTTCGTTAGTCACTTTTTGCATCAACTCCGGAATTGAATATTGTCGACCAAACCTATGCACGTTGTCGTTAAGCCATTTTCTGATGAAAGTTAAATCCCCTTTAGCAAGATCAGCTTCCCAAGAGGGGAAAGCTTTTTCAAAAGCAGTGAATAGTTGACTTGCATAGATATTTCCCAATGAGTAGCTAGGGAAGTAACCAAAGGATCCTAAGGACCAATGAATATCTTGAAGGCAACCTTCACTATTGTTTGTGGGAGTGAGTCCTATGAGCTCTGTCATTTTAGCATTCCATGCTTCAGGAATATCCCGAACAGAGAGCTTGCCTCCTATGAGATCTCTTTCAAGTTGATACCTTAAAATGATGTGCAAAGGATAACCTACTTCATCTGCTTCTACGCGAATCAAAGAGGGCTGCACTTTATTAATGGCTCTATAAAATGTATCTAGATCAATTTGATGCAGGGCTTCGGGGAAATACTGCTTTAAAATTGGAAGGTAATATTGCCAAAACCCCTTACTTTTGCCAATGCGAGTTTCCCACCAACGCGATTGCGATTCATGCATCCCATAGGAAATAGCTTGTCCAAGAGGGGATCCGAATTGTTCGGCTGGCAGCCCCATATCATAGATCGCATGGCCCCCTTCGTGTAGTACAGAGTAGATATTGCTCATGAGCCCTGTGGGGTGGATGCGAGTGGTAATTCGAGTGTCTGTGGGGTGAAGTGAACATGAAAAAGGGTGTGATGAGATATCTAAACGCCCTTTGGAACGGACGTATCCCATGGCATTTAGTAAAACTAAACTAAATTCGAGTTGCTTTTTATGATCGAAATCTCCAAAAAGAACGCTGTCATCAATTTGCGGAGCAGCTGAAATTTGTTTAAGGAGAGAGGAATTAGAAGCTTCAAGTTCAGAAAAGATGGGATCTATGTGTTTAGTTGTCATTTCAGGTTCATAAAGGTCTATGAGAGCATCATATGGATGATCTTCGTATCCAAGATAATCTGCTTTCTTTCGGCATAAGGAGACGATCTTATCTAAGAAAGGAGCAAATTGTTCATAAGACTCTTCCTTTTTTACTTTGCGCCACACAGAGACAGCTTGTGAAGTGACTTCTGCAAATTCTTCGACAAAACTTGAAGGAAGGGCGACTTCTTTAATATAGTCACGACGCCATAATTTTAAAGCTGCCTAGTTGAGGCGCATTTAAGCCCTCAATTAAGACGTTGCCCGATTTGATATCGATCAGCTTTTGCAAAGCTTCCTCAAATTCATCACCTGTACGTTCTCTTATGAATAACTCCGGCGATCACTTTCATCTGCTCACTGCGGGCATTGACCCCATCAGCCGGCATATAGGTCTCGTGATCCCAATCTAACAACTGAGAGATAGAACTTAAGACTTGTGCATCGCGAGAGATCTTATGCAGGTTCTCATACTCCTGAGGTGTTTGATTGACTTGGTTATTTTCAGTTATTTCGCTCATTAGAACTTCCTCCGGTAATAACAATTGATTAATTTTTTCTGCGCAAATCTAAGGTAAAAGGATATTCCTCATTGAGAGGTTCAATGCTTAGAGTGTGCATGCCAGGTGTATGTCCAAAGACCTCAAAGCGTGCCATGCGTCTGGATTCAGCATCTTTAGCATTGGGGGGAAGTTTCGTATAATTAACCCCTCCAGGATGCGTATAGTGATACTTACAGCCTCCTATAGAACGATTAAGCCATGTGTCGTAGATGTCAAATACTAGAGGAACATCCAAGGGGATATTTGGATGAAGAGTGGCTCCAGGATTCCATGCTTTAAATCGTACAGCCGCGATGAATTCCCCTTTAGTGGAAGTAGGATGTAAAGGGAGTGCCCTTTGGTTGCAGGTGATAAGGTGTCGACCTTTTGTGATTCCATGAGCGGTGATTTGTAAACGTTCAGTTGAACTATCTACTGTACGTGCTGTGTGAGTTGTGACGTTTTCTTCTCCTAGAACATTCCATGGCTCTAGAGCCATGCGGAGCTCAAGTCGTATGTTATCAATTTGCGCAGTTCCATAAATAGGAAAACGAAAATCGAAGAAAGGTTTGAACCATTCGATATTAAAAGGATAACCTGCATTGACCAATTCATGGATGATATCTGTTAAATCTTGCCAGAGAAAATGAGGCATCATCATTTTATCGTGCAGAGCAGTTCCCCACCGGACCAATCTCTTTTTATAAGGTTGTTTCCAAAAATAGGCCGTCAGTGCACGCACGAGTAGAAGTTGTAGCATCGACATTTGGGGGTGAGGTTGCATTTCAAAACTACGGAATTCGATGAGCCCTTGCCGGCCGTGAGGAGTCTTAGGATCGTAAAGTTTATCAATGGATATTTCTGTGCGATGTGTGTTTCCGGTCATATCGACAAGCAAATGACGGAAGAGTCGATCGATAAGGGGAAAGTCTTTGCCAGATTTTGGAAGCTGAGAAAAGGCGATTTCTAATTCATAGAGTGTTTCATGACGAGCTTCGTCAATACGTGGAGCTTGACTTGTGGGACCTACAAAGAGGCCAGAAAAGAAATAAGAAAGGCTTGGGTGGTGCTGCCAGAATGTGAGGAAGCTTTGTAAGAGGTCCGGTCGACGTAAAATAGGACTTTCCTCGGGTGTAGGACCTCCGATGATAATATGATGGCCCCCTCCTGCACCAATGCGGCGTCCATCGATGAGATACTTTTCCGTTGTTAAACGAACATTTTTAGCTTCTTCAAACACTTCAAAAATGATTTTTTTAAGTTGTTCCCAGTTTTCGGCAGGATAAACATTCACTTCGATCACTCCTGGATCGGGAGTAATCTGATAGCTGATGATATTCGGATCAGGGGGCGGTTGGTATCCTTCTATTCGAACTGGGCATTTGAGCAGTCCTGCGGTAGACTCAATGGCGGAGATGAGTGAATAATAATGTTTTGAATTTTCGATAGGAGGAATGAATATACAAATGATTCCTTCACGAAGCTCTACACATAGAGCTGTGGGGAAGTCTTTAGGTTCTCGAGGAGTTAGTGTAACTTGCTTTAGTGGGAGCCTGTAACCTAAAGAAGAAGTGCCTCTCTCTAGAAAGAGATATTTCCGTTTAAAAGACCATCGAGGGCTTTGAAAAGGTTGGTTGTCTTCTTTTATTTTTAGGGGCAACACATATCCTATTGGATCTCTTTGAGGTTCTGCTGAAGTCAATGCTTCAGGACTCTCTAAAAGGTGCTGCCAATGCTCATCCTCGTAAGCAGGTAGGATATTGATAGGATCTACTTGAATTGTTGAAGCCAAACTGTGAATAAAACGTTCGGCCATGGCGATATCGAAAGGATCTTTTATGGGATAATCGGCAAAGAGCGATGGATCATTCCAGAGAGGAACGTCATCTTTGCGCCAATAGCATCCAAGTGTCCAACGAGGAAGCTCTTCGCCTGCATACCATTTACCTTGACCGTGGATTAAAAGTCCTTTTGGAGTCGATCGTTTCATTAATCTTTTAATAAGATGGTTGGCAATTAAAGATTTATTCGCACCCAGAGCACAAACGGACCATTCAGGATCATCCTGATTCTCCATCGCCACAAAGGTGGGCTCTCCACCCATTGTTAATTTGATACCACCCTCTGTGAATTCCTTATCAATTTGAATCCCAAGTTCGTCTATTTTTTTCCATGTTTCTTGTGAATAGGGGTCTTCGTGAGTAATAGGCATCACGGGATTTAATCTATCCACTGACATTTTAAAATTAAAATCGACTTTGCAGGGATCTGTACTTCCCACCACTGGAGCAGCGCTTATAGGGTCTGGAGTGCAGCAAAGGGGAACATGTCCTTCGCTGGCAAAAAATCCAGCTGTCGGATCGAGCCCTACCCATCCAGCACCAGGCAGGTAAACTTCCACCCATGCATGTAGATCAGTTAAATCATTTTGTAGAGAATTCAATTCTTCTGAAAGGTATCCGCTTGATTTCAATTGAACAAGATATCCTGAAACAAATCGCGCTGCAATTCCATTATAGCGAAGGGTTTGCAACAAAAGCCATGCCATGTCACGGCAAGCCCCGCGTTTGAGTTGTAGAGTTTCTTCAGGAGACTGTACGCCCGGTTCTAAACGGATGACATAATTGATTGCCTCCTTCACTTTTTTATTGAGTAAAGAAAGATAATCGATCGTATGGGTCTCTGACATCGATGTTGACTTTAACCATTCATCAAACAAGGGCCCTTCTTTACTTAGTTTGAAGTAGGGGAGTAATTCATCATAAAGTTGTGAATCATACTTGAAAGGGTATAAGCGGGCAGATTCTTCGATGAAAAAATCAAAGGGATTAATGACCGTCATATTAGCAATCAGATCAACTTCTATAGACAGATGATCGGTTTTTTCTTTGAAGACAATCCTGGCAATATGGTTGCCGAATGGATCTTGTTGCCAGTTGATGAAATGGTTTTTTGGTGAAATATTTAAAGAATAAGCTTCGATGGGAATGCGAGTGTGTGATGCGGGCCTTAAGCGGATAATATGTGGAGAAAGTGAGATTTCTCGATCGAATTTATAATGTGTTTGATGATTCAACGAAACCTTAATAGACATAGGATCTCCAAAATAATTCTTTACCCAGAAAATTTGATCATACAAAAAATTTATCAACTGTCAAGGGGGAATTAATTTCGATGCTTGGAGCTCTTGGAAAAATTTATAAATGAAGAAAAGTGTTGGGCTCCTAATTTGAGGAATTCAGGAATTTCAGGATAATTTACATCGCAGATTAAAATGGCTTCAGCACGAGTGCCCATCAGTGCTGTAAGTCCTCGTGGAGTATCTTCAAATCCGATAATCTTATCCGAAGAGGTGCTATATTTTTCAATAGCCTTTGCGTAGCATTCCGAATGAGGTTTTGGGTGAGTGTAATCACGTCGTGTAATCCAATAGGGGATGGCGTCTAAAACAGGATGTTGTTGACGGATGATTTGTACGAGCTCATCGGGAGAATGAGTGACGACGCAACATTTTATTTTCCCCTTTTTTATTGCTTCTAATAGAGCGAAGACACCTGGCATGAGAGCAACTTTTCCGGAATTTAATTGATCAATCATGGCTTGTTTTTTTTCAGCATAAAGAATATCCCAATTTTCTCCCTGAGCATATAGATCTGGAAAGAGTTCAAGCAATTCATTTGCAATTTTGTCTGAATGATAATGTGCCGTATGGCAATATCTGTTAAAATCCCAAGGCAGAGAAAAACCTCGAGCTTGCAACATATTTTTGTAGGCCTGATAATGTAGTTGTTCGGTGTTAACTAGCAAACCATCGAGATCAAATAAAATAAGTTGATAATGATGAATCCATTCCATAGACCTCCTAATACTCACAAAGATGTATATCACTTCTCTGTTTTGCGGGATAGGCAAAAGATAGCAACTCCCGCTAAACTTTCGTGCCCGCGTGCGTGCCCGAGCCCGAGCCCGAAAAATTTCGTAGATTTTACTAATTTTCGGGGACGGGCACGGGCACGAAAATTAGCGGGAATTCCTGTAGTGTTCTTTTCCATTTGTATCCTTCTTTTTTGTTCAGGTTGTGATTTTTTTGAGAGCAAATCTACTTTAAAATTGCAACGAGGAGAGTATATAGGGCGTTTACATAACGAATATGTCCAAATCTCTTCACCGGAAAAAAAAGTGATTCCTCCCTATCCATGGAAGGCAAAAAAGGTCGCTAATTTCCCTAAAATCACAAAGGAGCATTTTCGATGTAGGGGAAAGTACACAAATCCTGATAAATACATACAACAGGGTGGTGAATCGCTTTATTTACAAGATTGTGGAGGGATCGAACAGCATAGCTTACCCTTGCGAAATCAAAAAGAATTCATTTACCCCATTTTGATTAATCTTTTAAATTATGTTCAAGCAAAAGAAAAAAAACAAGTCGTGATTACATCAGGGCATCGTTGCCCCGAGCATAATCGTTACAACGATCCGTTACCAAAAAATCAATATTCGAAGCATATGATTGGAGCGGAAGTTTCTTTTTATGTTAAGGGACTTGAAAAAAATCCTGAAGAAGTTGTCGTCTTGTTACAAGAATATTTTAAGCAAAACCCTGATTATCAAAAGCTTCCGGAATACCAAGAATTTAAACGTTGGGAAAAGCTTGATTCAGATATTTCGATCCTTCCTTGGTATAACAAGGAGATTTTTATAAAGCTTTATAAAGAAAATGAGGGGCGCAATAGTGATAACGATCATGCCTATCCTTATCTTTCGATACAAGTTCGTTATGACCGGCTTCTCAACGATAGAGTGGCTTATAGTTGGGACAAGGCTTTCAATCAGTATTGGAGGTGGTGAAACTAATATCAGAATATGTAAAATCTTTCTTTGAAATAAATGGTCAATGTGTAAAATAAAAATTTTAGAGAAGGAGGATTTTATGTTATATTGGGCACTTATTTTTTTGGTTGTGGCCTTAGTTGCAGGATTATTGGGATTTGGTGGAGTGGCTGGGACGTCGACTGAGATTGCAAAGATATTATTCTTTATCTTTTTGATTCTTTTTCTCATTTCGGCGTTGCGGCATTTATTTAGGTAAGTAAAAAAAATTTGTACGCCGTGGTTCTGCCACAGCGTACAATTATTTTTTTCCCACATCTAGTTTACTAACGGTGCACATATAATCGGCAAATAGAGAAAAGCATTGATCTTGATTTTTTGCCCAGAAGGAGTCAAAATAACTATTTTTTTCTTCGACGAATATTGGATGCATTGAATCTTGGTCGAGATTTTCAATCTTTGGTAAAGCTTCGGTAAGCAGATATTCAGCTTTATGCATTTCTTGATCATCTTGATAAGTAAGGTGTGCATTTATTTTGCAATCTTTATTGAATGGACATATAAGGTGAAAGGAAACATTTTTATCAAAACTTAGAGTCAAAAATTTTTGAAAGACTGCGTCTAGTTCATCGAGTTTTACTGGCTTAAGGTCATGATCTTTGATATATTCCTTGAAATTTTCCGGTGCGATGTTTTCTATTCCAAGATAAATTTTTTTCCATACTGCATCTGCCTGCGTATTCCATTCTCGAGAAACTCGATTACATATTCCTAGGGATTTTTCATCTAAGAATGAAAAAATATGTTGTATAGCATCGCGATGTAAATTAAAATTAGCTTCCATTTTAAAATCTCATTTTATTTTATAAAAATATGCATTATATATTAATGCTTGTTAAAAATGATAATACTATTAAGAGAATAAAATAGCAATATAAACTTTTGAGTCTGCAGGAGATGCTGCGATATTAGAGTATAATGTATAGGAAAAAATTAAACACAAAGGCACAAAGGCTCAAAGATCACAAAGAGATCTCACAGATAAAGTGTAAAATTTTCTTTATACTGAAGAGCTTTCGTGTAAAATCTCTTTGTGCTCTTTGTGCCTTCGTTCCTTTGTGTTTAATTTTTTCCTATACATTATACCCGAATATCGCGACGCTTTCCTCAGGTGGGCAAACCAAATTTTTTTTGCGATTTGCTCTGATTTCTTTTTTCGTGTATGATTAAGGTATTATGTATAAATCTATTTGCTTGTGCTGCTTCATTTTCCTTTCCATGTCTCTAGACTTATCTGCTGAAAGGTATTTTTTATTTCTGCGCGATAATCTGCAAAGAGCTCAAACCGGAGACTATATCGTCACATCTCAAGGAAAAAATTATAGTTTGCTTCATATCTATTCCAGAACCGCTCAAACTTTGACTATCGAAGAGATTTCTATCCCTGCATCCAAAGTCCCGAAGACTCATTTTTCTTGGGCAACCTGGGTCATGAATCAAGCCCCAGGCCATAGTTCATGGGCTCTTTATACGCTTGACCTTAATTCCGGACAATTCCTTAACTTTTATTCTTATAAACGTGGAAAGTGGTACGAGGTGTCTTCTCCTGAGAACTTTTTATCAATGCTTCTGAATGTTCGCTTTGAATTTATCCCTCCTGATCAGCGTCGCAGAATTGGAATGACCCTTCGCACTGGCATCAATGATAAGCGTCCGTATTGGGAACCACGTATGATTGTTAACGGAGAAGCTGTTGAAGGAGTCCGTTTTGATGCGTGGAAAACAACTTGGCCTAAAGATGGTTCAGAACTTGCAGGAAAACTGATTGAAATCTATCTACCTGAAGAAGGTTTTGCTTATCCTGCCTATTTCCCTTATTGGTTGCAAATTAGCGCCCTCGTGGGCAGCGTTAAAATTCGGATCGTAGACTCCGGTACGGGGCTTACAACTTCACATTTACTCCCTTTTTCCCCTAGAAACATATGAAAAAACTTAGTTTTAATAAATCACGTGGCATCTTACAAAGTGTATACAGCTGGTATCAGAAAAAAAACGATCAGTTGTCTGCGCACGAAGTGACTGTCTTAGAAGAGCAAATGCTTGCCTTGGAAGGAAGCATAGCAGCAGGGGATCGCCAGAAGTCTTCCGATCAAGCACATGCGCTGGAAGCTTATGCTAAAGAACATTGTAAAAAGTCTTTTTTCGACTATTTTAAAGAGATCGTGGTTGCTATTTTAGTGGCTCTTCTTCTTGCAGTGGTCGTTAGACAGGTTTGGTTTGAATTGTATGAAATTCCGACTGGGTCCATGCGTCCAACCTTTCGCGAACAAGATCGTGTTGCTGTGACTAAAACACCTTTTGGCATTAATATTCCCATGACAACAGGACATCTCCTTTTTGATCCTACTCTTGTGAAGCGTGGAGGGGCAATCACTTTTACGAGTGAAGGCATTGATCGTCTTGATGAAGACACAATGTTTATGTGGGTGATTCCTTACAAAAAGAGACTTATTAAACGGCTTATTGGGAAACCTGGGGATAGTCTTTATTTTTATGGTGGAAAAATCTATGGGATCGATAAGGATGGCAATCCTATTAAAGAACTTTTAGATGCCCCATGGATGGATGCTCGCCTACAGTTTAATTTTGAGCATATCCCAATGATGCGCTTTTCGGGAGAATCTTTGCCAGTTTCTCAAAGAGAAGTGCGCTTTAATCAAATGAATATCCCCATTGCGCGACTTCAAGTCGAAGGTCGTGATCTTAAAGGGGAAATTTATAGTGGAAATAAATGGATTCCTGACGATCCTACAGCTCAATCGACAGACCATTCTTCTCTAAAAGCTTACAGCGATTTCTTTGGCATGCGCAATTTTGCAATGGCTAGGTTACTGACAGCCAAAGAACTAAAAGAGATCGATCATATTGATGCTAAGGATCTACCTGAGGGGGTTCTCTATCTAGAGCTGAGTCATCATCCTAGCACCACATATCCGCACCCTACAATTTCTCAAAATTCGCGTCATCCGATCCTGTTGTCGACTTTAAAATCGGTTATACCTTTGCAACAAGAGCACCTTGATAAGCTCATGGAGAACATGTATACGGCCCGTCTCGTCTTCAAAAATGGTCGAGCGACGCGCTATAATGTCGAAGGGACTCATTTTGAGCCTAAATCTCCAGCTTTTGCAAATGTTCCAGATGGTACCTACGAATTCTATAATGGCAAATTGTATAATGTAGGTTGGGGTGGATGGATCTCTGATGCAGACCCAATGAATCCATTGTATCATCGTGACCCAGAAAATATACAAAAACTTTTCAATCTTGGAATTGAAATGTATAGTGCCTTTGTGCCGAGTTCTTCAAATCAATGGAATCAACCTTCACGTTATGTTTATTTCCGAGAAGGAGATCTCTATGCCTTGGGGGCTCCGTTATTTAAAAAAGAGGATCCTTTGTTGAAAGAATTTAATCAAAGGGAAGAAGACAGAGAAAATAGATCGACAAAAGAAAAGCCTTATGCAGCTTTCAAAGATTATGGAGCTCCTCTTAAGGGCGATGTTTTTGACACTGTGTTTATTCGAACCTTTGGCGTCACAGTTCCTTCACAGCAATATCTAATGCTTGGCGATAACCATGCTATGAGCTCTGATAGTAGGGCCTTTGGGTTTGTTCCGGAAGCTAATTTGCAAGGTGCACCTTCTCTCATCCTTTGGCCACCAGGGGATCGTATGGGCCCACCTTGGCAAGCTCCATATAAATTAATTGAATTGCCTCGTCTGATTGTCTGGAGTATAGTGGCGTTGTGTGGATTGATATGGTATTTGTTTCGTCGCTGTTATTTACGTCGACCGATTGTTTTGAATCATCATTCGAGAGCTGAACCCTCACATTAAGCCTATAAACGGCAGTCAAGATGATAAAGTGATGCAAGATTTGAGTTAGAATCGCTTCTGATGGGGGGCGATCATTCCCAAAAGGTGAAGGCGCACCCCATCAGAAGCGATTATGGCTTTATAGGTTAAAGTATGTTGATAGATCTTTCTCCACTTAAAGTCCCTAATTTCAGACGATTGTTTTTAGGGCAACTGATTTCAGCTTTTGGATCACAGATGACAGCTGTGATCATTCCGTTTCAGATCTATTTTCTCACAAAATCAGTGTTTTGGACTGGTTTAATCAGTGGGGTGGAATTTGTTTTTCTTTTTATTTCTAGCTTGATCGGAGGAGTACTTGCAGACCGTTTTGATAAAAGGCGTGTATTGCTCGTTTCTGAAGCGATACTTTGTGTCATTCCCATTGGATTGGCTCTAAATGCATCGATGGAGGCGCCAAGTTTGTCGGTTATTTTCTTGTTAGCTGGCTTTGCCTCATTTATGAATGGGTTGCACCGTCCTGCCTTGGAAGCACTTACCCCACGACTGGTTAATCCTGAAGATTTAGCTAAAGTCAGTGCTTTATCACCCATGCGTCACATTTTAACTACGATTTTAAGTCCTCTCATCGGAGGCGTTTTGATTGTAAGTATAGGGGCAATGTGGACATATCTACTCGATGCTTTGAGTTTTCTCATTTCTTTGCTTTTTCTACTTAGCATTAAATATAAAGGAGTCTCTGATGAAGCTCCTCACCGAGTAACCTTAAAGAGTTTTTTTGAGGAACTTGTAGAAGGAAAACGGTATCTTCAGTCTCGCCCGGATATATTGGGGAGTTATGCCAATGATTTCATTGCAATGGTTTTTTGCAATCCAGTGGCGCTTTTTCCTGCTTTGGCCATGGCTTTTGATCGACTCGATGCTCTAGGGCTGTTGTATGCTTTGCCATCGACCGGAGCACTTTTGATGACCCTTTTTTCGCGATGGACACTTGATATTCGGCGTTGTGGAGTGTATATCGTTCTTGCAGCTAGTTGTTGGGCTTTCTCAATGTTCTTTGTGGGCATGGCTAATAGATTTGAGTACATTTTACTGGGATTATTGTTTGCTGGATATTTTGATATGATGAGTGGTGTGTTTCGAATGACAATTTGGAATGAAACGATTCCAAAGGAGATACGTGGGCGGATGGCTGGTTTTGAAATGTTAAGTTATACAAGCGGGCCGTTATTAGGAAATACCCTATTGGGATTTATGGCTGATCTCTATGGAATTCAAGTGACTTTAGCCATAGGGGCTCTGATCGCATTGGTTTGTTTGTTTTTCCTTAATTTTTTTCTACCCCAGTTATGGAAATTCGAGCGGATGCCTCCTGTTAGTTCCTGACGAAGAACAGATCAATTTTTACGCAATTTCTTGATTTGGTTTTGGTAGGCTACGAATTCGTCGCAAACTGTACCTGCTGATTGAAGTAGATAGGTATCGAGGTAGGGAAGGAGATAGGAAAAAAGAAGGAGAAAAAATAGGATTAGCCAAAACAGCAAAAAAACTTCTCAAGGAAGGTCTTGATGTTCAATTCATCCATAAAATGACTGGCTTGACTATAGAAGAAATCAACTCATTACAATAAAAAAGAGAATAACGGTTGCCTTACTCCCTTTCAATTTGCTGCAATTAGTGGTGGTACTTATAGTCTTTTATTGTTGACGTCCTTTTTGTCCTCAGATAAAAAACTTTTGAGCAAATTATTATGCCATTCCTTTGCACTTTGTTTTGTTTCCGGTTTGGGAACCACATAAGTTACAGTTGACAAATCATGAGGACCATCAAACAATCGCCCCGAGCCATTAGCTAATATTTGAACTGCTCCGTTTGTATCGGAGACCCAATCCCCGCTATTAACGAATGCAGTGATTTCTGGGGTGTTTGCTCCGTTAACCTCGAGCTGTTTTCTTGCCCAAGCACCTACCGGTCTAGAATTAAAAACGACTCCTCTGAGACCCGAACTCATCGCAGCGCATTGTGCAAGAGCTCCCCCATGAGAATGCCCAACAATGGTACCGCTTTCCCTATATCTAATAACGTTACCCTTACCTATATCTGTATTTTTAGCAAACTCATCAACTAATTTTTTAAATTCATTTCCAATTTTCATTGCTTCTTTTGAAGCATCGGTTTTTAACCCTAAAAAATCCTTTATTGCAGACTTAGTATCTGGATCGGAGAGCGATTTATCTAATTGATTCAATAGACCTCTAGCCTTGCCATCTTTCTTATCAATTTGATTTCTCATTCCACCCAAGCCACTAAAACAAAGCACAAGTTCTTTTTCATTTCCTTTTATAACTTCTTTAAGATAAAACATTGTTCCTGTTTCTCTATTGCAAAAAACTCCATTGACTTCTTCAATAGTTTTGCAAAAAACTCCTTTGACTTCATCAAAGTTTAAATTCGTGCGAAATTGGTCCATTGCTTTTTTTTCGGAAGGTGAGAGTTCAACGTTGATACCAGTATGCAAAGCTTCATAAAAATCTGGAATTTTAGTTAAACATTCGGCATAGGGTAAGTGCTCTCTTACAATCGCCTCAGATGACTCACTATCTTTTTGCAAAAGATATCTATCCCTCTGATCTTTAGGAATAACGGGCCCCTCTTCGCTCTCAGAGGAAGAATTTTTTGGGCTGGTTTTGACTGATTTTGTAGCTGGTTCTAGTTCTATTTCCTTCGGCGTTTGGGGTGACATCTCATCCTTTTCCAAGGGAATCTTGATTGATTTTGTAGCCGGTCCTATAGGCTCCATTTGCTCTTTGGGGATATCAGAAGTTTTTTCTTCTTCTGTAGAGCTCATTAATGACTTATTCTTGGGGCTAGCCTTAGGGCTAACTTTGATGTTATTCTTAGGGCTAACTTTAGGACTCATTTCGATAGTATTCTTAGGGCTAAGCTTGGCATCCTTTTTGGGGCTAATCTTGGGGCTGTTATTCTTTGGGCTACTTCTGATTGATTTTGTAGGTTCAAACTGGCCCTCTCCTGATGGCATTGGTGTTATTTTTTGAAAATTTAATTTAGTCGTTTCAAGTTGATTCTTTTGATTGGAAATGGGAGGATGTTCAGAATCTCTTGAACTCGTAGAGTTTATTGTAGAGTTTACAGGATGTATGACCTGTTGAGATAATGATGTTTCTTGGAGCCCTTGTTTTTGGCTTGGAGCTGGGACATATGACGGTTTAATACCATCAATCTTACTTACATTTCCTATAGACATAGTGACCTCTAGCTTAGAAATATGTAAAGTAGATTGATTTAGCCCCTGATCATAATTAGCGGTTTTGTTTTCTCTGGCCGGGTGAAAACGCTAACAGTTTCCTTTGAATTTTTTGTTAAGTCATTGGTTAATATGCTTTTTAAATCAATCACTGTTTCGTAAAATCGACCAAGAATATTGTTAAAAATTTCCGCGCTTTCTCCTTCAATTGGAGTCGTGTAGCAAAAAATTAACAATCTCTCTCCTGGTATGGCAGCTATTGCACCTCCGCGAGTGATCGCTTGGAATGCATTAAGCTCTAAACTACGAGCCATCATTAGCACAGCTAAGTCATAGTCTTCACTCGGTAATGAAGTCAATGTACTGTAGATGTTGACAAATGGATAATCTTTAGAAACTTCAATTGAAATGATAGTGTCTTCTCCGACTTGAAAACTGCAAATTCCTTCTTTATTGAGATGGAGCTCAGTTTTTAATTGGACGGAGATGACCTCCATCCATGATTCCACTATTTTAATGTATTCCGAAAAATCCATAATTACCTCAAATAAAGAGGATGGCGTAATGTTATTATAGAATAAACTGATTTTTTTAGTAAATTAATTAATTTGATTTATGGTTTAAAAATTTTAATTTAGATATTGGGAGATGAAGGAACTGCAAGGACGGCAAGCAATCATTGTCATGTGATAGTCTTTATTTTAACCTATCACTTATTGCCTCGCCTTATCGTCGTCACGATACAACGATAAGATAGGAATGATATAGGAATTATAGGAATGATAGGAATTATAAGAATGATACAACGATAAAAACGATAAAAACGATAGGAACGATAGGAACGATAGGAACGATAGGAACGATAAGAACGATAGGAACGATAGGAACGATAGGAACGATAAGAACGATAAGAACGATAGGAACGATAAGAACGATAAGAACGATAAGAACGATAGGAACGATAAGAACGATAGGAACGATAGGAACGATAAGAACGATAGGAACGATAAGAATGATAAGAACGATAAGAATGATAGGAGGATAAGAACGATAGGAACGCTAAAAATTATAAAAATGCATCCAATCGAGGGATGCCTCTCCCCTCCCCAATCGAGGGCTGCCTCTCACCTCCCATTTAATATGATGATTCAATTCTAATTTTTATCATTCTTATCGTTTTTATCGTTCTTATCATTCTTATCGTTCCTATCGTTCCTATCGTTCTTATCGTTCCTATCGTTCTTATCGTTCCTATCGTTTCTATCGTTCTTATCGTTGTATCATTCCTATCATTCCTATCATTCCTATCATTCTTATCATTCTTATCATTCTTATCATTCTTATAATTCTATCATTCTTATCACATTGTATCGTGAGGACGACAAGGACAGCAATAATATTAAAAATTACATTGAAGGTTGTTGATAATGTCCTTACTCCTTACTCCTTACTCCTTACTCCTTACTCCTTACTATACTATCCATGCCTCAAATCCCTTCAAGTATTAGGGACATAATCTTGTATTGCATTTCTGAGGAAAGATAGCTCTTTTGTAAACTTTCTTTAATTAAATAAATTTGTTTTATGTCATTAAAACTGTAACAAACTTTTGGTGAAGAAAGTTTGAAAATAACGAGTTTATTGAGTGGAGGTAAAGGTCCCAACCAAAGCTCGAAAAGAGCTAGCCCTAATGCATATTTGTCATTTTTTTTTAAAAAAGCATTTACTTGATCCATGATAGCTATTAAAATTCTATTTTTCGTTTGAGAGTCTGTCTTATCGTATGAATCTTTATTTTTATCAAGTAAAGCCTCGATTTTCTTATAAATTGAGTACGATATGTAACAGGGAGTACTTATGATCCATCCATTAAATATGTTATCAATAGTAGGATAGACTTTAAAGGAAGCAGTTGCAATTCTTCTAGCTCCTCCAAAATCCCCTATGACAAGATCATTTTTTCGATAAAGCAAATTTCTGATCTTAAGATCTCCATGAATGATCCCCTTAGTATGAATATAATATAAAGCAGAAATAATATTATTTGATAGTTTGTTAATTTCTTCAGCAGTTATTATAAGCTTGTTATTCAATATCATTTCAGATAGATCTTTACCGTTCATAGGGTATTTAAATGAAAGGTAGCCGAAAGAAATCAATGTGTGAGGGGGAATTTGAATTCCAATAATAATTTTATGTTTATGAAGTAGATGGAGTATATCCCATTCATTTTCTAAAGCTTCTTCTGCTGCTTTTCCTTCCTTTGCGAGTTTAAAGATATCAGAATTTTCGGACCCACAGAGATAAGTTACGTTGTACACGTAGCCATAACTGCCTTCTGCAAAGTGATTCAGCTCTCTTCTAGCTATTGAAATGGTTTTAGTTCCAATGGTATCGAGAATTTCTTGTGAAACCACATAGAATTTATTACAGGTCTTAATAGCGCAGATTGGATTTTCCTTATTGATGGAGCGTAATTTATCCTTAATCAAGGATTTTGTAATTTTAGGGTTGTGTAGATTTTGATCTTTGAAAGCATCTGCATAAATGATTTCAAATGCTTTTCGTTGTCTGAAATTAAACATTTTTGCGATTCGATTCTGAGTTTTAATCTGTATTTCATTTAGCTTTTCAAAATCTTGACGAGTAATTTCATCATACTCACAAATAATATCGGCACTTATTGTTGATAATCTATTAAAGGTGTTTTCTAATTCCTTTTTATCTTTATTGATTTTCGACAATTCAATTGCGGCCACAAGATCGGTCGTGATTTTTTGGATTGCTTTTCTCTTCTGAATTTTTGCTATTTCTCTAGAATTTTTTAATGAATCGGACCCACAGAGTAATAAATTTAAAATAGCGTGCCGAGCTTCTTTGGTAAGAGGAATATAGCTTTTTCGTAAATGCTCTTTGATCGAAGGCACGTGGGAGAGATTAAAATTATAGATAAATTTATCAGGAGAATTTGCAAAACAATATGATGGAAATGGCGGTAAATTTCCAACCCAAAGTTTCAAGAGGGTGAGTCCAAGTGCGTATTTATCACTTTCCTTCATAAGATGAATAATTTGAGGCATCATTGTTTGTTTAATTTCTTTTTTTTTGTTAAGTTCGGCATCGACATATGAGGGGTAATTTTCTGCAAGCAATTTATCTATTTGTTCTAAAATGGAGTATGATGTTAAATAGCGAGCGTCTTCTTTAAATAGATCAGTTCTTGAAGGAAATTTATTGAACGGAGAAAGATTTTCGACTTTGCGGCTAGAACCTAAACCACCAATGACAAGTTCATTTTTTCGATAGAGTAAATTTTTTTCACATAGATTACAGTGAATTCTTCCTGATGCATGCAGTGCATTTAATCCTAAAATGACTTGGCAAGTGATTCGTGTAGCTTCATCACTGGAGAGTGAAAATTGCATTTCTCTAAGTCCACATCCATTCGTTTGATATTTAATGCTGAGATAACCTAATTCGATATTTGAATCCTGAGAGGGAAAGTTGGATAGAATAGCGAGAGGAAGCGCTTGAATGCCTATAGCCCACCCATTTTTATGGATTTCATTAAGTGCAGTACATTCATTTTTTATAAAATGTTGGGTTTTAATGATATTCGCTTTTATATTTGTCAACTTCAATACATCCGATCTTTGGCATCCATCAAGATAAATCAGATCGTATAGCAAGAAAGAGGTTCCTTTTATAAAAGGTTTTTGACTGACTTTAGCAATTGAAATATCCTTTGGATTACCCGAATCGAATATTCCTTTTGATATAATATAGATGGAGTCATAAATTTTAAAAAGATGGATTTTATTTGTTTTTTTTACCTGACAGACATGATCTTGAATAGATAGCTTTAAATTTATATTTTTACAATCATGAGCGGAAGAAATAGCTATATCTGCAAATATGATTTCAACTATTTTAAGTCTTTTTTGATTTGGAACTGTATTAGAATCCAAAACATGGCTAAAGCCGAGGGGTTTTACATTTGAATGTTCATTAATATTCATAATATCCGCCTGTGGGTACTATTGTTAATGATTCACTATGTATGTATTTAAAAACTCATTTTTTTCATTAAAACGTTATGTATCGTGTTGATTAAGGTTTGTTTAAAATTTAATGGCATGAGCTGATTTTTTTTGACAAAAAAATTACTTTACCTTTATCTGGAGGATAACAAAGGAGGTATATAATGACAAAATTTTTTGATTGGCTCTTACACCCGTATACAGAGGGGTATAGATCTATTATCTTTATTCGAATATTTGCCGGACTTGTTTTTTTGGGTGAAGGGATTCTTAAATTTATCTTTGCAAGTCAGGGTGTTAAGCGATTTACGCTTCTTGGATTTTCTTTTCCAGATATCACTTCTAATGTGATAGGTTCGATTGAAATTGTTGGAGGGATTTGTTTATTGTTGGGGTTGTTGACAAATTTCTGGGCATTTATTTTTGCTATAGAGATGATTGTTGCCTTTCTTTCAACAAAAATTGCCCTGTATTTGGGCACATCACCTTTACCTAATCCTCCTGTTCCACCCATATCGGGATTTTGGGCAGTCGTTCATGAATCGCGTGTTGATTATTCGCAATTTTTTGCCATGTTATTTCTTTTGTTTGTAGGGCCTGGGAAGTGGTCGTTGGATTCTATTTTTTTTAAAAGGGATAAGGAACTGTAAAACAATTCCAGGCTTGATATTCTGACATTTGTCCTAATGTCAGAATATCATATTTTTATTTAGTCCCTTTGGTAGATAGCTCCAAGCAATAGACCTGATCCTAAGCCTTCCACGATGCTAGTTGTGAACCAATCCCAGCCAAGTGCAGCAGAAATAGGTAAATGCAAATACCACGAGCCAGATAAAAGACCTGCAAACACTCCAAAATAAAGTCCATAACGAAGGCCATTTAGAAGCCCTCCTTCAGGGTAAAGGCGAGTAAACACAAAAGATAGCCATGCAGCAAAACACAATTGAAAAAGCATAAGAAGAGGGAAGTTGGCCTCCATTTCATCTATACTGCGCCAAACTTTTGAAGTTTGTTTATACATGTCTGACAAGAGGAATCCATGAACGAACCATTCGAATAAAAATATGAAAGCGAATAGAACGACGGTTGCTATGAGAAAGCGTTTATAATTCATCTTGATTTTCTCCTTCTTTTAAGCTCATAAGATATTTTGGCCTGTACGATATCCACAGTCCCTTGAATCATGATATCTAAAATGATTGTTAATTGAAACCTGTAAATGCTTCCAATGTCACCGCCTTTTCAATTATGATTCTTATCGTTTTTAAAAAATAACTTAGTTAGGTTTTTATTTTTTTGAATAATATGTTTAAATTAGATGTGATTTAACATCTTTTTTAGCCAATGCCAAGTCATGATTGATTCATAAATATGAAATTGATTAAACTGAACGTAAAATGGTGAAGTTATGCTTTTTTTCAGAAATATTTTAGGAATCTTGTTTATTTTGGTGTCAGCCTGTGGTTGGGGCTCAGAAGAAGTCACTCTGACTTTTCTACATTTTAATGACATTTATGAAACTCAGCCTATTGATGGTAAAGGGGGATTCGCCCAACTAATGACAGCTCTTAAGCAGGAACGTGCTAATGCTGAGCATGCTGTGACTATTGTTTCGGGTGATTTTCTTTCTCCTTCGGAGCTTTCAAGCATCACGAAAGGTGAACAAATGGTCAGATTGTTCAACGCTGTTGGGGTCGATATTGTGTCTTTAGGCAATCATGAATTTGATTTTGGTGTGGCCAATTTAAAAAAACGAATGAACGAATCTAATTTTGTTTGGCTAGGGAGTAACGTTTTTGATCAAGATCATTGCGTAATTGGTAAAGTTATTGCTCCGTACTATATTAGGGAAATTGGAGGAATAAAGGTAGGATTCATAGGGATTTTAACTCCTAAAACCAAGGAAAAAGCTCTTGGGGGTAAACATCTAGTCTTTATACCCCCTGAAAAAGCAGCTAAAAGAGCTGTAAAGGCCTTGCAGGACGAAGGTGTAGACGTCATTGTTTTGGTTACCCATTTAGATATAGATCAAGACCTTGCCCTTGTAAAGGAAGTGCCGGGTATCGACCTCATTTTAGGTGGACATGACCATATTCCAATGACTTACTACAAAAAAGGTGTCCTTGTTCATAAATCAGGAAGTGATGGTGAATTTCTTGGAGTCATTCAGTTGCAAGTTATCAAAGATGAGAATGGAAAAAAGATTATTCCAAGTTGGCGCATGCGTCCAATTTTTGGACTAGAGGAAGATTCCGATGTTTCAAAAATTATTGAATCCTATTTCAGTTTGAGAAAGACATCTGAGCCTAACATAAAAGTTATTACTGGCGCTATTTCAAGCTGACTCGTTAAAAATTTTTTGGAGTGCGTGTGGCTCTGCCACCGCGCGAGAAGTATTATATTGCAGAAAAAATGCTCGTTTTGATCGGATAAAGTTATCGAAACGAGCGTTTAAAACTCCAAAACTCTTCAAGCGACATGCTATCATGAAACTTTACAAGTCTCTCTAAACTAACTGAAATCTTCTCTCTATTGAGCTTCGATCGTTGCTGTCGCTAGTGATTGAACTTCTTCCTCTTCAGGTTTATTGTCGATATTGAATGAAAGATGGTGACGTAATTGGTAAATACCTGCACAGTTAATGACAAGCAAAAGACCACCTGCAATCCCCATGAGAGCTTGCGCTTTAGAAATATCAAAGAATGAGAAGAAGATGAGGGCTGTTACGGCGTAGATGTAATAGAATTTTTTGCCGTAGTTGGGCCAAATAAAGTCTGCACACTTTAGGCCTGCACTAAAGTAAGCATTAATTGTTCCATATCCAAGCAAGAAAAGAAAAAA
Organism: uncultured Parachlamydiaceae bacterium; assembly: GCA_963752155.1. Lineage (GTDB taxonomy): Bacteria > Chlamydiota > Chlamydiia > Chlamydiales > Parachlamydiaceae > JACCRY01. Next base: position 208,517 of record CAVVXH010000011.1, on the reverse strand, counting down.
AGGCATGAAAAGGTCCATGTAAGAAAAGTAGTTTCCTAATGCAGATTGCACGAGTAGAGCGGTAGGAATAGATGAATTCCAAACATCCGTGACCAAAATTAACATGATACTTGTTGTACAAATGATAAACGTATCTAGGAATATGTCGATGATTGCTAAGGTCGCTTGTTTTTCAGGAATGACTGTAGAACTTTCGCTATGAATGATTGAAGCATATCCAATGCCGATATCACCTGTGTAGCAGCCACGTCGTATTCCGTGAGACATCGTGGTTAACAAAGCACTGCCAAAGAGCCCGCCTTCTACTGCTGAGCCGGTGAAGGCTGAGGAAAATACTTCAGAAAGGACTGAGGGAATGAGAGTTAAATTGTTGAGTAAAACCCAAGATCCCATGCCGATATAAAGGATGACAAAAACAGGGATCGTTGTGCTCGAGATATTGCCTACTCGTCGGATCCCTCCACTTCCTGCAAATAAAATCAAAAATAAAAAGACTCCGATGACCAAATATTCGTTGATATCAAAATTGTTAGTGATGGCAGTTGTAACGATCCGAAATTGTGCAACTTCAACCCCGTAGATGCAAAGCAAAATAGAAGCCATGATAGCAAATGTCTTTCCTTTAAAAGCATGTTGAAGATAGTACATGGGACCGCCATTATAAGAGCCTTCTTTATTTCGAATCCGAAATTGTAGTCCTAAGTAGATTTCGGAGTACTTGATGATCATTCCCATGATCGCTGTGATCCATATCCACAAGAGGGCTCCGGGGCCACCGAGTTGAACGGCAGTACAGATGGCGACGATATTTCCTACTCCTACGCAACCGCCTACAGATGCAAAAAATGTTTTGATCGGATGAACACCGGTTGTATTTGTATTGCGTATAGTCAGGAATTCCCAAAAAATCTTTAATGCGGTGGGGAAGCGTCGAATTTGGAGAAAATTGGATTGAAAGGATAAATATAGCCCGAAGAAAATGACGGTTGGGCCTCCGATGTAAGCCCAAAGATGATCTTCAAAAAGTTCTAAATAGTAAAAAAGATCAAACATCTTTATCCCATAAAGTTAAATATTTAAGTATATAACAATTATAGCATAAAAATGTATTGGAGTCAACAGCTTATTAAACGACGTGTCCTGCAGCTCGAAGTGCTTTAACTGTTTCAGTGATGCCGTTTTTATCGATGGTGCGAAGAGCGGCGGTGCTAAGTCGCAACGAGACAAAACGTTTCTCATCACTAAACCAAATCCGTTTTCTAACGAGGTTAGGTTGAAAGCGACGTTTGGTCTTTCCCGTGACTTTCAAACCGATTCCCTTTTTCTTTTTTGCGATACCACGAATACAATACGTATAACCGCGAGCAGGCTTTTTGCCAGTAACTTGACATACTTTTGACATGAGAATTCTCCAAATAGATTCAATGAATTAAAACCCTAGAGTAGCAAATCTGGTTTTAGTCTTCAAGCAGAAAAATTAAACACAAAGCGAAACGTTATTTGAGAGGCAGCCATTTGTCTTTAACATTAAACCGCTTATTAATATGCTTATGCCTTTCTCCTTCGATAAGACTCGTATCGGCAGCTTCAGGATGAGTCTCTATGTACTTTTTTTTGAATTCTTGAATTTTAGGTCGCAGTTCCAAAAGCCTATTCCATTGAGCATTATCGAGCTTTTCTTTTGGGATTTCTAGAAGCGCTTGTAATTCTTCCAAAGTGATCCCGATAGCAGTGTAAAAAGTAGGATCTTTGAATTTCTTCATAGAACTTTGAATGGAATGGATTAAGGCAGAGCGGTCTATTTCAGTTTTCTTATTGGCGATGGCCGCACTTTCTACCATTTTACGCATTTCAGGACGTTTAACATTTTGGGCAATATCCGCGAGTTTATCTAGTTTTTTCGCTTCCATTTTGGCAAGCTCGGCTTCTAAAAGACCTTCGACTTTAGTGAAATTTGTCTTAGCCATATATACCTCCCCCTTATACTTAAGTTAACATATTTTTTATTAGTTTGCTATCCCATATTGTAAAGATCTTATTGTTTACTTATAGTGAAATTATCAAGGGGAGTTTTATGGAAGAATTATCAGTCGATATATGCATTATTGGCTCTGGTCCGGCAGGGCAAAAAGCAGCTATTCAAGCCTCAAAGCTAGGTAAAAGTGTCATTGTTGTTGAAAAAGCTCCCGAACCCGGAGGCCAATGTCTATATTTTGGAACCATTCCTTCAAAATCATTGCGTGAAGCCATTATTGACTTAACACGCTTTAATGAACGGGGATTTAACACTCAAGAATTCGAACCTCACGATGTCACCTATACCGAACTAAACAATCGTTTAAGTCAAGTCATTGATGAAGAACGAAATATGGTCTATCGGCAATTCAAGAAAAATAAAATTCGCCTGATTACTGGGACAGCACGTTTTGAAGACCCCCACATGCTCATTGTTGTCGATAGTGATTTTAGGCTTTTATTCCAAATTAAAGCTTCCGTCTTTATTATCGCGACAGGTTCAAAGCCGCGTAATCCCGAGAATATCAAATTTGATAATGAAGTGATATTAGATTCTACAAGATTGTTAGGTTTAACAAAACTTCCTAAATCCATGTTGGTTTTGGGGGGAGGCATTATTGGTTCTGAGTATGCTAGCTTCTTTTCAGCACTTGGAACAGAGGTGACAATTATAGACAAGAAAGAGCATCTTTTGCCGATGTTGGATTCTGAAGTGGGTATCCATTTGCAAACAGCTTTGACCGATATCGGCTTAAAATTCATTGGAAAAAAAGAACCCACAAAAGTGTTTAGAGAAGGGAATCGAGCTATAGCTCATTTTAAGGATGGCACATCATTAGAGGCTGACGTTTTGCTTTATGCTCTAGGGCGTACAGCCAACGTCAGTTCATTACATATTGAAAATTCCGGGGTCGCCTTAAACGATAGAGGTTACATAACGGTCAATGAGTTATTTCAAACTGCTGTTCCCCATATTTATGCTGTGGGAGATGTCATCGGAGGTCCTTCATTAGCCTCTACAAGTATGGAACAAGGTCGGCTTGCGGCTAGACATGCATGTGGTGCTCAAACGCATCATTTTCCAGATTTTTATCCCATTGGAATCTATACAATCCCTGAGATTTCAAGTTGTGGATATACTGAAGATCAGCTTAAAGCTATGAATTTTCGCTATGAAGTCGGAAGGGCCTATTACTATGAGATAGCGCGAAGTCACATCGTAGGAAGTCATATCGGAATGTTCAAAATTCTCTTTCATGCAGAAACATTAGAAATTTTAGGAATTCATATTATTGGACGAGGGGCTACAGAAGTGATTCACATCGGTCAAGTGGCAAAAAGTTTTAATGCAAAGATCGATTATTTTATTGATCAAGTTTTTAATTACCCCACCTATGCTGAAGGTTATCGCGTCGCAGCATTAAATGGGTATAATAAGATTAAACATCGATTGTTGTAACCATTTTAAGGACTTCATGAACCTCTTTTTCTCCATTAGCGACCGCTTCTATCATGGGGGAAAGACTGTCTATGTACAGCAATAGCATGTCGATAAGAGCTAATGTAAAGTCCAAAGGGACTGCGTCTTTTGCGCAATAAATGGTATAGCGATAATAGATAACTCCTTCAATTTCACTAAAACCAAATGAAGGAAAAAGCAACCCTTTATTGAGTAAAAGAAGCAATCTACAGAGATTTGGAATGGCTGTGATTTTGCATCCGTAAGGGAATTGCAAATAGACTTCTAAAAATGAAGCTTCTTCTTTGCCGATAGTTATCCTCTTTGAGGAAGGTACCAATATTCCTGTCCAAGAACGATGTTGCGCGTCGACTTCGATAATAACTTCTAAGTTTGAATCATCTTTATTAAAACCTTTGCAGTGATATCCTTTACTTTTCAGTCCATTTTTAATAGATAGTAAGTTTTTTTTGTTCATGAGTAACCTCTTTAGTTACGTATTTTAGAATGACAGAAACGGGATCATTATTATATTCCTTCTCATCAGTAATTGCTCCAAGATCTATTAACAACTCTTTTATGTCATCTCTTTGTTTCTGAGTCGCTGTACCCTGTGCGAGATCTGTCATAAAATTTTCAATTTCAGTATACTTCACATCTTGCATTTCTTTAGCAATTTCTATTGCTTTTAATTTTTTTTCTAATTTAGCTCTCTCTGTTTCAGTTTTTTTGTATTGGTTTTCCACATCACTGAGATCTTGATTGGTTTTTTGGATTTCATCTTCAAGTATTTTTAAATCTGCCTCATTTTCTTGAAGCGAAGTTTCTAGTTTATAACGAATTTCTTTTTTTTGTTCTTGTAGATATTCAACTTCTTCATTAAATGATCTTTTTAATTCATTAAACTGCTTTTTTGTAACAGATTCCCACTTAGTGTCAAGTTTTTCTAATTTTGATATCAATTTTTTATCAACAAGTACCTCTGTCAAATATATCGGTTTTAGTTCTATTATTTCTCTAAATATAACATCTTCTTTAAAAAATTGTGCAGCTAAATATTCAGTTTTTAATTCTGCTTTTTTTTGCTTTAATTCATCTATTTTTTTATTCTCTAAATATGAATTTATGACGAGTGGGAAAGCCTCCATATAATTGCTAATTTCATATTGATATTTATGGACTCCATAGCCTGCGACAGCTGCAGTGGCAGCCAGCCCAATGACGATAGCTCCGACACCAGTGGATGAAATGAGAGTTGTTCCTGCTGCACCGATTGCGACTCCGCTTGCCCCTACAATCGTTCCAATTGCTGCCCCAGTACCAAGCGTTCCGGAAATGATCCCCATGTAGTTTGTACATGAGCTGACAAATAGAGCATCGTTTTGTTTTCTAAGTTGCTTCATTTTCATATCTAAAATTTTATATTCTAATGAATCAGGTGGATATCCTTGTTTAAGCAATTTAATTTCTTGAATTTCACCTTCAAAATTTTCAAAAGTTTGGAAATCACGGTAAAGATTTGCAACTGAAATTCCTCCACCGATGGCTCCTCCGGCCACACCTAGTGCGCCTCCAGCAACCGCTAAGCCAGTAGCAGCACGAGATCCTACGTCAACAGCGGCATGAGCAATATGAGTGACTGATGAGGCCACGTTATGTGAGTTCACCATGATTTCTTTTGCCGTTTCTTGTAAAATTGAGTTTAATTGAGCTTCACGTTCCGTTATTTTGTTTTCAAGAATTTTTATTGAATTGATATCTCTGTCAGCATTGTGTTTTTCCAGCGTTAAATCCGTTTTCATTTTTTCAAGTTCTTGCTTAAGATCTCTATAATTTGAAACATTTTGAAAAATGACAGCGAATTCAAGAAAAGATGAAATGACTCCAATTCCTCCAACGACAGAAGCCGTTGTGATAGCTGTATTTTTGCTTGCTGTATCTATAGCTTCAACGAATTCTAAACCTGTTGCAATATATTCTGCACAACCATGTGTAGCTGATGCCATTGCCGCTAAGGTTGCTAATTGTCCTTCTGGTGTTGATTCTGCTGGGGATCTTGGAATTTCACCAGCACACGGATCCCACTCTTTGGTTTTGCCATCAATAATGTACATGTATTTGAATGAAACTTCACCGGTTTTTAAATCATGTAGGACCTGAGATTCTATGGTTACTTTTTTTGTAGGACCATCCATCTTGTTTTCGGTGATATCATCTACTTTCCTGAAGGTTTTTTCTATTCGAGTTGTGACAACGAGGGTGACGGGGGGTGTTTCATTTTCTTTATAGTCAATTGAACAAGTACGTTCAGATGTTCCCTGTTTAGAGGACCATTCTCGATCTGGGTTAATCTCTTTTTCAACTTCCATGGCAACTTCATTATTAAATGTTTGAGAGGTTGAATAAAGGATCTGGTCGATTTTTTCTGAAGAAATTTTTTGTCCAAGTTCTTTGTTTTCAAAGGAGATGAGAGCTCGTACTTTGTTTGAAGTCGCCCTGTAAAGCATATTGTCATTGATCTGTTTATGATGAACAAGACCCTCAGTATGTTGTAGTTCAACGCCTCCAATTATTGTATGAGGCATTCTAGCTAGATCAGTAAGGAGTTGTGGATCCTTTGTTATGCTTACCAAGAGTTTTTGATTCCCAAGTGGTAGGTTCTCTTTAAGAGCAGCTTCTGCTGTTGCTTTACGTTCATTTGGAGTGATTACATGAAAAGCGGCTCTTTTTTTTGGTTCGTTTTTCGTAACCTCTGCAATATTTGGTAAAGGAGCTGGAGCTCTCTTAGAAGAACGTAAGTTTTCACTCTTGACTGAATGAACAGGAGCGTCACTCGTTTTTTTTTGTGGCGGGAGGATCTTGGAGCTTGCTTGTTCAACTTTTGTTTGAGGTTTCGTGCTTAAGCGCTTCTCGATATCATGAAACTGTCTTCCAATATCACTAAGCTTATTTATATGCATAAATTCACCATTTGTTTATTAATTAAAGTCCAATTTCGATGAATTTGTTTTATTACTGCATTTTTATAATAAACAATAATTAATTTTAGTGTAAAGTATTTTAGTTTTAGTTAATTAAATGAATAAAGTTGTGGATATATATTAAAAATATCGAAGTATTAAAACAGAAAAGTTAATTTTTTTTAAAAAAAATAATGAAGTGTTGGGGCTATATTGATGTGGCAAAGACGCCAAGCAAGGACAGGAGATGATATTATGAGAGTAATAATAAGGGATAGTGGAGACAACAGTTGTTTTAAGTTGTTGCTGTTGTCCCGTATACCAGGCTCGGTCATAAAATTGGATTTTGTGGATGCAGATTTTTTGTCTGTTGATTTGTTCAAAAAAGAGACATACATGTTTGTAGGCCTTTTTTGCATAAATCAACAGGGGAAAAAAGATGCGTTCACAAAGTCCAAGTTTATGATCGAGCCTGGTATAATTCAAATCTTATTCTTTGACTCTGGCCATAAAATTTTGATTCCTGTAATGATCGCAGCTCCTATAAAAAAGAGGGGAACTTGTATGCAGAGTACCAAAAGCGATGCTCCTAAAACTAAAGTTTTAACAAGTTCATATTCTTCAACAAAGCTCTTTACGTTTGTCACTAGAAAAGCAAGCTCATCGGCAAAGTAGAGTCCAAAAATGATACCCGCAATTAAGTTAGCATAGTCAGTATAGAAGTTAAAAAGTATCATCAATAAGCTGATGACCATGAGAATATAGGCAATAGCATCTTTAGGATTTTTTTTGATATATTCGGTTAACGCATCATAGCGAGGCGGGGATGTATTATTTGGTTTAGAAGTATAGGTGCGAAAGTTGGCCCCTCCAGTCTCTTCTTCTTTTTTTTTGCCTATTTCAATTTCGTCGGGATTTTTGGGATAACGTTCTGGAGAGGATGGGGGCGTGTTTTGGCTAGACATATTATTCTCCTGATTAAAAATTGCAATCACATTCGGAAGGAAACTCCTTCTTTCTTAAGTGTATAAAAAAAATATTTTATCTGGCAAAATAAATTATAGATTTTAAAATATATTGAAATTTTGATATTAATATGTGAAAAGATCACACCAAAGGAAATGATATGAATCATTATTCGCCCCTACGAAATATTTACAATGGACTCATTACTGTTGGAGAAAGCCTACAATCTTTGCTGTTGCTTGCTATTCGTCTTTATTGGGGAAGTGGTTTTTTTATGTCAGGGCGTGGAAAGTTTAATGACATCGAATCTGTAGCTTCTTATTTTAAAAGTCTTGAGATTCCAATGGCTGACTATGCTGCATATACAGTTGCCTCCACAGAACTTGTGGGAGGACTTCTTTTATTGATTGGTTTCGCTACACGCTTGGTTTCAATTCCTTTGTTTTGTGTGATGATTGGAGCGTACTTGACGGCCCATGTGGAGTCAGTTAAGCATATCTTGGATGATCCAAGCACTTTTGTAAAAGAGGCTCCGTTTAATTTTATGTTAGCTTGTTTAATACTTTTCGTCTTTGGTCCCGGAAAAATATCTTTGGATTATTTACTTGAAAAGATGCTAGGGAATAAAGATAAATCTCTTTAGCCTCTAAAATAGATGACCTCTAAGAACTTTTTGGAGTGCGTGTGGCTCTGCCACCGCGCGAGAAGTTGATTTAAAGGCCCGGGTCCTAAAGATTACTGGCAGCAATATAATTCAATTTATGCTGATATAGAAACCTATTATTTATCCAAATGAACTTTTCGCAATAGACCTCTCGCGCGGTGGCAGAGCCACACGCACTCCAAAAAATTTTTAACAAGTCAACTTGAAATAGCGCCAGATCTAAAATGTTCTGATTTCATTTGCCTGGGGCTAGTCTTGTTTAAGATTTGCAAGAACCTGAAGAACAGCCAATAGCGTTTTCAAGTTTATTTTTGTACTCTTCTTTACCTTTATGCATGGCAATTTTATGATGCCAACGACATTTGTTGGTTTCAGCTACAACTGAAGCAATGCTTTCAAGTTGCTGTCCACAAGAAGAAAGAATGTGGTGTTTGATTTTATCTTTTAAAAGTTCCATCCAAGCCTCATCGGCAATTTGTAATAGTTGATGGGCAAAATCTTCATGGCTTTCATGGTTACTTTGATGACAGCAAGAGCTATGCTCATGTGATGAACAGCAAGAACCCTGTTTATGATTGTGTGATGAACCGCAAGAATCATGCTCATGATGGTGACAACAACCTTCGTGATGATGATGAGAATGTGACATAGTGCCCTCCTTAATAGCTAATTTTTATGGATTTTCTGTAATTTCTTCAGAATATGGGCATTTTTGCCCCTTATTTAATTCTATAATTAAAAAAAAATATATTAGCAACTTAGAAATTTAAGCTTATGGCGTAGGAATGGTTGCTAAGATTCGATCAATGATCTCATCCGATGACAACCCTTGGGCTTCTGCCTCATAAGATCCTCGGATACGATGACGCAAAATGCGATGAGCAATATCTTTAATATCATAAGGTGTAACGTAAGCTCGTCCGGCTAAGAATGCGTGAGCTTTGCCAGCAAATTTTAATGCAAGAGAGGCACGAGGAGAAGCTCCATACATTAAAAGCCCATCGATGTCGACTCCGTAATCTTTAGGATTACGCGTGGCAAACACAATTTTTAAGATGTAATCGATGATTTTATCATCTGTATAGATCTGATCGACAATTTTGCGTGTCTCAAGAATTTCAGGTCCACTTAAAACAGGTGTGGCTTGGGGAAGTTTTTCTAAGGTCCCCATCCGTTGCAAGATTTCTTTTTCTTCTTCAAATTTTGGGTAGTCGACTTTAACTTTGAACATGAAACGATCGGTTTGCGCTTCTGGTAGAACGTACGTGCCTTCTTGTTCGATTGGATTTTGTGTTGCTAGTACAAAATAGGGGCTTCCGGTCTTAAATGTCTCCCCAGCAATGGAGACTTGTCTTTCTTGCATCACTTCAAGAAGGGCAGACTGAACTTTGGCTGGAGCTCGATTGATTTCATCTGCAAGGAGAATGTCGGTAAAAACAGGTCCTTTATTGATACTAAAGGTCCCTTCCTTGGGATTGTAAATTGTTGTGCCAATGAGGTCTCCAGGGAGCAAATCGGGAGTAAACTGCACACGTTTAAAATCACATTGTAAGACTTTGGCTAATGTCGTCACAGCAAGGGTTTTTGCCAAGCCAGGAAGTCCTTCGAGAAGAAGGTGACCATCGGCAAGGAGCGCCAGAAGCAAGCTTTCAACCATTTCTTGCTGCCCTACGATGACTTTACTCAATTCGCGACGAGCCGCATCGAACTTAACGCTTGCCTCTTTGATTAAAATAAGAAGGTTATTTAAATCGTTGGTATTCATTAAAATTTAAAAACTGCTTCTCCACCAGCGTAAGCGGCAGAATTCATATTAAAATGATGTTTGCTTTTAGAATCGCTATTAAAAGTTCTAAATTGTCCTCCAAGAGTTATACCTGCATGAATATTTGCTGCAATACGCCCTTTGGAATAATTGATTCCCAACTCTACCCCTTGATTGCGATATTCCAACAAAGATCTGGCTTTAGGCTGATCCTTACCGAAACGATAGCGAATATCCCAGACGCGAGCTGCTAAAGAGGCTGATAGAGAAGGGGAGATTCCATAGATAAGGGAGATATTTAAAGGGAAGATTAAGTTTAACTTCCATCGATTAGCAAATGACCAATCAAAACCTATAATTGGGTAGATGTGATCGATTTTCATCCCTGTTAGAGCGATGAATCCAAAGTGGAGATTAACGTGTTCTTGGTAGGCATAGCGTCCCCATAAAATGATGTCATAGTTTGTATAGCGCCATAATTCGTGATATCTGGGTTCCCAGTTGGCTGTGAGTTGTCCGTGCCAATTCCAATCTTTTAAACGTTCTGAAAATCCTGAAATGGTAAAGGCGACTTGGTCTAAATTTCTAGTTTTGAAGCGTGGATTTTGCTTCCATTCGAAATAAGAGCGAATATACCCTACACCAAGTCCAATCCCCTCTGAATGGCAAGGGTTATAGTAAACAACCCCTTCAGCTTGGACTGTGGCTGTGAAAAACTTCACATGTTCGTTGTGGTGATGTCTTCTGTTGATTTTACTGCGTTGGATCCAATCACCATGTGTAGAGATTCTAACAGGGGACCCTTTTTCTTCAGCAGCGCTTTCCATTTTTTCAGCACCGAAATCTTGAGTGGAGATATCGATATCATCGTCAGCAAAAATTGCCCCCTGATTAAGACTGAAAGCACATAAGCAGATAAAAGAACTCAATATTTTTTTCACTGTTAACCCCTCGAATTGGATAGTAAATAGAATTTCACACTTTACCGTGAAATAGATCATCAGTCAAGAGAGAGTTGCAGGGTTGCGTAAATTTTTGTGGTAAGCAAGGACGACAAGGACAACAAGGACTACAAGCAAGGACAACAAATGGCAAGTAAAAAATAATTTTTTCAATAAATTTTTTCAAAATTATACATTATGTGTTTTACATCTTTGTTGTCCTTGCCGTCCTTGTTGTCCTTTATTTTTACTTGCAATATCTTTTTATTTATGGCATAGTTAATTTGTTTTAATAACGAAATTGCCAAATATGGCTTTTTAAATATATTGAGGAAAAATTTATGTCTTTTCTAGAAAAAACTGAAAATACTGAAAATACACCAAGTAAGTGGAGGTCTTTAGCTCAAAGTGCTGTATGTGGTGGCTGTATGGGGGGAGTGATCGGTGTTATTGCCAAAAGGCCTGTCATCGCATCCGGCGTAGTGTCTGCTGTCAACGCCTGTGCAATGCCTATCTTTCAGATGTTAATTGATCATTATGCTAAAAAATATCAATGGAAACCCGTTAATGTTGCTATTATTACAGCGATGACAACCGGAGCCTATGGAGCTACTTTTATTGCTGCTTCGGTTGCTTTGGGTGTTATCAGTGGGCCTTTACCAATCGTTTTGATAGGATTTAGTTTTGGAACATCCGCTCTAATGCCTCTATTTGAACTTAGTCCTTTTAAAGAGCTCTTCTCCCCCATTTTAAAGAGGCCTTTAGTTGGAAAGTCAGCATACAATGCCTTATCCATGGGAATAATAGCTGCTTGGAACAAAAGACCAGTTGTGACAGCCACTGTGATGGGAGCTATTAACACCTATGTAATGTCTACCGTTACCAATTCAATTGATAACTGTGCTAAACAGGGTCAATGGAACCCCTCAAGTGCTGTCTTGACAAATTTTATTGCAACTATAGTCTTCGGATCTCTTTCTGTAGCTACTTCAGTCGCTTTGGGTGTTTTTAGTGATCGCGACGATATTATTGGGGGTGGAATTACTTTTTACCTAGCTGTGATGTTGCCTGTATATGCGAATTATAAGGAACAGCTCGTGAAAGAATCCATAGACATCCTTTTAGGGACTGCAAAACAAGAACTTGCCCAATCTGCTCAGAGTTCTTAAGCCCAGTAAAAATCTTGGCTGCTCAAGGTCCTTTTTATCCAAAGAGGAGCCTTGACACAATATTTTCCGCACTGGTAGCCAAGCCATTTGAAGGTTGTTTGTAGCGCAGCATAGGGGAGAAGAGCTCGGTTATTTTCCCATAAGTGGGAGCAAAGTTCTTTTGTATAAGCAAGCCCTCGATTGCTATCTTTGCCCCCTAGGGCTATGAGATGGCGGTATTCTTTACGCGCAAGTCCAATATCGAAACTACGCTTAAATTCCTGAATAAGTGAATAGCGGTGTGAATGATGGATTTTAGCTTCCGCAACATACGCAATACTATGCCCACGATGAAGTAAGCGCGCTACGGCAACAGTGTCCTCACCCAATAGCACAGATTCAAAGCCCCCGATTTCATCCAATGCCCAGTTTAAATAAGCGGCACAAGAATTTGAGCAGAAAAAAGTGTAGACTCCGTACTTGTCGGCGTCATTTAAACTTCTAATATGACTTTCTTTAGGATAATTAAAGTCGCGTGAAAAGGATTCAAAGAAATCTGCCCCGGTATGCGGAATTTGCCTAGCATACGCAACAGAGCACTTCCCTTCTTTAATAGGAGCGATAAGCTTTTCAAGTAAATCATCGTGAGCTGCATACGCATCTGGAGTGACCATAACAACGATATCTGTCCCAAGATGCTTTCTTGCGAATTCTCGGGTGCTCCCATGATTAAATGCTTGGCGAGGAATCACCACTGTTTCAGCCCCCAGGTCTTCTGCAGTTTCGACGGTACCATCATGTGAGGATGAGTTAATCACCAGTACACGAGGTTTAAGAGGGGAGTTTAAGAAGGGTGGCAAGCAACGAGGGAGATGGTAACGAGCTGCATGGGTGATGACGGCAACGCCAATTGTTAGTTCTTGAGAAGTATTTATCATCGCCGCACCTATTAATTAAGGGTTTGTATTCCGATAGAAACTAGCTAATTCATCCCAAGCTAAAGTTTCATTCCAATTATAAATGGTAGGATCTATCAAATCGGAATTAATGCGCACTCGAGGTTCCGGAAAGGTGAGTTGATTTTTCACTTCATAGTCACAAGGAAGATTCCAACGACTCCCCATTTCTCTAGAAAAACGCGCTACAAATGAAACTTGGGTTTCTGGGCAGTAGCTGGGATTAAGTTTAGAAAAGCCGGGTTGTTCTGTTAATGATTCCGCGAAATCAGCGTAAGATTTTGCTAGCAAGGAGATAGGGATATTGTCACGAACATAGAGGGGAAAGTCGATCGTAGGTTTACCTTTTTGCAACCAAGTCTTGGCAAGATATGAAGTAAATCTTCCCTCCTCATAAGGCCCAAAGGGATTGGGAACGACAAATTTTCCCAATTTTAACCCATAAAAGAGTGTATAATATTTCAAGACCTCGCTTGTCAGACCTTTAGATAACCCATAGGGGGAAACAGCTCGAGGCTGATCGCTACTTAAACCCTCTTGTGGTTCAAAAACAGAACCTGTGTAAAGAAATTTATTACATTTGTGTTCTTTCAATTTTTCCAAAACTTTTTTGATGTTCAAAGTGTTGGCTCTTAATGCATAGACATAGTCAAAGTCGGGGCTTTTGTAAGCAGATACATCTGCTGTGTGGTGGCAAAAAAGGTCGATAGGTCCAAACATTTCAATGGCATCGAGGCAAGTCTGAGAGCCGAAATAACAACTGAAAATTTGATTACAGCTAGATTTTGCATGCTCTACACGCGAAAGACGAACTCCTTGATATTCTTCATGTTTTGTGTTGTACATGGCAATGACGGTATGGCCCCGTCTGGCGAGTTCTTCGATAAACCACATCCCTGAAAAGGAGCTTGGACCTGTGAATAAAATTTTCATGTGTCATGACTCCATCTTGAGTGAATAATCGGGGTGCACCCGATCTCGTTCTGAAAGGAGGATCGGTTCTTCAGGCCATTGAATCCCAAAAAAAGGGTCATTCCAGCGAATTCCCCTTTCCAATGGGGGAGAATAATGTTCAGAAACAAAATAGATAAGTTCAGTGTTGTCCGTGAGGGTTAAAAAACCGTGCGCAAAACCTTTAGGAACATACATCATGGTGCGATTTTCAGAAGATAGCAATGCTCCGAAAGACTTGCCAAACGTTTTAGATTCTTTTCGCAGGTCTAGGATCACGTCATAGCAAGAGCCTTGAATGCACCGCACTAGCTTTGTTTCTTGCATTGGTGGAAGTTGATAGTGCAATCCCCGTAAAGTCCCTTTGTGTCGACTTAAAGAATTGTTAGCTTGTACGAACGTTGATTCTAAACCATGAGCGGAAAAGTCTTTTTGGCAGAAAACACGAGCAAAAAATCCCCGTTCATCTTTTAATTCTTCCACATCAATTAAATAAGCACCTTCAAGGAGTAATGGAGTAAATTTCATGCGACTATTCTCGGGTGATTTTCAATGTATTGATTGCAAAGAGCGCGGATCTCTTTGCCTTGTTGATGAGCTCGATACCATTCGATCGTTTCGCCTAATGCTTGTCGCCAAGTAAAGTGAGGAGACCATCCTAGTAAATTCGCTGCTTTGTCCCAATTTAAGCGTAAAAGCGGCATTTCTTTATGTTGAGTAGCCTGAGAAACATCTTTCCAGTTTCCTGTGCCCCAAAGAGCTATCGTTTCTTCAACGAGTTCCTGTACTGTGACAGCTCGATTTTCATAAGGCCCAAAATTCCAGCTTTCAGCTTTTGCGCTATCGCCTTGAAGAAGCGCATTACCAAGCTCAAGATAGCCTGTTAAGGCGTCCAGCACATAAAGCCAAGGCCTTGCACTGTGTGGATTGCGCACTTCGATGAGTTGTTCATTGACTAGAGCATTGATGCAATCGGGTATGATGCGAAAAGGAGAAAAATCTCCGCCCCCGATAATGTTACCTGCACGTACAGAGGCCACGAGAGGTGCACCCTTAGAGGTAAAAAACGAACTTCTGTAGGCCATTGTGGCAAGCTCTGCCATGCTTTTACTAGCGCTGTAAGGATCTTTCCCTCCTAGCGAGTCATTTTCTCGGTATCCCCAAGGCCAATGATTGTTTTCATAACACTTATCGGTTGTGACGATGATGCAAGCTTGCGTGGTTGAACCTCGTAAAGCTTCAAGGACATTTACGGTACCGCCGGCATTGACATCAAACGTTTCTTTGGGATTTGTATAGCTGTCCAGAACAATCGCTTGAGCTGCTAGATGGAAAACAATCTCTGGTTGATAGGTAGAAATGGCTTTTTTAAGGTTTGGATAGTCGCGGATGTCGCCTTCAAGATGAACGACCTCCTCAGCCAATCCACTCAATTCAAAAAGATTGGGATCTGTAGCAGGAGGCAATGCATACCCAATGACCTTGGCCCCGAGTTGAGAAAGCATCATGGCTAGCCATGTGCCCTTAAACCCTGTGTGGCCGGTGATAAAAACAGTCTTGTTGTGGTAGTGTCTTCCAAGATTCATCATTGCAAAACCGAATGGGGTAAGGAGATTTCTACAGCTGAAGTGGTGAAATTGGGCGCCCAAGGAGCTTTGCCGCTATTCCATAATTCGGTTAAAGTGTCGCGATCTCTTTGTGTATCCATACAAGCCCAGAAGCCGGAATGTTTGAACATTTCAAGTTCATTGTCTTTAGCAAGTGCTACTAGAGGAGCTTTTTCTAAAACTAATTGTTCAGCATTTATCGGTAAATAGCGAGAAAAAAACTCCCGTTTGAAAAAGAAAAACCCCCCATTTACCCAATTGTTTTTGAACTCAGGTTTTTCAGCAAAATCGACGACACGATTTCCTTCAAGATTGAGTTCTCCAAAACGAGAAGGGGGATTGACTCCTAAGACCGTGCCTATCCTACCATGCTCTAAGTGAAAAGCGAATTCTTTTTTAAGATCGACATTCGCAAGCCCATCACCGTATGTAATTGCAGCATGGGGGGCATCTCCTAGGTATTTTTGAGCGGCTATAGCAATGCGACCGCCAGTCATGGTGTGCTCACCGGTATAGGCTACGGTGACTTCCCAATCTTCATTATGGTCAATGGAATGAACTTCTAGGTGATTGGACTTAAGGTCTACAGTAAAGTCACTGTTCATCGAAGCGTAATTTAAAAAATAGGATTTTATGACTTCTGATTTGAATCCGGTACAGAGAATGAAACGTCGAAACCCATGCCGTCGGTAAATATGCATCACATGCCACAAGATGGGGTAATGACCAATCGGAACCATTGGTTTTGGTCTAAATTCAGTTTCTTCTTTGATGCGAGTTCCTAGACCTCCGCAAAGTATGAAAACCGGTATTTTTGAAAGCTGCTCTGACATAACATCTATCTCCTCTAAGGGGATTATACCAGTCGCGGCCATAGATCCAGACCGACTGGTATACCTATAACATGAACTTTGATTTCCTTTCTAGCTTTTTTTTTTGCTTATCCGAGACAGAATTAAAGAAAATGAAAAAAAGTGAAAAAAAATTAAAAGAACCTCTTGTATGTAATTCTTTTTTTATGCTATAATGGGAACTTGAAGTTGATATAAAGATCACTTTAATTGACAACACTTGCCGCTGGCAGGATAGCTAATTTTAGTTCACAGCTAAAATTAAATCTCGGTGAGGTTAGGCTTTTAATCGGGGCTTATCAATCTTTTCACTTGACTTCATATCAAAATTCTAGCAGATTTTGACATAGTTGGCAGACGAAGAAAACATGGCATGCATGAGTGTAGACGTGTTTTCTTCCTTTGCAAGAGATGTCAAACGATGCAAAAATTTTGATGTAAAATCATATGAAAAGATCGATAGTAGGTCCTATCATTTTAGACTAAAACTGTGGAGGTTATAAATGTCTATGAATCAGGAAAAAGAAGTTGCTAATGAAGAGAAAAAGTTAGTCTCTATTACTGAGGCAGCTCGTATTAATAATGTTACTCGTCAGGCTATTTATGTTGCTATTAAGATGAATAAGTTAAAAGCAAGAAAAGATACGACTCGATGGGAAATTCATTTGGATGATCTAGAAGATTATCGTGAGCAAAAATATTCGCGAACAAGATCTACTTTTGATGGAGAACTTGTATTTGATAATAAAAAAGGTTTCTTTTCTGTTAATCAAGTGGCTGCAATGTTACGTGTACCACCTCAAAAAATTTATTATGCAACGCGTTCCGGTTTGCTAAAAGCTCATCGTAAAGGCGCTGCTTGGGTCATGCATGAAAATGATGTAAAAGAATATTATGAAGCCTATTTAAATAAAAAGAATACTAATGAAGTAACAGGCTAAAAATTATTAATGTCATTAATTAAGGCGCGTAGGAGTCCAAAATCTCGATGCGTATGATGAAAGACTAGTCGTGGAAGTGTGAGATGGTCTGTTTCTTCGGAAAACGGAGAGCTCATGGCCATTTCGCCTGAAGCTACTAGGGATTTATATTTTAGATTGAGCGCGCCTAACTGCCGATCATTTAATGTTTTTTTGAGTCGTATGACGAGAATATCTTTGACATAACGGCTTGAATGATAGTGATTGTAAAATTTTTGGATGTGATTGACAGCGTCTTCTGGGGACTGAGCAAGGTAATAAAAGTTTTTGTCGTCAGGAGAAATCCATCCATTTTTTGTAAGTTGCTGTTCAAGATACATTTCCCAATGTTTCCAGTAATTTCCTTCTTTCCCTTCAACAAGGACTATAGGTACTATAGAGGCTCTCCCTGTTTGTTGTAAAGTAAGCATTTCAAAAAGTTCATCCAGTGTTCCGAATCCTCCAGGAAAAGCTGCAAAGGCATCTGAGTGGCTTGTGAACATGAGTTTGCGTGTAAAAAAATAACGAAAACTGATTAACTTTGCGTCGCCGGCGATCATTGAATTGGTTGGTATTTCAAATGGAAGGCGGATGGACAAGCCAAAACAGGATTCTTTTTCAGAGCCTTCTAAACCGGCTTTCATGATTCCGTTTGCTGCTCCGGTGATGCACATCCACCCTAGTGCGGCCATTCCGGCGCTAAAATTTTGTGCAGCAATGTAGTCAGGATGAATTTCTGGTGTGCGAGCTGAGCCAAAAATGCTAATGCATCGTTTTTCTTTATATTGATTAAAGATGCGATAAGCGTAGCGCATTTCTTTCATTGAACGTGCAATCAACTTGAGTTGTCCTATATCGTGGTTTTCTTTGAGCAGTTTTAGGTTGTTTTGGATCATTTGTGTAATAAGATCTTTAGCAAAATCGGTGGTATTTTCACTGCACGAGTCGATGAGTTGATGAATAGCTTCGATGACGATTTGGTCGTGAGGATTGCTTAGCATTGTATTCCTTGATTTTTTTTTATTTGTAATGGACTATGCCAAGTTGGTCAATGAATTTTTTGCAAGGACAACAAGGACAACAAGGACAGCAAGGACAACAAGGACTATTGTTTGCGCTGTCGTCCTTACTGTCCTTGCCGTCCTTGTTGTCCTTTAAAAAAATAACGATAATTGCTGATTTTTGTGGAACATTCGGCTATTTAGGTGTATAATCAGAAAAGAGGCTGTTGCATTTAAGACCTCATTTTTTACAGTCTTATAACAATAGATCGAAGTTCAAAATAGGGAGCATAGATAAATGAGTATAAAAAAATGTGTAATATTTATGCTGGCATTTTGTTTGCCTATTTTTGCTTTTAGCAAGGCTCCGGAAATCACACCCGCGCAAACTAACCATATGATTCATGAGATCATGCAAAGCCATGCGACTCACAAAAAATTAACCCCAGAACTCATTAAACGTATCTTAGTTAGCTATCTAGAAGAACTCGATGTGACTAAAACGTATTTTCTTGATTCAGATATTCAAAAATGGACTAACCCGTCAGAATCCACGACAAATGAAATTTTAACACAGTTTGAAAAAGGCAACTATGCTGCTTTTGAACAAATTCAACAAGTGTTAGTTAATGCGATCCAACGAAGGCATCGCCTCGAAAAACAAGTGGATATGGCAAATTTACCCAAACATGTTAAACCTCAAGAATTTAAAAATATGCAATGGGTAAAGACAGAACCTGAATTGGTGACGCGTCTTGAACGTATTAAATCTTTGCAACTTGAAGCAGCCTCAAAACTTTCTGAAGAAAATAAAGAAAAGGCATTTAAGAGGATCGCTAAGCGGCAAGCTTTGTTTGAAGAAGAAATGCAGGATAAAGATCCCAGTCGCCGAAATCGACAAATGTTAGCAAATATCCTCAAGGCGACCGCTTCTTCTCTCGATGCTCATACCTCGTATTTCACTCCCGATGAAGCCGCTCAGTTTATGATTAATGTTCAACAACGCTTGTTTGGCATCGGAGCTCAATTGCGAGATGATGTGAATGGATTTACCATCGTGAAAATCATTGAAGGTGGGCCGGCGTGGAACAGCAAAGAGCTTAAAGTCAAAGATCGGATCATTGCCGTCAATGGTGAACCCGTCGTTGGCCTCGATATTATTGACGCAGTCGAATTGATCCGAGGTGAGGAGAACACGCCAGTCGTGTTAACTGTCGTTAGAGAAAACGATAGTGATGGGGAAAAAAAAGAGGAAACTCTCAATATTAAAATTATTCGTCATGAAGTTGTTCTTAAAGAAACACGCTATGAGTCAGTACTGGAACCTTTCGGTGATGGAGCCATTGGCTATTTGCGCTTGTTCTCCTTTTATCAAGATCCAGAAAGTGCTTCAGGGACAGACTTGGCAAAGCCGATTGAAGAAATGAAAAAAGAACGTCCTTTGAAAGGGTTAATTCTTGATTTACGTTATAATTCCGGTGGCCTGCTCTCCCAGGCTGTAGCTGTCGCTGGATTGTTTATTTCTAAAGGGGTAGTTGTTTCCATTAAAGATGAAAATGGAAACGTCCAGCATCTTCGCCATCTTGATGAAGAAGTTGCTTGGGATGGACCTTTGATTGTTTTAGTCAATCGTGCAAGTGCCTCAGCTTCAGAAATTGTTGCAGGAACACTTCAAGATTATGGTCGCGCACTGATCGTCGGAGATGATCATACTTATGGCAAAGGATCTTTTCAAACATTTACCCTAAATTCAGCTAATAACGGTCTAACAAATCCACAAGGGGAGTATAAAGTCACACGCGGACGCTATTATACTGTTTCAGGTAAGACTCCGCAGTTAACCGGAGTTCACAGTGATATCGTTGTCCAAGGTCCTTTATCGGAGCTAGAAATAGGTGAAAAATTCAGTAAATTTCCTCTTGAAAATGATTCGATCCCTAACAGTTTTGATGATGATCTTTCAGATATCCCCGTTGTTCAACGCAATAGTGTCCGGCTCTTATACAAATTTAATCTGCAGCCAAAATTGTCGATTTATGATCGTTATTTACCCGAACTAGTGATCAATTCTAAAATACGGCTAGAAAAAAACAAACCCTATCAAGAATTCATTAAGGAACTTAAAGAAAAAGAGCTTGAAAATGAAAACTCTAAAGCGATTGAACCTCCAGATGAAACCATTGAAAATGCTGCCGGTAGGGGGGATATGCAGTTAATCGAAACAAAAAATATTCTTAAGGATTTACTCTATCTGATGCTCGAACATCAAATTAAGACGCTCGAAAATCAAAAAATAGACAAACCAACGTTAACGATACCTAGAGGCAAACTATGACTGTACGCGTTCGAATTGCTCCTTCTCCAACAGGAGATCCTCATGTAGGTACTGCTTACATGGCACTTTTTAATATGGTTTTTGCCCTTCACCACGGGGGGAAATTTATTTTGCGTATAGAAGACACCGACCAAACGCGCAGCCGTCCTGAATACGAGAAAAATATTTACGAGGCTTTGCATTGGTGCGATATACGGTGGGATGAAGGACCTGATATTGGAGGGCCGTATGGTCCCTATCGCCAATCGGAGAGGTTCGATATCTACAAAAAATACGCTTTTGAATTACTTGAGCAAGGCAAAGCATACAAATGTTTCTGCACTCCGCAGGACCTGCATGAGATGCGCGAATTAGCAGCAGCACGTGGAGGAGGACGTCAGGGATATGATCGACGATGCCGCAACTTAAGCCCTGAAGAGATCAGTCAAAAAGAAGCTGCCGGTTTACCCTACGTCATTCGCATAAAGATGCCTCTAACAGGAGAATGCACCTATGAGGATCTCATCAAGGGGAAGATCACATGTCCTTGGGCCGATGTCGATGATCAAATATTGTTAAAATCTGATGGATTTCCCACTTACCATTTAGCAAATGTCGTCGATGATCACCTCATGGAAATTTCTCACATTATTCGTGGCGATGAGTGGATGACTTCTACTCCAAAGCATATCTATCTCTATGAAGCATTTGGTTGGACTCCTCCACAGATCATGCATATGCCATTATTGCTTGGAAAAGACGGTAAAAAGTTATCTAAAAGGAAAAACCCTACATCGATATTCTTCTATCGGGACAGTGGATACCTCCCAGAGGCGTTTTTAAATTTTCTGTCTCTGATGGGTTATAGTATTGGGGGCGATCGGGAAATTTATCCACTAGAACAGCTAGTTAAGGAATTTGATTATAAACGTATTGGAATCTCCGGAGCTGTTTTTGACGTCCAAAAGCTTGATTGGATCAACCAACAATATTTAATCAATAATATCCCTCAAGAAAATCTTTGGGGACGTCTAAAAGAATGGAGCTTTAATGACGAGTTCATGCAGCGTCTAATGCCGCTTTGTCATACCCGCATTAAGACATTTGGCGATTTCATGGAGCTCTGTGACTTTTTCTTTATTAACCAATTAAAATATACGCATCCCCTTTTTACCATTAAAGGACAAACGTTTGAACAATCGAGTTTTATTTTACAAGCGATCATTTGGCATCTCGACGAACAAGAAAACTGGGAAGGTTCAGGGATGTACCAAGCTTCTAGGGAAGTGGCCGAGGTCTTTGCCGTGAATCATAAAAAAGGAATTATGCCTTTATTATTTGCAAGCTTAATGGGTAAGTTGCAGGGGCCACCTTTGTTTGATTCTGTGACCCTACTAGGTAAAGATCGTACGCGCGTAAGACTGTTGCATGCAATCGAGTTTTTGGGTGGCATTTCAAACAAAAAAATGGCTCACCTTAAGAAAGAGTGGGAAAATCGGAATTGCAGTTCCTTAATGGCTGAAGCCGCTGTTCAAAGTTGAAAGGTGTAAGCGATGTTTTGGGATGAGATTTCTAACTGTAGCTTATTAACCGTCCTTAAGGTCGGTGGAGTTCTTGCATTGGCTTGGTTTTTATTTAACTGGAAGCGCAGGACTATTCAAGCAACTTTGGACAAAAATAAAGCACATAAAACAGTTCCAGATCGATCGCGCATTGATGCGATAGATAAAATTTTGACTGTATTGATTCTTGTTGTTACCGGCATTTTGCTCCTTGAGGCAACAGGAAATAGCTTAAATACTCTCATTGCCTTTGGAGGAATTAGTGGTCTAGCTTTGGCTTTTGCCTCTCAGGAAGTCATTGCAAGCTTTTTTGGGGGACTCATGATCTATCTGACTCACCCCTTTGCCATTGGCGACTGGATCCTTTTACCCGAAAAGTCGATTGAGGGTCATGTTGAAGAAATCGGTTGGTATACTACCAAAGTACGCACGTTAGATAAGCGCCCCCTCTATGTACCGAACTCTATTTTTGCAAAAATTGTTGTGGTGAATCCTTCACGGATGACTCATAGGCAAATTAAGGAGACGATTGGAATTCGTTATCGTGATGTAGGAGCTCTTAAAGGGATCATTGATGACATCAATCAAATATTAGTGCGCAATCGAGAGATCGATCAAGAAATGTCTAATAACGCGTTTTTCTCAGCTTTTGGAGCCTACTCATTGAATATTGTGTTTACAGCCTATACTTTTGAGACCTCGACGGAGGGATTTAATCGTATTAAAGAAGCCCTTCTTTTTGAGATCATAGAGATCTTAAATAAATATAAAGCTGAGTTAGCCTATCCAACTACTTGTGTAGAGACGATTTCAAATAGCCCATTGGCTGGCTATGAAGGAGGACAGCGATAGAATCCCTTTTACTTTTTGTTTGTGAACATGCACCTTATGCACATTACATTTTTTTTGGACTGCTGTTGCTGTCGGGAATTAATATTCCTATTAGTGAAGAGTTGATTCTTTTAATGTCAGGGGCAGTTGGAGGAATATGTGGATATGGAATGGATTTTATTTTTCATCTCTATGTTTGGGTTTTTGTTGGATGTTGGGTTTCTGCTTGGGAAGCCTATTGGATAGGGCGATTACTCGGTCCTAAATTACTTACCCTCAAATGGTTTAAAAGTATTATTACACCCCAACGCTTAGAAAAATTTGGCAACTATATTGAAAAATTTGGTATTTTTGCATTCATAATAGGGAGATTTGTTCCATGTGGGGTACGTAATACACTTTTTATGACTTCGGGATTAACCAAAATGCCTTTTAAGTTATTTCTTTTGCGGGATGTTGGAGCGTGTTTGTTGGCAAGTTTGACGTTATTTTATTTGGGACATCTGTTTGGTGAAAATTTTCAAATGATCGTCAATGTTTTTAAAGTGTACCAAGAAGTTTTTCTTGTGTGTATAGTATTGCTCGTTATTGGCTTAGGAGTTTATACCATGCGTAGACATCTATTTAGATTTCTTAAGGCATAGAATGTTTACTTTTCCTAATTTATTATCTTTAATGCGCGTGCCATTGGCACTTCTGTTTTTTCAGGACAATGTAATTTACCGAGGTGTAGCGATAATTTTAGCTATGCTTACAGATGGTTTAGATGGATATTTGGCAAGGAAATTCCAGCAAATTTCTCGTGTGGGAACTTGGTTGGATCCGCTTACAGATAAGCTTTTTGTTCTTGTTGCGTTAGTCGTTTTATTTCAAGAGCAACGCTTACAATTGTGGCAAGCTGCGGCATTTATTGGACGTGATTTTGCTGTTTTGTTGTTTGGAATTTATTTAACGATTTGTCAACGGATAGTAAACTATCGTGTGAGGGCTATTTGGTGGGGAAAAATTACAACCACATTGCAATTTTTTATTTTACTTGTACTCGTTTTTTATGGACCTATTCCTTCTTATTTTTACTTTTTTTTCATAACATGTGGATTATTGGCGTTTCGAGAACTTTTTCTAACGAGTGAGGAGCTATAGTTAAGGAATTGTAGCTCATCATTCTGATTAACATGAATGAAGTATGCTAATCCTTTATGCCAAATTTTAATTTTCCTGTGTACAACTTGTAATCACACCCAAAAAATGAGAGAATTGCTGTATATAGTTACATATTTGCTTGAATTGCCTCATTTATATTAAAATGTGAGGCAATATGAGGCAATTGCGTCAATGGACTGTGTGGGCACGATTCTCAATCAATTTCATCAAGCACACCATTTCATCTTAAGTCGTCTTTTTCATTCTTTTACTATACGAGGGATGGTTAGAGAAGAAAAGCTAGAAATTCCTGAAGTGGCTTTTCGTGAAGTATTACTTAATATGCTCGTTCACAGGAATTATCATATTTCAGCACCTTCAAAAATTTTCATTTACGATGATAGATTGGAATTTTTTAGTCCGGGCAATTTTATGGGTCCCATTAAGTCAGATCAATTGTTAAAAGGAATAACCTACCTTCGCAATCCAGCAATTTGTAAAGTATTTCGTGAAGTTGGGCTTGTTGAAAAGATGGGGACTGGTTTTATCCAGATTTTTCAAAGTTATGAAAATTGGGGACTTAAAATGCCTCAAGTGATAGAGGGAGAAAATTTTGTTAAATGTATTTTACCACGTCCAGTTCTACAAAAGAAAATCTTTGAAGTGCAAGACACGTGTATTTTGAAGCTGTTTGATTCAAAAAATGAAATTACCATTCATGATGTAATGAATGAATGTTCTGTCTCTCGAGCTACAGCTCAACGATGGCTTAATAGTTTAATAGATGAAAAAAAAATAGAACGACTAGGGAAAGCACGAAATATTTGTTATCGAAAACGATAATACTTGTTAAATCTTAATTTTAAGTATTTTTAGAAGAGTTCTTACCACCTTTTTGACTTGATCAAAAGTTAAGTCAAAATAGAGAGGTAGGGAGAGCGCTTGAGAATAGTAATTTTCTGCGTGTGGAAAGTAGGAGGTTAGATCCCCGCATGTTCTTCGGAAGTATGGATGACGGTATACGGGGATATAGTGAACCTGTGTGCCAATTCCTTCGTTATGTAAGGCTGTCATCACTTTTTCACGAGTTGTATTGTATGCTTGAAAGTCAATTTGAACGACAAAAAGATGATAGGCCGTACGAAAATCTTCTTGATCACTCATGAGCGTAATGTGTGGAATTCCATGTAGAAGAGTTCGATAGCTAGAAACAAGTTTGCGTCTTTTATCTATAAATGCGTCAAGCCGTTCCATCTGGCTTAAACCTAAGGCTGCTTGAAATGTTGTAAAATTGGTATTATTGGTTAACTCTTGGACTTCATAGTAGCCAGGATATCCCTTTTCTTCCAAATACGGAGAAAAACGCTCGATCCCGTTATTCCGAAAGCGCTGTAGGTTGTGACAGAGCTGTGCGTCGTTGGTTGTGACCATTCCACCTTCACCGGTAGTAATGGTTTTGGCAGGGTGAAGGCTAAAAATGGTCATCTGGCTAGATCCACAGCATCCAACCCTGGTCCCATCTGCATAGAGCGATCCAAGGGCATGAGAAGCGTCTTCGATAATGACTGCATCCGGATCTTTAAGTAGGTTGTTGATGGCTGCAACATCTACTGCAACGCCGGCAAAATGCACAGGAATAATGATTGAACGTCCGCGTGAGTAAGGCTTTTCTAAAGCGTTAGCGATTTGGGTAATTGATATATTGGCTGAAGTTGGATCGATGTCGACAAAAACAGGTGTAGCCCCATACTGCACCCCGCAGCCAACTGTTGCAACATATGTAATTGGGGTTGAGATTAATCGATCATACGGGTTGACTTTGGCAACGTGGCAAGCAGCTAAAAGAGCGGTTGAACCACTGTTAAAAGCGACGGCATAGGATGCTCCACAGTACTCAGCAAACGTACGTTCGAATTTTTCTACGCTGGGACCTCGAGTAATGAGATCTGAACACATGGCCTCGCTCATGGCATTGCGGTCAGCGTCATTGATCGATTGTCTTGCATAGGGGATGTATTCATTGCGCATCGGATTTCCTCTTTGCTGAATTATAGAAAATGGAATCAATTGTTGCAATGTTTTGATTGAGGCCAGATTTTATTTGACATCACTCCCAATTTGGCGTACATTTTGGTATCATGGTACAAATTTGGCGGAGGCTAGCCCTATGTTTATTAAACGATTTTTA
The DNA here is from genome assembly GCA_963752155.1 of uncultured Parachlamydiaceae bacterium. Lineage (GTDB taxonomy): Bacteria > Chlamydiota > Chlamydiia > Chlamydiales > Parachlamydiaceae > JACCRY01. The sequence continues at coordinate 182,235 of CAVVXH010000011.1, read as the reverse complement.
CAACTACCTAAAGATCATAGTTTATTTCTTTTAGGACCTCGTGGCGTAGGTAAAAGTACTCTGGTGAAAAAGCAATTTGATCACGACGCATGTGTAATATTTGATCTTTTAGAGGCTAAATTTGAAGAAAAATTTTCACGAAACCCCGATGAATTGAAGGATATCGTGCTTGCGTTGCCTAAAGAAAAGACACATATCATTATCGATGAAGTTCAAAAAATTCCTAAACTGCTTGATATTGTACATCAATTAATTGAATCAACAGACAAGCGTTTTATTTTAACAGGATCAAGTGCCCGTAAGCTCAAGAGAGGAGGCGCAAATATGCTTGCTGGACGAGCTTTTGTCTATCATCTTCATCCTTTAAGTGTTTTTGAATTACAGGAAGATTTTCCTTTAGAAGAGCGTTTACAATGGGGAATGTTGCCAAAAATGATAGAATATAAACAGGATATTTATCGCAAAAAATACCTTCAAACCTATGCACGCACACACTTATTTAAAAGAAGAAATTTGGGAAGAGCAGTTTATTAGAGAGCTTGATCCATTTAGACGATTTCTAGAAGTGGCTGCTCAGATGAATGGTAAAATTATTAATTATTCAAATATTGCTAAGGATGTTGGAGTAGACCACAAAACTGTTGAAAAATATTACACTATTTTAGAAGACACAATGCTCGGGTTTTTGCTCGAGGGATTTCAACATTCATTTCGCAAGAGACTTAGCGGAAAGCCTAAATTTTATTTTTTTGACACCGGTGTTACTCGTACGCTGAGCAGGCGTCTGTCAATTCCCTATGCATCTGGAAACACAGCTTATGGGGAGGCTTTTGAGCATTTTGTGATTCTAGAATGTTTGAAATTAAGCAGCTATTTTTTCGATGAATATCGTTTTAGTTACTTGAGAACAAAAGATGATGTCGAAATAGACCTTATTGTGGAACGTCCAGGTCAGAATTTTCTATGTATTGAGATTAAGAGTACTTCAAATATTAGCAAAGAGGCTCTTTCTTCATTTTGGAAAATCACAAAAGACTTTCCGAACTGTGAAGCCGTTTGCTTCTCAAATGATCCTTATGAAAAGAAATGGGATCATGTGCGAGCAATTCCTTGGAAAGTGGGCTTAAATAGATATTTTATGCCGCACGAAGAAAATCACTAAAATTTCATCTGCAAGTTTAAGTTAATAAATTGAACAGAAACATTCTTATATTTGCCCACAACATGTCCTGCAAGTTCACCCCTATTGACATCCACGGAAAGGTTCCTTTGCCATTGGAAAGCATATTGGGCTCCAATTGAAATCTTATCGTTCCAGGCGTACTGGGCTCCTGCGCCATAAAGCCATTGTTTCCCCACAGGAAAATCCAAAGGACGATTTGCACTGCTAATTGCTGAAGTATCGTAAGCAAAACCGGCTGTGAATGCTAGATCGCATGAATGCGAATAACGGGCTCCCAAGGCCCAATGCCATGTATTTTTGTATTTTGGAATTGCAGTTAAACTTGCATTTCCAGGTGTCCCAATACCACTGTAGCCTTTTGAAACTTACTCCACTCCTGCCACCCGGCATCCGCCATAATGGCTAAGCATGGTGTCAATTCATGATATCCACTTAACATGATACATTGAGGCACGAAAACATCTAATAGAACTTGACTCGATTTAAGTGCCATACCGGCCACTGAATTGCTTAGGGTAGGCCCAATATGATAAAAATGCGGTGTACAGGCGAAATGCAGCTTAACTTCCGATAAATACTGGATTCCAAGACGTGTCGTCGGAGAAACCTCGTATAATAATCCGAAATGGCTCCGTATCCAAAATCATCATCTTTAATTTTTAACGAGCCATCCGGAAGACCATCTAGAGAATTATTAACGGCAGACTTCTGGCTAAAATATTCCGTACATCACCTGCGCTCCGACTCCGATAGAAAATTTATCTGTCAGTCGACAAGAGGCTGCCGGCACAAATGAAAAGCCTTGTAGTGTTGTTTTCGTCAGATAGTAACGCCCAACCCAGTTGTGGTTGAAAGTCAGTTTAGCTCCGAAATATCCCACTACCGAACAACCTGCCTACCAGCGGTCGTTTATAGGCTCTACATAAAACACACCTCCTGCAGGAAGCCATGTATCGGCATTCCCTTTTTTTCCAATGACGTTAGTTTCTGGCTTCAGGAAGAAACGCACATGTTCATAGATTGGTTGTACGCCGAACTCAATTTCCCGATTGGTCAGTCTTGACATTCCGGCTGGATTTGTAAAGGCTGTAGAGGGATCTTCAGCCCTCGAGCTCCAGCCTGCAGAAGCTAGCCCTACATCTTGAGATCCAACTTCATATAAAATAATTCCACCGGCATCCAGAACACCAAAACAGCAACAGAGAGGGCCGGTATACAAAGATAAAATTTTTGAATTCTGCATTATTCTCCTTTAGGCACAATAATGAGTTGAAAGATAATTTAATCGACCAAAGCTATCGTTTTGGGCCACAACATTGATATGATTAGGGTCTACTGATGTCTCCCGAGATCAGACATTTCACTTGCAGAAAGTTGAGGTCTATTGTCATCCCTATGTCGGCAGGTAATAGGGTTGATTTTTGCAATGAAGAAGCAGTGTTCAGTTCATTGCGCAATTTTTTGATGATCTCAAGTCGGATATCCCCTTCTCGGCCGCCAAATTCTGTAAGTAACATGAGGCGAGGCGCTAATTCTTCAAAGAGAGTTGCAGTCCCGAAATAACCTAATGAATCTTCGTTGTACCCTATTCTAGAGTAATCTGAGGATGAGGTATTACCAAAACCGGTCAGCAAAAGATCGCAATATCCTAAATGATGGAGAAGCAAAGGCGACCAGATTAGACCGGAAAGATATCCAATCTTCAACTTCTTGCTTTCATTCGTTAATTCAAAACGTATTCCTAAATTCGAACTGTTGAAAGAGGGTTCTTCGTTTGTCTCTCTAAAATGATGTGGGGAGTCAGACATCGCATTTAAGAAATAATGTAAGGTAATACCATCATCGAGTTCGATTTTTTCAACATCTGGTGAGTCCAAGAACATTTCCAGCTTATGGATTGTATTGCGTGCCTGTTTAAATGTAGGCTTTAAAGAGGAAGCTAGTAGTTGATAAACTTTTTGGTGCAAGTAATAGTGAATAATTTGCCTATCAGGAGAGGCCTTATTGAGTTGTTGATTTAACTCTGAGATTGCTTTTACATCGGCATACGCTTCCCGAGACCCGCGCGTCACAATTACAAAATTGATATCTTTGATATTGAAACCTTGATTATGAAAATTTTTCATAAATTCAGGTCCTGGATTAATGGCAATTCCCTTGCCATTCCAACGCAAGTAGTGTCCACCATTGCTTTTTCGCGATTCTTCGGTGAATAAAAGTGTCTCTTTAGGATCTCTAAAAGACCAGCCATTTAAAATGCAAAGTAAATTATTTGAATAATCTAGTTTTTGCCGTTCGGAATCCATGAGATAGGCATGCATTTTTTCTGATTGCATATTTTGGAAGTATTGTATGCGCCTTTCGAGTTCATTGTTGTCTGTAAAACTTTCTAGGAATGCTCTGTTTGTTTCTTTTGATTTACGTGGAGCAAACATAGATCCAACCTCACCGGTTTGATGCTCTTGAACACTTTCTGCCAACGAATATTCGTGTGTTTGAATATGATTTAAATGTTCTTCTTCGCTATTTGTTGGATGAATTTCTTGAGTGGCTTCTAAATTGTGTAAGGTGGCGTATAATTTTTTCAAAGAAGGATCTTTGGCATCTATTTTGTAAGCTTTCTGGGCATATTCAAGAGCCTTTTCATGTAGTCCTCTTTCTTGTGAAATTAAGCTGGAGGCCCTATAGCAAAAAAACTGAAAATTAGGTAATTCTTTAGCCTCTAAATAATGCTTCAAGGCTTTTTCGTAATTACCTTCGTAAAAATTCTTTTCCCCTTCGAAAAAGGCTTCATCGGAGTGACTTCTTGTGATGGCAGATTTAAATTCGTCAATTGTGCGGCTGATCACAGAATCGTCCTCTAACAGATTTTCTTGTTTTTGCAAAATTAAATCGCGCATTTGTTCAAGATAAGATTCCAATGCTTGCGTCTCCATAATACCTCCGTTTTGACAATTCCCTTTATTTGTATAGGATTGTTCATTTCTATCTCAATCAAAACATTGCATGGTTAGCAATCCCGCTCATTTTTGTCCGGCAAGACAATAATGAAATCAGAACATTATGTGGAATCTGGCGCTATTTCAAGTTGACTTGTTAAAAATTTTTGGAGTGCGTGTGGCTCTGCCACCGCGCGAGAAGTCGTTTTTAAAGATTATTACCTATCCTAATGGACTTTTCGCAATAGACCTCTCGCGCGGTGGCAGAGCCACACGCACTCCAAAAATTTTTACTAAGTCAACTTGAAATAGCGCCAGATTTAAAATGTTCTGATTTCATATCCCCTGAAGTTGCACTGATCGACGTTGAGTGCCTTGTCGTCCTTTTGGTAATCAGGTAATAAAAAAATATATTTTTTCATTTTAAAATAATTTATGTTTATGCTATTATTATTCTGTAGTCTAAATAATTTAAATAAAAGGAGTTGTTATATGGAACCTGATGTTTGTGCTAAAACTGTTTATGCTCAACCTGCAAGGGATGAGTTATTACCTTGCTTAAGTGAAGTTAGTCCGTTTGATGTAATGTCCGTTTCTAAAGTAAGTAAAGGGTGGCGTTCAGTTGCATTAGATTTTATGAAAATGGAAATAAGAAAACAAGATCCAAATGCAACGATTAACGATTTTTTGCCAGAACTATTTATAAAGGATTATAGGGAAATGGCAGGAAAGTATGAAGGATCCATTTCGCTGCCTGTTGTGCATGATCAATGTATACAAATAGCAGTAATCATTACAAAATCGTTGTATAAGGAATTTGTTGGTAGATGTTGTAAATATTTTCCAGAGTATGATATCAATACAAAATTTCCTGGGTATGAGTTCTGTAAAGATGAAATGATTTATTTTAATTCCGTGAACGGTCCAATAAGTTTATCTGCTTCAGTAGGCCTTGATGAAACCGTTGGTGAAATAGTAAAAATTCAAAAACCATAATTGTATATGTGGAGGAGGGTGTAATCTTCCTCCTTCGAGTCTTATGCCTTAGGGGCCTTTTGGGTTGAGCGTGTTGACTGAATTTTCCAGACACGATGAACTTTGGCATCGCGGAAATCAATTGGAATGGTTTTATCCGATATTTCGATTATCCGACAGTTCGGAAAAAAAGTTTCGTCAAGCACAAATTTTTTCGAATTCGTACTAAAGAATAATGTTCCCTCTTTTGATAATAATTTTAAACTTTTTGAAAGTAAACTAATATAATCATTTTGAATATCAAAAAGTTGATCCATTTTTTTTGAGCGAGAAATTGTCGGAGGATCGATGATAATGATGTCGTAAGTCTCTTTTGAATGAATTTCTTCATCTAAAAATTTCAGACAATCAGCGCGCACAATAGAATGATTTTTTAATGAAATGTCGTTGAGAGCAAAATTGGCTTTACCCCACTCAGTGTAAGTATTAGACATGTCGACACTTTTAGTGAATAGTGCTCCTCCCATCGCAGCATGTACGCTGAAAGAGCAGGTGTAGGCGAAAAGATTGAGAATGCGCTTACCATTCGATTGTAGGGCTACTAAATGTCTCATTTCTCGATGATCGAGAAAAAGTCCTGTGTCAAGATAATCAAGCAAATTCACTTTGAATTTGATCCCATATTCCAAAACAGTGAAAAAATCTTTAGAATTTCCTATTTTTTCATATTGTCGAGTCGCTTTATTTTTGGCTCGAGTCCGCCAATAGATTTCATGTGGAGAAGCTCCTAGAACCATTTTCAATACTTTTGCTGTTTCTTCAATGAGTTCTACAGGAGGATCATTGCAGTCTCGCACAGGGGAAAAGTAATGTATACAATAATTTCCAGCGTAGAAATCGATGGCTAAAGGATAGTTTGGGACCTCTCTATCATAAATCCTGAAGGCATTTGTCATTGTTCTCTTTGCCCATTTTCGAATGTGACGATAGTTTTTTCTGATTGAATTGGCAAATGGGGAACTTTTATCTTCCCCATCTAAGATTAAAGGTAAATTCAGCAGTGTATCATCATTCATTATAAGTCCAACACATACCCAAACACTAGCGGGGCCACAATCGAGGCATCCGATTCAATGATGAAGCTAGGTGTATCAACAGAGAGTTTACACCATGTAATTTTTTCGTTTGGAACTGCACCGCTATAGGAGCCATAGGATGTCGTGCAATCGCTGATTTGGCAAAAATAGGCCCAAAGGGGCACTTGCTCATTTAAATCTTGCCGAAGGAGCGGGACGACGCAAATAGGAAAATCTCCGGCAATTCCTCCTCCGATTTGAAAGAACCCTATCGGATCTCTACATTCTTTTTTATACCATTCAATCAAATAGGCCATGTATTCCAGCCCAGTTTTCACCACTCCAAAACGGCTGATATTCCCTTTGATGACGTGACCGGTAAAAATGTTTCCTAAAGTTGAATCTTCCCAGCCGGGAGTGACAATCGGTAAATTTTTCTCTTTGGCTGCAATCATCCAAGAGTTCTTGGGATCAATTTCAAAAGAGTTTTGAATCGAAGGAAGGTCGAGCAATTGATACATGATTTCATGCGGAAAATAACTTTTCCCCTTTGTATCAGCCTCTTTCCACAAGCTAAAAACTTCCTTTTCAATGCGTCGGATGGCAGTTTCTTCTGGAATGCAGGTGTCGGTGACGCGATTCATCCCCTCATTTAACAATTGCAGCTCATCTTCTTTGCTTAAAGAGCGGTAGTGGGGGACACGCTTATAGTGTTTATGGGCAATAAGATTAAAAATATCCTCTTCAAGATTGGCTCCTGTGCAGCATATGGCATGGACTTTGTCTTGTCGAATCATTTCAGCTAACGAAATCCCCAATTCTGCAGTGCTCATGGCCCCGGCAAGGGTCAACAACATCTTCCCTTTGCCATCGAGATGCCTAATCCATGCTTCAGAAGCATCTACACAGACAGCCGCATTGAAATGTTTGAAATGATTTTGCATAAACGTACGGATTTTCATCATTTGCCTCTTTGGGTTGAATAAGCGAATACATAGGTCAATAACTTATAGATAAGCTTGGCTGCTAAGTAGTCTGGGGCCTTGATTGAGGGGATGGGGCATAGCTCGACGACATCAAAGCCCACGATTGTTTTCTTCTGCGCGACTTTCTTAAGCAGCCTAAAAGTTTGGTTCCATTGCATTCCTCCAGGTTCAGGCGTGCCTGTCGATGGCATCAGGGAAGAATCAAAAGCATCTAAATCAAAAGTGATGTAGACGAGATTTGTGAGCTTATCTACGACAGCGTCCATCCAATCATCATTGGCTTCAAGTGTATGGGCTAGAAAGGTATTGTCTTTTTCGAAATTTTCCATTTCTTCAATGGCCATGCTACGAATACCTACTGCAACCCTCTTGGTCACATTAGGAAGTTCTTTCACTCTGGCCATTACACAGGCATGGCTCCAGGGGTTATTTTCGTACGTAGGTTGTAAATCGGCGTGAGCATCCAATTGCAAGACCGATATTTTTTGAAAATGATCAGCGTGCGCACGAATAGGAGCATAGGAAATCGAATGCTCTCCTCCGACTGTCACGACAAATTTGCCTTGTTCTATCAGTTGTTTTGTCCTTGAGTAGGTAGAATCGAGCATTTCTTTTGAATCGTTGGCCTTAACGGGTGAGGCGGTATAGATCCCTTCTAAATAGACTTGAGAATCAGTTTCAATGTCATAGAGTTCAAGATGACGGGAGGCTTCGATGATGGCTTCGGGTCCTAAATTAGAGCCTTTTTGATAAGTTGTTGTTTTATCGAAGGGGACTGGAAGAAGAACTATTTTTGCAGAGCTTTCGAGCCCATACGGGGCTTCTAAACCTGCAAATCTGCCGGCCACCCCATGACCTTGTCCATGGATGATTTCTTTCATTAGACCACCAAATAGGTATAGCTTTCTAGGGCTTGTTTAAATTTGCGTTTAAGTTGAGCAGACTCCAAGGGAGAAAGGAGACCTATTTCTAGAGAACTTTCAATGAGCTCTTCCAGTCTTTCTCTCAGTTGATCTGGGCGATACTGCACATAATTGAGCACTTCCTCAATGGTATCTCCTTCAACCTGTCTTAATATTTTCCACTCTCCATTTTCATCTAGCTCAACGTGCACGACATTTGTATCTCCAAATAAATTGTGCAGGCCTCCTAGAATCTCCTGGTAGGCTCCCACTAGGAAGATACCGAGATAATAAGGCTCAGTGGTATATTCATGAAGCATCAAATAGCTTTCCGGATGCTTGGCTCCGGCAAACGCATCGATTTTCCCATCACTATCGCAACTAATATCGGCTAAAACAGCTTGATGAGTCGCAGCTTCATTTAAACGATGGATGGGCATGATAGGAAATATTTGTTGGATGGCCCATGAATCCGGTAAGGATTGAAATACGGAAAAATTACAAAAATAGGTTTCACGTAGGTATTTATCTAAAAACGCCATTTCTTCCGAAGCTTCGTTTGATGCATTTAGAAGTGTTCTAATTTGGCAGAGCAGGATGCGGTAGATTTTTTCGGAATAAGCTCTTTCCTTTAGACTTAAATGCCCATAGATAAATTCATTGAGTATGCGATCTTTTGCTTCCATGGCATCGTGGAAGATTTCTCGAAAGTTCTCGTCAGTCAAATGTTTTTGCATTTCAAGAAGATCTAAAATGAGATCGTGTTGCGAAGGGGGAGCTTCCAATAAATCTAATTTATAAGCATTGGAAGTGACATCGATGACTTCTACAATTAACACTGAATGATGTGAAGCGACAGCACGCCCCGATTCTGTGATAATGATCGGATCGCGAACTTTCGCAAGTGTGCAGGCCTCCCCAATTTCTGAAACAACGTCACGGGCATATTCTTCGAGGCTATAGTCCATGGAGGAATTTGTTGCGCTCATCGTTCCATCGTAGTCGATGGCAAGTCCTCCTCCAACATCGAAATAATTCAACGAAGGGTGTTCCTTTGCCAGTTCTGTGTACATGCGTGCGCCTTCCTTCAGGGCATTTTTAATGGCTTTAATGGAAGTAATTTGACTTCCCAAGTGAAAATGGAGAAGTTTAAGCCAGTGTGTTTTATCGTGCTTTTTTAGTAAATCAATAGCTTGTACAATTTCATTTGGAAATAAACCGAATTTTGAAAGATCTCCACCCGACGATTTCCAACGTCCAGAGCCTGTATGAGACAGCTTCATCCGAAGCCCGATTTGGGCGTCGATGTTTAATTCTTTGGCGGTGGACAGAACAAGATCTAATTCATAGAGTTGTTCGATGATGATGATTGTATTCCTTCCCAACTTACGTGTCATCAAGGCTAAAGAGATGAATTCTCGATCTTTGTATCCATTGCAGAGCAATAGGCTTTCGGGATTATGTTCTAGAGCCATCACTGCGATGAGTTCAGGCTTACTTCCAACTTCAAGGCCAATTAAATCTTTTTGCCCAGCCTGCTGTACAACTTCTACCACATGAAATTGGGGATTTACCTTAATGGGAAACGTCAAACGGTAAGTATTTTGGTAATTAAATTGTAAAATGGCTTTCTGAAAGGCTTCATTGAGATAACGGATCCGATCTCGCAAAATGCCGTTAAATCGGATTAAAAATGGAGGTTCAATCCCTCTTTCGACGAGGGAAAGGGTTAATTTATAAAGATCACCGCTCATCGTGTGATGCTCGGGATTAACAGCCACGTGACCTTTAGAATTGATCGAAAAGTATCCCTTTCCCCATCGATTGATTTTATAGGCTTTAGACGACATTCAGAAGGCCTTTGATTAACGGAGAATTCTATCCTGATATTTGGCGCACTCGCCCAGTTCTTCTTCGATGCCGAGAAGCCTATTGTATTTGGCAATACGTTCAGAGCGGCATAAAGATCCTGTTTTAATTTGGCCCGCATTTACAGCAACGCTAAGGTCTGCTATAAAGTGATCTTCGGTTTCTCCGGAACGGTGGGAAATAATGGTGCTGTACTTGTGTCTTTGGGCTGTTTGAATGGCTTCCAGAGTTTCGGTTAAAGTCCCGATTTGGTTGAGCTTAATTAGGATTGAATTGGCGACACCCATTTCAATTCCTTTGGAGAGAAACTTAGTGTTAGTGACAAATAGATCATCTCCAACAATTTGAACTCTTCCTCCTAGCTCATCAGTCAGAAATTTCCACCCTTCCCAATCATTTTCGTCGAGAGCATCTTCAATAGAGTCGATGGGGTATTTGTTGCACAGTTCTTTTAGGTAGGCCACTTGATCTTTAGAAGAACGTTCTTGGAAGGCTTGTTTGCGGATTTTATTCTTTTTTTCAATGTAGCGATGGGTAGCGCGATCGTAAAATTCTGAAGCAGCGCAATCTAAAGCTAGTGAGACTTGCTGTCCTGGTTTATAACCTGCTTTCTCAATAGCCATCAAAATGAGATCCAAGGCTTCTTCAGTAGAGTTTAAGTTTGGAGCAAACCCTCCTTCATCTCCGACAGCTGTGACATGATTTGTGGTTTTGAGAATATTTTTAAGGGTGTGAAAGATCTCTGTTCCCCAACGGATGGCTTCTTTAAATGTAGGAGCTCCCACAGGGCGAATCATAAATTCTTGAAAATCAATTGAATTGTCAGCGTGGGCTCCGCCATTGATGATGTTCATCATAGGGCATGGGAGAATGTGTGCATGACAACCCCCTATGTACCTATAGAGAGGGAGTTTAGCCGTGTATGCACCGGCGCGAGCCAAAGCTAAAGAAGCACCCAAGATGGCATTTGCGCCCCAATGTCCTTTGTTTTCGGTTCCATCATTTGCGAGTAATTTGTCTAGACGCTCTTGGTCAAAAACATGTTCACCAACGAGGATTTGGGCAATAGGACCATTGACATGAGCGATAGCTTTTTGGACACCTTTTCCGAAATAGCGGCTCTTATCGCCATCTCGCAATTCTAATGCCTCGTGTTCTCCTGTGGAAGCCCCTGATGGAATTAAAGCTTGAACGATCAGGTCATGATCTGTGCTTATTTCTACTTTAAGTGTAGGGAGACCTCGAGAGTCGAGAATTTCAAAAGCTTTAACGGATCGAATATATGACATAAAGTCTCCTCTCTATTCATCATAAATGGATAAGTGATTTTTGGATTTGGTGGTTCCTATTCACGGATGATAGATGGAGTTGTTTTTGCTCGCAATATAAATTGCCGGTGATTCCCAGGGCATAGGAAATCAGAACGTCAATATAGTTTTTTTAACGCAAAGCGAGACAGTTGCCTGCGGCGCCCCCTATCGGGAAATAACAGATTTTTAAAGCGCCTTGCCATTGGTGCCTGACCTGATATTCTGACATTTGCCTACAATGATAACGTAACCTCCCAGGAGGGCAAATGTCAGAATGTCAGGTCTGGAACCAAGGCTAAACATTACCTCTCAGAATTTAGTATCTTGTTATTAATTGAAAACGACGCTTTTTTCAGTTGCGTAAATCTTGGAGGTAACGTACCAGCCTTGGTTCCAGACCTGACATTCTGACATTTGCCTTTTAGGAAGCAATGTTATCGCATCGGCAAATGTCAGAATATCAGGTCAGGCACCAATGGCAAGGCGCTTTAAAAATCTGTTATTTCCCGATAGGGGGCGCCGCAGGCAACTGTCTCGCTTTGGTTAAAAAATTAAACTTTCTGTTTTAGTACTTCGTTGTTCTTGATATATATATTGACAACTACACAAATTATTTAAAAAATATTTACTACTTGATTAAATTGTAATTTTATGGCATAATAATTATAGGAAAAAAATATATTGTAAAAACATTTATCAAACAAAGGAAATATATGCAATCATCAACGCCGATAAATCTTAAACCTCAAGTAAATTTTGAAAGTATAGGAAAAATCAACAAATTTATTGTAAAAAAAGATTATGCTGAACGAATAATTAGTTTGCCAAATGGAAAGTCTTATAAAATGACAGTTCATTTCGGAGGTATTCAAGATAACGAGATTAACACTAATTATTTGAATAGTTTTAATGATAAAATTATTGATAAAATGCTTACGATTTCTACTCATATGGGATTAAATGAAAAGAGAAAAGGTCCTGAGGGGAATAAGAGTGTTGTAAAGTCGATAAAATGGACTGTAGGTAAAGATCAAAAATTAAACGCTTCAAAAATTTTCGAATCCGATGTTGTTAATAAAACTGTTAACTATGACTACTATCAAAGCCAAGAAAACATTAAAAAAGATGAATTAGATAAACAAAATAAGAATGTAGTCAAGGCTGCAAGATTTAAGGAATTAGATGATTTGTATGCAGAAAGTTATAAAAATTTAGTTTTGGGGAATCCCAAGGAAAAATCACCCACTGAACCAAAAAGAGAAGTAGAGGATCCCAAAGATACAGAGATTAATTTAGAAGAATTAAAGAAGTCGAAAAAACACCCAAAGAATCAAACAACAATAAAGAAAGATGTGAAAGAGACTTTAGAGGAACCAGAAAAAGATAAGGATTTACAAAAGCCTGTTGAGAAAGAACCTGAAGATCCATTAACGAAGTATTTACAAGAATCTGATGAAAAATTAGCAAGTCAATTGAAAGGAAATCCTGTGGTAAGTCCTGCAACTGATGCAATCAAATTGGAAGAATTGAAAAAGGAAGCGATTGAGGATGTTGTTGATATAGATTTGGAAAATATTGATCCGGAACTAAAATTGAGTTTTGAAGAAGTTGACTTCGAAACAGAACTGAAAGACGAGGCAATTAACCTAGGAAAAGATTATTTAGACATAATCAATGATGCTAGTATTAGATTGAGTACCGATGAAAGGGAGTGCTTTCAAAGGCTAAATTATGGTTTAACGGCATATGGTTACTACGGTGATCTTAAAGAGGAGCATATGTTGGCAACTCTATCAGAAGAGGTGAGTACCGTCGAAGATACGTTTAAAGAAGCTCTCGATGATAACTTTAAGCTGGGTGCATTTTTAAATGCTAGGAAAAAAGATCTTCAATTTAAGGATCTTATCGAAGATACGTTGATCTTCATCGGAAATATTCTGAGAAGTCAGACTAAAGAGGATATTGCGTAGTAAAATTTACTATCTCAAAAATTAGATGATCTGTTAGTCTTTCCTCAAAACCCTTTAATGAGGAAAGGCAATGAATATATCCAAGTCTATGTGTCAGATTTTTTGCTCAAAATTGAAGAGCGTGTTTCTATTATTAACGCTAACAGCTCTAGCGCAGACCTCCTACTTGGAAGCTGGGGGATGGGGGAAAAAGGGGACCCGATTTTCTTCGAGGAGACTTCTTGGAGTTTAGTCTATTACGATATGAATGATTTGTATCTCCAGGCTCGACTTCCAAATTATCAATCTACGCAGCTTACAAATGGTCTTGCATCCCTCTATGGTGAAGTTGGGGATGCAGGATATGTGATCACAACGAGTTTTAATTCAGGATTTACCCCTCCTAAGTCAGCAAAAAAGTTTTTGAAAATGATTCAAGATGCTAATTCTGACCTTGTAGTTTCAGAAGTCAATCCGAAAAAATTTGGAGCTAAGTATGTTGTGGACCTTACGCCTATAGATGGAGCAAGTACAACTTTTTGGCGTTTTTTATCTACAGAAGATCGTTTAATTAAAATGGCTACAGATGATGCAGATGAAAATCGTCGAGACTATTTCTTTGATAGTATTACCATCAAATAGCTCGTTTTAAACACAAAGCGAGACAGTTGCCGTGGCTTTAAAGCGCCTTGCCATTGGTGCCTGACCTGATATTCTGACATTTGCCGATGCGATAACATTGCTTCCTAATGGGCAAATGTCAGAATGTCAGGTCTGGAACCAAGGCTGGAACGTTACCTCCAAGATTTACGCAACTGAAAAAAGCGTCGTTTTCAATTAATAACAAGATACTAAATTCTGACTGGGGTAACGTTTAGGCTTGGTTCCAGACCTGATATTCTGACATTTGCCCTCCTGAGAGGTTACGTTATCATTGTAGGCAAATGTCAGAATATCAGGTCAGGCACCAATGGCAAGGCGCTTTAAAAATCTGTTATTTCCCGATAGGGGGCGCCGCAGGCAACTGTCTCGCTTTGCGTTTAATTTTTTCCTATACTTCACACCCTAATATCGCAGCATTTTCCTTGGTTTTGACCATTTCTAGACTTGAATTATATTTATTTCTCGCATATAATGAAGTCGTTCAAAAAGGAGACGAACTGTTATGTTGCGCATTTATAAAGAATCTGGTGAAGAAAATACACTTCCACCTCAGAGCGATGCCCCTCTGCTAAATCAGGCTTCAGATGGAACCATTCAATTTGATCTGGCTGGAAATAAGATTTATTTTATTAGCCTAGGATGCCCACGTAATCTTGTGGATAGTGAGGTGATGCTTGGGATTCTGCTTAAAGCCGGATATGAAGTTGCTCCTGAACTTTCTAATGCAGATTATTTAGTCATTAATACTTGTGGATTTCTGGATGCTTCACGAACTGAATCGATGGAAACGATTGAAAATACGCTCGCAGAGAAAAAACCTTCTGCAAAACTGATTGTGACTGGATGCATGGTGCAAACGCATAGTGATGAGATCAAAAATGCCTTTCCCAAAGTGGACTACTTCCTTGGTTCAGGTGATATCGAGGGGATCTTAAAAGCCGTTGAATCGACACAGCAAGGGGAGCAAATCACACGTGCGAGAAGCTATCTCGAAGCCGGTGAGGTGCCGCGACAACTTTCGACTCCAAAACATTACGCCTATCTGAAGATTGCAGAAGGGTGTCGTAAACGATGCAGCTATTGTATTATTCCTGCGATCAAAGGTCCTCTAAAGAGCAAAAGTCAAGAGCAAATCTTAAAGGAATTTAAGATGCTTCTCGATCAGGGAGTGGAAGAGGTGATCCTGATTGCACAAGATCTTGGAGATTATGGAAGAGATCGAGGTTCCAAGAACTTACAAGCCCTCGTAGAATTGATTAAGGCTATGTTGACTGTTGAGAAGCCTTTTTGGCTAAGGCTATTGTACCTCTATCCTGATGAGATCACTGATGAGCTTATTGCTTTAATTAAAAGCGATAAAAGAATTTGTCCATATCTTGACATGCCAATCCAACATATCAACAATGAGATGTTGAAGGCCATGCACCGAACCACATCGCGTGAAGATATCATTTCTACAATTGAAAAGTTGCGATCATCTGTACCCGATGTGGTTATCCGTACAAGTTTAATCGTAGGATTTCCTGGAGAGACTGAGGAGCAATTTAATGAACTGGCCGAGTTTGTGCAAAAATACCCTTTGGATAATATTGGTGTCTTTAAGTACTCTAGAGAACCGAAATCACATTCTTATCATCTAGAAAATCAAATACCTGAAGAGATTAAGGAAAAGCGATATCATCGGCTTATGCAAATTCAGAAGAAGATCGTTAAAAAACGAAATAAAGCCGTTATCGGAAGAAAAATTGAAGCAGTCATTGAAGGATATCATCCTGAATCTCCGTTGTTGATGCGAGCACGTTATAAGGGGCAATGTCCGGATATAGATGGGATGATTATCATTAATGATGGACGGGCTGTAAAAGCCTTTGGAAAAAGATATATGGTTGAAATCACAGATGTTGCCGACTATGATTTAGTTGGACGAGCACTGAGTCCTATTGAGCATGAAGTTGGATGTGGATGAGATGAAACAAAGACCCATTTACTATGATACTGAAACGACAGGCGTGCGTCCGGATCGTGACCGCATCGTTGAAATTGCAGCCTATGATCCGGTTCTCGAAAAGACATTTGAAATGCTTGTTAATCCGGGAATACCTATACCTTCAGAGGCTTCTGCCATTCACGGGATTTCCAACGAGATGGTTGCTGATCAGCCCACTTTTAAAGAGATTGGACAACAATTTGCAGAGTTTTGTGGGGAAGATGCAATCCTTATTGCCCATAACAATGACACATTCGATATGCTTTTTTTGCGTAATGAATCTGCTCGTCACGATTTTAAATTTCCGGAGTGGAAATTTGTCGATAGTTTGAAGTGGGCTAGGCGCTATCGAAAAGACCTTCCACGTCATACGTTGCAATTTCTGCGAGAGATGTATGGCATTGCTGCCAATAATGCCCATAGAGCCTTAGATGACGTGATTGTCTTGCATCAACTCTTTGTTGCGATGACAGATGATCTGTCTATTTCTCAAGTCTATGATTTGCTCAATCAACCAAGAGATCTTCAGCACATGCCTTTTGGTAAGCATCAAGGGGTTCCTCTCAAAAAACTTCCCAAGGACTATGTGTGCTGGCTTGCCAAGAATGGAGCCTTTGAGAAGCCTGAAAATCTTGAATTAGCGAATGCTCTTCGGAAAGTGGGAATGTTGTAGTGATGGCAAGGACGGCAAGGACAACAAGGACGGCAAGGACAACAAGGACAACAAGGACAACAAGGACAACAAGGACAACAAGGACAACAAGGACAACAAGGACAACAAGGACGGCAAGGACAACAAGGACAACAAGGACGACAAGGACAACAAGGACGACAAGGACAACAAGGACAACAAGGACGGCAAGGACAACAAGGACAACAACGATATAGACCTATCCTCATAAATTTTTGAATTATCTTTCATGTCTTTGTCATCTGTTGTCCTTGTTGTCCTTGCCGTCTTAAATTCACATCAGCATTTCGCTAAAATTTATAATTCTAGAAAAAAAACCGGACTCTTCGACGCAATCAGTGACACCATTCACCGTGATGAGCACAGGTCTTATAGAAAATCCTGACGGAATTTTAAATTTTTTAATTTTATCTTCAATTTCATTAATTATAGAACTCTCAATCGGCGACTTAGAAAATTTAATTTCACATAAATAAAGGGTGTTAAATTTCGTTTGAATTAATAAATCTAATTGACATCCCTGTTTTCCTTTACTGGGTTTTTGAAAAAATGGGTTATCATAGACGATCTCTTCTTCAGGGATATTTAAGGTAGTATAAATTTTCCTTCGGTGGTTCAGTACAAGATTTTCAAATTGTAATCCCATGATGGTTGACCATTGGGGAGGCTTTATGCTTCCCATCCGTTCTACTGCTGCTTTCATGGGCTCTATGTAACGCAAGTAAAACCGTAAATAATTATCGCGTAATCGATAATTGCTTAATTTCGCTTGGTGTCCTGATTCGATATGCCATGTATAGTCGCGAGCTAAATAGCCGGTTTCAACGAGATCATTGAGATATTCTGCGATCCCTCCGCTAGAGGAGGAATATCCTAGACTTTCTATAATTGTTTCTTGGTTTGCGGATCCATAGGTAAGTTTTTCGACGATTTTTTTGTAAGTTTGTGCTCTTTTTGAAAAAACATCAGAAAAGATTTTGTCAAATTCGGTAAACAATATTCCTTCTTTGCTGAAACAAAGTCTCTCGATATTTTGTTCAGCAGTCATATTTGGGCGAATCAATTCAAGATATCTTGGAATACCACCGGTAACGCAAAGGACTTTGAATTTTTCAAAACTAGAGACTCGATTTCCATGAGATCCCCAAAAACGGGAACATTCAGGTAAGGAAAGTTCATCCAGAGTTAGAGTTAAATTAATACGACCAAAAAAACCGGTGCTAGCAAGGATATTTTCTTCTATCCATGTGGATACGGAACCACTTAAGATCAAAATAAGTTCGGGATTTTTTGAGAAATATCTATCCCATGCACTTTTAAGCTTGGGTAGGAAAGTTGGATCTTTAGAACCCATCCAGTTGATTTTATCGAATACAAGTACAACTCTTCCGTGCGATGTGATACTCGCTAAATTAGCAAATAGATGATCCCAATCATCTGCTTTCAGACCACGTAATTCTGATTGTTGTTCCAGGGCATTGGCAAAATGTTGCCGTTGTTGCGTAGCTGTTATTTTTGTTTCTGGAGCAAGGCCAATGAGGTCAATGGACCTATAGGATTTAGTAAATTCTTCGATCAAGCGCGATTTCCCAATTCGCCGCCTGCCTTTAATGATGACTAAGCTGGCAACGCGATCATGCAGAAGACCTTGGAGAAGATTGAGTTCTCGTTCTCGTCCAATGAAGGTTCGTTGAATAACCATAAAAGCTCTAATAGGTGATTTCTTGCAGTAAAACAGAAATCTACAATTTGCTGCAAGCATTTTGTTTGGGATTTTATTGCAGCAAATTGCAGATTTGCGGATTTGCTGCAATTTGCTCAGCAGTTCTCGCTAAACTTTCGTGCCCGTGTGCGTGCCCGTGCCCGTGCCCGAAAAATTTCGTAGATTTTACTAATTTTCGGGCACGGGCACGGGCACGAAAATTAGCGGGAACTGCTGTCTTTTCTTATAGATACTTTGTAACTAAATGCAAGGTCTGCTATGAACAACATAAAGAATTAGTCTCTGAAAAAAAGGTGGATATAGCATGAAACCAAAAGAAAGAGTCGTTGAGAATATCCGAACCGGCATTTCTATTGCTGAAATTGAACAAGCAATTCTCGATAATCTCAATTTATTGGGTGGTAGGGTCAACGCAACGGCAACTCCCAATGACTGGTATATGGCTGTAGCTTATACCGTACGGGATAGAATCCTTTACCGTTGGATGAATACCATTGAAGAATATCTCTCCTCCGATAAAAAATCTGTAAGCTATCTTTCAGCCGAATTTCTCATCGGTCCCCAGTTACTAAGCAATGTCATCAATTTAAATCTCGTTAAAGAAATGCGCGCAGCTGTGAATAACCTAGGACAAGATTTTGATCTGCTAGCTCAACGGGAACATGAACCAGGGTTGGGAAATGGAGGATTAGGACGACTTGCAGCTTGCTTTTTGGATTCATTGGCTTCTTTAGGTATCCTCGCTGTTGGATATGGGATCCGCTATGAATTCGGAATCTTTAAACAAACTATCCAAGACGGAAAACAAATCGAAATGGCTGATCATTGGCTTCATTTTGCGAATCCTTGGGAGATTATTCATCCAGAAATTTCATTTAATGTAAGTTTTGGAGGTCATGTGGAGGGCAATATTTGGAAGCCTTCAAGAACCGTTCTTGGCATTGCCTGCGATGTTCCTGTAACAGGATATAAGATCGATGTTGTAAATTTACTTCGCCTTTGGAAAGCCGAAGCTACGGATGCTTTTGATTTCCAAGCTTTTAATGTAGGGGCTTATTGGGCTGCTGTAGAGGAAAAAATTAATTCAGAAAATATTACAAAGGTTCTCTACCCTAATGATCAAGCTGCTGCAGGCAAACGCCTACGCCTAGAACAACAGTATTTTTTTGTTTCATGTTCATTACAAGACATGATTCGTGTTCATTTTATGCGTGGTTACAACTTGAAATCTTTCCACGAACATTATGCCGTTCAACTTAACGACACCCATCCTTCCATTGCAATAGCCGAATTAATGCGTCTTTTTATTGATAAATATAAAATGGATTGGGATGAGGCTTGGGAGATTACTCAAAAAACATTTGCTTATACAAATCATACTCTTCTTCCAGAAGCTCTTGAAAAATGGCCGCTCCCATTATTTCAAGATCTTTTACCTCGTCATTTGCAAATTATTTTTGAAATCAATCATCGTTTTCTGAGCCAGTTTAAAGAATTAAGCAATGAAAAAATCAGAAAGATTTCTATCATAGATGAAGAAGGGGAAAAATATATTCGGATGGCTAACTTAGCGTGCATTGGAAGCCATGCTGTCAATGGGGTTGCGCAGTTACATACAGAGCTCCTTAAGAAAGATGTCTTGAAAGACTTCTATCAGTTGTCTCCAGAGAAATTTTTTAATATCACAAATGGCGTTACTCCTCGACGTTGGTTGTTGCTAAGTAATCCTCGTCTAGCAGAACTTATCACCTCATCGATAGGGGATCGTTGGATCTGCAACATGGAGGAGGAAATTATAAAAATTGAACCCTTTGCAGAGGATGCGGCTTTCCGCAGTACCTGGCAAAGAATTAAGCAAGAAAATAAAGAACAACTTGCACAACTTATTTATAAACAAAACGGGATCATTGTCGATCCGAATTCTCTTTTTGATGTTCAGGTTAAGCGGATACATGAGTATAAGCGACAGCATTTAAACGTTCTTCATATTATCGCCAGATACTTAAGAGTGAAAAAAAATCCAGCTTTAGAGATTGTGCCACGCACTTTTATTTTTGGAGGTAAAGCAGCCCCAAGCTATTTCTTGGCTAAATTGATCATTAGGCTTATCAATCACGTGGCTATAATCGTCAATAATGATCCGGATGTAGCAGGTCGTATGAAAGTTGTATTCTTTCCAGATTTCAATGTGAAAAATGGACAGACGATTTATCCTGCGGCTAATTTGTCAGAGCAGATTTCTACTGCAGGCAAGGAGGCTTCAGGGACAGGGAACATGAAGTTTGCTATGAATGGAGCTCTAACTATCGGCACACTAGATGGTGCAAACATAGAAATTCGTGAAAGTGTGGGACCGGAAAACTTTTTTCTCTTCGGGATGACGATAGATGAAATTCACGATTTGCAATTTAGGGGATATAATCCACGCGAGTATATCGATAAAAATGAAGAGTTGGCTGGAGTGTTAGAGGTATTAAATTCGGGCTTTTTCTCGCCTAATGATCCACATTTGTTTGGGCCCATTGTTGATTCTCTTATTTATCGTGATTCCTATATGGTTTTAGCTGATTTTGCCTCTTATGTGCATTGTCAAGATTCTGTGGATGCAGCTTATCGTAATCAAGAAGAGTGGACGCGTAAGTCGATTCTCAATTTAGCTAGAATAGGAAAATTTTCTTCGGATCGCTCTATTCGAGAATATGCCTCCAAAATTTGGAAAGTAAGTAGATAAAAAGATCTATAAATAACAAATTCGCTTTTTTAAGAAAAGCGCCTTGCCATTGGAATGGCAAGGCGCTTTAAAAATTTGTAATTCTCCGATAGGGGAGGCCGCAGACAACTGTCTCGCTTGGTGATTTCATTTAAAAAAGATATTCATTTTAAGTTCTAATTTTTCTATTTTATCAAATCTCTTACAATTCGTAAAAACAGATATGTTTTCATCACCTAATTTGCTATTAGCTGTTAAAACTTTTAATTTTAGGAAATTATCTGTAATGAAAGTACAATCTGATGTTTCAAGAGTTTGTCCAATCTCCAGCTTTTCAAGTTTTTTTAAACATGTAATAGCATTTAAATCAATTCTATTACTGTTATTTAACACAAGATGTTTAAGATTAGGGAATGATGAATTTATTAATTCAAACGTTTCTTTTGGAAAAGAACAATAAAGCTCCATTCTTTGGATGGATTTTAAGTTTGGACATTCTAAGTTTGGAAATTTTAAGTCTGGGAATTTTAAGTCTGGACATTGAGCATCCACCCAATCAATTATGAATTCCTCATCAAAATCTTCTGGTAGCCTAATGTCGCTAAGATTTGGCAATTTCAATACAGTATTAATAAATTTATCCCCACATTCTACACTTTCTCCATCATAGTCCGTTGGGTCATAGTAAGTAATTTCATCACCTTTTCGTTTTAAAAAATCTTCTAAATTTTCTCCATATATCCAACGAAGAATGTGAAAGTCTGGGGCCACTTTATTATTTACGTAAATGGTTGAAGCTTTTTCTGCGTAATTTTTCCATTTCTTAGAAACCTGTCTACAGTTCTGTATAATTTCACGAATTAATTTAAATTTAACGACATCTTCTATGCTTTTGAATATAATATCATTAATTAATTCTTTTGGAATGCGTTCAATTATAGATTGGTTTTGAGCAGGCTCAGAATTAAATGGTTTTAATTCGACGTGAGGTTCTACTTCGCCATAGATGTTACCAATTCGTTTCATGGTGTTCCTTTTTGTTGTTTTTTTAAAATAGATACTTTTAATATAATCATATATTAAATTGAGATATATTGCAATATTATTATTAGCACTAAGTAAAAAGCTTAGGCAAAGCGAGACATTTGCCTAAAATTTTTAACTCGCCTTGCCATTGGTGCCTGACCCATTTACCGCATAGCAGAATGATGACCTATTTTAGTAAAACAAGTCCCAGAGGGCTAAGCGAAGGCTGGGTAACGTCAAACTCCCCGAGAAAGTCCCGGCAGGGCCGACACTACGTGAGAATGTTACTATTTGGAATTTACTAAATATAATTTTATCATGAATCGGGGTGTGATTAAAAGTTGTACAGATGAAAACTTGTATTATCAACGTTAAGATTACTATTGGTGCCATTACAATTTAACCAAAAAATACTTTTTGGAGCCCTCAGCGACCAGCGGGCGCTAATATCAAGAAGTAAACTCAAAAGCTTACTCAGAAGTGCGCGTGGCTTTGCCACCGCAGAACGTAGCCTCTATACGAGTTATGCCGGTAGACGTAGCCTCGATAGAGCTCAAGCAAGTGTTCTAACAAGGTTATACCAGACGCTGCCATAGATTGTATTTTTTTGCTGTGTGAAAGCCCCCGCGGTTGAACGATCAAAAATGACCCAATATTGCAATATGGGGTCATTTTTGATCGTTCAACCGCGGGAGCTTTGACGCGCAAAAAAACACAATCTATGGCAGCGCCTGGTATAGTATGAGTTAATGGAGGCAACGTCTACCGGCATAACTCGTATAGAGGCTACGTTCTGCGGTGGCAAAGCCACACGCACTCCAAAAAGTATTTATTTGTTAAATTGTAGTGATGCCAATAGTAGCTTTTACGTGAATGTTGATGAGTATCACTTTTAAGTACTCTATGAGCAAACGGAAAATAGCATCTTTTATGGCAAGCTGAATTAAATGAGGAATTTACGAAATTGGCGGCTTAGCTATGTACGAGAAAAAATCACACCCCATGAATTCAAAATCAAATGTAAATTAAAGTTTCAACGTTCTCACATAGTGTCGGCCCTCCGGGACTATTCCCAGACTGAAGCAATCTACCTCTGGAACTCCACGCATTCAAGATGTTGTCTGGATATGTTTAATGATGTCACTACCTTCTTTCAATTATAATTGTTATCGTTCTTATCGTTTTTATCGCTCCTATCGTTCTTATCGTTTATACCGTTGATCTACAGTTTTATGAGAAGTTGCAAGAGTCTTACAATTTTACCAATCTTAAATTTGGCTTGATTTTCCTCTTGAAGAATGTTAATATAGTCCTATAAAGATGAACCCACGCCTTATACCAGCTTCGGTCATAAACTTGGACTACAAACATGTATGTCTCTTTTTTGCACAAAAAAACAGACAAAAAAATCTGCATCCACAAAATCCAAATTGATGACTGAGCTTGGTATAATTTTACGATAACCTTTGAGGAGACATTTTGCACTTTGTTTTTTTACTTTACGCCCTGTTCTCTTCAGTTTTTATCATCTGTAAAATTGCTTTGGAGTACACGCAACCCCTTTTTCTTGTTGGTTCGCGCATGCTCGTTGCCGGAATACTTATCGCAGGTTATCAATTGTGGCGCAGCCCTAAGGACTTTCATTAAATATCAAAATTATCAGCTTAGCCTTTTTTAACATCTACTTAACGAATATTTGTGAAGTATGGGGACTCAACTACTTATCTCCAGCGAAAACATGCCTGATTTATAGCTTATCCCCTTTTGTCGCAGCCGCTCTCTCCATTTTTACTTTTCAGTGAACGATTGACTTCGAAAAAATGGATAGGCCTCGTCGTTGGGTTTGCAGGCTTTATTCCTATCATGTTATCAAAAAATTCAACCGAGGAGCTCATCGGCACCTTTTGGGGCTTTTCTTGGGCAGAACTTGCTGTGTGTATAGCGGCTGTTTCCAATGTTTATGGGTGGATCATCCTGCGGCAACTCGTTAAAGAACACGATTACTCCCCCTTAACAGCAAATGGTTTAAGCATGTTTTTTGGAGGAGCCCTGGCTCTTATTCATTCGTATTTTGTCGAAGATTGGAATCCTTTGCCAGTGACAGAATATCTTCCGTTGCTTGAATGTAGCTTATGCTATTGCTGATCATCTAAATCTTGTCTGCTATAATTTGTATGGCTTTTTGCTAAAAAAATACACCGCAACATTCATGTCACTTGCGGGTCTGACCACTCCCCTGTTTGCAGCATTTTTTGCATGGCTTTATTTTGGCGAGGTTGTAACTATTCTGTTTTATCTTATCATTAGCCATCATTCAGTTTCGGGCTTGCTCTATTTTATCAAGAAGAACTCAGAGAAGCAGACGGTATTACCGTTAAATCTCCAATAGCAGCCTAAGTACATGGAAGCCCAAAAATATGCAACAGAGGTCGTAAAAAAACTCAAGAAAGCAGGCTACATTGCTTATTTTGCCGGAGGTTGGGTGAGTGATTACCTGCTAAAACATCCTTCCTCAGACATCGACATCGCAACAGATGCGCCTACACAAATCATCTTAGATCTGTTCCCACAAACTATTTTAGTTGGCTTGAGTTTTGGAGTTGTCATTGTCATTATTGACGGACATCAATTTGAAGTCGCCAGTTTTCGAAAAGATATTAGTTATAGCGATGGGCGTAAACCTGAGCAAATTGAATTCTCAACTCCCCAAGAGGATGCCAATCGGCGTGACTTCACTATCAATGGGATGTTTTATGATCCCATCGATGGAGACCATCTACGACTATGTAGGAGGAATGGATGATCTAAAGAAAGGGATCATCAGGGCCATCGGCAATCCATATGAACGATTTATCGAAGATCAGGCTGCGCATGATTCGAGCTGTCCGATTTGCTTGTCGTTTTGGCTTTGCGATCGATATGGAAACCCAAAAAGCGATTGCTGAAAACGCTAATACTTTGTTTCCTGCGGTGGCCATGGAAAGAATTTGGCAGGAACTCAATAAAATGTGTGCGGACCCCAATTTCGATCACGCACTCATTGAAATGCATCGTTTATTGCTTTTACCAGTCATTTTCCCTTCATTAGAATCAGTGCACTTAAATACATTAAAAAGCAAGTTGCCTCTTTTCATTTATTTCCAAGAAGTGTCCGACGATCCTCTATTTGCTTCCTCTCTTTCCCAAATGCTACTCTGGAGGAGATGACACAAATCTGCCAAAATCTAAAAATTAGCAACAAGGAAATTGCTCTTGTTCGATTGGCTTTTCAGTGTAAACATTTGGTTGAAAACAAAAATCATTCCAGCAATAGTTTGGTCGATTGGGCTTATTTTTATGCTCATCCCGATGCACAGATCGTCATGGAATCGCACGCAGCTGTTTTTCTTTCTGAGACACGAGAATGGATACTTATGCAACACCAATTGCGACAGAATTCCTTGCAGTCTTCTATTGCCAGAATAAAGACTCAAACTCCTCTAGTCTCTGCCAATTTATTAAAGAGGAAGGGATTCCTGAAAGTAAACTGATCGGTATTTTGCTTAAGGAAGCTGAAAAAATCTCAATTGATTTTAACTTAAACGATCCTGAAAGCGTGATTGATATACTGAAGCATTCTGTATCATGGCCAAAAACATCATGAATTATCAACAGATTTCGAAGCTTACAACATCCTCTGGTTAAGCATTTAGTCAAACTCAGACAGAATAGTGATTATCGTTACGATCAACAAAGTGTCGTCGTCGAAGGGAAAACTCTGATTTTTGAGTTGAGTCGAAAGTTTAATTTTAAAGCTAAAATGATCATGACGAGCGATCAAAGTGTCCTCCAAAAGAAATTTCAAGCGGATAAAATCTATTTGGTCACAGACGACGTGATGAAGAAGGTCTCTGGGATGATCCATTCCGAAGGGATTGTTGCCGAGTTTCCTATGCCTTCAAATTGCTCTCTTGAAGGAAAGAAATCGATGATCGTTCTTGATAATATCAATGACCCTGGGAATTTAGGAACCCTTTTGCGTACAGGTTTAGCTCTTGGTTGGGAAGGGGCATTTCTAGTGGGCAATTGCTGCGATCCTTATAATGAAAAGGCATTGAGAGCTTCTCGTGGAGCCTGCTTTCATTTGCCCTTGCAACAAGGGTCTTGGAACGAACTTAAAGCTTTAGCCCTGCGCAATTCACTTACGCCGTTATTGGCAGATCTTGAAGGTGTCCATCCTTCTGCCATCCATGAAGAAAAGCTATTGCTGGTCTTGAGCAATGAAGCTCGCGGTCCATCTGAAGAGGCGATTGCCTTTTGCAAACGAGTGACTATTCCTTTGGTAGGAGATATGGAATCTTTGAATGTTGCGATTGCTGGTGGAATTTTAATGTACGTTCTTCAGCAAAGAGGGAAAATCTATGGAAAATGATAAAAACGACACAAGGAAATATACTTCCTTACGCTGGGAAGGATGTCCCATTGAAGAGCAGTATTTTGGATCCAATCGTAGGGCTGAAAAACTGCAAAAAAAAATTGCTTCTGCCAAAGATCGTTCGAAATATAAGAAGACGGATCGGGATCAACAGATCAAAATGATTGCTCAAGAGACTCATTCTAAAACACATCGAGAATCTCTATTGCGTGGGCGTGTGATCTCAATTGTTCCAGAAGGAATTTTGGTGGAAAATGAAGGACAACTGATTTCATGCCAGTTGCGAGGGGTCCTCAAAAAGGAGAAAACTCAACATAAAAATCTTGTCATCGTTGGGGATATTGTCTTATTTGACCTTATTGCCCCTTCTGAGGGTTCTATAGCGCATGTGGAACCCCGCAAGACGACGCTTTCACGTGCAGATAATCTTTCGCGCCGCAAAGAACAATTGATCGCTGCGAATATTGATCAGGTGATTATCACTGCTTCTGTGGTCTCACCCATGTTAAAACCTTCATTGTTAGATCGCTATATTATTGCTGCTCGCAAAGGAGGCCTCGAACCCATCATTGTCATAAATAAAATTGATTTGCTCGATGATCTGGAGATCGAAGAACATATTCGAATGAGTGAAAAAGAGCTTTATTTGCACCTTATGGAGGTGTATCGTCAAAATCAGGTGCCTGTTATTGCCTTAAGTGTAACTACAGGGCATGGAGTTGAAGAATTGCGACAACTCATGAAAGATAAAGCGACAGTCTTTTCTGGTCAATCCGGGGTAGGTAAATCCTCCTTAATCAATGTGGTGACAGGCGCTGAATTGCGTATAGGCGACATGGTCGAAAGAACCAAAAAGGGATCTCATACAACGACCACCACGAGCCTCTTGCCTTTGGAATTTGGAGGATGGTGTATCGATACTCCTGGGATCAAAAGTTTTGGAATTTGGGAGTTAAAGAAAGAAGAGGTAGAAAGTTATTTTACTGAGATTCATGCTTATGGACGTCGCTGTCATTTTCCTAATTGCTCTCATTCTCATGAAGCAGATTGTGCGGTGATGCAAGCTGTAGAAAATAAAGAAATTTCTATCATTCGTTATTATTCGTATCTTTCTTTGGTCGAAAGCACTTCACAAAAACATCTTAAGAGGTGAAGGCTTGACCACTGTATTTGACTCTTCTAAGATTACATAATCTCTGGAATTGCATTGTTGTCATCTGTACTAAATAACATTTGAATATAACTGTTATCCAAGTTTGCAAATCCATAGGCTTTGTAGATTGATTCAAAGACCTTTTTCATACGTTTAATAGTGTTGTCAGAAATCCATTTATTAAAGTCTTCTTTCAGAACTTTTTCTATATTTCCTGTACCCAAGGCTTCATCTTGTAAGTTGGTATGTCCAGCCAAGAATTTCCACCGCGCAATATCAAAGTTAAAGTTTCTGTCCTTAAGGAGTGCTTCTTCGTTAAAAGGATTATTTCCACTCATGACAAATTTATTTAATGCGATATCGAAAAGAGCTATTTTTACAGGACCTTGTCCTTGTTCAAGGCGTTTTCTCCATAATTTAGCCTCAGCTTGATCGATAGCAAAAGTGAGCACAGAGGATTCCGTTCCATTGTTGTTGATTGGGCCTTGAATCACTAGTAGCTCCAACATTTGCTTTTTGGAGCATGGTTCAGCAAGAGTGTTATCAACCAGAATTCCTTGCATGTTGTTACTCCAATATATTCCTTCAAAAGCATTTGCAATTTTATTCATCGTTTTATTTTTAGCTTGAGAAAGAGTTGTCTTAACACTAGAAATACTCACTTTTTCATTATCACAAGAGTTGTTTTGTAAATATTCCTTCCACCAGTCAAGTGAAGCAAAGTAATCGACTGTATCATTCCATGGAGCTGGTTTTATACGCAAAGGGATCTCATTTAAGTTATTTTCTGTACACACACTCATTTGTAGATTTTGATTTTGTTCTTTCTCTTGATTTTGATTGCGAGTCGCATCTTGATTTTGTTGTTGAGAAGCGTTTACAGAAACATGCTGGGCCATTCCAAGATCATCTTTTCTGGAAATAAGTTTCCCATTTTTCTGGTAAAGCTTAACTTTTTCAGGAAACGTACTCTCTTTGCCAATTTCCATTAAGTTATCCCATATGAGATCTTTTTCGTTGTCATTGAAGAGGAAAGAGCATTCAATACACTTAAATTGATTCTTACATAGAGCTTCAAGGGCCACTGTTGAATCAATTTCAACTTTACGATTTCCATAATGGCTGGGGTCGTCGTTACTCGAGCTGACAAACAAAAAGCTAAATTCTTTAAAATAGCCTAACATCGTTTTCACATCTTTAGCATCAAACATCGCATCTAAAACAGCTGTTCGAATGACATTATCGACTTGTTGTTGAGCAGAAGGGAAAACTCCTTCTTCTTGATGAAGTGCTTCATTGTTTTTGGTAAAAGTGATGACATCCCGGATATTGAGTTTATCTTTATCAGTGATCACTTGCTTTGCTGCTTTATTTACGTTTAAGGAAATATCTTGTTTTGCAGTCTTTAAACCTCGCATGCGCCAGCACGCTTGCATGAATTCTTCAAAAGAAGATTTTTCGTTGATCGAAACTTCTCCACCTGCTCCTATGGCCTGGAGAACGTCGGCTCCGAATGTGTGACTTGGATCAAAATAAGTGATCCGTTTTTCAGGAGGAATGGAACTTCCGGCAAAAGGAGTTGCCTCGGTTTTACCTTTTTCCTGGATGACTAGGTTGTTTTTAGA
The DNA here is from genome assembly GCA_963752155.1 of uncultured Parachlamydiaceae bacterium. Lineage (GTDB taxonomy): Bacteria > Chlamydiota > Chlamydiia > Chlamydiales > Parachlamydiaceae > JACCRY01. The sequence goes on along the minus strand of CAVVXH010000011.1, from coordinate 153,054 downwards.
ATCGAAATAGACGACAGCTTCTAAATCAGAGCGTTCTTTAGTAATATGCTCCAGGATGATTTTTGAAACAGTTTCATTGCTGAGGCCATAGAAGAGAGATCCACTATCGATAAGAGCGAGTTTATGGGAATTAGCACCAAATTGATTTTTTAGAATTTCATGCAAAACCTCCAGAGGAGAGCGTTTTTCTCCTTCTGAGATTTTCTCTTCGTTGCAAGTGTGGCAAATGTAATCGACAAACTCACCTGCGGTGCCTGGATCCCAAAAGATTTTAGTCCCTGTAGGACAAATTTCTTCAGTGGGAGGAGTTCCAGTGGCTCCATAGAACGAAGGAAACATCGATGCGAAATTTTGGGAATTACAGCATAGATTTTCAGCGAAGTATTCAATTTCTGGAATTGCACGGAGGCGTGCAAGGGACATTTTGGGAGCATAACCCTTGTTGAAGAGCATTGTCAGTTCGTCCCAAGGATGATGGTCATCTAAAATGTCAGAGAGATCTTTTAATGAATAGCGATTGTCAGTCCAGCTAGCGAATAAACGTGCGGCGTGTGTTTTTTCGAAAGGGATCTGTTTATTTCTAGATTCTGACAAGGCTTTGATTCTCATGCGTCCAATTAAAAGTTTAGTCTTGATTTTGCATATTGGAGCATGAAGTGAAGCCATCAGCGTTTTAAGAACAGCTTCAAAAGGATTTTTAAAGGTCGAACCTTCAATTGGATTATCTTTGCTGCTATAAGGTTGAGAGTAGCCAGGTGTATTGCCCTCTGTTCCGAAATGGACATTGACCTTTTTCTGAAGTGCATCGGGAAGGAGCTCATCCAATACCCCAACGACCAAACACATTTCCTTATAGAGAGGATGAGTGAGAATAAAGTCGGGAACTTCTTTGAGGTTTCCGCAGAAAAAATCAACGAAAGCTTGTTGATTTTTAGCTGAAATCGCAAAAAGACGATAGTAAGTCATTTGTTTGGCGATGAGTGGTTTGATCGATGCATGATATTTTTCGGGGCTGCAGAGAGTTTGATCGTTATTTTCTAGAAGAATATTTTTTTGGACCTCTGGAATAGCTACTAGAAGACGCATACATTCTGAAATCACATTGACGTAGCTTTGTTTAACTTTCTTTTTTTCGCCGAGGGGATGGTTGAGTTCATCATTGTAACGTAGTAAGCGATGGAATTCATCGATGTTGGCTCGCACATTTTTACGGATGAAGCCAAGGAGTTGCATATAGCTCCATAGAAGAGACTCATTGATCGAATTTTTTTGATGGATAGCTTTATTCGCTTCTTCGATGAAAAGCAGTTGGAGAGCTTGAAAATCTTTCTTGCAGCCATTTAGAGTCTCTTTTTGATCCAAGGCACGCATTAACATCCGTTGAAGTCCCCATAGACGCTCTTCATTTGGAGGATTATCTCTACTGATTTTAAAAGCATTCGCCGTTTGGCCAAAGAAATTCATGGAACGTGAGCTTAAATCTTTGATGTTTTCCGAAGCTAACGCATCTGGGTAGAAATTGGCAATGACCTGGGTGCCATCGGAACCAAAGAAACTAGTCATAGGAGTTCCAAAAACAGTTTTTCCACTTCCCATGATCAGTTCTAAGATCGAGCGTTTCTGATTGCTTAATAACATCTGTTGAAGTTGGTTGACTTGTTTGTCCCATAACATCATCCCTGAGCCATATTCAAAGGCCAAATAACCCCGGAGGAGTCTTGGAGGCAACTCATCTGAGAAAGAGTAAGCTCGTTTGCGTGACAATTCAAAAGTGAGCTGTTTCAGGCGGATCTTCATTTCTTGATCATCAAGTTGGTTTGGATCGATTTTCTTTTGGATTTCAAGAGCTCGATTTATTTGTTGTAGACGAGTTGTTTTTAACAGATATTGATAAATTTTCAACTTAAGTTTAGGAAGATGATGTTCTTTACAAGATGTGCAACGGATCATTTCCTTTTCATCATTATTCACAAAAGCCATGATCAATGCATTTAACTTTAGATCATCACTTTGAAAGTCCTGAGAGACATTTTCCTTAGTGGTTCGTTCTTTGACAGCATTGAGGATCCCCACTTCGTCAGAGGCAGGGAATGTTTCCGGTTTTGGTGTTGGCTGTAAAAGCTTTTGTCTCATCTCCATTAAATGAAAAGAGAGCTGTTTCTTCGATTGTTCCAATTCGAACTTGAGTTGATGATAATTTTCTATTCCGCTAAATTCTTCTGGAATGGCCTGAGGTTTTGGACGGTCATAGAAATCATTAAGGCTTTTGTTAAGTTTTGCGAATGCTTTTTTTATGAAAGGCTTATTGGAAGGGCAATCAAAAGGTAGGATAGGGTCGAGGGAATCGGAATGAATCAAAGGGGCTTTGAAGTGCAATTGCAAAAGCCCTTGAAGGGGTTCAGTAAAAGTCGCATCCTCTTTTTCTAAAGTGTTTAGAGAGTCAGAAGGGAGAGGAGGTTCTACTTTTCGATTGTTTTTGATCTGTGCAGTTCTTTCAGTGTTGGCTTCGATTTGATCTTTTTCAATTTGTTTGTATCTTTTTGATAAGGTGTCATAAATGTGTAGACCCTTATATAAGGTACCATAATTCTTTAGACCCCTGTACACGGCAAATCCAGCTTGGGTAGTAGTCTTAAGAATTGATTTTGGCATTACGACCTCAAGTGAGGAAGAAAGATACGAGGTACCTTTTTCCATAACCATAGATTTTCCTGCTTGCTTTGCCATAGGGGTCAATAGGTTGCCCATACGTGGGAAGGCAGAAGCTTTAGAGTAAGCTATCTCTATGTATTCAGGAAAGTAGAAAATATTTGATGAAGAATATTTTTGTAATCTAGCTTCTAATCTATCCTTTTCTCGATTAAGCCTCTGAAGATTTCCGTAAAGTTCTATTCCTAGTTTTATTTCTTCATGTTTTTCTGAAGTATCATTGAAATCTAATAAATCTTTTTCAAATTGCTGAGGACTTGGAAATGATGCAAGAAGGCCCTTCTCAGAGGCTAATCGTAAAGTTTCAAGCAATTTTTTTTCGACTGAATTTTTTCCTTGTGCAAAGGTAAGTGTTTTTTTGAAAGTTTTGGCTTTAGCCATAAAGTTTGCCAATTGATCACGATCATTTTGACAAGCTAAGGGGGGGATTTCAAGAGCTAATTGATAATATCCTAAAAAATGAGAGCTTAATTGTTCGAAGGAGAGATCTTCAAGCTTTATTGGGACTTCTTCCCATAAAATACTGCATTGATGAATGAGTGCTTTTTGATAGGCTTGTTTCATTGTTTTGGAAATCTGGTAATTGATTTCTGAAATCTTTTGATTTATCTGTTCTAGGAGAAGTTCATCGGATGATTTTCCAGGTTTTATCGTTTCATTATTAGGGGTGTTCTCTATAATTTTTTTCAGAATATCTAGCTTAGCGGTCAGATCATCTAGTTTAGCGAATAGTTCATCGACAAAGTCAGGATTTGGAAAAAAATTTCTTTGTTTTGGATCCATCACACAAAGGAATATTTGATTAATTACAGAAGTTTTCTCATTCTTTAGCTTGATCTGATTCGTTTTTGTTAAATGCTCCTTTTGAAATGCAATGACTTGGTTTTGAAAAGCATCTTCAGAGCCATTTTTTGGTAATTGATTGTACGCTTTTCGGTAATTTGAACAAAAACAAGTTGGGTATTCGATATCCCAAGCCATCTTTGAAATAGTGTATTGAGGGATTAGATTGAGTAAAGGGTGTTTTGCACCATGTGAAAGCAGAGAGACTAGCTGCAGGAGTGCGTTTTCTTGCAGTCCTGGCAAAATGTCTTTATCTGAAGCCGTAGTTTGAATAGTCTTTAGCTCTATAGCATTTGTCTTTAAAAGTTGATCTTGTAATGCACTTTGTATGAAAGTTGAGAAATTGTTTCTATATTCTTCTTTAGAAGCATATTTGTGTTTTAGAAATGTGTATCTTTGAGAAATTTCGGGAGGCATGAGAAGTGTTTCTGAAAGCTTCTTTAAGCCGATCATTTGAATAAGGTTCTTATGATCCCTTGCAATCATGCTGAAGGTGGGGTTATTAAATATGAACTTTTCTCCCTTCTTTGCAATCGCATGGAGAATGAAAAGTTCTTGATATTCATCTAGAGGCATGTGAGGGATGCTTTTCCGTCGTTTAAAATCTCGGTAAAAATTTACTTGCAAAGTTAGCCAGGAACGAAATGCCTCTATAGTGCTTTCTGAAGAAGTTTTTTCAGATTTCACTTGAATAAGTTCATTCTCTTCCCTGATTGCAGTTAGACGTAGGGCTATGCGGACGATTGTAGGATCATCGATAAGCAAGGCAACTGATTCAATGTATTGAATTAAAGTAAATACAGCTTCTGGAAAGGGCATTCTTTTGCCGATCCGTTCAATTAGCGTCAAATAATAACCGATATCCGACCATTGTCCTTCGGCAAGTGAGTACAAAAGCAAGTGCATGAGGGCTGCAGGATCTTCACTTGTTAAGCGTCCCTTTTCGTCGAAAGAATAGACAAAATAGGAAGGAATTTGTTTGCTGATTTGATCAGGAAGTAAAGTAGCCGTAGCTTGAGTGAATCCAGCATCCATCAGGTGAGAACTGGTTAATTGCATAGTTTTTTTCATGAACCAGGAAGCTACAGAGGAGAGTAAATTGTCGCTGGGTAAAATCACTTGATATTGCTTTTGATTGTTCTCCAAAAGAAGGTAGCGAGAGTGATGATCCAATGCAGGAATCTTATTTGCAGGGCGTTGTTCTTCAGCAATGTAGAAGCCGGGGATTGAGTGACTAGCAGCTCGTTTTTTACCAGCGATCTCTTCGATGTTAAAATGAAGATTTAAGCCTGAAAATTCAATGCGTTTAAGGCCATAAGGTGAACGTGAAGAGCGAAAGGCGTTGATTTTTGAAAGAGGTTGAAACCATGTGAGTAGGCTCAGATGATGTTGTTCTTTCGTTAGGTCAATTTTATTGCCTGAAGAGGCTTTAGGAATGACTAAGGAATAGGTTTCCTTTGCTAACTTGTTAACAGCCTCGACCTTTATCACTTTTCCATCATTCAGAGTGAGGAGCTCACGAGGACCTTTGTGTGAAACTTCTTCAAGCCAATAAGTCACTTTTTCATTTGTAAGTGATGGGTGATCGAAATTTACCCAACGATAGCTTTTTCCATCATGTTGTTTGCGAAAGATAAGCTCTATTTTTTCATCGGAATCCGTTTGTTCGATCTCGATCGATAACTGCTCACTGTAAACCTGATAGTATCCTTTTTCATATATGACGGGTCTTCGGATCGTGAAGATGGAGTCAAGTAATTCGTTTATTTTGTAACTGTAGGGGGTTTGAGAAGTGGCATCCTCTTCGAGATCAACATTTAAATGAATCACGCCGCAGTAAAAATTAGGATAGACTCCTTTCCATGATCCCTTTTTCCCTTCTGGAAGCAATTCCATTTTCCAAGCCAGAGCATTTAAAGAGTCGTTACGAATTTCTGGAGATTCATTCAGTGTTTGTGCAATTGTTGGAATCCAATGGTGAGTGGCGCAGTTGTATTTAGTTGATGATCTTGACCAAAAAAGGCTTTGGAGAAAGTTATGGCAGGCCTTTTTTTTAACATCTGCGGAAGCTGTCGCTGGATTTTCAAAGTAGTGCAACCTTGTAAATAAGTTTGAAAGATGTTTATTGATAAATGGACGGAGTATTGCATTTCTCTCCATTTGAGAGCTAGGCACGGAAGTTAAGATTTCTGAAAAATCAGGGAAAAATTTTTCAACTGAAGGATCAAAGGCCTTTGCTTTGACTAAGACATGTATCCCTATTTCAATAAGATTTAAATGTGTTGATGAGTCTTTATGACTATGGTGAGCTAGAGCAATCTTAAAAAATTCTCCAAGTGTTTTTGCAAATGAAGGAGATGTTTTGAGTTGTTGTTCCAAAACATTGCTGCGAAGAAGTAAAATTTCAAAGAGAAGAAAAAAATAAAGATTGCTCAAATGTTTAATTTTTTGACTAAAATAAGCGAGTGTTCTGACTGCTTGATCAGTTTCATCAGCCCAAATCATTTCTATAGCAGCACGTTCGTTTTCTGGAAGCTTCATTAAGATGTTTTCTTTAGTTACTTTTTCATCACCAGTATAAAAAAAACCTTGAGTTGTCAACGTGTCAAAAGCCGAGGTTTCATTGACAATTTCATTTTGAAGTCTACTGGGAAGATGAAGCTTGTTGGTGATAATAGATGTAAATGTGGTAGTTTCAGGGATAGAAATTTCAAAGCCACAGAGAATTTTGCATCTATGTTGATATAGCCTCAGAGAGTAGTCAATGTTATTATCGGGTTCCAGAGACTCTTTGAAGGCTATGTTAGAAATTCCATTCCTTTGAACTTCAATCGCATCCAAACGTTCGAATGGGATCCAAGTATTATCTTTATTGAAAAACTTTTTAAAAGTGACGAAGTTTAAAAATCCTCTTAATCCATTTTCTTCACGATTTTTTAAAAATGCAGGAAAATCATTGATATTTTTTAAATCAATGGTATTGCGAGAGTAAAAGGAAAAAACGCGGTTAGTATAGTCATTAGCTAAAAGATTGATTAAACGAAGTAAATGAAAAGGGCGAGGTAAAATCTGTTGACTTGGATTTTCCATAGACCCTTTTTTACCATTGGTATAGACCAGTGCTAGTTTTTCTGGGAAAAGAGCATTGGAAGAAATCCCTAGATTCTCTAATTTTTGTTGGACCTCAGGTTTGTTGAGAAGATCGGAATAGTATTGACGTTCGGCAGGAGTGAGTCCAGGCCTATATTCAGATAAGAATGTACGACCGATTGCATAGTCACAATTTTGATATGTACGACCCAAACAATTTTCCATATAAAGTGTGGATCGATTATCCCCAAGAAAGAGTGAATCTTTCATGTAACCACTAATTTCTGAATCACTATAATCTCGATGGAAATCGATGCCGAAATAGGTGCATACTTGCTTCATTAGAGTGAGGGCCTGTGGATCAATGATTTGAAAAAAGGCATTTCTCTTAATGAAAGCCAATGCCCACGGATTGACTTTATAACCCTTTAATTCTGCTTCTGGACAGCGACGAGCAAGTTTGTCGATGATAGCATAGGCCTTGTAGAGATTTATGATACCTTGGTTTCGAAGTTCTTCCGGTAACCCTTGTTCATGAGCATACTTGTAGAAAGTTAAAGAGAGTGAGGCCATTTTTTCAAGATAGAGTAGAGGGTTGTCTACAAGGCTCCAGCAGTCTTCCAGATCTCCTGGAAGAGGTGTAGGCAATGCTTTAATTTGCTCATTTAGATAAAAGGCTGTCTTTCGTTTATTCCCATTGACATTCTCTGCGTACACAATTTGTGCTTTAAATTGTTTGTAAGCAGCGTCCTCAGGGAAATTTATTTTTGCTTTAAGAATCTCATCATATTCTAATTTTAATTTTATAGGATCGGGAACCATCTTTTGAGCTACATTAAGGCTTTCCTCTAAAAATTGAAGACAATTTTCAGCTGTAATTATAGGAGTTGGCTTTGCTAATTCATAGTTTTTTGGTAGTGGAATTGATTCGTATTTGATAGGAAGCAAAGGAACGATTTTTTTGAGTTTTAGAGTAGGTTCAGGGGGAGGAATGATGCTTGGGAGTTCGAATGATAATTTTCCTCCGTTTGTTAAGTGCATTTGCAATTCTGAAATGAGTTGAGTAAAAGCTTCCTGTTGCTTTGTGTTGAGCAATAAACGTGCTGTAGCATAAGCCAATAGACGTATTTTCCACTCATTTAGACGACTTTTCCAAAATTCGACTTGTTGAGCGAGATATGAGACCTGTTTCGGGAAGAAGATTTGGGCAAGTTCGGTGAAGCCTTGACTTGCGACATATCTAATTCTCCACTTTAGACTTAAAGCCAAAGAAACTTGTGTAAAAAGAATTGAATAAGCGAGACTTGAAACACCATAGGCGATTTTAAGATAGGAAAAAAATGTAGGTGAAGTTACATCATTGATGTTAAAACCCATTGTGACGTCTAATACCACGTTTGTAAATTTCTTACCGAGTCGTATTAATTGAGTCGATCTCGGTTCATCAGGAAGAGGTTGAAGAGGAGGTGTCTCTTTCTTAGAATCAGTTTGTTTAGGATAAAGATCGTGGAGAATTTCATCTAAGATCGGTTCAACTTGTTTTCCCAAAATATCTATGATTAATTTTTTAACTAAAAATGAGTCCTTTTCTGATTTAAAAAATGTACGGATATTTTCAGCCAGTTCAGAGGGAATGATATTCGATTTTTTGTGCGAGATTTGGATTTTCGTTTCTTCAATGTTTAATGCTTCGAGTATTTCCCATGTCGTTGCATAATTGCTTTTAAGCTCATCTAAATTGATCAACTCGTCTTCATATAGCTTCAGGGAATCGGCAGTGAGTATTTCTGCAGCCATCTTAAGCGTATTTTTTTCTTTGGGTCCTAGAGATGAATTGGTTTGAGAGCTCATCCATAGGTCAATGAGAGCTTTCTTCTTCCAATTGAAAAAGAATAAGCTTTGATCCTTTTCGGTGTCAAATTTACAATGATTGCTGATGAGAGCCTTGAAAAGGCCCCAACTACTTTGAGTGTTTTTTAAGTCTTTAAAAAGGTCCTTTAAAGGAGCCTCTGGAGCCGTCGGTACAGATTTGAGATTAGCTAGAAGTCCATTATGAAGGTCTTTGAGACGATACTGAACCTCTTTATCCCATTTTGGCCAAGCACGATAGGAAAATAATCGTAAAAAGAATTCTTCATTTAATTGCTCTTGATTTAAATTTTTATAGATCAGAGGAACAGCCCCTTGGAAAGCAGCACCGTATCCAGTAGCGTAGACAAGAAGTGAGAATTTAGGACCTTTAGGTAACTCGTTGTCGGGGATATACCAGTCCATTGACATAGAATCTATTGAGGTTTCCGTTAAATCATCAGGCTGACGAATAATTTCGAACCAAAGGGGGCATTCTGAGGTACCTAAATCTCCATAGCCAAGGGTGCTCACCAGTTCGGAAGCAATTGGTGGAAGGTCTCCTGCTAAAGAGGTAAAGCTCGAGAGTAAAGTTTCTCGAAGTTGAGTAAAATGTTGCTTAAGGTGAACTTGTAGTTTTTCTTTGAGGATTTCGTTAAGGTTTGCATCAAGTGCTGAATGAAGGAATTCGAGACATAATTCTTTGGTGGCTACGTCGGAAAAACTATCTATCGCGTCTTCAATGATTTTCTTTTCGGCAAAAGAAAGCCCTTTTTCTGTTCCATAGCGTAGGAGTTCAGGGACTGCCAAGAGAGCTTTTTTTGCAATGCTTTGTTCGGGAGTAAAAAGCGATTTTTTTAATTTAGGAAATGCAAAAGAAATGAATCCTTCTTTTAGGATTTTTTTAACTTTAACTGAGAATTCATCTGAAAGTTGAGGAGTTTTGCCTGTTTGATCGATTAATTGGCAAATCTTCTCAAGAATAGTGTTAATGAACTCTTCATTGCCTTCTGGATTTAGGAATTTTTCAACTGTTTTATAGGTTTCATTGTTGCTCAAAGCAGAAATGTTGAGTTTAGGAGAGACAGCAAGTGTTCCACCAAAAATGAGACGTCTTTCACCCGGCTGGAGCTTGTCTAGGGAGTCTGCGGTTTGTTTAGAAAGGCCTCGTAATTTGGTTGTTGCCTTGGATAAAGTTTTGCCGCTTCCTTCAGCGATAATTGTCTGTAACTTAGTTTCAGTTGAATGGCCATCTTCTATTACGGATTTAATTGATTTATTAATGTTTGGTTTATTTTTTTCAAGGACTTGATTGACATGCAAAGACATTTTGTTGAAAAATTCTTGGGAATTTTCGTTTTGGAATCCAAAAAGAGTTTTTAGAATACAAGTATCAATCTCTTCACTTTCATTAGGGTCCCATTGTCTTAGAAGAGAAAGCTTCTTTAATTCTTCTGGATCTTTTGTCCAATGAATAGGAACTGTCTTCTTAGATTTTGTTTTTTGTTCTTGGAGATTAGAATAGGGAGATGTGGGTAAACTTTTTTTGGAGTAGGTGTATTTAAGAATATAGAGTTTATTTTGTTCTGGGATGGAGAAGGTTTTGATTTTTTGTTCGTCTAAGTGGGTAAACAACTCTCGAAATAGATGCTTCCACTGTTTTTTGCTATTGTCAAAGTAGTGAAAGGAGCGTATGAAATTGAGGGTGCGACCTTCAAATGAAGAGCGTTTAACAAGTTGATTTCCCCAAAGGCTGGGTGTATAAACGTGTCGAACTTCCTCATCTAAAGGTTCTTGGTGTGGAGATCTTTTTAAAACATTTATTATTTTATCTGTATTATTCATGAATCCTCTTGAAGAAATTATATCATAATTTGCAATAAGATTAAACAGAATAATTAGATTTTGTAGCAAAATCTTCTTACGTGAATGCAAGGAAGCAGGATCGCAAAGCGGCAAGATATGCACGATAAGAATTGCCTGTGGCGCCCCATATCGGGAAATAACAAATTTTTAAAGCGCCTCTCAGAATTAGTGAACGAAGGAAATTTCTATCATTCGTATCAAAAACATGTTAAGAGGTAAAAGTGCTCATTCGCAAGGATTTTTTTATTGTTTAGAATCCTTGTCAATTTCTTCATCTAGTTTTTTAATTACAGTATCAAAAGAATCTCGATCAATGAGAATAATATTGTTATTTTTAACCCAATTTAGTAGAAATTTTTTTGCTTCTTTCATTGCTACGATATTTTTTAAAAAATGATCATCTTCATTCATTAATATTCTAATTAGCTCAAGAATAATATATTCTTTATCCATCTTTTCCAGCCCAAAAGTAGACCCTGAATTTATAAAATTTTTGCAGTAATCGCCATATTTCTCAATTGAAAATACTGGTGGATATCCACTTTTTAGTATGCCTATGTAAATTGGATGCTCTTTATTAAAAGTTTTGAAATTATTGTTTGAATCCAAAAATGTTTGAAAAGCGTTATCGCAATTCTGATAAGGATTCTCGTTTGGTTTATCTTCCAAAGAATTTAAAGTTTTATTAGACCGAATCGATTGGAGATGGGGTGGAACTCCTATTAATTCAAGTTGTTTATTTGATATGATCTCAGGGTAAAGATCGGTCACGATGAGTTTAATGTTGTTTAAATCTTCACTTTTGAGTTGGTCATTTTTTCTCATTTCCTCTAAGTCGGATATAAAATCGAATTTATCTAATTTACCTTCGTTGTTTAAATATTTAGCGAATAAATCTACAATAACTTTATCAATTCCTTGTAATGTATCTTTTTTGTCCCTGGGTCTTATTGAACCAATATAAATTGTATCAATATAAATTTCTTCAAATTCTGCTAATTCGTCGTTTCTATTTTTTGCATTGATCAGGTGATCAATGCCAAATACTATTCCAGGAAGGACAGTAAATATAGATAGTGCGATGATAAATCCTTTTGCTGCTGTGGAATCATCATTTAGACCTAACCATTTGAAAAGACGGCCCATGAGGGTTGTTTCTTTATGACTTACAAAAATGGGGATTTGTTGATTAGGATCAATGGATGAACGGCTTGATATTGGTGGGTTCATTCCGCACCTCTTGTATGATTATTGTCACCTTAACTTAATTATACAAAATTATTATTATATGTAAATGAAATAATAAAAGATACAGCGATATTAGGTATAAACTATAGGAAAAATTAAACACAAAGCGAGACAGTTGCCATTGGTGCCTGATCTGGGGAGAAACGAAACGACGTTTTTCGACCAAAACCTTGCCATTTCTTCCCCCCTCCATTTCCAGATCCAAAATACGTGACTTCTAATTAAGTATGCACCCCTGATTATAACGTCCAAATACTTTTTGGAGTGCTGTGGGCTCTGCCACAGCGCGTGAAGAAGGTTTAATCATAAAGTATGCAATTGAAAAAGAAATTTCCCTTTCGGTTGGCGAGGGTTTTGGTTTTGTTGTTTTACAAATCCGTTCCTGACCTACACTTATGGTCTGAATGAAGCTACGAGTAGGAGGCCTGTCATAAAGCGAGACAACATCCTATAATTTTTAATTGCATACTTTATGATTAAACCTTTTTCACGCGCTGTGGCAGAGCCCACAGCACTCCAAAAAGTTTTTGGATGTTACAATCAGGGGTGCATACTTAATTAGAAGTCACATATTTTGGATCCGGAAATGGAGGGGGAAGAAATGGCAAAGGTTTTGGTCGAAAAACGTCGTTTCGTTTCTTCTCAGATCAGGCACCAATGGCAAGGCGCCTCAAATATCTGCGAATCAATGCTTTTTAGTTGTTTCTTCATGTAAGAAATAATAGTCTGTTTTTCTTACAAAAAGCAAGAATTATCTAAAATCTACAAACCTACACTTCACACGGCTCAAGCGAATCGGCCAAAAGAATAGCTTTATTATTGTTTACTTCAAAAAAACCACTTGTCATCATCCAAGCCCTCTTGTTTTTGTCTTGATCCATGATCACAATCTTCCCTCTTCCCAATAAAGAAACCATAGGGGCATGACGTGATAAAACCTCAAAGATTCCCATGTTTCCGGGAGCAAGCAGCATCCGAGCTTTAGCATCAAAAATGACTTTATCCGGAGTCGCTACGAAGAGTTCAAACATGATGATTTCCCACCTATTTCACATTTGTTGCTAACACACCAGCTTTCTCAAAAACTTCTTCAATTCCACCAACCATGTAAAAAGCTTGCTCTGGAATGTGATCCATCGATCCATTAACAATTTTTTTAAAACCTTCGATTGTATCGATTCGTTTCACAAACTTTCCAGGTTTACCGGTAAATGTCTCAGCAACGAAAAAGGGTTGAGATAAAAAATTACGAATTTTACGGGCTCTAGAAACCGTCAAACGATCGTCTTCAGAAAGTTCATCCATCCCCAAAATCGCAATAATATCCTGTAGGTCCTTGTAACGTTGTAGAATTTTTTGAACATCGCGCGCCACTGTATAATGGTCTTCTCCTAAAATACCTGGATCCAAAATCCTGGAAGAAGAGGTCAGAGGGTCTACTGCAGGGTAAATTCCTAACTCGGCAATTTGTCGCGATAACGTTGTAGAAGCATCTAGGTGATTGAATATGCTCGCTGGAGCAGGATCGGTGTAGTCATCTGCAGGCACATACACTGCTTGCACTGAAGTGATAGAGCCAGAAGTTGTAGAAGTAATTCTTTCCTGTAGAGCTCCAATCTCTGTTCCAAGTGTCGGTTGGTAACCGACCGCAGAAGGAAGCCTTCCTAGCAACGCCGATACTTCCGATCCTGCTTGAATAAATCGGAAAACGTTATCGATAAATAAGAGAACATCTTGATGCTCCTTATCTCTGAAATATTCCGCCATTGCCAATCCTGTTTGTGCCACCCTGAAGCGCGCGCCAGGTGGTTCGTTCATTTGTCCAAAGACCATGCACGTTTTGTCCAAAACACCCGACTCTTTCATCTCTAGCCACAGATCATTTCCCTCACGGGTTCTCTCACCTACACCACAAAAGACCGAATAGCCTCCATGTTCTTTCGCAATCGCGGAGATGAGCTCCATGATAATCACAGATTTTCCGACGCCGGCTCCTCCAAAAAGACCGACTTTGCCTCCTTTAGGGAAAGGGCAAATTAAATCAATGACCTTAATTCCTGTTTCAAAGATTTCAGTTTTCGTTTGTTGATCTTCAAAAGAGGGTGGAGGGGCGTGTATAGAAGCGCGTGGATTGTTGGCAGCGAAGGGAGTAAGACCGTCAATTGGCTCTCCAAGTAAATTAAAAACTCGACCCAAGGTTTCTTTTCCCACTGGAACCATGATTGGGGATCCGGTATTGATTGCAGTCATTCCGCGTGTTAGGCCATCGGTGGAAGACATGGCTATGCAACGAACGATATTGTCACCGAGCTGTATAGCTACTTCAGCAGTGACTTCGAGCCCCTTTTCTTCATCGATAATTTTTACAGCATTTAAAATGTTGGGAATTTCTCCGGCTGGAAATTCAATATCTAAAGTAGGCCCGATGATTTGTCTAACGAATCCTTTCGACATATGTGTATCCTTTACTTAAACCGTTTATGGGCCCTAATGCATACCACCGGAAGAAATTTCAATCATTTCTCTTGTAATTCCTTCTTGCCTCATTTTATTACGAATCATTGTTAAATTGTGCATCACTTCTTGAGAGTTCTTGCTGGCCATTTGCATCGCCATAATCCTAGCTCCTAATTCCGAGGCATACGCCTCATAGAGGGCATCACGCATACATACAGAGCAATATAACGGCAACAGCTCTGATAAAATTTCTGTTGAAGAAGGTTCGAAAATGTAATTCGGAACTTTTGTTGATTTTGTTTGCGATTTTTCGAGATTCAAGAACTTCTTGATCACAACTTCTCTGCGTGAAATGGAAACATAACTTGTATAGATTAACCAAACCTCATCGTATTGACCATTGATGTACTTCTCGATGACCCTATTGGAAAAATGGATGATTTCATCCAGGCTTATTTTACCACCATAATTGGTCACTTTAGATTCTATATTCCAATGACGACGTTGGAAATAATCAATTCCCTTTTTTCCAAATAGATATAAATCAATCGTTTCTTTAGTGTGATTCTTTAAAAAGGAATCAGCAGCCTCTAAAACTTTTGAATTGTATGAGCCCGACAAACCTTTATCTGCAGAGACTACAATCAGAGCGCTATGTTTAACGGGTCGTTTTTCAAATAAGGGATGAGTGCATTCAGACGCGGCAGCCAAATGTTCGACCATTTCGCGCATTTTATTGGCGTAGGGACGACTATTCTCCAATGCCATTTGGGCACGGCGTAGGCGTGCACCTGCAACTCGTTCCATAGCGTCGGTAATTTTTTTTACATTTTCGACAGATTTTAACCGTCTACGAATTTCCCTCAGGGTGCTCATGCTTAAATTTCTCTTTAAATTTGTCTGTGGCCTCTTTTAAGAGAACTAAAGTCTCTTTAGAGAGTTCTTTTGTCTCTGCAATCGAATTAGGAATTTGCTTATAGTCTTTTTCAATGAAAGAATAGAGTCCCTTTTCAAAATCCTTAACTTGATGAATCGGGAGATCATCGAGGTATCCATTGACTCCAGCAAAGATCACGATGACCTCGTTTTCTAACGAACAAGGTTTAAATTTATCTTGTTTTAAGATTTCTACCATCCGTTCTCCACGATTCAATTGAGCCAGCGTTCCAGCGTCCAATTCTGACCCAAATTGAGTGAAAGCAGCCAATTCACGGTACTGTGCAAGGTCTAAACGGAGGCTTCCGGCAACCGCTTTCATCGCTTTTGTCTGGGCTTTTCCACCCACCCTTGAGGCTGAAATTCCGACGTTGACAGCCGGACGGACTCCTGAGTAAAACAAATCGGATTCCAAGTAGATCTGCCCGTCTGTAATAGAGATCACATTCGTAGGGATATAGGTCGTCACGTCATTTGCTTGAGTTTCAATGACAGGAATGGCAGTTAACGAACCCCCACCTAATTCGTCATTGAGCTTGGCAGACCTTTCTAGTAGACGTGAGTGCAGATAAAAAATATCTCCAGGATACGCTTCTCGGCCTGGGGGTCGGCGCAACAATAAGGCTAATTGGCGATAAGCTTGTGCATGTTTGGAGAGATCGTCATAAAAACTCACCGCATGCTGACCATTGTACATGAATATTCTCCCATGGCGGCACCCGCATAGGGAGCAATATATTGCATAGGAGCCGGATCTGAAGCTGAAGCTACGATGACAGTTGTATATTCCATCGCCCCATTTTCCTCTAGCAAAGCGACAAGCTGGGAAATGACAGAAATTTTTTGTCCGATGGCTACATAGATACAATAAACATCCTTTCCTTTCTGATTGAGAATCATATCTAAGATCAAAGTCGTTTTACCCGTTTGACGATCTCCAATAATTAATTCTCTCTGCCCTTTGCCGATAGGAATCATGGCATCAATGGCCTTTATACCAGTCTGTAGAGGTTGATTTACAGGTTGACGTTGTACAACTCCAGGGGCGACAGTTTCTAAATTGCGATAGAGATCTGTGGTGATAGGACCTTTACCATCTAAAGGTTCTCCTAATGGATTGACAACGCGACCGAGCAAAGCTGGACCCACAGGAATCGAAGCCACTTTACCTGTACGTTTGACAGTATCTTGCTCTTTTAGACCTTCTTGAGGACCAAGTAATACGACTCTTACACTATCCAGCTCTAGGTTTAAAACAATGCCGAAAGTTCCATTAGAAAACTCTACCCATTCGGACATCATCACATCATCTAGTCCCCAGACATGAGCGATCCCATCTCCAAGTTGTAGAATATATCCAACAGATTGAAGTTCAAGCTTATCATTGAACCCTTTAATTTCCTTCTCGATCGCCCAAGCGACTTCTTCTGCCCTCAATGTCATGATTATCCCCTTAAAAGGTGTTTTTTAAGCCTTAAGAGCTTTCCTTTAATACTACCATCCAGCATTTTATTTCCGATCATAAAGATCCCCCCGCCGATCAGTGAAGGATCGATCTTCTGCTTAATCTGAGTTTTTTGTTGAAAAAGCTCTTCAAGCTTGTGAACCAACTTTTCGTTTGTTTCTGCGTCGACAGGGGCAGCAGAAATCAATCGGATATTTAGCACGCCTAATTTTTCTGAAGCCAATCGTTGATACTCTTGGAGGATCTCCGGCAAAAACTTGATCCGTCCCTTTTTTAATAAAAACAAAAGAAACTTCTCAAGAATTTTGCTTTGAGGATTGTCCTCTTGTGACTGTCCATCACCCAGAGAACGTTTTAAAAACATCATCTTGACATCATCGTCGACTTGTGGAGAAACCATGAGACGCAAGAACTCGGATGGCTTTTGCAAGAGGATCTCTAGAGGCTCAATACTCTTGAGCACATTTTCGATCAAACCTTGAGATGAAGCCATATGAAAGAGAACCTTGGCATATCGATGGGAAATTTCCGAAGTATTCAATGAACCTCCAGATGCTGTATAACATTGTTTAAAATATCTTTTTGCTTATTTTCATCAAGAGTTCCCTGAAGAACTTTTTCGATAGTGGACAAAGTTATTCCAATAATTTCTTCTTTAAGCTGAAGTTTTGCTTGATGGATTTCTTTTTTAGAGTCCTCCTTAGCTTGAATGAAAATAGATCTCGCTTCATGCTGAGCAGCATCGTGAATACTTTGCGCTTGTTGCTTTGCTTCTTCAACAGCTTTTTGAATTTTATGCTGCGCGAAGACATCGAGCTCTTTTAACTTTGCATCATATTCAGCAATCATTTCATCCATCTTCTTTTTTTGTTCAGCGATCCCATCGTATTCGGACTGGATCTTCTGCTTTCTGTCATCTAAAACCTTGAGAATAGGTTTCCAAGCAAATCGCTTTAGAATCCAAAACATCAGAAGAAAGGAAATGATCTGTGTGAGCACTTGTAAAAAATCTAATCGCATTTTAACCCATTCTTCCTAAAGAGATGAAAAAGATAATCAATGCGTAAATTGTTAACGCTTCGATTAAAGCTGCACCAATAATCATATTCGTTAAAATTTTACCTGAAGCTTCTGGTTGGCGACCAATAGCAGTTAAAGCGCTTGCTACTGCTAAACCTAATCCTATGCCTGATCCAAGTGCGGCGATTCCGACGCACAAAGGAGCCGAAAGAGCTAATGCTGTTCCTTGATCCATTTTTCCCCCTAAGTAAATATTCTTCAATTCTTCTAAATTATTCGGGAGCCCGTTCTTCTCCCTCGGGCATTGACAGCAAAATATAAATGGCTGTCAACAAAGTAAACACCAAGGCCTGTATAAATCCTGTAAATAATGCAAATAGCATAAAAGGTAGTTGGAGTGGTAGTACAATCGGTAGTTGGGATGATGCAAATAGACTGGCTCCAAACAACGCGAAAACTCCAATCAAAACATCTTCTCCGACGACATTGCCGAATAAACGAAAGGCGAGTGTCAAAGGGCGTGTCAGTTGTGTAATCAGTTCAATCGGTAGCATCAGAGGAACCATGGCCCATCCAACAAATCCCACTGGAGAACCAGCCATGTGGTATAAATAGCCTTTCCACCCAAAATTTTTGAAGCTCAAATATTGAACAAGAAAAAATACACAAATGGCGAGTGCTGCAGTTACGTTTAGGCTGGAAGAGGGGGCTTTTAGGAAGGGGATTAACACCATCCAATTCATCACTAGGATATAGATAAATAGTGTCCCCAAAAGGGGAATATATTTTTCCCCTTCCGGTCCAAGAAGATTATAGACTGCTTTCTGTAGAGTCTCGACGATAAATTCTAAAAAATTTTGCAGCCCAGAGGGAACATCGGCCTTATGTTTTGCTCCTATGCAAAATAGGATCGATATCGCGATCGCTGCAAAGAGAGAAAAAATGATGTTTTCCCAGTCTTGTACAAATTCTTGCCAAGCGGTTTGGGGCTCTTCGCCATGAAAAAGAAAACTAAAGATGTTAGGAAGTTCAGGAAATTCTGATCGAGCACTGGCGTGTAAAATTCCAGGAAGAATAAGTAAAAGGGCAATGGGAAATAAATTGGCTGATGTTGGAGAAAAACTGACTTTGATGCTGTCTAAAAGTAATTTAGCAAAAATGAGAGAAAATCCGATGAGGCAATATATGGCGGGTAAATCAAACAATGTCATCAGGCTATAGCCTAGGAAATAGAGACAGGGGAATTTAATCAGAAGTGCGGTAAAAATTTTAGCAGAACTTCTATTTTTTCTCTCGGTCAAGATGTTTTGTAGTAGAATCTTAAAGAAAAATATATTTAAACAGGACCACAGGGCGCCCATGAGTATTCCTGAAGAGGCACCAGGTTGTTCTACGTTAAAATAAAGGAATATGGATAAGATCAAGGCCCAAACCAAAGATCCTTTAATGGCATTTTCAAAGAAATTAAGTTCCATTTCCAAACCTTTTAATAATCCTGTAGACCTCTCTAAAACCGGCAATCAACCCACAACCAATTAGTAAAAAGGTAAAGATCGGGGAAGTATTCCATTTTTGATCTAACCATTGCCCTAAAAACCAGCCTACAATAGGCGATATGGCTAAAATAAAAGGGATCATCAAAAAAGGTGCTACCTGTCTCATTATCCCGCAAAGTTATCATTAAATTTTTTTAGTTATTGCATTTTTCAATGTTCATCTCCGCTCTTTTTTTGTCAATAGTTGAAAAAGGACGCTGCTGCAGACAGCTTGTCCTTGCATATCATTTATTTATCCTTTAATATGAGTTTATGATTGCTCTAACTTTATGGAATTTAAAGACATGCAAAATACGCAAATGATGGACAATATGGAATATGGTTCTACTTTCGAATGGACCTACAGGCATAATAAAGTTAAAGTTGAAATACAAGGAAAAAAATACAACATCAATAAGTTGGTCGATTCTGAAGGGGTTCTCTCATATAAAAATGACAAAAGATTTTGTAAGATCAATATAAAAACTGAAACGTTTATGAACGATTTGGTTAATCAATCAAATGATTCATGGTTTTTACTTAAACCAAAATATCGAATCAAATTAACGCAAAAGTGTATATCATTAAAAGAAAGCCGTTTATTTAGTTTTTTGAAATCTATTGAAGAAAACTCTGGGATTTGTTTAGATGCCAAAATTGGGAAAATATATAGTACACATCAAATATTAAAGTGCTTAGAGTTGACTAAATATGAATTATTAAGAAATGGTTCTTATTTTTTTATTTCTATTTCTATTTTAGAAAGTTTGAAAAAGTTATCTGATTCATTAGCAACTAATGCCTTGGTAAATATTAATAGAAATTATGTTAGTGAGAAAAGTGTTTATATTACTCATTATGAGCTGATAGAAAATATAGAATTGATTTACTTAAGCAACTTGTCTATTGATGAAAGGCTAAAATCAATTGATCTTGCGATTGAGGGTTTTAAATTAATTCAAAAATTGAGAGATCTCAATTTACAAAACAATGGTTGCGCAATAGGGTTATTAATTAAAAATGAATATACTAGAGAAACAAGAACACCCTGGAGACTTAGGGATAAAAATTGGAAACTAAAACAAGAATCATTAAATCAAATTAATAAGTTATTGCGCATTATTTTTTATAAAAAAGATGGGTATGTTTTCTTGCTGGGCAAGTATGACCCTAATTCGGTGTTATCGCAGGTTCTAAAAGAGATTATTAAGTACATTTTTATACTTGGGTTAAACGTACTAAGAAAATAATTTTTTCGATTGCTAATTTGTACCTGCTAAAACTGAGATTCTTGACTCAAGAGCCTTTTCTAAAAGTTTTTCATTTGCAAACGCTAAGTTATTCTCAATTGTCTTTTGAAGATGAGGGTCTAGATTCTTTTTTAAAAGTTGAAGACTCATTTGTTGACATTCTTTATACTTTCCAGCCCAATAGGCACATACCGACAGTTCTAGCAATGTGCCATAATCATACATCCATTGTTGTACAAATAACACGTCAGAGGTTTGAGTGATAGTCTCGGCAATTTTTCCGATGAGATAGCCTGTTTTATAGTCCTTTTGTTGTTCAAAAAGGCGCATAAGGTGGTAGAGTGGTTCCAATCTTGTTTTTCGGTATTGAAATGCTGTTTTATAGCTCGACACAAGTGTTTCAAACGGCATTCCCATTGCTTCTTGGATTGTGGCAACTCTGTATAAAGAGAAAAAGACTTCCTGATCCCATCCGCCCATCTTTGCACGCTTTGCATAATTTTCGAGCGCTTTGGCGCGATTCCCAGCATCATGATAGCTTTGGGCTAAATAGAATACATAGCGAGAGTTATCAGGTTCTTCTAGGAGAGCCTCTTCAAATATAGCTGCGTCTTTTTCGTATTTTTTGGGGTCTTTAGATCTTGCTCCGTCACTTAAGACTATCTGAGTAACATTTTCTAGGGTTGTAAAATTCCTTGCAGCATCGCAGCCAACAGCCTCGTGAAGAACTCCTGTCCATTTCCAATCTAATTTGGTATTGATGAGAGCTATCCTGACGTATTTAGTTCCTGAGTGGGATAGCATTATGTAGTAGAAGTCTTTGTCCAAAGGAGGCAGTTTGAAATTGGGTTCGTAAGCATAGTAGTTGTCAGCATCGATAAAGAGGATATAATCCCCTTTGTTTTTAGCTAGTCCAAGGGCTTCATTCCGATTATGGCCAAAATTTTTCCAAGGCCTTTCATGAAGTTCTCCGGGGATTTTGTTATCGGCCATATATTTTTTAATGATCTCTTGTGTTCCGTCTGTAGATCCGGTATCAACAATGACCCAGTAGTCAATGATGGGGAGCATTGTAGATAAGCATCGAGTAATGACTGCACTTTCGTCTTTAACGATCATGTTTAAGCAGATTTTGGGTCGAGCCTCTTCGCTCACAGCTTGTTCTGGTGCAAAAAATAGAATTAGTGTTAGAAATACTAGAGTGTGTATAAAATGGCGCATAGCGCACTCCTTTCAGGCAAAGCCTTTACTGTAGTTTGCATTCAAGCTATATATTTTGTAAAAAAAATGCAAGGGAATTTCTTTTTGGAGTGCTGTGGGCTGTGGGGAGTGGGCAGAGCCCTCACAGGCAGCAAGGACAGCAAGGACAGCAAGGACGACAAGGACAGCAAGGACGACAAGGAAAAGGCAAAAGACCTACCATAGCAATGATCAATGTTTTTATTGTCCTTGTCCTGTCGTCCTTGCCGTCCTTGCTGTCCTTTCCGTCCTTTCAAAAAAGATTTTATTCGCTAAATTCTATTAGGTTAAATTGTATCGCAATATTCGCGATATAATACTTTGAATAAGTTTCAAAGCCGGAATCTGTACCAATGAATAACCAGAGTTTCCCATGCTTGTCAGAGTTTGCTCTTATCCCTTGAACAGTAGACATTTCTTTAGGTTCAAATGTTGGATTTTCAAAGTCCACAGCAGGATTGGCTAAATTTCCAATGACGATCCCTTCGGATCCGTCAGCTCCTTGGATCCCGACGTCTATGCTTGGTCGATAGTATTTCCCTACGATAAGTTTAGTGGGCTCTTTTGACGAAGCTCCAACTTTAAAGAATACGCTCTCTCCAGGCGATCCACCAGCTCCAAGTTTTCCAACAGCCACATTCGTTTCAATCATTACTGTGAAGTGAATGTCATAATCTGTATTAGGTTTTAAGCCACTGATTTGTTTTTTGATGAACATCATTAAATCATCGCTATGATTATTCCCTGCGAGCATCATTCCTTTGCCGCTACTGTTTGGAATTGTTTTAGGGAGATTCGTCCAGCCCGAAGTCAGCTCATAAAAGACTTCTTCTCCTACGGGGTAGTCTGCGAAGTCTCCGGTCCACCCTTGGGTACCTTCAGAAAAATCGAAATTAAAATGGGTCTTTGCATTGAGTTGAAGGCTAGTGAGGAGAAAGGTAAAGAAGGCGATGAGGGAGCAATAAGATAGACGCTTTAAAATAGTTTTCATGTAAACCTCTTTAAAATAATAAAAATTTGTTATATTAGGGATGATCATCTTGTGATCATTAAGCATCTTCTATTATAGAGATATATATTGATTTTGTTCAAGCTATGCATATGAAATAAGTGCTTAAGTATAGGAAAAAATTAAACACAGAGGCACGAAGGCGCAAAGAGCACAAAGAGATCTTACGTGAAGAATTTTCATTTTTCACGTAAGATCTCTTTGTGCTCTTTGCGCCTTCGTGCCTCTGCGTTTAATTTTTCTTAGTATTCCGCATCACTCGATTTTGTTATTTAGGAGAAACTGTCAAAGCTCTAAAAATATTTTTTTATTGAAGAAATATCCTCCAAAGTCTGCATTTTTTTGACAAATTTTGAAATTTCTTCAAGTTCAACAGGGGGATTTGATATAAAATTCATCTTTTTTAAATTAGCATTTAATTCTTCGTAATTAATTTCCCCAGTGTTAAAATTATAGGAATTAGAAAGTGCCTTTCCAAAGAGTCGTTCATTATGGGTATGATCAAATAGATTATCGGTTTTGAATAAGTTCACAAATCCCCAGTTATCACATGTACCATCATATTCCTCTTTTATTTTCTTTAATTTGTCTACATTCTTAGTCAATACGTCTGTCTTAGAATCTGGATAAAGGTCATTAAGGAGTTCTTCAATGTCTTTTAATATTTTATCATTTTCATCAACCCAAGTATTGGTTTCAGATTTTAGAATTTCAATTATTTCGTTTACAAATTTATCTCTATTTAGCCCTCCCTCTGGATCTAAATTTTCACGAAAAGCTTTTATGATATTAACTCTTAATATTATAAAATTATGATAATCTTCTGCTTTATATCTTTTATAATTATTTATCCCTTGATAATCACTTCTTCCTTCATAAAATTTTTTACAGCTATCTATAAATTTTTTATCAAAGCTACCCTTAAATTTATCTACCTGTCTAGCTTTTGTATTTGCGTTAAACAGATAATCTGTTCCTAAGATCACGACAGGAACGACTCCGACTAATATAGACAAACCAATAATTGCAGCTTTTCCTGCTGTAGATCTAAGACTATTATTACATAATCCAAAATAATTAAAAATATGACCTAAAAAAGTAGATTCTTTAGGGCGTACTTTTGTTCCAGTATCGGAAACAGCGGGAGCTGGATTTACGGCAGGTTGTAGACTTTCCATATAAAACCTCTTTCAATAACATCAAATTAAATTAGCACATCTATTTAATTGAATTTCACTTACAATCTCCACCTCTATTTAAATTATATAATAATTAATTTATTTACCTAAAGGTTTAAATCCTATCACTTAAAAATCTCGGAGAAAGAGAGGGGGTGATAATAATTATTTGAGTCATTCTGGCATGAAAATTGCATCAATTAGTTGGACCCTTTAATTTTGACTTAGGGAGGTGAAAGATGAAAAATTATCTATTGATCAAATCTTCGCTGTGCTTGGTAATGACATTTGCTGTTTTATTGCCTGCCTTGAATCTTTCAGCTGCACATAGAGAGGAAGAGCAAAGAATGCAGGAACAAAGGATGCATCAAAATATGCATCGAATGAATCCTATGGAACGGGAGCATATGAATCAAGGTGTAAATTCTTATGAGAAACGTGCTTTGAAAGAGGGATATTATGGCGGATATGGTAATTATGGCAGCTCAGGTTCAGGTACAGTTGTAGTTCCAACGAATCCTCAACCAGGATCACAACCTGGAATGACTGACGACAGCAATGAACTCTATCATTACGATCAACCTCAATCGTTTGGACATCAACAGTAGAAGATTTCACTAACAAAAAAGAGAAAGGACGAGCCTTGGTATACGTTCTTTCTTTTTTTTCTTGATTCTATTCCAATACTATGCTAGAGTAAATTTAATATCGTTATAAATAGTTATAAACATATTTTTCAAGAAATTTAACAAATTGGAGATGCTCCATGCAATCAGCTAACGTAGACACTTCTGTGCGAAGTCCTTATGTAAATTTTGTCTCAGAATTGATCGATCGCAAGATGTTAGAAGAGGATAGTACACTAAACCCTGTCTGTTCTTGCATCTGCGATAGACCACCTTCGGATAATTTAAAACACAAAGACCAACTAGGAAATGGCGAAATAGTTTTAAATAAGAAAATCATTGAATACCAAGTATTATTAGAAAATTTACATCTTCTTAATAGTGATTGCCAGTCAAAAATTCTAAAATTTACCCGAGGATTTCAATCGTGGATAACTGCAAAAATGCAAATTTCAGATGAGGGACTTAAACAAAGTTCAATTTTTGCCTTAAAGGAATTGCATATATCTTCTTTTATGAGTGAACCAACCGAAGTTCTTCTTAGGCATGTATTTAAAAAACTAATCTTAAATAGTAATAGAAATGAAATCATAGATTTATTGCAATCATACCGAGGTGAAGAAGAAATTGTTCAAAAAACACAAAGCAATTTAATAATTTTAGCTGAAAAGGTCTTTAATTTCACCTCAACAGCTATGGGAATTCTTGCTTTTCCTACTGCTCTTTATGTGGGGTATAAGATTTATACAATTGCGTCCTTGTCTATGGAAATTTCAAATGCTGAATATTTGCCTGTTCTTGTAAATAAAATTATCAATTATGCTCCCCTAGTAATTATCCAGTTAGGTATTACGATATACGAATGGAAGTGGACTATTATTATTACTAGTTATGTAGTAAGAAGTACATTTCTTGGTACTTATTCGGTGATTAGGGTTCCTGTCAGAATTATTAGTGAAATAGCATGGCTCCCCATAAAATTAGCTCGTCTTCCTTTTAATATTGCCACCTATTCATTTACCAAATTCAAGGATCTCACAATGAGCCTAGCTCATCATATCCATCAAGAATCAGGTGTTATTGAGGCTTGGAGAATTAAAGTTGAAATGGATAAAGCCGAAACTCTATGGGTAAGGCAAGTGATGAATTTGAAAGCTAATAAGGAAGTCGTCAGCGCCTTGCCATTGGTGCCTGAACTGACATTCTGACATTTGCCCTTTAGGAAGCAATGTTATCACATCGGCAAATGTCAGAATATCAGGTACCAATGGCAAGGCGCTTTAAAAATTTGTTATTTCCCGAAGGGGGCAGGCAACTGTCTCGCTTTGCGTTAAAAAAAAATTAAACTTTTCTGTTTTAGTACTACGTTGTTCTTAATTTGTGGTCTGATTATATGACAAACATTGCGGACACCGGGTGATCTTTTGCTCTCGATTGTCAAGGTAGCCAAATTGGCAATATTCACAAATATAGAGCTTTTGATCATCTATATTGATCTTTTTATGACGCTTGAAATAGTGTTGAGCAAACCAAAGTCCCAACAGTGGTCCAAGCGTCATACTCAGATAGATCATAAAGGCTGTGGTAGAAGAGATTTCAATCATTCTAGAACGGCTTCCTTTTCTTGTATATATTGAGGGACCATAACAATTTCAATTTCACCCGATAAGATATCAGATGTATCTTGTTGAGTAAATTCTAGTTTTAAATTCTTTAGAGCTTCGATAGCCTCATTTTGTAACTTTTGTTCATTAGAATTCTCCTTCATCGTCCTCATTTCCTTCATTTCCCACCAAAAAATGTGGCCATCGGATTGGTTAATGTGAACTGCAAAGATAGCATAGTATGTATCACGAGGAAGTAATTCTGTTGTTTGATGATCAACTAAAGTTAATGAAAGCTCTGCAAGAGTTCCGGAAAGATGATACGTTAAAAGTTGATACGTATCATCGATCGAATCATACTGAGATGAATCCATTTCATTATCTTGAAGAAAGGGATTGTTTAAAATAGAAGAAGCCGTTAACTCGATCGATTCGCTATTCGCAAGAGTAGATAACATTTTATAGGAATTTGGAAAATGGGGTGTAGAAGGAAGTGGGGCTATTAAATAGGATGGTATAGGTTCTTGTTCCTCAGATTGGAGAGTTGCAGGGTACATTCCATGTTGAATGGGCATTTCAGTAGCTACTCTTACCGGAGGAAATACAGATTGTTGGTAATTCACTACAAAGGGAGAAATTTTAAAGATAAAGAGTGCTCCTAAGTGGATTAAAAGGGCGTAAGCTAACGCATAAAGAAACGGACCAGAAAAAAAAGTGGGTTTTGTACGTAAGAGAACTCTTAATTCATGCGTCTTGCCGTTTTTTTCAAGCTTTAGCATTTTACAACTCGGAAGATTGATTCTCAGATGGACGATAGACAAGCCTTAACCTTGGAGCGGATTCCTGGACAATGGCAAAAAGTTGCAAAAATAAACCATATTCAACTTTACGATCGACGCTAAGAACTACTGTGGGAATCGTGGTTGGATGTTTTGTTTGCAACTTGGCAATTTTATCCTTCAAGTGTGATTTTAAAGATCCAAAATCTGAAATTTCTTTTTTAGAGCCCACATAGATGACATTTTGTGCATCCATAACGACTAGAAGTTGTGTTGTTAAAGGCGTAGAATCAGCTTCTAGAACGGGATTTTCAATATTGAGTGATTTTAGAGGTAAAATGTCTGAAGTCACTATAAAGAAAACGAGCATTAAGAAAATCACATCGACTAAAGGAGTTAAATCAATTAAATTGGGAGTCATTTTAAGGTTCGTTTTAAAACGCATGCTACATCCTGTATTGCTCTTCATCGGTATAAATGAGTAGTTCAATGATTTCTTGCGAGGTCGTTTGCATTTCTAATACAAATCCTTCAACTCTACTGACAATGTAGTTGTATCCAATCACAGAAGGAATAGCTACGACTAGGCCGGCTGCTGTGGTGATAAGAGCATATTCCATGGCCTCTCCAATGCGCGTAGCAGAGATATCTACAAGTCCTGTTGTGCGCATTTCTGAAAATGCTTGGATGAAACCGAGAACAGTCCCTAGGAGGCCGATGAGGGGGGCAATATGTGCGATAATCGAAAGAATCTTGGCGTTTTTTTCAAGATGTGAGATTTCAATCAGGCCGGAAATTTCCATCGCATTTTCAATCTGTTCTTTGCCGCGGTTATGTCTTAAGAGGCCCGCTTTCACGATATTTGCAATAGTGCCTTCATTTTGTTCACAAAGCTGAATTGCTGCGACGATGTGACCCTCCTTGATCGGTGTACGTAGATTCATGATAAACGCATTTGTGTCGATCTCTGCACGACGCAAGTGGATGAGCCGTTCTAAAAAAATGGTAAAGCTTAAGATGGAACAAAATCCAATGAGAATGAGAATAATATTCCATTTGGCACCATACTCAAAGAGTGTGCTTAAAAAAAAGTTACTGTAATCCATAATCCTCTTCTAATTTTAGTTTTGCTTTGAGAGCCCATTCGCCTCCCTTTGTTGCTGTGGCAGCTAACTGCTTGCGAGCGAGGTCGTGTCGCCCTTGCATAGCATAGATGGATGCGCGCAGGTACATCGCTTTGACACGTAGGCTGGAAATAGTATTATCGTTGATGACTTTTGATAAAATCATCATGGCCTTATCTGTAAGGTTTTGGGCTTTGCAACATTCACTCTCTTGAATCCATAGATCTAGTTTTTGGTCTGTGCTCAGTAGATTTTCTCCGCCATGTTTTTCTGCTAACATAAATGATGACCATGCTCGATTATACTGAGATTGCTCCATTGCGATCATCCCCTTTTCATAGTAAATGCGGGAAAGATAATAACTTTTGGAAATATTCAGTTCAGTGTATTTAGCAATCATGAAGTCGATATACCGTTCAGCATCTGCATCGTTTTGCACTTTAATATAGCTTTGGATAAGGCGGTAGAGGCATTCTTCTTGGATTTTTGGAAAAGGCTGCGCGTGAGTTAGGTAGATAGCAAGAGAGGAGCCCTTTGAAAATTCTTGATTGATTTGTATGAACAGTTTCTGAGCGTATTGAAAGTAGATTTCACGTTTAGCACCCTGAGAACTCTCTGCTATAGCTTGATTGGCCATCGCACGTTCCAGCATGGCCCTGTAACGTATAGTTATATAATGTTCCAGTTGATCCTGAGGAATAAGATTTCGATCGTAGAATGTGTCAAAAAGTTGCTCAGTTTTGGAAAATGTAGCAATCGCTTTTGTTAGATTTTTTTTGCTTAAGAACTTTTCATTAGAACTTTTCCGATCTCTTTTGTAATCTAGACCGATCAAATGGTGGGCATTGATGAGTAAAGGGGAGTCTGGAAATTTTGTATTGAAAGCTTTTAAGTGCTTGATAGCATTTCGATCGCTCTGTAGGTACTCGCGGTAGCTGTAGTATTGGAAGTAGGCTGAAGCTGCAAGTGGAGACGTTGAATACTCTTCAAACAGCTTTTTGCGAGTCTCTTTGATAACCCTATCCTCTCTTTTAAGCTTTTCTGCACAAATGGCACTCCAATAGAGAGCTTCGTCCAACCATTGAGAGTGTGGATACTCGGCAACAAGACAGTTGAAGAATTCTTCAGCTCTCTTAAAGTTATTCTTTTTAAAGTGATAGGTCGCTTCGAGGTTTAGCCGAGCGTCGCCAACCAACATCTCTGTAATCAAGAGAAGTGCGTGAGATTGGGCTTCTGGAGTCGTAAAATTCTGGGAATCGGAAAGGATCTCTTCAGCAAGGGAGAACATCTGTTTTTCATTAAAGCGTACCCCTTTGGCTAAATAGCATTGGGCCAAAGCCAAATGAGTTTTTTCTGTGGGCTTGATTTGCCGAAGTTGAGAAAACGCTTCAACTGCTTTGTCAAAATGGAACTTTTGGTCATTTAACCTAGAAATGGCAGTTGAAGACGATAAATTGACGCAATCTTTTGAACCATAATCGCTTCTGAAGGGGGGCGCCTTCACCTTTTGGGAATGATCACCCCCCATCAGAAGCAATTCTAACTCAAAATCTTGCATCACTTTATCATCTTGAACTGCCGTTTCTAGGTTTAAGGATTGAGATTGATCATCGGCTATTTTTAGATGGCTCCATCCAAGATAGTAGAGAGTATCACACGTCCATGCAGCGTGTTCAAAGTTACGTTTTGGAAGTGCTTGAGTAAAGTGTTGAATGGCTGATTCATAACAATGTGTGTGGAAGGCAATTTCTCCATGCAAATAGGCCAATTCGAGTAGCAAAGGATCATTAGTGGGAATTTTAAGGTTATTAAGATGTTCTGAAGCTTCAGAATAACAACCATGGATAATGCTGATGCGGCTTAGGTAAAATTGCACTAAAGTATGAAGAGGTTCATTTTTGCATTTTTTTTCTAATTCTTTGAGAGCATTTTTGGCAGAAAAGTGGTTTTCTGATAAGAAGTAATTGAGTGCAAGCTCAAAATGCGCTTGGTGAGTAAGGGGTTCTTGTTCAGATAGAATTTCAATGGCTTTTTGATATTTTTTTAGTTGGCGGCAGGTAATGGCTGGCAGGTGGTCAGCAAGAAGATTCGGTTCTTCTAGAGAGCTCTTCAAAAGAGTATAATTGATCGAGTTAAAATAGGCGTGAGCTTCTTCGAACTCATTGAGATAGTAATGGGATTGCCCTAGCCTGTATTTGATGAATTCTTGCTGAGCTTGATTTTCTTCAGTGGCCTTTAAGATCTCGGTATAGACAGGAATTGCTTTGTTGAATAAGGTTGCCTTAAAAAGATTTTCAGCTGTATCTAAAGGTTGAATTAAGTCACCTTGCAAGAGTCCTACAATAATGTGTAGTACTATGCTAAAAAGAAAAAATCTGTTAGTCTTCATTTGATCCTATCTATGAATATGGACAGATTATAACATTTTACCTTAAAGAGGGTTAGTATGATAGATGAAAAAAAACTGCAACAGCTAAGTATGGCATTTCAGCGCATTTTAACGTTGCCTCTTTCTAAAAGTTCATTTAGACAAATGCAAAATGCTATCTTGTTTTGTCTTGAAGGAAATCGAGAGGCTGCAACGCGTTTGCTTGAGGCTCTTCTCAAAGGGGCTCAAGAAAATCCAAGCGGGGCTAAATCTACGTTAGATCCGAATACTCAAAAGCTGATCGATCGTTTTTCTTTACAGATTGGAGTTGCCAGAGAGGTTTCTGAAAGAGGGGAATTTCTAAGTATTGTAACTTCTGACATTATCAATCATCCTGAAATGCCTCTTTTTGGAAATCGAATCCGCAGGGTCGATGGAGAAGAGTTTGATTTTATTACGAATGCCGAAAGTACTATTCAATTGCTTCACCATTTTTCTTCCCGCTTACAAGAAATGGAGAAAGTGGAGAAGTCCCGTGAAGTTCTAAAAGGGGCTAAAAAAGAGCTCGTTTCACTAAAAAGTCGGATTGAGCAACTTATCCAAACGGCTTCTGAATAATATCTGTATTCTTAGAAAATGGGCTCTAGAAGTGATTTTAGATGCATATTTGAAAAAGGTCGTTTGCTGATACAAATGGCCTTTTTTGTTTTTTTTAAAAAAAAGAAGAATAGTGATTGCAGAATATACTTAAAGAGGGTATTTATAGAGTAACAGTCTAAATATATAGGAGGCTATGTATATGTCGCTCAAAAAACATCATCACAACGAACTTGGTGGCTTGGATAAAATTGTAGAATATATGACAAATCTACTTTCTGAGATCACAACAGACCTAGAAAAGTCAAACAAAGGAAACAAGGCTGCTTCACAAAGAGTCAGGACTGGCACTGTGAAACTAGAAAAAGTGGCTAAAGCTTACCGTAAAGAATCAATTCTTCATGAAAAAGCTCTCCATGCTAAATCAAAAAAGAGCCGTAAAACTGCTGCTCCTAAAGGCAAAGTCGTTTCACACGCAAAACCTGCAGCTAAACCAGCACATGCCGCAAAAGCTCCAGCAAAAGGCGTTAAAGCTAAAACTCCTACTGCAAAGCCTGCTGTTAAGACACAAAAAGCTGCTGTTAAGTCAAAAGCATACGGAGTCAAAAAGCCAACTGCTAAACTTCCTGTTCGTCATCACTAATTCATCCGATAGATGCCATACCTTGGATGTCGTTGTCCCTGGTATGGTCTTTTCATTTTTACTTAATACTCATGAAAAAAGAAAAAAAAAAGCGTATTGTCGACGTCAAAATCCACGCCTTCTCTGAACGTGGAAATGGGCTAGCCTTTTATGATCATCCTGCAGGGATGCAATGGACTCTTGAAATCCCTTTTTCTCGACCAGGTGATACCGTTCGTGCGATGCTTTTAAAAAAGCGTAGTGGAGTCTACATGTGCCATCTGGAAGAGATAATAGAGTCTTCTTCCGAGCGCATAGCTCCTAAATGTATCCATTTTGCAAGCTGTGGGGGATGTAGATGGCAGCATACGTCCTATGCTGACCAATTAAAAATCAAACAGGATTTTGTTGCCGAGTGCTTCTCTGGTTTAAGGAACAGCACGGTCAAGGTTCATCCCATTTGTCCTTGCGATGATCCTTGGGAATATCGTAATAAAATGGAATTTTCCTTTTCATCGAATCGTGCAGGAGAAAAGTTTTTAGGGCTCATCTTAGATTCGTCTAAAGGGAAAGTCATTAACCTCACAGAGTGTCATTTAGTGCACCAATGGTTTATCGATGCTTTGGTAGCTGTTAGAAAATGGTGGATAGGGTCAGATCTTTTAGCTTATCATCCAGGAAGGAATCAGGGATCGCTGCGCACCTTAATTCTTCGAGAAGGATTGCGTACAGGGGAAAGGATGGTGATGTTGACAGTTTCCGGAAATCCTGAATATGCTTTGCAACAGCATCAATTAAAGAGCTTTATTGAGGCATTGCGTTCAAGTATTGAGCCTGAAGGGGGAAGTGAAAAGTTGAGTCTCTTTTTAAGAATTCAACAAATTTTGAAAGGAAAACCGACAGAATTTTATGAAATGCAACTGGGAGGGCCAGAATCAATCCAGGAAAAGCTACACATCTTGAGGAGCCCCGACAGCAAACCGGAGGATCTAACTTTTGCTATTAGTCCGACAGCATTTTTTCAACCGAATACTCGGCAAGCTGAGAAGCTCTATTCTTTGGTTTTACAGTTGGCAAAAATACCGGAAGATGCTGTTGTCTATGATCTCTATTGTGGAACGGGTACTCTTGGAATTTCCATTGCAGGGCAAGTGAAGGAGGTTATTGGTGTGGAGCTTTCTCCGGAGGCAGCTCTTGATGCTAAAACCAATCTCTCCTTGAATCATATTAAAAATATGCGGGTGATAGCAGGTGCGGTGGGAGATGTACTCAATAAAATTTATACTGAAAAAGAGATTCCTCCGCCGGATGCGGTGATAGTGGATCCACCTAGGGCAGGTCTTGATCCCAAATCGATTGAATTGCTGTTGGCATTAAATCCACAAAGCATAGTTTATGTATCCTGCAACCCCGTGACGCAGGCCGGTAATGTTGCAGAGCTTATTCAAGGTGGTTACATATTGGAGACCTTACAACCTGTGGATCAATTTCCCCAGACCGTGCATATTGAAAACATAGCTATTTTGCGAAGAAAACCATTGATCTAAAAATTAATTGAGGATACATTACAAGAAGCGTCGTATTTTTTAACCCTAGTGAATGATATGAAAAAATTAATTTATTCTTCAAGTGTCTTATCCTTAGTACAATTGCCTTTATTTGGGCAAGAAGATGAACCTCCTGTTCGTGATGGAGGGATTTGGCAGACCGCCGCAATGCTCGGTATTTTTGCAATTTTTTTTTATTTTATGCTTTTTCGTCCGGAGCAAAACCGCCGAAAAGAAGCTGAAGCTAAACGACAGCTTATTAAGAAAGGAGACAGAGTGACGGCGATGGGAATTATCGGCACCGTCGTTCGTGTTCAAGACAATACATTTATCTTAAAAATGTATGATGGTTCTAAAATTGAAGTTTTGAAAGGAGCCGTCACAGATGTTATTGAAGGCTCTGAAGAAGATGTGAAAAAAATTGACAAAGACGAATAGAATTCGACATGAAAATCGATTCCGGTGCCTCAAATAAACGAGTCATTTTAGGTTGTGGATATATTGGTAAAGCTCTGCTCGAGTACTGGCACCATAACAAGAAGAATCTAGTAGGCACCACAACGCGTGCAATGCGATTAGAAGAGCTAGAACCGCTTGCAGGCCAAGTTGTTGTGATGCAAGGCGATGACCGTACAGCTCTTCGTAAATTGCTTTCAGGAGTGAAGCAGATCGTGATCTGTGTGGCACCTAAGACAGCGGATGGTTTTGCAAATGTTTATCTTGATACTGCAAAAACTTTGTGTGATGTTTTAAAAGAAGGTACTTCTGTCGAACAGATTGTTTATACGAGCTCGATTTCTGTTTACGGAGAGCATTTTGGTCAATGGGTAACAGAAGAAACCTCTTTGAAGCCAATTGGAGTAAAACAAGAGGTTCTTTGCGAGACAGAAGCTCTCTATCTAAATGTTTCCTCACCGAATCCTATCCAGGTGGCAGTGTTGCGTTTAGGGGGGATCTATGGTCCTAATAGGGAACATGAAAAGCGATGCCTTCAGATGTCTGGTAAACCGCTTTCAGGTAATGGAGAAGAATATTCCAATTGGATTCATCAAGAAGATGCTGTGCACGCGATTGATTGGGTGTTAAAGCGTCATCTTTCTGGAGTTTATAATGTTTGCAGCGAAGATCATCCAAAGCGAAAGGAGCTGTACGATCAATTGACAACAAGACTCCATCTTCCTCCTATGCAATGGGATCCTACTCGAAGTGAGGGACATTCGGGCAATAAAAAAGTTTCAAGCGAGAAGTTAAAAAAGACCGGTTTTAGTTTTCATCATTCTGCTTTAATTTGAGGGATATATGCGTAAGATGATTTTTTCTTCTTTATTTTTTTTAGTGTTAAATCAACAAGTTTTTGGGTTATTGCCACCTTTTTATGAAAGCCAGATAGAGCTCAAGGAGGTATTAGGAGATCGTCGATTAGCAGAGAAGTTTGGAAGTGGAGAGCCTATTTTGACTATTCAAAAGAATGAACGCGGTTATTTGATTATTGGAAATAAGCTTCAGATTCAAGCTAATTTAAAATATTTGGATAGGGAGACTGGACGTATGGGGCCAGCAAAATTTATTGTAGAGTTTGAAGAACCGCAGCCAGTGGGGTTATAAAGGACAAAATTATGTCCTTGCAGTCCTTGCAGCCAGGGCATATGAAATCAGAACATGTTAAATCTGGCGCTATTTCAAGTTGACTTGTTAAAAATTTTTTGGAGTGCGTGTGGCTCTGCCACCGCGCGAGAGGTCTATTGCGAAAAGTCCATTTGGATAGATAATAGGTTTCTACATCAGCATAAATTGAAATTGTATTGCTGCTGGTAATCTTTAAAGGACCTTCTCGCGCGGTGGCAGAGCCACACGCACTTCAAAAAATTTTTAACAAGTCAACTTGAAATAGCGCCAGATTTAACATGTTCTGATTTCATATGCCTTGCTACTTTTTTTAATTGAACATAAATCGATTTTTTGGTAACCTCTTACTAGTATTAGTAATATATATTACCTCATCCTGATTCAGGTGTAAAATGACTCTATCTTTATTAACAAAAACTTTAGTTTTTTGGCATCCAGCTGTAAATGACACTGCGATAATACAAAAAGATCTCACGAGATTTAAAATTGATAAAGAAGCCCTTCTGATCCGTTCCATCGCTATCCCTGCATTGGCTGGCCTGGCAGCTTATGTTCTCTTGAAAGCATCCTTGTTATTATTGGTTCCTTCGTTCATCTTTGCTGCAGCTGTGCTTTGGAATTTTGAAAATTGGCGAGCAACTAAGCTTTTGGATCAATTGGCAGTTGAATTATTTAATAGTTCCGATATTGTTCCCTCTGATGCCGTATACTATGCAACAAAGTCTTTAACAACAATTCAAATGTTGATGAATTTCCCTGAAACTTTAAAGAAACCTGATATCTCTACTGGCCTCAATCTAACAGAAACTATTTTAAAAGATCTGAAAATCTGTAATGATTTTGAGAAAAAAGAAAAATTTTCAAATGGATTAAAAGCATTGATTGACGCCGGTACTTTTCATACAGGAGGTGTAAACCACGTTCTCTTATCAATACTATTAGAAAATGAACTTGAATACCGCGAATTAATTGTTCATGCAATAGAGAACGATGCTCTTGTTCGAAATGATTTTACCGATCAAATGGTTCGAAAATTGTGGTCTGAAGTGAATGAGTGTAGAAATGCAGATGTTGCCTTTTTACTTATCCAGAAAGGGTTTGAAATTGATGTAAAGAATAAAGATGGACGCACTCTTTTGTATGAAGCTGTCGAAAAAAATGCTTTAGGCGAAGTGTGTTTCTTATTGAAATATGGTGCTAAGTTGCCTGAAGATATCGAAGAGAGTAGCGCTTCTAAGAAGCCTCTGAGCAGTTATCTTCGAAATAAACCTACATTTAGACGTGCTTTAGGTCAGGTTAAAGAGCTTCAAGGACAAGACTTGCTTAGGTATAAGGATGATGATCCTTCTTCGTATCATTTCTGGAAGCCTGCAATTAAAATTGGAGCCTCCGGAGATATTTTGCAAATCAATAATAATACTATTATGAAGCGAGTCTTTGCGATAAGTCTTTCTGCTATGTTAATGTTGAAAGCGTTGTCAATGGTACCAACGTCCGGAATTTTACCTTTAACATTTACTGCAATAGCTATTCCAATAGTTTTAATTTATTATTGGTGGGAGTATTTGAGAGTAACACGAGAGATGCATGCACTCGCCTTAAAGGAATTTAGCAATCCATTTCCTTCTTCTAATATTGCAAAGCATATCGCTAGCGATTCAGAACTGATGAAAGAGTTGCTTTCGTCCTCTTCTACAGCAGCATTTAAGCTCGATGAAACAGGAAAAACACTTTGGGATTATATTTGTAAAAATAATGGCGACAAGGAAGGTGAACTCATTGGTTCTAATAGGTTCACTATATTTAAAGCTCTGGCCAATGCACATTTCGTTGAATATGGACAACACTTTTTGTCAGAAGAAGAGAAAAAAAACCATTTTTTAAAACTTCTTAAAAGTAATCAATATTTAATGATCGAGTATGTCTTAAAAGACTGTAAAATGCGAGTAGGTGATTTTGATGATGCTTTTCAATTTGAGTGTTGGCAGAACGTAAATACACCTGAGATGGTTCGTTTGTTTGTGCAATTCGGATTTAATATTAACGTACGATCTGCTGAAAAATTGACTCCTTTGTTCTGGTTTGTTACAAATGAGCGCTCTCCTTTGTTGATAAAGGCTCTTTTGGAAAATGGTGCCGATGTAAATGCAATTGTGAAATCAAACAGCAAAAAAAATTGTATTTCTGATTTAACTGAAAATCGTGTGTTACGTGAGTTATTGTTTGGTTTTCTTAATAGGGCTTAAAAGTGGCCTCATTCACCTTTTGGGTCAAAAATACGGTCGACTGCGAAACGCCGACTGCGCTGCTTTGCTCCTCGGCAATAGCTTAGGCTATTGCCTCGTCGCAAATCACCACATTCGGCACTTCTCGACTGACCGTATTTTTGACCGAAAAGGTGAAAGAGGGCTTAAATGACAATTCCCTCTTTTCAAGTTTTAGAGCGAACCCAAAATATCCATTCCAATTGTATTTTAGAAGCTTCTGCCGGAACTGGAAAAACATATTCCATTGAGAACATTATTGTTAGGCTCTTAATCGACGAAGAGAACTCCTGCCTTCTTGAAAATATTTTAGTGGTTACTTTTACGAAAGCAGCCACTGCGGATCTTAAATCTCGTATTCGACAAAGTATACAGAAGGCTTTGTCCATCATCGAATCCCATCAAATTGAAGGTGCTCCGGATTATCTCAGCCGCCTTGCTAGAAAATCAAGAATCCAAGCAGCTTTATGCTAAAAGACAGTTAGAGGATGCTTTAGCGAGTTTTGAACAAGCTTCTGTTTTTACGATCCATGGCTTTTGTCATCGAATGTTGAAGGAATATCTTTTTGAAGCTGATGTATGTGCTTCTTTAGGTGAAAACGAGGAGGGAATTCCTCCTTCTCTTTATGCTCGTTTAATCAAAGATTTTTTTCGAACAATGCTTTCTGAAAATCTAGTCAGTTACGGTCAGTTGAAACTTCTTTTAAATGATACGAAAGGCGTTGAGGGGCTTGAAAAAGTACTGTTTTTACTTATGACAAAGGGGATTGGTATAGCTCCTGTCAAGACCATTCAAGAGCTCTTTACAGAGTTTTGTCATGGAATGAACTCATTAAAGCAGGAACTAAATCCTACTCCTAAACATATTCACGAAGATTTTCTTTTGCAAGCGCCTTTCTATACAGGCATCTGCAATCAACAGAAAAAACCTAAAGAAGAGAATGTGGCTAAAGTTACAAGATTTGCTGACTTATTTGCTAAGGATATGTGGGAGCTTGCTGACTTCGATGTACTGATTCCTGATGGTCTCTATTTGGTGGAGGCATTTGATCTAACGAATCTCGGTAAAAAAAAACAACCTCCTGAAGCTAACCAGCTTCACATTCCTGAATTGATCCCTAAGCTTGTAAGTTTGCTTTTACCTTGCGTTAAAGTGGCTAGAAATCCCCATTTTATATTGGCAGCTCTTGGGTATAAATGCAGAGAAATGGTCTCGGCGTATCTCCGTAGAAAAGAGATCGTAGGCTTTGATGATCTTCTCACCTATATGGATAAAGCTGTGCAGCAGCCTGCTTTTGTAGCAAAGGTCCGTAAACGCTATACGACAGCCATCATCGATGAATTTCAAGATACAGATCCGATTCAATGGAGGATTTTTAAGACTCTCTTTTTAAGCGAAGAGCTTGCTGAGGGAAGATTATATCTAGTTGGAGATCCAAAACAATCGATCTATGGATTTCGTCAAGCAGATATTTATACTTATCTTTCAGCAGGAAATGCTTTAGGGGATGGTTGCCGTGCATCTTTAGATACGAATTATCGCTCGACGGAACCGCTTGTACAAGCATTGAATTTTCTTTTTTCTTCTGAGACGGTTCCTGGGCTTATTGCCCTACCGCATCTTAGAGAATCTTTGCCTTACAGGCCGGTCAAGAGTGGTGGAAAAGTGGCCGTTCAGTCTTACGATGATAATCGCGGAGCTGTCCATTTTTTTGCTTTCAAGGAAGCGCAAGAAAGTAAAAGCAAAAAACTCGCAGAAGCTGAAGAATTGTATCTCCTTCCTTTCATTGTGAAGGAACTTCAGCAGCTCCATGGGCGAGGAGTTCTTTTAAGCAGTTGTGCAGTTTTAGTTGCCGATCGCTTTCAAGCTTCCCGTTTAGGGAGCCATCTAAAAGGCTTGGAATTCCTTATGTGACACAAAGAGCCGAAAGTCTCGTAGAAACGTTAGCCTTTGGAGCCATGAGGGAGTTGCTTCAGGCCATTTTGACTCCGCAAAAAGAAAGCTCTCTAAAAATTGCCTTAGCAGGTCCTTTGTTGGGTTGGTCCCAAGCAGAAGTTTTGGCTTTGGCCGATTCTCAAACTTCAAGAATGGAAGAATTGATTAGTCAAGGAATGGCTTTGCGCAGGATTTGGCGTGACAATGGATTTTCTGCTTTTTATCAGGCGTTTTTAGCAAGCTCTTGGTCAGGCTTAGAAAAAACCGTAGGGGAGAATTTGCTTATGCGTGAGGGGGGGCTAGATCTCTTTCATGGCATTCAACAGATAGCCGAGTTTTTGATAGAAAAAGAGATATCAGAAAAGTTGCCACCTTATAGACTCCTCCGAACATTAGATGAGTTGCTCCAAGTTGAAGAAGAAGGGGATCAGAATCTCAAACAGCGCATCAATCCAGAGAAAGAAGGGGTTCGTATTCTTACGATTCATTCAAGTAAAGGACTAGAATTTGAAATTGTTTTTGCTTTAGGAGTCGTCAAGCGTCCTAAAAGACCTTCACCCTTTGTTCCTATAACTAGCGATCATTTACCTCCACTTTTGACCCCCCTAGAGGATGAAAGTGATCCTCGTTATGTAGAATATTTGTTAGAAATCGATGCAGAGAAGATTCGTCAACTTTATGTGGCTTTTACGCGAGCAAAACAGCGGCTTTATATACCTCTTTTTTTGGAAGCGCCGGGTAAGCTTTGTCAGCCTGGAGCAGCTTCAGCGATGGAGCTCTATTTGGCTCTTTTGGGTCAACCTCAAATTCCTTTTGAAGATTTGCATGAACGTATTCAACATTTGAAAGTAGAGACTTCGTTAGAAGAGATACGTCAGCTAGCGAATAAGTGTCACATTTCTGAGATGACTTTTTCAGCATTTGATGAAGTTCATGAAAGTGATAAAATTTCAAGTCCTTTTTTAGAAGAGAATCAACAAGATGATCTCGAATTAAGAGATCCCCCTAAAATAGAAATACCGGGTGAACCTCTTTACATGCATTCATTTACAGCGCTTACAAAAGGGAGTTCTTCGACATCTCCTTCATTTGAAGAAGTACGACCACCGAGTGATTTTGACTGCAGCAATAAAAATCCTCATACATTGCCAGCTGGAAGCTCTACAGGGACTTTATTGCATACTCTTTTAGAGAAAATCCCTTTTTATTTTGTTTCTGAGGGGAAAAGAAACAACGCGTTGTTAACGTTTGTAGATCGGTATATTTATAAAACACCCTTTAAAGCTTGGCTTGAAGTAATTAGTGATATTCTTTATCATGCGCTAACGACTCCGCTGTTAGTTGGGAATGGTTCTTTTTATTTACAGAATCTTGCAGAGGATCAATGTTACAGAGAACATGAATTTCTTTACCCGACGACACATTTGTTGCATCCAGAATTTGAAATGCGACCGGGCTTTCTTAAGGGGGTTATTGATCTTGTTTTTGAATGTAATGGCAAATTTTGCATTGTGGACTGGAAAAGTAATTGGCTTGGACCGGATGAGAGCCATTATAGTTTGCAAGAAATTGATCAAGCTATGCAGAGTCATGATTACTATCTACAGGCAAATATTTATAAGGAAGCCTTAAAGCGTTACTTGAAGTTGGTGGATGAAAGGCCTTTTGAGGAGATTTTTGGCGGTGTTTTCTACGTTTTTTTGCGTGGATGTGGTTCATCATTACAAATTTTTTAAATCTGGCGCTATTTCAAGTTGACTTGATAAAAATTTTTTGGAGTGCGCGTGGCTTTGCCACCGCAGAACGCAGCCTCTATACGAGTCATGCCGCAGACGTAGCCTCGATAGAACTCAAGCAAGTTTTCTAAACCGCTACAACAAAGAAATGGCAAGGTTTTGGTCGAAAAACGTCGTTTCGTTTCTCCCCAGGTCAGGCTCCAATGGCATCAGTCGATTGCTTGACGGGAGAGGTTTAAATAGTCTATAATGAATGTTGTAACGCATTATTATATAAATGATAAAAAAAAATGATTCAAGGAACACTTTTTGCTCTAGGAGCTTGCTTTTTGTGGGGGCTCATCTTTGTTGTGCCCATGTTCGTGCACGGATTCGATCCTCTAGAAGTTGCTTTGGGCAGGCATTCTGTTTTTGGAATCGTCTCCGTGTTGTTTTTTCTGATTTCCTACAAAAAATTCAGAACATATCCCCTCAGATATTGGCTTAAAGCTTTGTTTTTTGCTCTAATCACTAATATCTTCTACTATTCCTGTGTTGTGAAAGGCGTTAGTTGTGCTTCTCCGGCAATTACAGCCTTGATTTTAGGCGTAAGTCCTATTGTCATCTCGTTTTTTGGGAATTGGCTTGAAAAAGAATGCAAATATCAAGATCTTGTGATTCCCTCCATTTTGATTTTGGTAGGCTTACTTTTAGTAAATGTCCCCGCATTGTTAGAAGTTCAGGTCGGAATTGATTACTGGTTTGGAATCCTCTCCGCATTTGGAGCCCTATTTGCTTGGAGCTGGTTCGTCGTGATGAATTCACGATTTTTAAAACGCAATCCGGAAGTTGTTCCTCATGATTGGTCTACAATGATTGGCGTAGCAACATTTGTATGGGTTGCTGTGTTGGGAACGCTTTATGAAAGTTGGCAGGGGATGGAGAATTGGCAAAAATTTACAACCCCTTCTCAATCTTTGTACTATTACATCTTAGGTAGTTTGACATTGGGGATTTTGTGCTCATGGGTTGGAGTCTACTTG
Organism: uncultured Parachlamydiaceae bacterium; assembly: GCA_963752155.1. Taxonomy (GTDB): domain Bacteria; phylum Chlamydiota; class Chlamydiia; order Chlamydiales; family Parachlamydiaceae; genus JACCRY01. The sequence continues at coordinate 111,510 of CAVVXH010000011.1, read as the reverse complement.
TGGAATAATGCAAGTTTGCGGCTTCCGGTTTCACTTGCCGGAGAACTGACTATTTTTGAAACATTGTTCGGTCTTTTATTTTTTTATTTAATTGAACAAAGAATTCCTCCATATACTGAAATACTAGGGGTCATTTTGATGTTGTCGGCTGTTTATTACAGTTTACGTCTAAATGCTCAGAAAGAGGCTGAGAAAGCATTCAATGATTCTTGAGACCTTGGCTGATAGCGGCTACATTTCTTCTCTTGATTTATACCTTGCAAAAGAGCTTTTAGGAGATGATTCTCTAAATCTCAATTGTGCTGCAGCATTGATCTGCCACCTTTCTTTATCCGCACGCCGTGGTCATTTGTGTATCGAAATTGATGGTGATAAAGTTTGGCCTGATCCACGTTCTGCATGGAATGAAAACCGTTATTCCGAAGAAGGATCTTTACAGAAAGAAGACGCATCGGAGTATTTAGATCAAGTGACTGACATGATTGCACGTGGAATAGAACAATTACCTTTGAAATTGCTGACGGTTCTTCGAAATGATGTGGATGAAATAGATGCTCTACAAACGCCCTTATGTCGAATGGGAAATAGAATTTATTTTCAACGTTATTGGTTTTATGAAACCTTTTTTCTTTTTCATTATCGTAGATTTATTTCAAATCAGCCTCGTATAGGTTTTGATAAAAGTAAAATTTTCGAGCAAGTTAAATCTCTTGAAAATTCAAAGAAGTTACTCCCTGATCAAGCTAAAGCTATATTGAATGCTTGTGATCATACTTTCACGATGATTTGCGGAGGACCTGGAACAGGAAAAACTTATACGGCAGGTACCCTCATCTGCACTCTGTGGAACGCATTAGAGAAAAATCAACAAGAGAAGTTTGAGATCGCTCTGGCAGCTCCAACAGGAAAAGCAGCTGCAAATCTACAAAAGAGTCTTCTTAGGGCAACAGAAGGGATAGGTCAACTTTCGAATTTGCAATCCAAAACCTTGCATGCACTTCTTGGCATGAAAGGGACGAGCATCACAACAGATCCGGAATTATTGCCATTTGACTTAGTCATCGTGGATGAATCTTCGATGATTGATGTGCGCCTGATGGCAGCTCTTTTTGCGGCCATGAAACCTGGATCTCGTTTGATTTTGTTAGGCGATAGTCATCAACTTCCTGCAGTGGAAGCAGGAAGCTTATTTGCCGATTTTGTTAATGAGGAGGGTGAGATTTCTCGAGTCAGTAAGCTTCATCAATGTTTACGCTCAGAATTACAGGGGATTCTCGATGTTGCAGCTGCGATTAATCAAGGAAATGCGGAAGAGGTGATTCAATTGTTTGGTAGCGGTGCCTCGGGTATAGAACGCCTTATCATTGAGCCCGATCTCAAGACGAATAGTGCCATTGCAAAAGAGCTTTGTCATTATGCTTGTGAACGTTTTAGAATGGAGAATTTAGAAGGGCTTGAACCCAAAGATCTTTTAAATCATTTTAATAGTTTCAGATTGCTTTCACCAATGCGAAAAGGTGTTTTTGGCGTAGAAGAAATTAATTATTTGATCAATCGGAAAATTAAGTCAGCATCGGTTGTTGGGAATAGAAATCAATTTATAGCTCCTATTATGTTACTCAAGAATGATTATCGTCTGGAGCTATTTAATGGAGAAGTTGGAGTTTTAGTCAAATCAATTGTTTATGGGACTCAGGGGGATTTTGATTTTAGATGCGGTGATTACGCTCTTTTCATAAGTAAGGATGGGGGGATAAAGAAGGTAGCGGCGTTAATGCTTCCTCCTTTTGAATATGCCTACTGTCTTTCAGTGCATAAAAGCCAGGGGAGTGAATTTGATCATTTGCTTTTGTTGCTGCCGTTGGGGTCAGAGTCTTTTGGAAGAGAGCTTTTTTACACTGCTGTTACTCGTGCACGGCGCCAATTGACTTTATGGGGCGACGATATAACGATAAAGGCGACTGTTGAACGCAAAACTCAACGTCTTTCAGGCATATCTGGGCGCTTAAAGTGACAGACCTGCACTTCGTAAGAAACGGTCCATTTGAGTACGAGCTTTTAGCTTTCCGGATAAATTCTCTCCGGATATATCGTCTATTGAAACATTTTTAGGGAGTAACTCGTTTAATTCTTTTTCAATTTCATTTACTTCATTTTTATATATTTCAATTAATTCATTTTTGTACGTAGGTCCCGACTCTATAGTGACTCCAGCAATCGCTAATATTTTATTATTTTCAAGCACGGATTTTTCATATTCTATAATATTTTTAATTTTTTTATTTCGTCTGTTTAATAAAAATTCTAATTTTTCTTTGTTGTCAACATCAATGAGTCCATTTTCTATATAAAGATCAATACAATAAGTTTTTTCATATAGCCAAGAGCTCAGATGATCCCCTTCATCGGAAAATAGAGTTAATTCGGAATGAGATGAAATTTTTTTGATTGCTTGAATAATTTCAAGTTGATGTTGACGAGAAATTAATTCATCTTGACGAGAATAAAATATAGCTTTCCTTCCGGTGTTTTTTTCTAATTGATTTGCCACCTGAAAGTCGGGTATATATTTAACTAAAATATGAATAAAAACTAAATCGACTACATAAGCGATTAAATCGATTACTGTTTTTTTAAATCGATTGCAGTAAGGCGAACCTAAATTATTTTTTACTTGTTTTTTAAAAGATTCTCTAGCGAGAACTCTAAAATTTGAGAAGGATTTTTCTAGTAAAAGGTTAGTTTCGGGATATTTTGAAGCGACATAGGCTGCTGGGCCGCAGCTCAGGCAGAGACCTTTTAATAGTATTTGTTTATCTGAATGGCCCGATTTCTTACGTGCAGCCAAGAAGGCTTCTTCCATGTCATTTTTTAATCCTTCTTCTGAAGGGATTCCCTCACTTTCTCCATAGCCTTGAAAATTGAATAACATGACATTCATATTATTAAATAAAAAATAGAGTGCTTCTCTTCCTTGGGTCTCATAGAGACCAATAGCCCCGGAAGTAAAAACAACAGTACCGGATGATTCTTTGTTTTCATCTATTTCTATCTCTTCAATATTTTTTAGATTTGATTTGTCTTTTCCTCTAATGATTATTATTTTATTTTCGTGTTCAATGATTCTCCAATCCTCAACTGATTTAAAACGAAGTCTATTAAAAGTTTTCAAAATCTTTTTGCCTGATTTGTTATAATCTTCCTTAGAAAATGAAATTCCTTGGATTAGTATTTTTTGATCATTTGCAGGATCATTTATGGCAATAAATTTCCCCCCTGCTTTTTTTATAGTAGACCTAAAATTTTTAGGATTGAAATACATTCCATCTAACACTTTACCGTTAGAATGGATGGGGTGAGATTCTCCTCCAATTTCGGTCATCTTCTTTCGTTTCTCAACAATCAGTTGTTGAAAGTTTAGAGCGTTATCTCGTTGATCTATTAAATTTGAAATTGAATTCAATTGACGTTGTATCATCCAATGCGTGAAAATATTGGCCGTCTTTTGGGCGCTTAGAAGTTGTTCCTTTTTTTCTTCTAAAGTTAAATTATAACTTTTTTCTTGTAGTTTTATTTTCGCAATTAAATCTTTTTCTTTAATATTAAGGTAGCATCTTATATAGACGTATGGATCGCAGATAGAGTGAAAATACTCGGAAACACTTTGATTAATTCTTTCAATAATTTGAAAGAAGAAATTTCTAGATTTTGATGTACAGGTCGAATCAATTTGTAAATTAGGATCTATTGATTTTTTGTCAGTTTTAATTGAATACATATTATTCCAATATAAATTTTTTATTATATTTATGCCATGATTTTCATTATACAATATTTGTGATTTTTCGGATAGAGAATAGGAAGATTTTATAGATTTTATAGCTAAAATATTGTACAAGAGAGATATAGAGGTATAGATTATCTTAAAAATTTTTGCTTTGGTTAAATATGGATAGAACAACATTTTGGATATATGTAGCTATGTACTTGTATGGTTTTCCGCTAATGATTTGGACAATTTTCTTTGACAAACATCCCACAAAAACGAGCTTAATGGCTGCCAAAATCGGATTGCTGATTTTGAGTCTCACTTTGATCTACTTTTTTTATGTCATAAAAAATGGGCTAACAGTCTAGTTATCTAGATCTCTTAAAGGAGAATTTATGCGATTATTTAAATTATTCACTCTATTGTCTGCCTTGTCAATTCATGCTGTAGAGCTCAATGTCATTGAAAAGAAAATCGTTGTGAATGGTCAAGAAGCAACTGTCTTTGCGATTGCTCAACCCGATGGCTCCGTTGGCATTAGAATTAATAAAGATCAAAAATTTAATGTTCAGCTTAAAAATAAACTCAACGTTCCGACCTCTGTGCATTGGCACGGACTCATTCTTCCCAATGATCAGGATGGGGTTGCTTTTATTACACAGTTCCCTATCTACCCAAGCCAATCCTACCATTATCAGTTTCCCCTAGTCCAATCAGGTACGTTTTGGATGCATTCTCATTTAGGACTCCAGGAACAAAATCTTTTAAGTGCACCACTCATTATCGATGATCCCGAAGATGCAAAAATCGCCGATCAAGAAGTCGTTCTTTTGCTCGCCGATTTTACATTTCAATCACCCACAAGAATTTTTCAAAATCTTCGATGCAAAAATATAAACAAATCAATGAAAATGAATTCTCTTGATATTGTCGATGTGGATTATGATGCCTATCTAACGAATTCGCGTACTCTTCAGAATCCGGAAGTCGTAGAGGTTAAGGCTGGATCTACGATCCGATTGCGTATCATCAATGGAGCAAGTGCCACTAATTTTTTTATCAATCTTAGATCCATGGCGGGGGAAGCAATCGCTGTGGATGGCAACAGGATCAAGCCACTAAAAGGATCGCAATTCGAGCTTGCCGATGCGCAACGGATTGATATTGTCGTTAGAATCCCTAACGAAGGGGGTGTATTTCCCGTATTAGCACAGGCTGAAGGGACTGATAGGCAAACAGGTCTCATCTTGATCACAAAGGGGGCTAAGGTACCGCAAATATCTGAAAAGGCTTCTGAAAAGGTAGGTCGTTTGACAAATGCTCAAGAACGTCAATTGCAAGCCTTGGATCCGTTGCCATCCAAAAAAGTCGATAAGCAACTGATGGCAGAGTTGGGTGGAGACATGTCGACATATAGTTGGACTATTAACAATCAAGCTTGGCCTGAATCGACTCCTCTTGTTGTGGAAAAGGGGCAAAGAGTAGAACTGATCTTCAAGAACAGTACTGCGATGTCGCATCCGATGCATCTCCATGGGCATGTTTTTCAAGTAAAAGCCATTGACGGAATACCTTTTGAAGGGGCTGTGAGAGACACGATCCTTGTCACACCAAATTCGACGGTAGCTATACAATTTGATGCTAATAATCCAGGAGTATGGCCATTACATTGTCATATTCTTTACCATTTGGAAGCAGGGATGTTCACTCTCGTTAAATATTCTGATTTTCAGCAACCACTGTAGATCTTTTATTTAGCAAAAACGAAGTAACGCAGGAGAAAAAAGTTGAAGATAGCTCCAATGATTAATCCTGCAACCTCTGCAACTTGTGCCATCAGCCATGGAAAAGTCTCTAGCAACGTGGTAGCAGAAAAATAATTGATGAGGCCTCCAAAAAAGCAGACTGTGATAAATCCAAAAAATTGGAATTTGATGTTTTTGTCACGAGCATGAGAAAAGACAAAATGTCGGTTAAGGATAAATAGGAACATCGTTGAAGTTGAAATCCCTAAAACGATCGCTATTTTTACGGTAATACCCTGCCACAAAGCAAGGGTCAGAATGCTCATGTTCAGGCAAAAACCTAGAAATCCTGCAGTAATAAATAATGCGATGGAATTCCATTCAGAGCATTTCTTTGAAGTCATTTTGTATACGTCATTCCAGAAATGGGGTTTTTTAAGAGAAAATTTGAATTGCAAATAGAACACCTTATTTTTGAGTCTCTCCATCCGTGTGCGAAATATACCAGAATGTGAAAGTTTTTTATGGCAATTATATTAAAATCCATTATTATGGAAAAATTAATATTCGGCAACGTTTTTAAAGGTAGGTAAATGATAACGACTCCCTCCCTATATGATGTACACACGATTGATACGCTTGAGTGGCCTGAAACAGAGCATGGATCCTATGCTAAACGATTTTTGGAACCATTGGTAAAGAATGGGATTCAACATTATATACACAATATTCAGGCGGAAATTTCGATCCTTAAAATAGATGATTTTATTTTTCCTGTGATCGTACCTACAGAAAGGCATAACGATAATTCCTATGTCTGTTCTCCTTATCAACATTATATCACATTTGGAAAGCAGAATGTGAACTTGATTCCTAATCCTTTTATCGTTTCTATGGTCAAACCCCTAGTCGACCTGCTAGGAAAAATGGTTAAGATTGGAAGGATCGATTCTGTCGTTTATGTGAACAATTGGACCTTTTCAACAGATCTGTATCCTCCTGGTTTGACGACAGAACATTTCAAAATCATTGTTGATTTTCTTTCAGAAATGTTTCCTGAGAAAGCAATCCTTTTTCGTTCTTTAAATGAAATGACCAACTCAGCCACCATCTGTTCGTTAAAGGAAAGTGGTTTTAAGCTTATTCCAAGCAGAGTGGTTTATATTACGGATAGTTCCAAGGAAGAAATTTTTCGAACCCGCATTTTTAAAAGCGATTTACGGCTTTTGAACCGTTCCGATTATTCAATTATTGATGAAACAGAATTATCGATTGAAGATTGCGATCAATTTTTAAGACTCAGAAATTTACTATACGTCTTGCAGCATTCTACACTTCATCCACAAATGAATAAAGAGTTTATGGATTTATTATTCAAACAAAAGTTGATTCATTTTAAGGCTCTTAAGAAAGAAAATGAGATTAAAGGCGTTGTAGGCTATATCCAAGTGGATGGAGTGATGTATTGTCCTTTTTTTGGCTTTGATAAGACCGAGGCGGATCATTCAGTGATATATCGTCTTTTAAATACGATATTATTGCTTGAAGCACAAAAAAATGCTCATTTTTTTAATCAAAGTGCCGGGGCTTCTTTTTTTAAGTCTGTGCGTCGTGCAGAGGGGGTTATCGAATATTTGGCAGTCTATGCCAAACACTTACCAGCAAGACAAAAAATGGCTTGGTCTACAATAAAGCACTGCATGAGCACTCTCGGTGTGCATTATATGAAGAGGTTTTAATCGTGATCTTTTTTCTTTCTATTTATGCTTTAGGATTTTTAGGATTTTTCATTCATGTCTTAACTCTTCCAAAGGCATCAAGAACCAAATCGAGAGTATTAGAACTCCTTTTGCTCTATCAAATTGTTTTTAGTATTGGTTTGACAAGTTTAGTGGCATTTTTTGGACTCACGTTTTTGGATGAATATATTGCAGATTATACTGGGTGGCCGGCCTCACCGTTTGAGCAACAGTTAGCGAACGTTAACCTAGCCTTTGGTTGTTTAGGGGTACTTTCCATTTGGTATAGAGAAAATTTCTGGTTGGCAACGGTTCTGGGGTTTTCCATTTGGATCTTTAGCGACGGTGTTCATCATTATTATGATTATCTTATTAGACGAAATGATTCAGCTGGGAACATTGGAGTCCCTTTGTGGACAGATTTATTAGTCCCTGCCTTTTTGATGATTCTCCAATTCTTGTATACTCGACGCACTCGGCAAGTTTAAGGATTACGATTTTTGATATATTTTATCAGCTGCGCCGCTAGTTGTAAATTAGTGTATCGTACATGTTCGACATTAAATCCAAGGTGAATATTCGTATGAGCGATGAAATCGAAAAGTTCGTCGATGATCCGTTCTAAAATCGAAAAACAGCGAGTTGTAATGTCAACATTAGGTTCTGTCAGATAAGCATAGATGGCAGAAGGAAATTCAACCCCAAGCCATTTAATGAAATCAATATCTTTTAACTCTGATGCAGGTGACAGTGAGATGTAAATTTTAGGTAAAGGGAGCTTTTCTTCTGTGCAAAGGGTTTGCAATTCACTGATCACCTGTTTGAGATTTGCTGTTTCAAAAATAATCTGGGAGCAAAAAAAAGTGATCCCGCTTTTTATTTTTTTGATGATCCTTTGCGCCTCATGAGGACGTGTGAATATTGTAATTCCTCCGATTTCGATGTCATCAAAATATTGCTTAATGTAAGCAGTCCCATCCTCTACACTATATCCAGGATATTGAATTTGATGACTTTCCCCACCAACAAGCACGACTTTTCGTATCCCTTTACGGTGTACAGATTCGATCCAGTTATGAAATTTTGAAGGAGGAAGCATAGGAATAATTTTATAAGGGATAGGAAACAAGAGAGGCAGTTCTTTTTTGATGATATCGGCGAACCGTAAATTATCGATTTTCTTAGCATAAGGAAAGTTGCGTTTCCCTTCTCTGCTTTCATTCAGAACCTCAGGCAAATTTAAAGTGTAGATCTCTTCTCGCTGCATGATTTCACAAACCTGGTGCACCCAATTCATTACATGCTGAGCGTCCCACGTTGAAGGAGGAGGAATGATCTCAAAAATGATCGAATTTTTAATGACTAAACCTCTCTCTTGCAAGTTTTGCTGCGGTCACGAGGTGTCCAAGAGATGCTTCAGTTTCTGCCCAAGAGCGTGTTTTTAAACCACAGTCCGGATTGACCCACAACTGATCAACAGGAATAATGGAAGCAGCTTTTTCGATTTTACTATATATTTCTTCGACTGTAGGAATACGAAGTGAGTGAACGTCATAGATCCCTGGACCAATTCCATTAGGATAAGAAAATGTTTTAAATGCCTGTAATAATTCCATATCGGAACGAGAAGCTTCGATAGAAATCACATCAGCATCTAATTGTGCGATCGCTTCGATAATTTGATTAAATTCTGAATAACACATGTGGGTGTGAATTTGGGTTTCATCTTGAACTCCTGATGAAGCCAAATGAAAGCAAGTGATTGCTTCTTCTAGGTATTGTTCCCTTTCGCTTTCTCTTAAGGGCAGACCTTCACGGAATGCAGGTTCGTCAATTTGTATGACTTTAATCCCTGCTTTTTCAAGATCGAGCACTTCATCGCGAAGAGCCAGAGCGATTTGTTTAGCTGTTTCGTAGGGGCTTTGATCATCGCGAATAAAAGACCATCGAATGAGAGTGATTGGGCCTGTGAGCATTCCTTTGACAGGCTTTTTTGTGAGAGATTGTGCAAAGCTGATCCAATCGATAGTCATAGGTGTTGGACGACTGACATCTCCAAAAATAATCGGAGGCTTCACGCAACGTGAACCGTAGCTCTGTACCCAACCATTTTCTGTGATAGCAAATCCTTTAAGCATTGAAGCGAAATACTCTACCATATCATTACGTTCTACTTCGCCGTGGACCAACACATCGAGATCCATTTTTTCTTGCCAATAGATTAGATCACCGATGTAACGTTCGATGTTTTGCTTATACTCTTCCGGTGTGATCTGTTTTGATTTAAAATTGTGATGTAAAGCGCGTATTTCCTTGGTTTGTGGGAAGGACCCTATGGTTGTTGTAGGGAAGAGAGGCAGATTCAAAGCAGCTTTTTGTTTTTTTTGACGCACGGCATAAGGACTTTTTCGATTTAACATTTCGGAAGTAATATTGGCACAGCAGTGCTTAACCTCTGTGTCGTGGATGACTTGGCTTAAAAGCCTAGCATCAGCAATGGCTTTATTGATCTTTAAAGTATCTATAAAACTTGATCGACCTAAATTCAGGATATTTGCCAATAGCACAATTTCTTCGATCTTTTGAACAGAAAATGCCAGCTGATCTTTAAGTTCAAAGGTTAAGTCGTCTAGAAGAATTTCGGTTCTTAAATCGACAGGACAGTGTAAAAATGAGCAAGAGCTCCCTATCCATAAGCGATCTCCTAATGAAGCTTTTAAAGGATCTAAAATGTCTAAGGCTTTCATCAAATTAGCTCGCCAGACATTGCGGCCATCAATGATTCCTACAGATAGAATTTTGTTTTTGGGGAGTTGATCGACGACAGGTTGAAGTTGCTCAGGAGCTCGTACAATGTCGATGTGAAGACCTTCCACAGGTAGATTACAAGCTAAAGATAAGTTGTTTTGCAGTCCTGCAAAATAGGTCGTGACCATCAATGACAACTCTGAATTTTCACCGAGAGCTTGGTAAGTTTTTGCAAAAGCCTCTTGCCAGTCTTTAGAGAGTTCTAAAGCTAAAATAGGTTCATCTAGCTGCACCCATGAGATTTTTTGTTTTTTTAATAGAGCAAATATTTCTTGGTAAATAGGGATCAACTTAGGAAGCAATTTCAAGCGATCGAATTCTGATCCTTTGACTTTCCCTAGCCATAGGTACGTGAGTGGGCCTATGAGCATAGGTTTAACCGCATGATCGAGTTGTTGAGCTTCGTCAATTTCTCTAAATAACTTGTGACTTGATAGTTTGAAAATTTGCTGCTCAGTGAGTTCGGGGACGATGTAATGGTAATTCGTGTCAAACCATTTGGTCATTTCGCAGGCTTGGACATCTTTTCCATTCAAGATTCCCCCTCGTGCCATACAAAAGTAGGTATCGAGATCGACCTCGTCTTTGATCTGGCCAAAACGAGAAGGGATAGCCCCTAATAGTGCTGACATGTCCAGCACATGGTCATACCAAGAGAAGTCCCCGACAGAGAACCAATCGAGAGGCGCCTGAGCTTGCAAAGCCCAGTTAGCTGCTCGGATTTTTACTCCTTCAGCTTCGAGGGTTTTAGCATCTATTTTTCCTGACCAATAGGCTTCGACAGCTTTTTTCATTTCGCGATGTAAACCAATGCGTGGAAAACCTAAGTGATGCGACTTAACCATCTGTTCCTCCTTCTGTATGATTTAAGTATAATAATTTTTTGATGAAAGTCTACTGTTTTTTATGTTGTGTGAAATCGAAGATTTTAGTAGGAATTAATTTAAAATCATTAGGAGGTCACCATGTCAGTTGTTAAGATCATTGAAGTCATCAGTGAAGGTTCTTCGATCGATGAGGCTATAAAATCTGCAGTTGCAGAGGCTGCTAAAACAGTCAAATTTATTAAACAGGTCAATGTGGAATATATAGAAGGTTTGGTCGAAGACGATAAAATTACAAAATTTCGCGTGAATGTGAAGTTAAGTTTTGTGGTAAAAAATTAATTTTAAAGTATAGGAAAGATTAAACACAAAGGCACGAAGGCACAAAGAGCACAAAGAGATCTTACGCGAAGAATTTTCAGTTTAAAGAAAAAAAAGGTAGATTTTATACTTTACATGTAAGATCTCTTTGTGCTCTTTGTGCCTTCGTGCCTTTGTGTTTAATTTTTCTTAGTATTCTGCAACAGTCATTGCAGCCGTGAGCATTCACGTTCTTGCGAATAAAAGAATTAAATGCTTAAATGACATTAAAAATGTCAAAATGAGACTCAAAATGACATTGCTAATGTCAAATTGAGACTCAAAATGACATTAGCAATGTCAAAATGAGACTTAAAATGACGATCAATCATGTTAAACGTATTTTCCAAGAGCCCGAAACAAGCTACTTTCTTTTTGGCCCAAGAGGAACAGGAAAGTCAACTTTCGCCTCTATGAGTCATCCCAGTGCACTTTTAATCGATTTACGGTTATATAAGGAGAGATTACGCTTCACTGCTAATCCAGATCAATTGATCTCTCTAGTACACGCTTGCTCTAATGAGAATGTTATAATCATTGATGAAATTCAAAAAGTACCAAATTTATTACCGGTTGTTCATATTCTTATTGAAGAAAAGCGTGGTTGGAAATTTATTTTAACAGGCTCAAGTGCTCGTAAATTAAAGCGAGAAGGTATTGATTTACTTGGAGGACGTGCACTCAAAAGAGTCATGCATCCTTATATGGCCATCGAAATTAAAGATAAATTTAGTCTTGAAGATGCTTTGCTTAATGGACTTCTTCCGTTGAGATTCGATCATAAGAATCCAAGCGATTTTCTTCAAACTTATATTTCGTTGTATATTGAGGAAGAAGTTAAGGCAGAAGGATTGATACGTCATATAGAACCTTTCAATCGTTTTTTGCAAACAATGAGTTTTTCGCATAGTTCTATTCTTAATGTGACAAATATTTCGAGAGAATGTAAGGTTAAAAGAACGACTGTTGATAGTTGGATCTCCATTTTGGAAGATATGCTTTTAACCTATCAAATTCAAGTCTTTACGCATCGAGCCAAGAGAGAATTGAGTGTTCATCCAAAGTTTTACTTCTTTGATCCAGGTGTTTTTAGGGCGCTACGTCCATTTTCTATTGGAGATATTTCTACGGAGTTGGATGGTTTCGCGTTAGAAGGACTTGTTGCACAACATTTGAGAGCATGGGCGGACTATACCTCTGAAAAGCATACTTTACATTTTTGGAGGACACGCTCAGGGGTAGAGGTTGATTTTATTGTATTAGGTCCTAAAGGTTTTTGGGCTATTGAGGTTAAAAATTCGGAAAGCATTTCTATTTCAGACCTTCAACCGCTTGTTTCTTTTATGGAGGATTATCCTGAAGCAACCGCTCTTTTTCTATATCGAGGGAAAGAGCGCATTTACAAAAAAAAGATCTTATGTTTAAATTGTGAAGAGTTTTTGCGAGACCTAAGTCCAGAGCGTCCGTTAGATTACTCATTTAAAAGATCCACGTGAAAGTTCTTATAAATTGTAATGGCGCCAGTAGTAATCTTTACGTTGATGATACAAGTTTTTATTTAATTAAATTGTAATGGTGTCAATTGCACATGAGAGCTTTAGAAAAAATGTATTTTATTTAAACATTTGAAGCTTTATCATAGTGGCAATTCAACATCCATTCAAGGAAGAGGTGTCCAATGAAGTTTAGATTCTTATGTATGTGTTTGGGCTTTGTGGCCTCGTTATCAGCTCAAAATCACTTTGAATGGCTTGAAAATGTTGAAACCATTCAAGTTCAAAATTGGATAAAACAGCAGCGATCCTCATTTAATGATTACATGACTGATCAGTCACTTCCTAATGAAATAAGAGAATCATTAAAAAAATTAACAATTTCTGACGAATATTCAATCCCAAAAAAAATAAATGGGCGCTATTTCTACACAAGTAAAAATACTTCTGAAAAGCAACATAAGTTATTCATACAAAATGCCCTCAATGAGAACCCTCGCGTCATTATCGATCCAAATTTACTCGAGGTAAGCACACGTATTGAAAATTTTGTTTTAAGCCCAAATGGGAACTATTTGGCTTATAGTATATCTGAAAATGGATCTGATTGGCTCACATGTAGAGTTATGAATATGAATTCAGAGTCGAATTTGACAGATTCTGTTGAAAAAATCAAATTTTCTCCAATTGTTTGGTCAGCTGATAGCAAAGGCTTCTTCTACTCGAGATATGATAATGAAAGTTTTCATAGCATCCATTATCACACTTTGGGATCGGAACAAAGTCAAGATCAATTGATTCATCAAGATTTATCCGATGGCAGTGTGGGATATACCCCTTTTATAACCAGAGATAATCGTTATTTAATTATCGATGCATTTAACGGTTCTTCAGGTCCAAATTCGATCAGTGTAGTAGATCTTGAATCAGCTAACTCCAATCCAGTTAAAATAATACCTTGTGATGGAGCCAATTATTGGTATATTTGTAGCAAAGAAACAAAGCTCTATTTTTTGACAAATAAAGATGCAGATTTTAGAAAAATAATTTATATTGACATCGCTGATAAAAGCTATAAAAAGCATGATTTTATCTCTGAAGGCCAATTTCTAATCGATGGGGTTGCTCCCATTGGAGATTCTTTTTGTCTAGTGATTTCAGAAAATGTGGCTCATAAGCTAGCACTTTTCGATAAAGAAGGAAAGTTTGTAACCAATATTGCTTTGCCATCGCAAGGAAAAGTTAGCTTTAACAGAATTACGCAAAATTCAGTTGCAGCAGAAAACGAACTATTCTTTTCCTTTACCAACTTTTTTCAACCCCCAACTCTTTACCATTATCGATTAGGTTCTATAGCTCCTACTGTCTTTAAAGATTCTAAGGTTGATATTGACTCGAGCCATTTTACCATTCAGCAAGTGTTTTATAAAAGCAAAGATGGAATGAAAGTTCCTATGTTTATTGCCCATAAAAAAGGGATAAAACTGGATGGAAACAATCAAACCCTTTTGACAGGTTATGGGGCTTATGGAATCACCAATTACCCTATTTTTAACGCAGCGCATATGCTCTGGTTAGAAAGAGGAGGCATCCTTGCTTTGGCAAGTATTCGAGGTGGAGGGGAATATGGAGAAAGTTGGCACAAGGGAGCTGTAAGGGAAAATAAACAAAATTCTTTTGATGACTTCATCGCCGCTGCTGAATGGCTGATAAAAAATAACTATACCAAGCATAATCTCTTAGCTGCAATTGGGATGAGTAGCGGTGGCTTGCTAGTTGCAGCTTCAGCGAATCAGTGTCCGGAACTTTTTAAAGTGATTGTTGTCGAGGCGGGCTTATTGGATTTGCTTCGTTTTCATCTTTTCACAATCGGTCGTTTTTGGATTAATGAACATGGCGATCCCGATGAACCCAACGATTTCGCTTATTTACGCAAGTATTCACCCTGTCATAATGTGAGTAAAGCGGAAAAATTTCCTTCTGTTTTAGTCACAGCCTCTGAGCATGATGATCGCGTCGTGCCTTCTCATAGCTATAAGTATTTAGCCGCTTTGCAAGATGTCCATAAAGACAGCAATCTATTTCTTCGTCTAAGTGCTGGTCTGGGTCATGATTCAAGCCAATCAGTTGAGTGGATTAATGAAAGAGCAGATATCCTTACGTTTATTTATCGGGAACTTATCTCTAAGGATAGCAAATGAAATTACCACTTGCTTATTATGGAGATCCAGTATTACGGAAAAAAGGAGCTTTGGTCGAGTCGATAACTCCGGAGTTAAAACAACTTATTGCCGATATGATTGAAACAATGGTCGCTGCTGAAGGTGTCGGCCTAGCAGCTCCTCAAGTTCATCATTCCTTGGCAGTTTTTGTTGCGTGTTTTATTGGGGAAAAGGAGGAAATTGATCCTAAGAGGACTCGTGTCTTTATTAATCCTAAAGTTTTAGCCTATAGCAACAAAGAGGAAAGCGATTCTGAGGCCTGTTTGTCGATTCCTAAATTATATCGTACTGTCAAAAGACCTTTGAGTATTCAATTGACAGCTTTAGATTTGGAAGGAAGTTCATTTACTGAAGAATTTCATGGCTATGATGCGCGTATTATACATCATGAGCTCGATCATCTTCATGGAGTTCTTTTTATTGATCGTCTTCCAGTGAGAGAACGGAAAGCTCTTGAACCTAGGCTTCAAGCGATTAAAAAGAAATATTCAAAATCTGTGTGAAATCGAAATAGCTAAGAAATTGCGCAAATTGTAGCTCATCATTCCGATGTTGAGTGTAGCCACGAACCCTCTAAATAGTCTAAACCACTGTGTGAAGATCGTAACATCTAACAAATTGAGCACATTTTTTTTTTGGTTATTACGATTTCACGCAGTGGTTTAGACTATTTGGAGGCCACGTGGCTACACTCAACATCGGAATGATGAGCTACAATTCGCGCATTTTCTTAGCTGTTACGATACTTTACATGTAAGATCTCTTCCTCCCTTCTAACCCTCTATCATTTCAGTCGTGGCAGGCCGGTTAGAAATCTTTGAATGCGCCATGGATGCCGTCCACATCGAAAGAATCACACATGAAACAAGGAAAATAATCCCCAACCATCCGGTGAACCTCTTCAAAACGTCAGCTGTTGAGGTCCCAAAAAGAGAATCCGAAGAATCCCCTCCAAATGAAGCCCCAAATCCGGTGCTTTTACTCTCTTGCACTAAAATGGTGGCGCAAAGCAATACACACAGCAAAAGAAACAGAACAATTGCTGTAAAATAGATAAATGTCATCATAGGAAAACCTAACTCAAATTTAATGCATGTTGAGAAAAAATAATCTTGCTAAACGAATCTGTAGAAAGGGATGCCCCTCCCACAAGTACTCCGTCAACATCATGTATTTCTAGGAGCTCTTTGGCATTTTCAGCCTTGACAGAGCCCCCATATAGAATGGGAATGGCCTTTGCAGAGGCACTTCCCCATCGTTCAGTCAATAACTTTCGAAGAAACCCATGGACAAAGGAAACATCTTTCGAGGAAGCTGTTAAACCTGTCCCGATAGCCCAAATAGGTTCATAAGCAATCATCAAGGAAGTCGCTTCATGGGCTTCTAAACTTCCTAATGAGGTAAAAAGTTGCTTTCGAAGCACGCTTTCAACGTCATTAGCTTGTCGTTGATCATAGGTTTCACCGATGCAGAGAAGGGGTTGCAATTCACAAGCTAAAGCTGCCCTCACCTTGTGATTCACTGTTTCAGATGTCTCGTGGAACAATCGACGTCTTTCAGAATGCCCCAATAGGACAAATTCAGCCCCAGCTTCTTTGATCATTTTAGCTGAAATCTCACCCGTAAAAGCTCCTTCAGCATGAAAATCGATGTTCTGCGCTCCGGCGATGATGTCGGTTTGAGCGAGGAGCATAGCTGCAGTTCCTAAAGAGGTGAAGGGAACAGCTAACATCACTTTGCAGTTCATATTTTGCTTAAGGCTTTTCTGTTGTACTAATGGGATCAGCTCTTTAATGTAGCATACTGTCTCACCAATGGTCTTATGCATTTTCCAATTGCCGACAATAACCTTTTGCATCAATTCCTCTATGATATAAAACTCTAGTGTAATTATAAATCTGTTGAAACTCAAGCAAAAAAATGATATGTTGAAGATCTTCAAAAATGCGATCCACAGAGATTAAAATCATCTATGCTTCAACAACCTCAGGTTTTAACAGTTACTCAACTTACCCATGCAATCAAGCAATCCCTAGAATCCTCCTTTCCTCATCTTTGGCTTCAGGGAGAGATTAGTAATTTTAAAGCTCAGGGATCAGGTCATTTATATTTTTCTCTCAAAGATCCATCTGCGCAGATTGGTGCCGTCATGTTTCGTTCCGAAGCTGCTGCATTAAAGATTCCTCCTAAAGATGGAGCTCAAGTCATCATCCGCGGAGAGCTGAGTGTCTACCCGCAAAGCGGCAAGTACCAAATCGTTGTGCGTGAGCTCCGTTATCTTGGCCTCGGGGAACTCCTCCTTAAGCTCGAAGAGCTCAAAGCAAAGCTCCATGCCAAAGGATGGTTTAATCCTCAGTTAAAAAAAGCTTTGCCTCAATTTCCCAAGACGATAGGAGTTGTCACTAGTCCCACCGGAGCAGTTATCCAAGATATTCTCAATGTGTTGAGTCGTCGTTATCCAGGATTTCATTTGATTTTGAATCCTGTGCGAGTACAAGGAGAAGGAGCTGCTGCTGAGATTGCTCGAGCGATCAATCAATTTAATGATTATGCACTTGCGGATGTACTGATTGTAGGGCGTGGGGGAGGCAGCATTGAGGATCTTTGGGCATTTAATGAGGAAATTGTTGCTGAAGCCATTTTTAATAGTAAAATTCCTATTATTTCCGCTGTGGGTCATGAAACAGACGTCTGTCTCTCAGATTTTGTGGCAGATGTAAGAGCTCCAACACCCTCAGCTGCAGCAACAATGGTGATAGCTGACAAAGCACAGGTAGAACACCATCTTGGACAGGTGCGTCATCGGTTAACACAAACTTTTCTTCAACGGGTTCGTTATGACAGGCAAAGACTCTCAGCCATTGCTAAACATCCACTTCTAGCGTCTCCTTACGGCATATTGGCCTCTTCCATGCAAAGACTCGATGGTTTGCGTGATACACTTACAGACACAATGAACCACCAAGTTCAAATGCGAAAGTTTAAGCTTGAAGGATTGCAAAGACAGCTTCATTCTCTCAAACCCACTGTACGTATCATTCAGTTTCGCAAGCATCTTTTGGGCCTCCAAAGACAATTTGATCTACAATGGGAACGATTTTTGCATCGTCGAAAAGAGAGACTTCAGCTTTTAATCGCTAATTTGCATTCTATCGATCCAAAAAATCTCTTACAAAAGGGTTATGCAATCCCTTTTAGTGAAAAGACAAATTGTGTTATCCTTTCAGCAAGTTCCATCGAAAAGGGAGAAGAGATACGTATGCTACTCTCTGATGGGGAAATTTTTTCAACCGTTAAAGAAATTATAAAAAAGTGAATCATTCATCCTCTACAAGCCCTATCGATCCAGAGAGTTTTGAAGCTGCTTTTTCACGGCTAGAAGCGATTCTGGAGCGTATGAATTCAACTAGTGTTAGCCTAGATGAATCCCTTAAGCTTTTTGAAGAAGCTGATAAGCTCATTACTCTCTGCAACCAACGCTTAAATGATGCAGAAAGGAAAATTGAAATGCTCATTAAAACGCGAAATGGCGATCTTGCCCTGGGGCCTGATCAGAAACCTATGACGCAACGAGCACAATAATAGGCCTCATTCACCTTTAGGTCTGAATAAGGTCATAACACACGGCAATTATGATGTTACCTATTCTTCCAAAAATCGAGTCCCCGCAGGGAATAAAAGGGCTCTCCTTAAACGAACTGATCCAATTGGCTTCGGAAATTCGACAACGAATCATCGAAGTTCTTTCCGTTAACGGGGGGCATTTAGCGTCCAATCTGGGTTCAGTCGAGCTCACGATGGCACTCCATTACGTTTTTAATTCTCCGGAGGATAAACTCATATGGGATGTCAGCCATCAAACTTATACGCATAAAATTCTCACGGGACGGAATTCTCGGTTTGATTCGATTCGTCAATTCAAAGGGCTTTGTGGATTTAGCCATCCGCAAGAATCAGAGCACGATCATTTTCATGCTGGGCATGCAGGGACAGCTCTTTCTCTAGCTTTAGGTGTTTCAAAAAATCGAGATCTTACTGGCAGAAAAGAGTATATCTTGCCCATCATTGGGGATGCTACTTTAACGTGCGGGATGTCTCAGGAGGCTCTGAATAACATTTCACGGGATCTAAAACGTTTTATTATCATTTTAAATGACAATGAGATGTCGATTTCGAAAAATGTGGGAGCTATCACCCATATTTTAAGTCGTATGTTGAGTAATCCAACGACCACTCGTATCTATCAGGAAGTTGACAACCTTCTTTCAAAGATTCCCGGTTTCGGGTCTCTTTTATCCAAGCAGGGGCATAAGATTACTGAATCGTTGAAAAACCTCGTGAGCCCTGCTGCTTTTTTTGAACAGTATGGATTAAGCTATATTGGTCCCATTGATGGACATGATATTAAGAAGCTCATCGATGTCTTCGCGGGGGTAAAAGAATCTCAGTGGCCGGTGGTGATTCACGTGCTGACTAAAAAAGGGCAGGGGATGGAAGAAGCTGTTAAAAATCCAGTCAGTTATCACGGAGTAAAGCCCTTTGATCCCGATACAGGTAAATTTCTTTCCACCCTTTCTAATGATCCCACCTATCCGAAAATTTTTGGCTCGCATATTTTGAAAATGGCAGAAAATGATCCAAGTCTTGTGGTCGTTACCCCCGCGATGACTGCAGGTTCATGCTTAGACCCGTTTATTAAAAAATTTCCTGAACGATGTTTCGATGTAGGGATTGCTGAGTCTCATGCAGTGACTTTTTGCGGAGGGTTAGCTTATGGTGGGCGGATGAAAGTTGTTTGTTCCATCTATGCGACATTCTTACAACGTGCTTTTGATAATCTTTTTCATGATGTTTGTTTACAGCATCTACCGGTGGTCTTTGCGATTGATCGCGGAGGAATCTCAGGACCCGACGGCTCTACTCATCACGGAATTTATGACATTGCGTTTCTTAATGCCATGCCTAATATGGTCATTTCTCAACCGCGGAACGGACATCTCCTCAAAGAGCTGTTGGAATCTTCATTCACCTACGGAAAGCCCACAGCGATTCGATACCCTAATTTAGCGACTCAGGAGCCCGAGTTACCTGTTATGCATCGACCCCTTGGTAAAGGAGAGGTGCTACGCGAAGGAAGTGGACTCTTGATTATTGCCTTAGGGCATATGTGTACAGTAGGTTTGGAAATTTGTGACCGATTAAAAGAGGAAGGCATCAATGCAACCCTGTTGGATCCGATTTTTGTCAAACCTCTTGATTCAGATTTACTTTGCCAATTGTTACTCACCCATACCAAAATTGTGACGATTGAAGAGCATGCTCTCAGTGGAGGGATGGGGTCAATCATCAATCATTTCCTCATGAGCTTTGGTTATACGAACATCGAAGTGATGAATTTTGGTATTCCAGAAGCTTTCGTCGAACATGGAAGTCATAAGGAACTGATGAATGCTCTTGGATTGACTGCGCCAAAAATTGTGGAAAAATTGGTTGGTAGGTCTTTACAAGGCGCGAGGACAAGCGATGTTTAAAATCATTGTTGAACCAAATTTATCCAAAGAAAATGCACTGAAAATTGCTGCAGAGATCACTGAATTTTTATCTCAAAGAGATGTCGAGGTTTATGCTAAAGATGCAATTGCCTCCTCAATTCAAGCGCGTCCTGTTTCTCAAGTCGATCCAAAATCAATTGATTTTGTCATTACACTCGGTGGTGATGGAACAATCCTCAGGGCAGTGTATAGCTATCCCGAAGTTAATGCCCCTTTCATGGCCATTAATTTGGGTGGGTTGGGATTTATGGCAGATATCCCTTTCGATGAAATCTTTCCAAGTTTAGAGCAGTTGCTTTCGGGAAATTATTCGACAAAAAATCGAATCATGATGGAGGGATTTTCGGAAAACAATGCTCCATGTCTTGCTGTCAATGAGATTGTTATTCATCGTGCAAGCAACCCTTCTTTGATCGATTTGGCTATTTATGTTGATGGGATCTATCTCAACACATTTTCTGCAGATGGAATTATCATTTCCACCCCAAGTGGTTCTACAGCCTATTCTTTGGCTGCAGGAGGTCCTATTGTGACTCCTGAAATTGAAGCCTTCGTACTCACTCCTATTTGCCCCCACACGATCTCCAATAGGCCAGTGATTCTGATGCCTCAAGAAAAAATTGAAATTTACTATTTGTTGGACGATACCGTTGAACGTCAAGACAATGTCGATATTCACTGTGATGGGCATCAAAGTTTCCAAATGAAACCCACAGGAAGATATACTATCGTGCGATCTAAGCGCTTTTTCACACTCGTTGCCTTGCCTCAGCACAATTATTTTCTTACTCTAAGGGAAAAATTAGGTTGGCGAGGTCACACTACCGTTCTCAAAAAAAATTGATCTTTATAACTCCCTCCTGTTGAGTGCTTTACATCTTTTTTAAAAAAATATTCCGTAAGCAAAAAAAATTTGTAGCGGTTTTATTGTCAGATGCGTATGTAAAAGAGATAAAACATCCTTTGTTTGCTTACTTGGCAGGGTAAAAATATGCCAAAAGACAGCAAAGAAAGTTAAAAGTTTCCTTAAAAACAATAACAATAGGAGTTGTTATGAAAAGCCGAATATTAGCCTCAATGGGTGCACTCATGATGGCAGCAGGAATGTTAGCAAGTTGTTGTGGTAATCGTGATTGTTGCGATGAGCCATGTGCACGTCCTTGCAAGCCAATTTGCTGCCCAGCACCAAAGTGCTGTCCACCACCAGTTTGCAATGCTCCAAGGGATTGCTGCTACTAATTTTGGTGTGAGGCTGTCAAGCCTTTTTACCCTGCAATAAGGGGGAAAACCCCTTAATGCAGTAAATGTGTAAATATGATCCATCAACGCAAGCTCAAGATAACTCATGAAGCGATTACTAGCCTCATTAATCATAGTATTAACAGCCTTAAATCTCACTGGTTGTTGTTGTACGCGTCACTTAAATTTTTGTGAATGTCCACCGAACGGAGCCGGTTCGCAATCAAATTGTGGGGTTTATACGAGTGGCGATCCTTATTGCTATTGCCCTAAATGCCCTAGACGCTGGTGTTGTTGCAAGCCTCGTTGTTGCTTAGAGCCAAATGATGGTGGGTATCATCCCATTTATGCGCCATAAACTTTAGTAAGGAAGCTTTATTTACTTCATGGGTCTCTGAGCTAAAACAGGTTGTTCAGTGATCTCTGTAGCAAAATAAATCAAGTTCAAAGTATAACAAAATGACAACACAAAGGAGTCGTTTAATGAAAAAACAACTAGGGTTATTAGCCTCGTTGCTTTTTGTCGCTGTGTCTGCTTTGTTATTTGCAGGCTGCGCCGACAAATGTTGCTATGATGATCCGTGTGAAACGGCATACAATCAGGTTTACGAACCTGCTTTTGATAGATCCTATGAGGATAATTGCCCTCCTTCATGCCCACCACAGTGTGCTCCGGTCGGCCCAGTGGATTGTCCTCCAGAATGCCCACCACCTAGATGTGCGCCGGTATGTCCACAACCACAATCATGCTCGCAGCCATGCGCACCTAAGTGTGCTCCGGTTTGCCCGCCAGCACCTTCCTGCCAACCTAAGTGTGCACCAGCATGTCCGCCAAAGTGCGCTCCTGCATGCCCGCCTAGATGTGCTCCTGCATGTCCTCCTCCATGTGAAGAGCCTTGCAAAGTGCTAGTTAAGTGCCGCCACCCATCTCACAATGAACTCTGCTGCGCGGATGGGATCTCAGTCACTGCTGCTAATCCTTCTATGTGTATGCTTGGAGACCAATATCCTTTGAAGTTTGAAATCAAAGCTTGCAAAGATATTTGCGATGCTACCGTTAAGGCCCATCTTCCTGAAGGTGTGACTTACGTGCGCAGCCAACCTGAAGCTCGCGTTGAGGGTAGAGAAGTGAGTTGGTTAATTGGGCCAATGAGTGAAGGTGAGGTTCGTCCTGCCCAAATTTGGCTAAAGTGTAACTGTGAAGGAGAAATGTGTGTATGCTTCTGTGCAACAGCTACTCCTGTACGTTTCTGCTCACTACTCTGTGCACATCCTGTTCTGACTTGCGAAAAATGTGGTCCGGAAGAAGTTTGCCCTGGCGACCCAATCCACTACACGATCACAGTATCGAACAGAGGAAGCTGCGCAGCTGAAGATGTACGTATTACAGATAATATACCTCCAGGCCTAGAGCACACAAGTGGTTTACGTACTCTTTCATTTAAGCTTGGATCTTTAGAGCCTTGCGAATCTAAAAAGGTCAACGTATGCCTAACAGCTGTTAAGCGTGGTAAAGTTTGCAACACTGCAGTTGTGACTGCTTGCAATGCAGATTCTGTTTCTTGCCAATGGTGCACAAACATTTGTAAGGAATGTATTGAACTTTACAAAGTTGGCACTAAAGAGCAAACAATTGGCAAAAATGCTGATTACGAAATTACTGTTGTCAACCCAGGCGATAAACCTTTGACAGAAGTCATCGTCACAGATTTAGCTCCAAGCTCAACAAGTATTGTTTCAGCGAATGGCGCAACGATCAATGGCAATCAAGCTGTATGGAGATTAAGAGAGTTAAAGCCAAATGAAAAAGTTACCTTTAACCTCACTCTAACAACATGTACTCCTGGTTGCTTTACTAACCGTGTGAATGTAACGAACTGCCAAGGCTGCTGTGCTAATGCAGAGTTCACAACACGTTGGAAAGGACGTCCAGCTTTGAACGTATGCACGACAGTGACTGAGAATCCAATTTGCATCGGTGAATCCACAAGTTATTGTGTCACTGTTGTCAACCAAGGATCAGAATCTGATCAAAACGTTCAAGTGGCTCTAAACTTCCCTTCAGAAATTGCTCCTATGGCTGCCACAGGGGATTCTGAAGCGAATGTTCAAGGTCAAACCGTGACTTTTGCTCCTTATGATAACTTAGGACCGAGACAAACTCTACGTTACAGAGTTGATGCTCGTGCTAAAGAGTCAGGTGATGCTCGTATTCAAGTGCAAGTTTCTTCAGAATCGATGAAGACACCACTTGTAGAGCAAGAAAGCACAATTGTGAACTAAGCATTAGTTTACATTTAAACTGAAAGGGCGGACCGTCAAAAGTCCGCTCTTTTTTTTTGTTTTTTAGATTCTTTGAACCAGAGGATCTCATCTTGAAAATAGCCTTGCCATTTCTTCCACCCATTTCCGGATCCAAAATACGTGACTTCTAATTAAGTATGCATCCCTGATTATAACATCCAAAAAGTTTTTGGATGTTATAATCAGGGATGCATACTTTATGAAGTCACGTATTTTGGGTCCGGAAATGGGGGGAAGAAATGGCAAGGTTTTGGTCGAAAAACGTCTACCCATAAGTACCCCGTGAACGCTTATTTAAGGCATCGGATACATTGGATAATGAACTGGAATTTTTTTAGTTATTTTTGGAGGATCAGGGTAAAGATTTTCAACGAAATTTAAGATGAGATTATACTTCTCATCATCAGGTTCCTCCGCACCCATAATAAGCTTCGCGTACACATTTTTTTTAAATTGTTCTTTATCTAATTTTCCATCTTTATTAAGATGTTTTTCGAATTCATCTATAATTATTTTGTTTCCTTCGCTAACCTCTTTTTCTTCACCTTGAAGTTCTTTTTTAAATTCAGAAATTTGTCCATCTCTACTTTTCAATTCTCCTAAACAGTCTACTCCGAAAATCAAACCTGGAACAATTGTTAATATAGATACCTATTTTTTTAGCTAATGACTTTAAACTGTTATTATTTAAATTTAAAGTTTTAAAAACATGTCCTATAATGGTTGTGTCTTTGCGACTAAACAATTGAGAAGGGTCTGGTTTAGTGGGTTCAGCTGATGTATTTACGGGTTCCATAATATTACCTTTTTTTGTATTTGCAATGTTTGTATTACAAAATATAATTGACGCTCTACTTTTATTATAGCAGATATTATTTTTTAATTTAACATAGTTAATTATGAACAATATGAACGATAATTGAGGAAGGTTTAAATGGGACTAAAATTGATGAGAGTTTAGTTCATAAATCTACAAAGAATCCAGAAACTCCTGCAGATTTTGGTATTATTCCAGCAGATCTATTTGGAAATGTTTTAAGATATATGTCTTTAAACACACTTACTTCAAACGCATTATAAATGAATGTTTTTACAGAAGAACAAATCATTAATGAAATGAGAACACAATGTCTTGAAGGATTAGAAAAAATAAAATCTATCTGTTATGATAGTTTTTACATTAGATTTTCCATAGATAATCTTCAAAACAATATTCTTGAAAAATCAAAAAATCTTGTACAGTTGAAAGAAGAGATCTATAATTTAAAAAAATATGTGATAGGATTAATTTCACTGCAGTTTAGTGTGGAAGAATTAAAGACGTTGCAAAATAAACATCCAAAACTCTTTGGATCTATTTTTAAAGTCGCCATCCTTCATAAAAAATCCCTCGAATCTAGATGAAAGCTGTTCTTTATTGTTGCTAGAGGCTAAGCGATGAAGTAAGATGCGAAAAAAATGTTCAAAACATTTTTTGAGTGTCTCCTACGCTCTATAACTTAAAAACAATAAGGAACTATGATGAAATGGATAGCTGTTCAAAAAACTTTATGCACATTTTCAATGCTTTGGATGGGGCTGTGGACTTCTCTTTGTGCGGAAAATCAGACGCCAGATGTCAGCAAGATTCATTCTGATCGTTCTCTACCCTTTCGCATAAAGCTTAAAAAAACAAAATTTAAACTCCCAGTAGGTTTACAATCGTATGTGCATGGTGTACATGATGACAAATGGCTCCTCATTGCAGGTAGAGTTGATGGCTTGCATGGATTTGTATCAAATAGCTCTAATAATTTCCCTCCTAATTTGCAAAATACAACAGTCGTGGTCATCGATCCCATGAGTAAAAAAAGCTTTACTCGATCTTTGTTAGATTCAAATTCAGGGTTGACTCAGGAACAAATCGATTTGCTTTCCGTAACCGCCGCACAAGCTTATCAATTGGATAACACGTTATATATAACAGGTGGGTATGGAGTGGATACCAGTACAGGGCAATTTAATACAAAAAACTCCTTGACTGCCATTAATATACCTGGATTGATGCATTGGGTCATTAATCCTCATCGAGGTGAAACCGCAGCCGAGCATATCCGGCATATTTTTGACGATGTTTTCAAAGTCACGGGTGGATATATGAATAAAATAGGAGATCATTCTACTCTACTGATTATGGGTAATGAATTTAATGGATTTTATAATAATTCTTCGCAACAGCCACCAGTTTTTCAGCAGTATACAGAGCAAGTTCGCCGTTTTCGTATACATGATGATGGAGTGAATTTATCATTTACTTCTGAAAGTTCCTTACCAGCGATCCCTGATCCGAATTATCGTCGGCGAGATTTAAATGTGGTGCCAATAGTCAAAAAAGAAGGTAAAAAACTTAAACAAAGCTTTTCAGTTTTTTCGGGTGTATTTACACCTTCAGTTGGAATTTGGACTGTACCTGTGGAAATTACTGCAAAAGGAAAGCCTTCAATGGCAGATCCTCTTCTTCCTTCAACATTTAAACAAGGAATGAATAATTATGATTGTGCCACATTTGGAATGTTTTCTGAAAAGACAGGTGAGATGTTTGTTCTTTTATTAGGGGGGATCAGCTATGGCTTCTTTAAGGAGATAGATGGTCATTTCTCCTTTGAAACGGATTCAGATTTTCCGTTTATTAATCAGACAACGGCGATTAAGATTGATAGACATGGAAACTATACACAACATTTCATTAAAGATGGAAGTTTTCCATTTATTCCATCTAAAGTTGTTAACGCAGGTAACCAACTTTTATTTGGTACAGAGGCTGAAGTTATTTTGTTTAAAAGTGTTCCAAAGTATCAAAATTATGTTATTAAGTTAGACGAAATCAAGAAACCAACTTTTATAGGGTATGTGGTGGGGGGAATTCAAAGCACTTTACGTAATACAAAGACACGGGCAGATTCATCGCCATCCCCTTATTTATTTAAAGTGATTCTGGAGCCAAGCTAGGATAGCAAGGATAGCAAGGACAGCAAGGACAGCAAGGACAGCAAGGACAGCAAGGACAGCAAGGACAGCAAGGACGGCAAGGACAGCAAGGACGGCAAGGACGACAAGGCAAAGCAATAAGGGACGGGACCTACCATTATTGTCCTTGTCCTGTCGTCCTTGCCGTCCTTGTCGTCCTTGCCGTCCTTGTCGTCCTTTTTGTCCTTTTTGTCCTAAAATTATTTCTTCATTTTTTATTTATTTCATTTTTTCATTTTATTATTTTATTACATCTGTTATAATCCACTTAAAAACTAGTAGCTAATGGTTTGATGATTGAAAATTTATTTAAAAATATCTTGAAGAAATGTAGGAGTAAACTTAATGGAGCCAAGCAATTTTGACTTAAGAAATTATCCAGAATATGAAATGAAAACACCGGATAAAATAGATGAAGAGCCAGATAATCAATCGCAAATCGAAGAAATTTTTTCGCCAGGATATGAAATCAATTCTGATTCATATAAGGAATTAAGAAATAGAGCAGACATGGTCATTGACACTCTGCGTAAAGATTTAAACATTATTTGCAACCCTCATCTCAATTCAAAATTTTTTGATCTTCAGATAGAACTAGAAAAATTGCTCTTTGAAGCTAATAGTCATCATTTTAGTGATATTACCTTATTAATTAATAATGTGTGTAATTTTATCTTCTCAGAACGGCAGCGAAAAACAGACAATCTTTTTTGCTCTCTTCTTTTTGAAATTAAAAAGAAAATTATTTATTCTTTTTCTCTTTGTGAACATAATCGCGAAGATTTTCAAAAAATAATGATTGTATTTCAGGATATTGAAGAGCCAGATGCATGGAAAGTTGGTGCCACTATGTTACTTGATTTAAGGAAAATTTCCATTTTTGAACTATTTTTAAAAGAACATATTAATTTAATAAAATTCGATGTGTTTAATGAGATTAGACCAGTTGTTGGCTTTTCTAAAGATTATTTAATAAATATTCTTCCTAATTTAAAGAGAATCGAACTATCTGAGCCGAATTTTCACTGTTTAAGTAAAGTGAATCAAATTAGAATTAATAACGGCTTGAATGCTTTAGAATGGACCGAATCACCGTTAAAATCTTTTAAAGAACTAGAAAAGATTGTAATCAAAACAGCTAAAAAATTCTCTGATGATATTTATAAAGATGAAAATTATTCCTCTGGTAGTATATGCCCACCAGAAATAGTAAACTATGGTAGGCTTATTAGAGACTTTGAATTGATTAGTGAGAATTGCAGTAATATTAAATCTTTAAAAATTATTGCTCCTCTATTGACAGAATATATATATGAAATCAACACTAATAGGGTAGGCTATAAAGTAGGCCTTGAACATTTTAATTTACCTTCTTTGAAAAGTCTTAAAATTGAAGCTCCTCTATTACGAGCAGAGTTTTTTCATTTTACTGGATTTACGTCATTAACATTGTTAGATATCTTTGTAGAAAATAATATTCAAGATAAGGAATTTCAACATTTAGCTGGATTAACAAATCTTGTTTTTCTTGCTTTAAGGGATTTTGAAGAACATGTTGATATTACATTCGGTGACATTACCGAAGAAGGGATTAGGCATCTTAGCGCATTGACAAATCTTAAATATTTAGAGATTGGATGGCTCGAGATGTGCGATATAGATATATTTGAGTATTTTTTGCCAATGACAAATTTGCTAACGCTTTCTATGGAAATGGATATTGATGAAGATTCCCAGAAAAAATTATCTAAATTAACAACTCTTAAAAACTTAGTAATGACCTGGTATGATACAACGATGGATATTTTGTCTCCTTTAACAAATTTGGAATATCTTTGTATTGGGTGTGATCCAATCGAGACGAACAAATTTCCTAAATTAAAAACATGTATGAATAAATCTAATAATTATTCTCGTCAGCAAAAGGAAATAAGAAAATTAGCCAAAAAAGAAATTCTAAGCAATATATCTATAAAAGATGAATCTGCTTGTATTTCAAGAGGAATTAAAAGAGCAAATCCTTATGCCTTAGAAAGGGGAGCCTCCTGTAAAAAGATTGCACAAATAGTTTTTATTTATAAATATAGGGGTTAATTTAATGGAGCCAAGCAGCATTCATTCAGGAAATTATCCTGGATACGATATGAATCAATCGCAAATGGAAGAAATTTTTTCTCCTGATTTACATGAGGAACTAAGAAATAGAGCCGGCATAGTAATCGACACTCTACGTCAAGGTTTAAACATTATTTGCAATTCACATCTCAATTTAAAATTTTCTCATCTTCAGATAGAACTAAAAAAATTGATCTTCGAGGCTAAGAGACATCATTTTATTGATATTAGCTTGTTAGTTAATAATGTTTTCAAGTTTATATTATTACAACGACATCTAAAAACAGAAAATCTATTTTGCACTCTTCCTTTTGAACTTAAAATGAAAATTATTCACCCATTTTCTTTTCTTGAATCCAATCATTTAGCTTTAACAAAAGTAATGTTTGTGTTTAATAGGGTTAATGAGAAAGATGCGTGGAAAGTTGGTGCATCTATGTTGTTTGATTTAAAGAAAGTTTCAATTTTCGAACTATTTTTAAACGAACATATTAAGTTAATAAAATTCGGTGAGTTTAATCAGGTTAGACCAGTTGTTGGTTTTCCTAAAGAAGATTTAATAGATATTCTTCCTAAATTAAAGAGAATCGAACTATCTGAGCCGAATTTTCAATTTTTAAATAATGTAAACCAAATTAGAATTGGTCACGGCTTAAGTGCCTTAGAATGGACCGATTCACCGTTAAAATCTTTTAAAGAACTTGAAAAAATAGTAATTAAAACCAATAAAGAATTCTCTGATATTATTTATGAAAATGTTCAATATTATTCTTCTGGTGAAATATGTCCACCAGAAATATTAAACTATTGGAATGTCATTAAAGACTTTAAATTGATTAGTGAGAATTGCAGTGATATTAAATATTTAAAAATTATTGCCCCATTATTGACAGAATATGTTTTTAAGATCAACTCTAATATGCAAGGCTATGAAGTAGGTCTTACATATTTTAATTTACCTTCATTGAAAAGTCTTAAAATTGAAGCTCCTGTAATGGGAGAAGAATTTTTTTCTTTTACTGGATTTACGTCATTAACTTCGTTAGATATCTTTGTACAAGCTAATATTCAAGATGAGCAATTTCAATCTTTAGCTGGATTAACAAATCTTGTTTTTCTTGCTTTAAGAGAGTTTGGTGTGTATACTCAGTTTACATTCGGTTACATTACCGAAGAAGGGATTAGGCATCTTAGTACATTGACAAACCTTAAGTTTTTAGAGATTGGACAGCTCCTCATACCTGAAGATGTATTTGAGTATTTTTTGCCAATGACAAATTTGCAAACACTGCGTATGGATATTCAAATGAAAAATTTCAATAATTTATCTAAATTAACAAATCTTAAAAATTTATCTTTATACAGCAGACATTCTATAAATATGGATATTTTGTATCCTTTAACAAATTTAGAAAATCTTTGTATTAATAAGAGTGATCTAATTGAAATAAACAAATTTCCAAAATTAAAATTCTGCACGAGTAATATGTATGTTTTCGGAGAAGTGATGAAGTTAGCCAAAAAAGAAATTCTAAGCAGTATATGTTTAAAAAATGAATCTGCTTGTATTTCAAGAGGAACTAAAAGAGTAAATCCTTATGCCTTAGAAGATGAGCCTACTGTAAAAAGATAGCACAAATAGTTTTTATTTATAATATAGGAGTTAATTGAATGGAGCCAAGCAGCATTAATTCAGGAAATTATCCTGAATATGATATGAATCAATCGCAAATGGAAGAAATTTTTTCTCCAGGATATAAAATCAATTTACATAAGGAATTAAGAAATAGAGCAGACATGGTCATTGACACCCTGCGTCAAGATTTAAACATTATTTGCAACCCTCATCTCAATTCAAAATTTTCTTATCTTCAGGTAGAATTAAACAAATTGATCCTTGAGGCTAATTTTTATCATTTTGGTGATATTACCTTATTAATTAATAATGTTGGTAAGTTTATCCTCTTAGAACGGCAGCGAAAAACAGACAGTCTTTTTTGCACTCTTCCTTTGGATATTAAAAAGAAAATTATTTATTCCTTTTCTCTTTGTGAACATAATCGCGAAGATTTTCAAAAAATAATGATTGTATTTAAGAGCATTGAAGAGCCAGACGCATGGAAAGTTGGTTTATCTATTTTGATTGATTTAAGGAAAATTTCCATTTTCGAACTATTTTTACAAGAACATATCGCATTAAAAAAAATCGGTAAGTTTAATATGATTAAACCGGTTGTTGGCTTTTCTAAAGATTTTTTAATAAATATTCTTCCTAATTTAAAGAGAATCGAACTATCTGAATCAAATTTTAAATTTTTAAGCAAAGTGAACAAAATTAGAATTGGTAACTTATTGAGTGCTTTAGAATGGACCGATTCACCATTAAAATCTTTTAAAGAACTTGAAAAGATAGTAATCAGAACAGCTAAAAAATTCTCAAAAGATATTTATCAAAATGTTCAACATTATTCTTTGGATGACACACATCCACCAGAAATATTAGACTATATTAAAATCATTAAAGACTTTGAACTGATTAGTAAGAATTGCAGTAACATCAAATCCTTAAAAATTATTGCCCCATTATTGACAGAATATATTTATAAAATCAATTCTAATAAGGAGGGCTATGAAGTAGGTCTTGAACATTTTAATTTACCTTCTTTGAAAAGTCTTAAGATTGAAGCTCCTCTATTACGAGCAGAGTTTTTTCATTTTACTGGATTTACGTCATTAACTGTGTTAGATATCTTTGTAGAAGATGAAATTGAAGATGGGGAATTTCAACATTTAGCTGGATTAACAAATCTTGCTTTTCTTGCTTTAAGGGATTTTAATGAATATACATTCGATAAAATTACCGAAGAAGGGATTAGGCATCTTAGTGCATTGACAAATCTTAAGTTTTTAGAGATTGGATACCTCTACATCCCCGTTGAAGATATATTTGAGTGTTTTTTGCCAATGACAAATTTGCAAACATTGTGTATGGAAATTGAAATGGATAATTTCAATAATATATCTAAATTAACAACTCTTAAAAATTTATATTTATACAGCGAAGGTTATATAAATATGGATATTTTGTACCCTTTAACAAATTTGGAAAATATTTATATTAATAAAGATGATTTAATCGAGAACAAATTTCCCAAATTACAATTATACACGACGAATATTTGTGATTTGAGTGACAAACTAAGGAAATTAGCCAAAAAAGAAATTCTAAGCAGCATATTCTCAGAAGATGAGTCGGCTTGTATTTCAAGAGGAACTAAAAGAGCAAATCCTTATGCCTTAGAAGGGGAGCCTTCTGCAAAAAAAATGCGCAAATAATTTTTATTTATAAATATAGGAGTTAAGTTAATGGAGCCAAGCAGCATGAATTCAGGAAATTATCCTGAATATGATATGAATCAATCACAAATGCAAGAATTTTTTTCTCCAGAATTTAAAATCAATTTACATAAGGAATTAAGGAAAAGAGCATACATAGTCATTAGCACTCTGCATCAAGATTTAAACATTATTTGCAATCCTCATCTCAATTCAAAATTTTCTCATCTTCAGATAGAACTAAAAAATTTGATCTTTGAGGCTAATAGACATCATTTTAGTAATATTACATTATTAATTAATAATATTGGTAAGTTTATCTTATCAGAACGGCAGCGAAAAACAGACTATCTTTTTTGCACTCTTCCTTTGGAACTTAGAAAGAAAATTATTTATTCTTTTTCTCTTTGTGAACATAATCGCGAAGATTTTCAAAAAGTAATGCTTGTATTTCAGAGCATTGAAGAGCCAGACGCATGGAAAGTTGGTTTATCTATTTTGATTGATTTAAGGAAAATTTCCATTTTCGAACTGTTTTTACAAGAACATATTAAATTAAAAAAAATCGGTGTGTTTAATCAGATTGGACCAGTTGTAAACTTTTCTAAAAATAGTTTAATAAATATTCTTCCTAATTTAAATAGAGTTGAATTATCTGAACAGACTTATCAGTGTTTAAGTAAAGTGAACCAAATTAGAATTGATAACGGCTTGAGTGCTTTAGACTGGACCGAATCACCGTTAAAATCTTTTAAAGAACTTGAAAAGATAGTATTCAGAACTTCTGATAAATTCCCTGATGATATTTATGAAAATGCTCAACATTATTCTTCGGGTGAAATACACCCGCCAGAAATATTAGACTATGTTGATGTCATTGAAGACTTTGAATTGATTAGTAAGAATTGCAGTAATATTAAATCTTTAAAAATTATTGCTCCTTTATTGACAGAATATATGTATAAAATCAGCGATAGTGGGCTAGGTTATAAAGTTGGTCTTGAATATTTTAATTTACCTTCTTTGAAAAGTCTTAAAATTGAAGCTCCTCTATTGCGAGCAGAGTTTTTTCATTTTACTGGATTTACGTCATTAACTTTGTTAGATGTCTTTGTAGAATATAATATTAAGGATAAGGAGTTTCAACATTTAGCTGGATTAACAAATCTTGTTTTTCTTGCTTTAAGGGAATTTGATGAGCTTATTGATTGTACATTCGGTGAAATTACCACAGAAGGGATTAGGCATCTTAGTACATTGACAAATCTTAAGTTTTTAGAGATTGGATGGCTCGAGGTGCGCGGCGATATAGATATATTTGAGTATTTTTTGCCAATGACAAATTTGCAGACACTTTCTATGGAAATTGAAATTAACAATTACCAAAGTTTATCTAGATTAACAACTCTTAAAAACTTAGTAATAAGTTGGTTTAATACAAATATGGATATTCTGTCCCCTTTAACAAATTTGGAAAATCTTTGTATTGGGTGTGATCTATTCGAGGAGAATAAATTTCCAAAATTAAAATCGTACACGAATGAGAATTATTATGATGAGAAAAATAAAGTAAGAAAATTAGTTAAAAAAGAAATTATAAGCACCATATCTTTAAAGGATGAATCGGCTTGTATTTCAAGAGGAACTAAAAGAGCAAATCCTTATGCCTTAGAAGGGGAGCCTCCTGTAAAAAGATTGCACAAATAGTTTTGAAAATTATTTCGTGCCCGTGTGCGTACCTGTGTGCGTGTCAGATAGTTCATCATGATAATGTTCAGTGAGTTGGATATGTAGACGTAATCAACGTTGCAACGATAAAAACGATAAAAAACGATAAGGACGATAAAAACGATAAAAAACGATAAGGACGATAAAAACGATAAAAAACGATAAGGACGATAAAAACGATAAGAACGATAAGAACGATAAAAATAAGAAAATAATAATAATAAAAGCAATAATAATTGAAGAAGGTACTGACATCATGAACATTATCATGATGAACTATCTGATTTGCCTTTGAGCATACTTAAAATACTAGGAACTGAAAAGAAAAAATATTGGCAGACTTTTGCAAGATAATTTAAAGAGACGTCTCTTCCCAAATTTTTATCGTTTTTATCATTTATATCATTCTTATCATTCTTATCGTTTTTATCGTTTTTATCGTTTTTATCGTTCTTATCGTTTTTATCGTTTTTATCGTTCTTATCGTTTATATCATTCTTATCGTTCTTATCGTTCTTATCGTTTTTATCGTTTTTATAGTTCTTATCATTTTTATCGTTTATAGTTTGGAAAGAAAGTAAGGGTCACGGGCACGCACGCGACACACGGGGGCACGAAAGTTTATCAGAAATTGCTGTAGTTTTTACTGCAATTGCTGGATAAAAGAGGTGGTATTTGTCTTCCTGATGTGCTATGCTGATGCTACGTAATCAGTAATCAATAGCCCTCACAGGGAGATGGATATTTGGAGCAAGAGTCTAAAAAATATAAAATCGTGACACTCGGGTGTCGTACAAACCAATATGAATCGCAAGCTTATGGCGACCAACTCAAAGAGATGGGGTATGCTCTTGCTCGAGATGAAGAAGTTGCAGATGTTTGTATTGTCAATACATGTACTGTCACGGAATCGGCTGACGTGCAGAGCAGATATGAAATTCGACAACTTGCACGTCGCCATCCCAATACAAAGCTCGTAGTGACCGGTTGTGCCGCGGAAAATAAACCCGAAGAGCTCATCAATATTTCAGGAGTCACACATGTTGTTTCCAATAAAAATAAAGAAAATTTGATCGCTGAGCTTTTTCCTGACGAATCAACTCCAGAATTCCAAATTAAAAATTTCGATTCCCATACTCGTGCGTTTGTTAAGGTGCAGGATGGATGTAATTCATTCTGTACTTATTGCATCATCCCTTATGTCCGAGGGCGTTCTCGTTCTAGAACAATCGCAGAAGTGATTTCTGAAGTAAAAACTTTAATTGCTAACGGTTATAAAGAAGTTGTTTTAACTGGGATAAACATAGGGGACTTCGATGGAAATAAGCCAGACAATGAAAAACCCGACACTTTAGCAGATTTAGTGCGCGCTGTCGATCAAGTAGATGGTTTGGAGAGGTTGCGCGTTTCTTCAATAGATCCAGACGAAGTCACAGAGGATTTAGCCGATGCGATTTTACATGGCAAAACCACGTGCCATTCGATGCATATCGTTTTGCAATCAGGTTCAAATGTGATTCTTAAACGAATGAACCGTAAGTACACTCGCCAGATCTTTATGGAAACTGTCGATCGTTTGCGAAAAGCAGATCCAGATTTTACTTTTACCACCGACGTAATCGTAGGGTTCCCAGGTGAAACAGAAGCTGATTTTGCAGACACTCTGGAGGTTATGTCACAAGTGAAGTTTGCCAAAGTTCATATGTTTCCTTACAGTGAACGTGCTCGTACTCGTGCCGCTTTGATGCCCAATAAGGTTCCCGCAGAGGAAATTAAAAGACGCAAACAAGAAGTTTTACGCCTTTCAGAACAAATATCCTATGAACTTCATCATCAATATGTAGGTCGTAAGATGCGTGTCTTGTTGGAGAAAGTGGATTCCTCTAACCCAGAGTCTATTTCTGGTCATACAGCAAATTTTTTAATGGTCATGGTTCCCAGTCAAGGCCTTGAATCAAATACTCTTATTGATGTCGAATTGATCATGAATACTCCTATGGGTCTTCGCGGAAGGATAGTATGAAATGCTCATTGAAATAGCTGAACGCTTTCGTCCCTTTGTGCATGTTCCTGGGACTTTTTGTATCTTACCCTTTACAACATTGACTTTTCGGATCTACCCAGCGTATGTAGAAGTTTTCGATCTATCTTCTTCGGTGCCGGCTTTAGTTGCTGAATTTCCGATAAAAATACAAGGACCAGTAAAAAAGTTTACTGTGCTGCAAGATATGGAAAGAGGTTGCCTAAAAGTTTTTGGAGAAGGAGTTCAGGGGTATTTTCGTTATCGAATTGAATCTAAGCGCGAAAGTTCAAATGAATTTTACTTAGTCTCTGAGAAAATGGCTGAGATACTTCCAGAAAAGTGCGTCAGAAGTTTCCAAATGAGACAAAGCCAGAATGTGAAGCTCTTTCATTTGGAGTGACTAAAAAAGCTGATTGGACATTAGTCAATCGACGTATGGTTTTAGCAGAGATTTTGCCTTTTTGGTTTCGGTTAGGGCAGATGATACCAGAGATGGCTTTGCATAGCTCTGGAAGCGCATTATTTTTGGATCACATCCAAGAAGCTTTGGTTCAAAAGGATTCTCTTCATTTGGCAAAATTGATAAAAAATCTTTTTCTTGTGGGATTTGAAGGACTATTTAGTCCTACTCTTGCGGATCGACTGCATCAAGGGTTTGGGTTACCTATGAGTGGTATTGAGCTTCATCATAGCCCGTTGTTGCTTCTGACAAGAGGAGCGCAGTTAATTAAGCAAATGCTTGTCGATGTGCGTGGAGGAACAGTAGATATATTGCCTTGTTTAATACCGGAATTACATGCTGGACGTTATTGCAATGTTCGCTTAGGTCTTATTGGTAAATTGGATCTTGAGTGGTCTAAGAAGCAGGCAAGGCGTTTAATTTTTCATTCTGCAAGGGAGCAGAAACTTTCGTTTAATTTTCAGAAAGATCTCAAATCTTTTCGGTTACGCAGTTTGAATTCTACGGCGGCAACAGTCAAGACTTGTGGAGAAGCGATAGATTTTGGAGTGGGCCTATATTTTTTAGACAACTTTAAGAGGTAATGTTATCATAGTTCCAAAGTGGGTAAAAAATTGCTTGCTAATCTTACTTCTATACTATTATCGACCCGTTCCCGTTTCAAGTCTTTTACCAATTGAATTGCAGGAATTTTGTATTTATCATAAAAATAGCGCAACCCTGGGGAAATTGTGGAGTCTCTATTTTTTGCTTCGATCATCAGCTGAGGGCCCTCTTCGTTTGCAATTGTAAAGTCGACTTCATGCTTTTCTTTTGTTTGCAAATAATGGAGTGCATTCACTTCTCCAAACAAATCTACTTTAGCAAAAACATGTTTAAGTAAGCATGTGGCGATAAGATTTTCAAATTGGACTCCTTCATTTCCTTTAACCAAAGCTCCATCAAAGAAATAGATTTTAGGCTCTTTGAGAAGACTTCGTGCAATGTTGTTTGAATAGGGGGTCACCTTGAAAATAATATAAAGAGCTTCTAGAACTTCGATATACTTTTTTACTGTTGTAGGGGATGCATTAACGTCTTCGGCGATGGATGTATATGAAATCGGAGAACCCACTCTTTCTCTTAAGAGTTCAAAAATCAAACGCATCGTTCTTAAATGTTGTATATTTTCAAAATCTAAAACGTCTGTACTCAAAAGGCTTTCTGTGTATTGCAATCTCCAGCGGTTTGCATCAATAACATCTTTAGCTAAGAACGGTTCAGGAAAACCACCTCTTTCTAAAAAACGGTCTAAACTGTAAGGTGCATTAATTTTGTAGCATTCGGCAGGAGAAAGAGGGAGCAGCCTTTGCAGCAAATATCTCCCTGCTAAGGAATCTCCAACTTGATTAAATATTTCAAGCCTAGCACTTCCTGTGACTAAAATTTTCCGATGAATAGGTTTTGTATCATAAACCCCTTTTAAATAATTCTTCCATCCAGGCATTTTATGGATCTCATCAAGGATGAGCAATTCAACAGAAGAAAGCCATGCTTCATCTGACATGATCCTGCGATCTTCTGAGCGATCATAGGTTAAATAGAGAGAAGAACTAAATTTTTCTGCTATTTGCTTTGCCAGTGTCGTTTTGCCGACTTGGCGTGGGCCAGCTAGAAATACCATTTTTTTATGTAAATCTTTAATAATCGATTTTTCTTGATAACGTTGCATTTTTACCTCTATCGACTATTCTGCAGTGAAATGGGGAAAAGTCTTGACTTTTCCCCATTTCACTGCAGAATAGTCAGATGGTATTGTAACAGCTAAGAAATTTGCGCAAACTGTAGCTCATCATTCCAATTGTTGAGTGTAGCCACGTAGCCTCTAAATAGTCTAAACCACTGTGTGAAATCGTAACAGCTAAGAAATTTGCGCAATTTTTTGGTTATTGCGATTTCACGCAGTGGTTTAGACCACATGGAGGCTACGTGGCTACACTCAACAACGGAATGATGAGCTACAATTTGCGCAATTTCTTAGTTGTTACGATACTTTACATGTAAGATCTCAATTTTTCCTAGAGTTATCCTACGATTATTGCCTCCCCGGCTTTTTCTAAGGCCAATTCCTCAGCCTCTTTTTCGGCTTTCATCTTTGCAATTTTCAGGCGTTCTCTTTTGAGAATTTCCAAAACAATCATTGGAAGTTGGTGAATTAAACGCTTATGTGCCTTGCAACGAATCGTACTGGCAAGCTGCTCCGATTTCGGCTTAAGAATCAATACTCTCGTAAGCAACCAAAGTGGACTTACAATAAATTCAATGACAGCTGCACAAATTTTGTAGATAAAACTCGTGAACACCTTTAAGGCCGAAGCGACTTTCACAGCTTTATCTTCACTCAAAATACTTCTAATGACTTTAAATGTTAGATTATTTACGCTATCACAAGCCGCATTGATTTTTTCCTGAATCGTATTTTTAATAATCTCTGATGTTACGCTTGCAATCCCATTTTTCACCTTCTCATAGAGCTGCTTTTCATCCATCTTCTTTGCTTCAACCTTTTGGAAATCTTCCAAAGTTTGAGGCATTTTTTCTTCCTTGCCTAAGATGATTTCTCCCTCTTCATCCCACTCATCAGAGCTCCATCTAGCATTGGGTAGAATCGACTCTACACCTGATTTTAGGGCTTGATTGATCAGACCTATAATGGACTCGGATTTGAGGAATTTGCGCAATTCGGCTCCAACAGCCTTTCCTGCAAGCTCTTTCGTCATTCCTTTAACCCTAGTCAGCATGAAAATAGCTTCTTCAACACGAGAGGGCATTAATTCTATAGCAGCCATGACAATCTGCCCTCCGATCTTATCGAAATCATCGTTTGCATCGGTAAGGTCTTTTGCGTTTTCTATTTGTTGTGCAGGAAGTCCTCCGGAGGCAGCTTGCTTTTCTAAAATGGAATTAAAGATATTTAAGAACATTGTCGGTTCACCAAGAGTTTCGAAAACCTGATACAATATTTCAGGCATCTTTTCTTTAGCTTTTTCGATACAATCTTTCTTTAATTTGTCTCCTAAAA
Source organism: uncultured Parachlamydiaceae bacterium (assembly GCA_963752155.1). Lineage (GTDB taxonomy): Bacteria > Chlamydiota > Chlamydiia > Chlamydiales > Parachlamydiaceae > JACCRY01. The sequence goes on along the minus strand of CAVVXH010000011.1, from coordinate 71,726 downwards.
GGCCTAGGAAAGGAATTTCATCGAACTGTTCGACATTCACTAAGCTGAAGATTTCATTCGCTAAAGGTTTGAAAAAAGTGTCTATACTATTGATAGCTATTGCTTTTTTTACCTCAGCCTCCTCTTCATCTGATAAGTCCCCGTTTTCTAGACTTTCTAATTGTTTAATATAAGCTTCATCTGAAAAGAGATCGAATATTCGATTTTCAGCCTCTGCCGGAGATTTCAAGGGATCTTCTTTTTCCTGTATTCTACTCATTTTCAAAGCATTTCTTGCTTCAAAAAGTTCCCCTTCTATTCCTCGGCATTTTGCCGTTGCACGCTGAAGTTCTGTGCTCCATGGGAGCCATCTTGCAAAACTTCTTTTAGCTAAAGCAACTCGTTTTCTGACGGTGGTGAGTTCACGTTCTTTCTGCAAATAATCCTTAATAGCTTTGCCTTCGTCTGACCAATGGCTCTTTACAAAAGCATCAATTTCCTCGATAGCAGTGTTTAATTCTTTCTCTGCTGTAGATAATTGGTTACCCAAAGAGTCTTTTTCTTGTTTGCTCAAACTTAGAATACGCCATTGACCCAATTTTTTTTGCGCTGTTTCTAGTTTAGCCTTTGCTTCTAAGACTTTTGCTTCTTTAAAGATATATTCACGAGTGCTTCCATCTAAGGTCATCCCTTGCATTAACTGAGCGTAGGAGAGCTCATGAGCATTGGCAACATTGTGGCTAAGAGCTGTCGCTCGAAGCTTTTCAAAGTGTTCGGTCACAGCTAAAATACATTTCGTTGTGATCTCCTTAAGACATTCAGGATAATTGTCTTCAACAGCGCTGAGGTTTTCAGCAACTGCCAGCAGCACTTTGTCGATAATCGGCTCAATAAATGTTTCGATGGCTCCTAATACTTCTTGCATTTCGGGAGCTCTAGCAGCGTCTGAAACATTTTTATCGAGCATTTCCATAAAAGCTCTTTTTGTAGCTTCTGCAGATAAAAGTTTAACAATTTTGTCACCTTCTACAGATTTTGCGTCTTTAAAAAATTGTATAAGAGCATCAAAAAGTTCTTCAGAAGATTGGATTCCCTCCACTGCAAGCTTACTCTGGACGACTTTTAAGGCAAAATGTGTCATCGCTTTTACAGCTCCGGGGCCGTTTGGGATGATACTGGCTAGTTGTTTTTTATCTTTTTCTAAATTGATTTCCCATGGAGTGAGATCAGTATAGCATTTGCTGATCAGATCAGGCACTAATGTTTCCGTAATAGCTTTCCACACCTCTTCTTGCAGGGCTTCCGGACAATACAAACTTTTGGCTGTGAGACCACTGAGTTCAATTAAGTCACGGCTGATCCCTAAAAATAGAGGTCTTAGCAGCTTAGCTTGTTCTTCTTCTAGTGTTTCAGGGCTCCAGTTCTCTTGAGCTGCCAATTGTCGTTGTTTAGCAAGTGCAGGCTGCATTTTAGCCATTTCGGTTCTAAGATATTCCCTTCTATTAGTAAAAATACCACCCAAATTGGTGATAAAATTGCTTAGTAAAACGGAAGGAATTCTTGGTTTCATTCTTAGATTCTAGGTCTGCAAGTTCTTCTTGTTTTTGTAAGTCTCTCGTTTCGTTTAAGTAGTTCTGCGTTATTTTCCGAAGGTCTTAAGTAATGCACAATAGAAGTCGCTTTTTGCGAGAGAAATTTTTTACTGTTACTCACAATTTGCGCTGGGGAAGAAACAGCCTCATTAGCCTCTTGCGGAATTCGACTATTGTCGCAAGCTGCAGCTAGAACTTGCATTAGATTTGCATGGATGAGATCTTCTGTAAATTGAAAGATCCTGTTAGCAGCTTGACCATTAGGATTTTCTCCGTTCGCTGCTGCAATCATTTGAATAGCATTTACTATAGAATCCTTTGAGGCAGGCAAATGGGCTCCGATCATAGCGGCGAGTTTGGCTCCTTCAGTATTCAGGAGAGTTTTAATTCTTTTGGATATTGTTTGCACGGCCACTTTGAGAGTCATATTGGCTGCCTGTATCGGCAAATTCAACAGTTGTTCCAAAGTAAGTTTTCAATTTTTCTGTATTATTAGCACGTATCCCATTGAAGTCGCTAAGATCGCGATAAATGATCGAAATGGCAAGAGGAACGACCATTTCACGCACGATCTTGAAATCTGCAGCAAAAAGAGAGAATGCTTTGTCCGTCGTAAAACCGGTCAATTTTACAAACTTCGTCTGCAGCAGGACCAAAAACATCGGATAAACATTCTTGTTGTTCTTCTTTTTTAAGCGCTTTTAAGTTGGATTTTTTGAAGAAATTTGTTAAGGGTGTCCGCACTTGTTCTCATTCGGCCTATTGCTATTTACTAAAGCCTCTTCGAGCATCCGTTTTTTTGTATCTGTATAATTTGAATCTTTTGCTTTTTCGACATCATGAGAGCTATATCCAACGGCATAAAGATTTAGGATCGCACGATATCCTTCTCGTCCAAATGTTGGGCAGCTTTATGGCAGTTTGCAGCTTTGATTCCTTTAACCTCTTTTAAATAACGATCTCTCCATTCGCAGGTTCGACCTGTAAACAAAGTTTATCGTATCTTTTAGTCCCGACATTGAGAATATCTTGCTTGCCATCGATGGCATTCTGAACCACATTGACGCTATTGGTGATGATCCGTTCGAGGAAATTTCCGGTTGTAGGAATTTTGCCATCATGCACTGCTGCATTATCTAGGGCTCCAAACAATCGTGGAAAGATGATAGACTCTACGATTTCCCTCATACTGCGTATGGTCGCATCTCCTGAAAGGCTCATTTTTTTCAAAAGTTCTGTGATCCAAACACGATCTAGGCCCTCGATTTTCATTGAATCAAGAAAATCTTTAGTGCAATGACTGATTTGTGTGAGGAATGGTTCTTTTGCTAATGTTTCAAATATAGTTGGTGAATATTTATTAAGGAGTAGTTTTGAATCGCGTTTTAATTTCTCACGTCCTTCCATGCCATTGAGGGTTGCTTTTTTTGTTTCGGGCAGAATCGAATGGTACTTAATTCCTTCACACAATAGCATGAGAAAATCAGGGATCTTTGCATTTATTTGTTCCCAAACAATGTTTTCTAAATTGGCGTTGCCAAAGGGCAGCAACATTAACTGTAGATCTGAAGCCGTTTTGAAATCAGCTTTTGCCAAAATACTTGCTGAAATTTTAGCACGCAATTCTTTGGCATTTTTAGCCGTGCGACAATCTTCCAATATTTTTTCTAGCGTCTCAAGTCCAGTTCCTTGAGGAGTGAACTCTTCTTGATTTTCTAGAGTGATTGTAGAGACAATGCTTTTAACAATGTTCGAAAATAGCCCATTTTTTTGTTCATCTTCGCAGGAAGCAGCTAAATTTGCCAAAATGCGATGAACAGTTTTCGAAATAAAGAGCTCCACAAACGGTTGAAATTCTATTGTTTCAGAAGGAATTGCTGCATGTGCATTTGCAATCAAAGAAGCTTGTGGAAGACATTTTAAATGTTTGATGATCAATTCGTTGACTTGCTCAAAGCCCACTTTTGACAAAGCATCGACAAAAGCTGGGAGTAGAGTATTAGGGTCCAGAATTGCAAGCTTCTTTTGTGTTTCATCAGAAATAAATTTTTTCTCTTCTAAAGCTTTAAATATCGCAGAAAGCCAATTGGAATTGATTCGATGAATAGTTTTTGCAAATAATTCAATCACCCCTGGGCTCAAATGACTCTCTTTAGTGACTGCAGCCAATAGGTCTTTATGTTGTTGGAGATTCTCACCAATACCATCGTTTTGAGCTGTTTTTGAAAAATTGTCGACAAAATCTTGAAGGACTTGTTCGAGTTTCTGAGTCCTACCGGGTGTATGTTCAGGCTCATCAAAGAAACGGTAAAAGCTTAAAAAATACTCAGGGACGTTGACATTGCAAAATTCTTCAAATTTTTCTTTTCCAACGGGATCACCTTCGATATCAAATGCGTTTTGAAGATCTTGATCTAAACCAGTTTCTTTTAGGAATTCCTTTGCTAACGGACCAAATGTGCTCCTTAGAGTTTCATTTTGTTCTTCCTGAGCCGACTTTCCTTTTTCATATTTAAAAAATGATAATAAATGTCTTCTTTCAGACGCTTCATTTGGAAAACTAGAGTATAAAGATTCTATTTCTTTATCGCTCCATTCTTTGAGTATCTCATCAATATTTTCATCTTTTAAATTGAATGAACGGGTATTTGTCTGCTGAAGATAAAGGGCACAAGCTTGATAAGCCTTGGCTTGAATGCCATTCTTATCGTAGCTGATAATTGCATGATGAAGTTTGGTTTCTTTGCCCTTTAGGTGGCGTTTGAGAAGCTCGACGCTATTAAGTAGAGCGGCCTCTAAGATATTTAGTCCTTTTTGAGGTTGGCTGCAAGCAAGATGCTCTATGACTCTAATCACACGAGGATAGGAGATTTGAGCAACCAGCAATAGCATTGATTGAAGCCCTGGATCTTTAGAGTTGCCTAAGGCTTCCACTAGATTTTCGATCCATAGTGGATCAATATGAATGTTTTGTTTTGCAGCTTCAGAAATAAAAGTAATGATTTTCTCTTTCTTTTCTACTGCAACGATAGGAATTAACTGTTGGATAAGTTTCAAGACCCCTTCGCTTAGCTCTGAACGGCCAGAAATCGTTTCTAGGTTCTTTTCTTTTTCGGCAGAGAAAGTCGATAAGGTATTTAATTTACCTATGTATTTATTCCAAAGGGGTTCAATCAAGGAGCCTAATTTTCCGGTCAGTAATTTTATTGCGTATCCATTTGAAATTCCAATAGCCTCTAAAATCTGTGGGAAAATTAAGTTAAAATCTAAATTAAGTGATTTTTTAAAATATTCATTCTCAAACCAGTCCTTTTCAATCATAGGGGAATCATAGAATTCATCCTCTTCAAATGTGGAAGGTTGACCTGGATTTTCTGTAATGTAAGTCATGTAGCTGTGTTTTATTGCAATAATCTGGTCGATTTCTTTGCTTAGGCTTTCAAGCTTTTTTTGAAGTTCAGTCACTTCTTTAGCGATTCCATTAGACTTATCGACAATTTCTGAAAGATTGTCTTCATTCATCAAATTTTCGAGGTCTTTTATTTGCTTTTCTTTTTTTAAGATCTGCTGTTGGGTTGTTTGCCTTTTGAGTTCAAGTTCAGTCTGTAGAACTGAAATAACGTGATCTTCTTCGGCGGCCATCGAACGTATTTTTAAATAAATGCCTTCATTCGGATTCAGAACGTTGGATAAGTTCTTTATAAGATTTGTAAGGAATTGCCCTTCTTCACCATTTTTAGAAACAGGGGAACTGCACGCTAGATTTGCGAGACCTTTTATAAGAATTTCTTTCAAGGCACTTCTTATTTCAGGATCTTTCAAGGCATTTTTAGAAGTATTTTGTTTAATATTCTCTACAAATCCTAATTCTTTTGAGGGGGTTTCTTCGATAGATTTTTCCAAAAATTGAATCATCGATTCAACGAGAGCAGGCAATTGGTTATTTTTATCCAAAGATTGCATTCTTATTAATACGGATTCGTCACGATAAGAAATCGGAGCAGCTTGGAGGGCCCTTTTTAATGGACCAAATAACTTCGCAGCAGCATTAATTCCCCATCTGGTTAAAAGTCCAGGGGCATTTTTAGTCGGCTCGGGAGGGGTTACAGGTGTTTTTGTACCGTTAAACCAAGAGAACAATCTTCCATTCAGCCAATTATTCCCTGTTGCAACAGGTATTTGAGCGGTGTTGGAGATGTCTGTGCGATGTGCACTTTTTACTTCATTCATGGGACCTCAATTATTAACGATTATATATTTAAAAAATAACGATTTTTTTTTATTTGTGCTATACATATTATACTCGAATTGTCATCTTTTTTCAAGAGTTAAATGAAAAACCACCTTTTTGCCTTAAAGAGATGTAGCTTTCACTGCCGATAATTAAGTGATCTTGTACCTGGATAGACATCATCTTTCCTGCTTTTGCAAGAAGTTCGGTTATTTCATAGTCCTCTTTTGAGGGAGTAGGATCGCCACTGGGATGATTGTGTACGAGCACGAGACTTGAGGCTTTATGTCGAATTGCCGGATAAAATACTTCGCGTGGATGGATGAGAGTTTCTGAAACTGTTCCAATGGAGACAATTTCTTGGGCGATCACAAATCCTTTCGTGTCGAGGAGAATCACTACAAAAAATTCTCTTTTTTCTTTAGATAGGTCATCTTTGACAAGATGGTACGCATGAATAGGATGTTCTATTCGGTATTTGGGGGAAAGTACTTGTTTTGAAAGGCGTGCTCCCAAATTAAACGCCGCTTTGAGCTGTATCGCTTTTGCAGGACCGAGTCCTCGAATTTGGCAGAGTTCAGCTACAGTCGCATCGGAAAGAGTTTGTAAAGAGCCAAAGTGAGAGATAATTTCATGCGCGAGCTGTAAAACAGGACGTCCCTTGATTCCATGTCCCAAAAGAATAGCGATGAGCTCAGCTGTCGACATCGACTCGGCTCCGAAACGATACAACCTCTCACGTGGACGTTCTTCTTTAGGTAAATCCCAAATGGAGTAAGGAACTGTCGAAGAATTGGGGTCGGAAGTCATGGTAATAGATATTGTTTAAGTTTATTCGCTAAAGCCGTAGGAAGTTCGACTTTGATCAGTATATCATTTTCTTCATAGTCTTGTGAGAGGACTCGTCCAACACGCATGATTTCACTGACAATCCCATATTCACTTTGAGGGATACACAAAGAGACAATTTGCCTTCTTTGGTTGAGTTCTGTGATGATCTGTTCTTGAAGGGTTTCAAAGCCGGTTTTGTGTAAGGCTGAAATCAGTATGCACTTTGGATACAGAAGTTTCATTCGGGTTAATTTGACGATATCATTGCAGCACTCCACCTTGTTCAAGAGTGTGAGGATCGGCTTATCTTTAACATTTAATTCTTTAAGAACCTCAAGCGCAGCAGAAGCTTGCTCTTCAGCCATAGGATGGCTAACATCAATGATATGAAGAAGGATATCTGCGTAAAGGGCTTCTTCAAGAGTACTTTTAAAGGCTGCAACCAGTAAATGTGGCAATTTGCGAATAAACCCGACAGTGTCGATGAGCAAGACCTCTTGATTATTTTCCAGCATATATTTGCGAGTCGTCGTGTCAAGAGTTGCAAATAATTTGTCTTCGACAAAGACATTTGCATCTGTTAAAGCATTTAAAAGTGTGGATTTGCCTGCATTGGTGTACCCAATAATCGCTAAGACTGGGACTCCGGTTTTGACTCGCAGAGAACGTTGAGTTTCTCGGATGGCGCGCACCTCTTCAAGTTCTTTTTGCAGGTGCTCGATTTCTCGTTTTAAGATCCGTCGATCGATTTCAATTTGTTTTTCTCCTTCACCTTTTAGGTAACCTCCTCCACCACTTCCTCCGCCGGTCGTTCCTGCTTGGCGAGATAAGTGGGTCCAGAGTCGCTTAAGTCGAGGAGCTTGGTATTTTGTTTGTGCAAGTCCAATTTGTAATTGGGCCTCTTTAGTTTGAGCTCGTTGAGCAAAGACTCCGAGGATGACTTCGGTGCGATCGATGACGGGGCGCTTAAAAGCAGCTTCTAGATTGCGTTGTTGAGCAGGAGAGATCTCGTCATCGAAGATCACGACATCAGCTTCGAGCTTTTCAGCTAGAAGTATAAGTTCTTCGAGTTTTCCGGAAGTCACATAAGTTGAGGCGTCGAATTTGCGTACAACACAGGGAATTTTTTGAAGTGTGATGATCCCGTACGTCTTAGCTAGAAGCTCTAATTCAGTGAGATGTTCTTCGCAAGTCTCTTTTAAGGACGAATTTTTATAAACCGAAATCAAAAGTGCCTTTTTGGGCTCCATTGTTACTTCATCGTGAAAAGTTTGCATATGGCTCCGAATGAGTCTAAAAATTTAGATGTTGAAAGACAATTCCAGCCCATCATAGCTTAAACGGATAGATTCAGGCAAATAAGCATTTGTCTTTGAATGTTCGAGTTCATGGGCAATGTGTGTTAGCCAAGTTTGTTGGGCATTGACGATTTTTGCAAAGGCTATCGCATCATCTACGGTAAAATGTAAAGGAGAAGGAGTAAACCTTAAGGCACTAATGATTAATGTCTTCACTCCTTTAAGCGAATCAAAAATGTCTTGATCGAAATATTTGATATCTGTCAGGTAAGCTAAATCGCCGAAGCGGAAGCCCTGGACTTCCATTCCTCCTTGTTGATAGGACATATACCCAATGGGCATCCCTTCAAAATCAATGACTCCTTTCTTCCCTTCTATCAGGGTGAGATCTAGATCGGTGGTGATTTTAGTTCCTTCTGCGCTATAGACCCCTTCAAAAATATAATAAAAGCGCATTTTTAATTCCCGTAAGGTTTCTGGGGAGACTAGGCAGGGCAATGGCTGACCGCTGCGCAAATTAAAAATGCGTAATTCGTCCAAACCGGCTGTATGGTCATGATGGGCGTGGGTGAGAAAGAGTCCATCGAGAGTTTTGATATCGTGTTTTAGAGCTTGTAAACGGAAATCGGGTCCACAATCAATCAAAAAGGTTCGACCTAAAATTTTGATCATGGCAGAAGGTCTGAGCCGAGTGTTGTGGGGGAGTGTGGATTTGCAAATTTCACAGGAACATCCCACGACTGGAATGCCCATAGAACCTCCAGTTCCTAGAAAAATAAAACGTCCTTCTGTCATTCGTATCCTTGACGATGAAAGAGGCGCTTAAAGCGCCTCCGATGAAAAAGCTTAGAGCCCGAAAATATGAATACCACCAGGAATCGGAATACCTCCAATCCCTACTGGAACATATAATCTACCATCTTTTATGCTAAAAGCACCACCCAAAATTGCATTTGGAAATGGAGGAAATGTTGTGTTGTCGAAAAGAAGAACCTTTCCAGACTTCCCATCGAGTGCAAAAATTTGTCCGTTCCAGTTTCCAAAATAGACAACTCCATTTGCAGCAGTCACTGAACCTGATCCTATCGTTGGAGCTTTAAACTGCCAAACTTTTTTTCCAGTATTAGCATCTAACGCTGTTATACAGGTATTTCCAGTAGGTTGGAGTGGAGGTGATGCTCCAAGCTGACCGAATGCGATGACAACAAATTCTATAAACTGAGCGTCCGTATTTCCATTAGCTCCTAAAATAGTCAACAGCTGGAAATTGTTTGCAGTATTATCGATCTCTGTAGGAACATAGATTAAACCTGTAGATTTATCATAAGCAGCTCCTGGACCAGAAAAAGAGATGTAATGCCATCCATGAGGGACTGTTTTGGTTTTCCAAACAGGTTTACCAGTCTTTCTTTCCCAAACTCGGTAATCACCCTTTTTACTTGCAACGCCTACAACCGGAATCTTCTTTCCATGTCGTCTTACGTGAAATAAATTCGGGCTTGCACCTATGTCTGCATCAGGATCAATAGGGTACAGAGCTCCCCAAGCGTCATTTTTGGTATACTGACGGCTCCAAACTTCCTCTCCAGTTCTGTAATCCAAAGCTAGAAGAGCATCAGTTTGATTGCCGACAGGATGATCATCAGCGTTGGAAGTTCCAATAAACATTAAATGGAGCTTACGATCAATGGCAGCAGTTGAGAACGATCCTCCTTGAGCTCCTAAAGGGAGGGGTTGGATCACTCTGCGCCAAATCAAAGCACCTGTTGTGGTGAATGCGCTGATCGATTGATGGCGGCTAGGATTTGCGTCAGTACCAAATGCGGGGGGGACTCCATCGCATGTGGGGACGATGACAATACCATCGACGACAACTGGTGCAGCTAAAATATCTGCTCCTACGACGTTATTCGGATCGACAACGACTGGCCATCCGGCTTGAAGTTCTCCGGTTGCAGCGTCTAACGCATATAAATTGATTGCAACGTTAGCAGCGTAAATGATTCCATCATGGAAAGTCACAGGAGCGTCGATGGAAGCTCCGGTATTAAACTCCCAAATTTGGGTAAGAGTTGTGGCATCATAAGCCCTTACGAAACCGCCGGTATCACCAAAATAGATCACATTGCCGACAATAATCGGACAGACTTGAACTTGATAAGCGGATGGGATAGCACCTACTTCCACCAAGTTTTGAACATTTTCACGACTTAAAATTTTTTCGCAAGGATTTGAACGGGTGTTGTTATAATCATGGTTAACAGATGGCCAATCACACGTACCATAAGCTGTGGCTGAAAGGCACATTAAACCAAACAAAAATCTCTTCATAAGGACCCCCTTGTTTTGAAGTATAAGCTAGAGATAAGGGAATCCTTAAATTGATGTCAATAAATTTGTTAAAATTACAGCAATTCCCGCGAATTTTCGAAATTTTTAAAGCGCCTTGCCATTGGTGCCTGACCTGACATTCTGACATTTGCCTAAAATGATGGCATAACCTCCGAGGAGGGCAAATGTCAGAATGTCAGGTCTGGAACCAAGGCCAGAACGTTACCTCTCAGAATTAAGTATCTTGTTATTAATTGAAAACAACGCTTCTTTCAGTTGCGTAAATCTTGGGATAATGTTCTGGCCTTGGTTCCAGACCTGATATTCTGACATTTGCCCTTTAGGAAGCAATGTTATCGCATCGGCAAATGTCAGAATATCAGGTCAGGCACCAATGACAAGGCACTTTCCTTTGTCTAGTATATCATTAGATCCTAGGAAAGGAAGGAATGATAGGCTTGGCGAAATATTGCCCTCTTTTTTCACCATTCGGACCCACACGTTCATCTAATAACTTTTGGTAAATTTGAGGGAATCGCTCATTCACTTCCGTCTTCCATTCAGGAGGCGAATAGATGCCGCAACTTAGCAGGGCTGCTATAGGATGAGTCGCTCCCGCTTGTGCAGAAGCATCCAAAAATGCACGTAAGGACTCTTCAATGCATTTTAAAAAATACTCTTTTCTTTGAGCCTCAGGGATTTTTGTATTGGTGGCTATGGCGTCTAATGTACGTTGCATTGTGCCAGTTGGTTGTCCAATGGCCGGATTGCCATTAGGACCATAAGAAAAAATAAAAGTGGCTTCATAAGTATTATCTTGATCCAATGTTTTGTTTCCATTCCTTCCCTTTACAGCTGACACAGGGCAATTTTTAACGACATGGGCAGCATTATATTCAAGATGTTCATTGCTTATTTTATTAGAGCTTTTGTTAATATTCCTATAATTAATTCCTTGAATTGTTTTTGTTTGTGTTTGATCCTGTACACCTAAGTCTGCGAAACCCCATGCACCACCAAGAACATTTAAATAAAAAGCTAGCTGATTTTCTGGATTTCCTTTGCAGGCATTACATATAACGTCTGCCACAACACTTTCTTCTTGAGTTTTTAAATTTAAATCTTCTTCACTAATGTGAGTTAGATTTTGTGCAAGTCTACCTCCTGGTAAGCCTGCATTTCCGGCGACGTCGATACATATATGCGCATTCATTACGGTTCCATCGACTGCTGTGACTTTTGTCTTTGCATACTTGGCTCCGATATTGACCGAACCGCCACTATTTTCTTCTACTTCATGTTTAGTTTCTTTACGTAAAATTTTTTTATCTTTATAAATATTTTTAATTTGGTCATTGTCTGTTTTGAATGTTACAACGCGTTGAACATCGCCGGTAAATCCAGGATTATCAACCAATGCGAGAGCTAAATAAGCTTTATCTAAAGCAAATAAAAGAGTCTTTGGATTTTTTTTCACGCGTTGATCTATGTCGAGAATTGTTGCTTGAGCAGTAGGAGTAAACTCGTCGATTCGACTTAAAGCCAATTGAAGATTCTCCAGATCAGTAGGAGTTGGAGCAGCCGCTTTTTTAGGAATGCTGAATTCAACTTTTTTGCGTTTAACCTCTATGTGGCAAGGATCTTGTATCTTAGCATTAAAGATAGCCAAACCGCTATGGCACTCTCGTATAAGAAAAGTTTTGGGCTTTCCTTCTATGTTAGTAGTTACTTCTCTCCAATTCCAAGAAAGTTTCTTAAAAAAATAACCTATGTAGGTAAGCCAATTTTCTTTTCTTGCTTCAAAAATATGAATTCCCTGCTTATCTTCGTTATTCAAGTAAATTCTACTTTCAGAATTTTGATAGCGAATTGAAGGATAATTTGTTGGTTCTTGCATGATATTTACCTTTAAATATTTTATTTGATTAATTAATTTTTTATTAAACCTTTGGGTTTCTTCTACAATAGCATAGTTCCTATATATTTAGCAATTCAGAACAAAATCGACTGATGCGGAATACTAAGAAAAATTAAACGCAAAGGCACGAAGGCGCAAAGAGCACAAAGAGATCTTACATGTAAAATAAAATTCACCTCTTTTTTTTAAAACTAAAGATTCTTCGCGTAAGATCTCTTTGTGCTCTTTGCGCCTTCGTGACTTTGCGTTTAATTTTTCCTATACTTTATACCCTACCCTTTGCTGACTTGAATCTTGCTAAAATCAAGCAGTTGTGCAAATCTCCCAAAAACACGTTGTAAAAGAGCCAAACGATTAGTTCTTAAAGTAAGATCATCATCTAAGATTTTGACCTTTTCAAATAAAGTAGCAAGAGGAGATTGCAGTTCGGCAATTAACTGATAGGCTTTATCGTAATCTTTTCCTGTTATCGCTTTATCAAAAGCTGAACTACCTTGCGTAAGGGCTTCATTTAAGTCGATTTCTGCCTTCTCTTTGAGTAAAGAAGCTGTAAAAGGTTGTTCTTTCTGACCTTCAAGTTGTCCCTTCGCGCGTTTGTAAACTTCCAGAAGTAAAGGAAAGTTAGGGTTGTTCTTTCGAAATCGATGTAAAGCTTGAACTTTACAAAAGGCATCATAAATATCATTGAAACCAAACGACAAGGCAGCTTCAATTTCATCTTTTTCAAAACCATCGTCTATAAAGATCGTTTTCACTCTATTGGAGAAAAATTGCTCTATCTCTGCGAGAAGGCTATGTTTTTCACTTTCCTGAGCCATTAAAAAGTGTGTGTAACACACCGAAAGTGTCTCTAAAAGAGGTAAATGAGCTTTTGAATGAATGAGCATTTTGATGATTCCAAACGCTTGTCTGCGTAGTGCATAAGGATCGCTTGAAGAAGTTGGCTTTAATTTGGCGATAAAACAGCCAAGGATATTGTCAAACTTATCGGCCAAACTGAGCAGCATTCCGGTTTCAGTAGAAGGAAGGGATGCTCCTTCTTTGCGAGGCATCCATTGTTCTTCAATCGCCATAGACACTTCATCATTTTCACCTTGAGCTGCAGCAAAATACCGTCCAATCACACCCTGCAGTTCAGGGAATTCGTGTACCATTTCGGAGGCTAAATCAGCTTTGGAAAGTTGCGCTGCACGCCTCGTGTTTTCTGGAGTACTTATTTTGAGAGTTTTTTGTAAATAAGCACTATGCCGTTGCAAACGTTCGACTTTATCGCGAACAGTTCCAAGTTCCCTCTGAAAAGTAATACTCTTTAGCTTTTCATTATAGGTAGCCATAGGAACTTTTATCCCTTGCTCGTAGAGGAAGACTCCATCGCTAAGTCGAGCTGAAAGGACCTTTTGATTGCCGCGAGCGATTTCGTCAGAAGGAGTTGTGTTGGTTGTGATGACAAACTGATTCATCAAAGATCCGTCAGGAAAAGCAATAGGAAAATACTTCTGGTGTTCGACCATTTCAGAGATGAGGACCTCTTTAGGGATCCTTAAGAAAGCTTGATCAAAAGGAGCGACCATCACTTCCGGCCATTCGACCAAGTTGACAACTTGGGGGAGAACCCTATCTCGAGCAACAGCAGTTCCTCCAAGATTAGACTCTAAAGCATCTAGTTGGGAACAGATTCTATTTTTTCGATCTTCCATTTTCACCATGACATGGTGCTCAAGTAGATTTGCAAAATAATCAGTGGATTGAGCAATCGAAAAAGAATGATTGGCTAATTGTCGATGCCCCCAAGATAAACGATTAGAAGAAAGATCTTCGATAGTGAAGGGTACAACGTGTTTACCAAAAAGAGCAAGTAGCCAGCGTAAAGGGCGAGGGTAGGTGATACTTAAATTGCCCCAACGCATTTTTTTTGGAAAATCTAAATTTAGAATAAGCTGAGGAAGCTGTTCGGCTAAAATTTCTGCAGTAGGCTTTTCAGCAATACGTTTAGTAGCGACAAGATGATCGCCCCCTTTCACTGAGCGGATGACAATGTCGCTGTCTTCATTTTTTTTAATGGACTCGAGACTTAGGAATGGTTTGCCGACCGAACGGAAAAAACCCTCTCCAGCAGGAGTCAACTTGCCATCTTTTCCAAAGGCTTGTTCCACAGAGGGTCCACGTTTTTCGGTAGACGATGCAGGCTTGATCAAAGAGAGACCCTTTACCCATAGAACTAGACGACGAGGAGTTCCGTCAGCTTGGAGCTCGTCGTAGGAGATCCCTTCTTTATCCAGAAATTGTTTGAAAGAATGTTCTAAATTTTTGATGCCGATAGGAACAAATGTTGCTGGTAATTCTTCAGAACCGATTTCTAAAACAAAATCTTCTTTTGAAACAGTATTTGTTGGTGAGGTGAGCTCTGGAGCAAATTGCACAGGGGTTGGAGAGGCCTTTTTATCTATTTGACATAGATGATTAAAGCGACTTAGCAATGGATAACCCAGTTCTTCGCGATTGGCGATGTAGCTTTCGGCAATTTGGCGTGCAAGTTCCCGAATTCTAGCGATATAACCGGTACGTTCAGTGACAGAGATGACACCTCTAGCATCTAGAATATTAAAAGCATGGGAGGCTTTGATCACAAAATCGTATGCTGGGATGGGGAGTTTTTGTTCAATAAGTTGTTTGGCTTCTTGCTCGAAATCTTCGAAATGACTAAACCACATTTTTGTAGAAGCTTTTTCGAAGTTATAATGGCTCCATTGAACTTCTCCGCTAAAGTAGATATCTCCGTAAGTGAGTTCATCGTTGTATTGCAAGTCGAAAATGTTATCGATTTTTTGTAGGTAAAGCGCGAGGCGTTCGAGTCCATACGTGATTTCGGCTGAGACAGGTTTTAAGTTGACTCCTCCCAGGCATTGAAAATAAGTGAATTGAGCCACTTCCATTCCATCCATCCAAACTTCCCATCCAAGGCCCCAAGCCCCTACAGTGGGTGATTCCCAGTCGTCATGCACAAAACGCATATCATGTTCTTTAAGGTCAAAACCTGCAGCCTCCAAGGATTTCAAACAGAGGTCGAGAATATCTGGAGGAGAGGGTTTCATGATGACTTGCCCTTGAAAATAGTGCTGTATGCGGTTAGGGTTTGTGCCATAGCGACCATCGGAGGGGCGCCTGCAAGGCTCAACATAAATTGCTTTGTAGGGCTCTGGACCTAAGCAGCGTAAAAATGTTGTTGGATTAAATGTCCCTGCTCCGGTTTCAAGATCGTATCCGTGGTGACGGATGCATCCTTGTTGCTCCCAGAAATTAGTTAACCGCTTAAGCATCTCTTGAAAGGTAATTACGTTCATTTCTTTTCCTTATGGGGATAGTGAATAGGTCTGATTGTAGCAAAAAAAAGTAATTCTGGCTAATTTTTCGATGCTCGTGGGTGTGATTAAAAAAGTTTAAACTTTTTGGAGTGCGCGTGGCTTTGCCACCGCAGAACGTAGCCTCTATACGAGTTATGCCGGTAGACGTAGACTCGATAGAACTCAAGCAAGTGTTCTAACAAGGTTATACCAGCTCGGCCATAGATTGTGTTTTTTTGGGCGTCAAAGCTCCCGCGGTTGAACGATCAAAAATGACCCCATATTGCAACATTGGGTCATTTTTGATCGTTCAACCGCGGGGCTTTGACGCAGCAAAAAAATACAATCTATGGCCGAGCCTGGTATAGTATGAGTTAATGGAGGCAACGTCTACCGGCATAACTCGTATAGAGGTCTGAAACCCCCTAAAAAAATCACACACGGTGCTCTTGCCCGAAAAAAATCGAAAGTTTCAGAAAGTTTCGAAAGTAATAGTAATGCCTCTTTTATAATATTTTGATTTACGGTTAATTCAATTTTTATTTATAATAAATTTATTGACGAGGTGCTAGAATGACTTTAATTATCAAATTAGTTTTTGTTTTAATTTTTATTAACTAATAGAGATTTTAGGAGGATTTTATGCAACCAGCACAACAAGCACAACCGGGAGCTCCAGTAGGTCAGAATGCTGCTTTAGGAGGTCGTCCTCCCCCCAATGCGAATCAATGGGAAGTACCGATTAAAACCTCAGATGGTACGCAAACGTTTACCATGACTGTAGTTTTCAAACCTGGGATGACTCCACAGCAGCGAGACGCAAAAATTGCAACTTACAGTGATCCAGCATTGCAGAAACGTATTGCAGATGTAGCACAAGGAATGAAACTAGGTAAACCGAAGGGGGAAGGAGATGCTCAAAAAAAATTAACATCAATTCGTTTTACGACAAATACAGAAGGAAAGGCTCAAATTACTAAAACTTATCAAAACGCAACGGATACGTCGCAAAAAGTGCATGATTCTGATTATTATAATACTAAAGCAAAGGCAAAAGGTGGTCCGGCACTTCCCTTTTATGCGACAAGAAAGGAAGTTCTTTCTCAACTAGAGCAAATTAATAAAAAGCCGCAAGCAGATGTTATAAATATTGAGGCAGGTGGTAAACCTCCTGCTAAACCTAGGGAACCTGCAGCTTTACCCTCGGAGAAACCGGCTGCTGCAGCTGCACCCCAGAGGGAGGCTGGTGCTGCTAAACCTCCGGCAGATGAAGCTGCAGCTTTACCTCAAAAGGTGGAACCTGGGGAAGAAGCAGCTAAACCTTGGCGAGCTGTACCTTTATCCAGGAAACCTGCAGATGCAGCTCCACCCCTGGGGCAAGCTGCTGCAGCTAGGGCGAAACCTGCTGCTAAACCTCCGGCAGCTGAAGCTGCAGCTTCACCTCAAGAGGTGAAACCTAAGGAAGCAGTTAAAGTTTGGAAACCTCCTGTTATGGACGGTGTTGGTAAAACAAAAGTTGATGATTTAGAACATGGTTGTATAAATCCTTTTAAGATTGATTTTAAAGAGGGTGGAAGAATGAGAACTCCATCAGAGCAGGCCCAAGAAATGTATGCTTATTTTGAAGAGGTCTTTAAAAAAGATCCTGATGCTAAAATAGCAATTACTTATTCAGCAAATCTTGAGCAAGCAGGGAATATTTATAGATTTTATGAGAACTACAAGGGGAAACCATTACCACCACAAATGATAAGGGGTTCTAATCAAGCAAAGGTGTTTAATGAGTTATTACAATTAATGAAAAAAGAAGAATGTGGGTGGGGAGGAAAGGTTCATATTTTGCCTGTGCCAACTATGCAATATGATAAAAATAGAGATAAAAAGGGTGTTGAAAAAAGCGATGTTGAAATCGCAATGGATAATATCCAGGCACACGTCAACGAAAAATGGATCGTTTTAGGACTTCAAAATCAATCGAGTAAACAAGGGCAATTAGCTATTGGTGGAGGGGTAGCCGACAGTGTCGACAAAGACGGCAAAGAATTATGGAATGAAACAAAGGGTAAGGAGGTTGCTGATCGCGAAATGAAAAGACTATTGGATCAGCCTGGCAAGCCTGCTTTTGAACGAGCTTAAAGGACGGCAAGGACAGCAAGGACGGCAAGGACAACAAGCAAGGACAATGACAGCAAACCTTACTATAGACATTAATGTCGTCGTCACCCGATAGTCTTTATTTTATCGTCCTTGTTGTCCTTGTTTGTTGTCCTTGTCGTCCTTGCTGTCCTTGTCGTCCTTTTTGCCCTTGTCCTTGCTGTCCTTGTTGCCCTTCCCTTACCACCTTAAAAAGCCACACCCTGAATTTCCTTTACTGCATTAGTAAAGTCATCTGAGGGTGTCACCCCATGAGGACTATCAATCTTTAAAAGTGCAATCGGTTTACCCTGCCCTTCAAAGCAAATCTCTAATGGAGTCATGCCACGATGCTCTGCAAAAAGAGCTTTGAGCTTAAGAATATTGCTGAAACGCATATTGTCCGCGTCAATCTTTAGATGAATAGCTTTATCCATGATCGGTACTTTGCCCATTACAATCGGTTTTGATGGCGTAGGCGATGATCCACCTTTGCTTTCATTATTCTGCGTTGATTTGCTCTTCACGGCTGCGTATCGTGCAATTTGATGTTTAGCTTTATCGTAAGCTTGATCACACTCGATCATCATCTGATCATTCACCTGAGTCAGGTCTGCCAACCATTTGCAGGAAAGGCGAAGCGATTCTTCTTTCTTATCGACTTGCAGAACCCCTAGAAGCATCCGGTTTTCAATCAGCAGATGTCCTTTTTCTTCATATAGCTCAGGCCAAATAGGCAGCTCATAACTCTCCATCCCATCGCTAATGCTCAGAATTGCAAATTTTTTCTGGGTTTTAGCAGAAATGCGCGTTTGAATCGTTTCAATCAAAAAGCTCTGCTCGGCAAACCGCATCGTGATCCATTTGTTCGATCTCAATTAACGGGATACAAGAAAGTTGCCGGAGAATTTGTTGAAATTCCTCTAGAGGGTGGCCGGACAGAAAGAATCCTAAGAGTGCCTTTTCTTTAAAAAGATTATCTTGTTTCAAACTTTTACGTTTCACTCTCCGGTGGTTTATCATACATATCTTCGTTAGTTTCACCCATCAATGAAAAAAGTGATAGAAATCCTTTAGACTGGTCAGCTTGCTCTTTGGCAACAGCTTCGAACATTGGCTCGACACTTTGGCGCAATGCATCTCGCAGCCATCCTGTTGAATCAAAAGCCCCGGCGTCTATTAAGTTTTCGACCATCTTTTTCGCCGACTTTTTTGGTGTCGGTGCGTTTAAAGAATTGGTATAAGACTCTTATAAGGTCCTCCCTTAGTGCGCTCTTGGACAATTGCTTCAACAGCTCCGGTACCAATTCCTTTGATCCCAGCCATCGCAAATCGTATACCTTTTTCTGTGGCGACAAAAGTCAAATTAGCTTCATTGACATCAGGTGGCAAGAATCGCAATCTCCATGCGATGGCATTCACGGATGAATTTAGCCACTTTGGATAAGATCGTGAATATCGCATGTCATGAGAGCCGCCATCCATTCGCGTGGATAATTAGCCTTAAATAGGCTGTAACATAAGAAAGATAGCCGTAAGCCGCCGCATGGGATTTGTTAAATCCATAGGAAGCAAATTTTTCCATCTTATCGAAAATACTCATCGAAATGGCTTCGGAGATCCCATTTTCTTTGGCACCCAGACGAAATTTTTCTCGCTCCTTGGCCATTTGTTCAGCATCTTTTTTTCCCATGGCACGGCGCAGAACGTCTCCTTCGCCTAACGATAGCGAGCCAAGGTGCTTGCAATTTGCATCACTTGCTCTTGATAGACCATAATCCCATAGGTTTCACTGAGAATCGCCTCCATCCATGGATGTTCGTATTCGATTGGCTCACGGCCATGCTTTCGGTTGATGAAAGAAGGAATCATGTCCATAGGGCCCGGACGATACAACGCTCCGACCGCAATGATCTCTTCAAATTTATCTAAATGTAAATTGCGCGCCAGGTCCTGCATTCCGCCGGATTCAAGCTGGAATACCCCTAAAGTTTTACCTTGGTTGAGCAGGTCAAAAGTGGGTTTGTCATCCAGGGGAAGATCGATCCAGTCGATGTTGATTCCAAGCCGTTCTTTAATGGCTTCCACAGCAATTTGGATGGCAGTCAGAGTTTTAAGACCCAAGAAGTCAACCTTTAGCATCCCGACGAGCTCCACAGGCTTCATCGAGTATTGAGTGACCGGAATTTCAGAATCTTTGGCATTGCATATCGGGATGTAGTCTGTAAAGGCTGCCCGGCGATGATGATTCCCGCTGCATGAATGCCGGTATTGCGGATCGAACCTTCTAGTTTTCTTCCAATATCGATGATCCTGCGGGCATCATCATCCGTGTGGTACATGCTCAGCAAATCGGCATCTTTTTCCAAAGCCTTTTCCAAGGTGATATTTAAATCTTCAGGGACAAGTTTGGCAATCGCATTGACTTTACTTAGTGGAATACTGAGAACGCGGCCGACATCCTTGATCGTCATTTTGGCCTTCATGGTGCCGAAAGTGATGATCTGTGCAACGTTGGATTTACCGTACTTTTGCAGCGTATAATTGATCACCTCGCCTCGTCGATCCATGCAGATGTCGACGTCAATATCGGGATAAGAAATACGCTCTGGGATTGATGAATCGTTCGAAGAAGAGATGAAATCGCAAGGGTTCAATGTCGGTAATTCCGATCAAATAGAGAACAATTGAACCGGCTCCAGAACCTCTTCCAGGCCCCATGGGGATGCCATTGCTTTTGGCCCAGTGGATGAAGTCCCATACGATCAAGAGATAGTCGGCCATCCCTTTGGGAACAATCATGTTTATCTCGTAATTGAGCCTGTCGCGTACGACATCCATGGGTTCTCGATCCGGATAAACCTCTTTGATCTTGGCAAGCTTTTCCGGAGTATAACGGAAGGGTATTCCTTTCTCACATAAGGCAAGAGAAAAGTTTCGACTTCTTTAGCTCTTACTTCAGGTGTGCCTCAGACCAATATTTTCAGAAATTGGGCGGAGTAAATACAGGGTAGTGCTTAGTTTTGAAATCGAGTTCTAGATTGCACTTTTCAGCAACTTACAATGTATTTGAAATGGCCTCAGGAATATCGGCAAATAAAGCTTGCATCTGGTCAGGGGACTTAAAGTAATATTCAAGCGAAGAGTAAGTCGCTCTTTTGGGATTTGGCATATGCGAGCGAATATTGCCATACGAATCTTTTTCTACCAGTTCAGTCGGTTCTCCGGATTGTACATTAAGTAAAATTTCATGAGCTCTCCAATCAGATTTTGCTATGTAGTGGCTATCGTTTGTGGCAACCATAGGAATACTGAATTCTGCAGCAAGTTTAATCAACGCCGAATTGATTTTTTCTTGCTTCGTAATGTAGTCCATATATTGCTGGTGACGCCATGATTCTTGGTAGAAACCGGCCTCCTGCAAATCTGCTTCACTCATTTGGTGGCGCATGAGTTCTAAATAGTAGTCCTCGCCAAAGAGCTCGCGATACCAATTGAATGTTTCCAATATTTTTTCGCTGGAGTCGGAAAGAATTTCTTGAGAAAGCCTGCTATTGATGCAACCGGAAAGACAGATGAGCCCTTCAGAATAAGTTTTTAAACTTCCGGATCGATTCTAGGGGTATAATAGAAATCCTTCTAAGTAACCGATGGAAGATAGTTTGCAAAGGTTATGATAACCTTGTTTATTTTTTGCTAACAAAGTGATCGTGTAACTATTTCGCACACCGATCTCTTTCTTTTTTTCTAGGCGAGAATGTGGTGCGACATATAATTCGCAGCCTATGATGGGCTTAACTTTGACCGCTTTGCATTCTTTAAAAAATTCTACGGCACCGAATAGGTTGCCGTGATCTGTGAGAGCAACTGCCGCCATAAGAATTGCTCGGCTTGTTTAGCGATGGCTTCTAGGGAAGCTGTAGCATCTAAAATTGAATACTGTGAATGTGTATGTAGTGGAACCCATTTCATTCTTCGCCTGTGCCAAGTTCTTTTCTAGTTTTAGCTTTTGTTACATTCCACATTGGAATCAGAATAATAACGGCGATTAGTGCGCAGGCCAGAAGGGCCCAGAAGTAACCGGTCCAGCCAAGATTGTGTGCAATGCTTCCTAATGGGTAGCCAGCCATGGCTGCCCCTAAGTAGGCCCCAAGGCCGACAAAACCATTAGATGTAGCTACGGCATTTTTATGTGTGACTTCAGCGGCTGTTACGCCGATGAGCATTTGCGGGCCAAAGACGGTAAATCCTAAAATAAAAATCGCTATTGAATCAAAAAGTTGATAGCCAACAGGTACAGCTTTGAAGAGGAAGAGCGCTCCGATGATGCCCACAGCATAAAGGCAATTTACAGGGCCTCGTTTAGCTCCAAAAAGGCGATCTGAAGCCCAGCCGGCCGAAAGGCCTCCGGTCATGCCTCCGATCTCAAAGAGAGAAACAGAACCATTGGCCCCTATGAGGCTATATCCCTTTTCTTCAATTAAATAGAGCGCTGTCCAATCAGAAATGCCAATGCGTACAATATAGATAAAGAAGTAAGCAAATGCCAGTAGCCAAATGTATTTGTTTTTTAAAATATAAAGATAAAAAATTCTCCAGAAAGGAAGAGGTTGGTCTTGGTCGGCAAGTTTAGTGGAATAATCATTGCGATATTTATCGATCGATGGAAGTCCGATCGATTGCGGATTATCGCGTAAGCGATTAATTAAAAATAGGCTGCCGATGATGCACATAATTCCGGGGATATAGAGTGCATAGCGCCATCCCCAGTGATGAAGACTGAAGCCAACAATCCAAGGAATGAGGAATGATCCAATGTTATGCGATGTGCTCCAGGTGGACCACCAAGCTCCTCGTTCCGTATGAGAATACCATTGCGTAAGAAATCGAACGCATGGAGGGGCTCCGAATCCCTGAAACCATCCATTTAACCCCCAAAATAAAGCAAAAAAGATCAATGAAGAGGAGAGTCCAAATAGAATATTGCAGGCTCCGGTGAGGAAAAGTCCGATGGCCATGAAATAACGAGGGCTGGAGCAATCGGAGATAACACCGCTTGTAAATTTACTAATTCCATAAGCAATTGAAAAAATAGAACCTAGAAGTCCTAGCTGTGCTTTGTCATAACCGAGATCAGTCATCAATCCCGGCATGGCAAAAGTGAAGCTTTTTCGAGTAAAATAATAAAAAGAATAACCTATAAAAATGGAATATAAAATACGGTAGCGCCAATATGGATAGAGCTTATCGACCACGGCTTGGTCTTCAATCTCCGGAATAGGCGGAGCCGGTTTTAATATAGCAGGTATAAGATTCACACTTTTTCTCCTGATCAAAAGTACAGAAGTATTATTGTCCCCCTTCTACTGAAAAAAAGCAATGGATTATTACTGGCCTGTTAGAATTGAGAGCAGTCGATCTAGGTCATCAAAATTATAATAATCAATAAAAATGCGACCTTTTTTTCCTTTTCCTTGAATATGAACTTTGGTCCCCAAATGATGTTGCATTTTTTCAGCCAATTGTTCGAGGTGAAAATTTCGATCTTTGTAACTTAAAGGTTGACGTTTAGCTTTTTTATTGATCTTGGTAGCTTTTTCTTCAGTTTCGCGGACGCTTAAATCATCTCGCAAAATTATTTCGAGGAGCAAACTTTGTTTTTCGGCAGTATCTAAAGAGAGGATAGCTTTGGCGTGCCCCATGGTGATCTGTAGATGTAGAATACTGTCTTGGATGTGTTGCGGCAAAGTGAGAAGCCTTAGATAATTCGCCAAAGTTGACCGATTTTTCCCTAGGCGTAAAGAGAGTTCTTCTTGGGTTAGGTGAAATTCTTCGATTAATTTGTTGAGGGCTTTAGCAATTTCTATGGGGTTGAGATTGACACGTTGAATATTTTCAATAAGGGCCATTTCTGCGGAGCTATTTCATTACCGACTCTGATATAGACCGGTATTTTTTCTAACTTAGCGAGCTTGCAAGCTTGTAAGCGCCGTTCACCGGAGATGAGTTCATAAATTCCGTCACCAATTGGACGTACCAGGGGAGGATGGATGAGACCATGGGCTTGAATAGATTGAGCGAGCTCTTCGAGTTGTTTTTCTTCAAAGAATTTGCGAGGTTGAAAGGGGTTGAGTCTGATGGCACTGAGATTGATGGTGAGAAGTTGTTCAGAAAGGGAGTCTTGTTGAATGGGATTAGGGCACTGGATCATATCCACCACTTGTGCCATGGGCCACATTTGCATAAGCGTCGAAAAGTTAGCCATCCACCTTTTAGAAAACCATGTTTTTGAAGAGCTTCAATGGAATAGCAAGAACATGTCGGAGCAAACCTACACATAGGCATCATCTCCTAAAAACGGACGAATACAAAGTTGATAGATTCGGACTAAAAATATAATAAGATATTTCATTTTATTTTTTCAGGATGTCTACGACAGTGAAAAGCACCTCAATCACAATCAGCAAAATCACCGTCCACTCCAATCGACTAGAATGTTGATGGTTCAGCTCATTGCCAAGCATTTCTAAGAAGCTCATGCAGCACGTCCAAGCGTTGATTCGAAATCTCTACTCGCGTGTTGATATCTAAGTAAACTGATGCCATTTTGTGAAGATGTTCGACTTCAGGAAATTCCCAAAAAATTTCCGGAGTATCTAGAACATCTAAATGCAAATTTATCGAACTTCTTTCGATGAAAAGTTGACCCGTTTTACGGCGTATTTCACGGCGTAGAAAGAAAGATTTTTCCTTTTTTTGCCAAATCTTCAGGAAGATGTTTTGTGCTATTGAATGTTCGCTGAATAGATGTTTCAAATGTTTCAAGCTTTACAGATTGTCCAATTGCATAAGAGATGGCTAGCTTGGAAAGAGGATCGTGATCTGGTAAACAAATTTCATCATCAACAATTTTGGCAAGTTGGTTGTCTTGGCATAAATATAGGTAAATTCGTCGCTTCTGTAGGTGCACTCATCACTATTTTCAAAATCCTCGTAGGGTTGATCTTCATAGGGTTTAATTTGCTGGATGAAATTGAGTGAAGTTTTTCGGTCAGCACCCCATGAAACAGCTGTACCAAAGGAAAAAAAGAAAAAATCGATAGATTGGTCATCGAGTTGCCACTCTACATGAATGACATCGCGGTATAGAGTCGCTTTGTATTGAGTTCGCAGCATCTCGAAAAGAGGTTTAAGAGCATAGGTAGAAGCGGTGCAAAATCCAAAACATTCCATAATGCTATTCTCCACAGGAAGCTTGGCTTTTGCCACATGGGCAACAGCTTGCATTTTCTGAAGAGCTAGCTTCAACAGGAGCGGGGGTTATGTAGCCTGTATTATAAAATCCTTGGCTAAAAACAATCCCACTTCCACCTCCAGGGCCACGACGAAATGTTTCATGGCCACATTGGGGGCATAACTTTAAAGGTTCTTCAGTAATTTTATGAAAAACTTCTCGCTTATGTTTGCAAAGCGAGCATTGGTAATCATATGTAGGCATAATAAATTCTTGTTTTAATATTAATCATTGAGTCGACTGATGCGGACTACTAAGAAAATTAAACACAAAGGCACGAAGGCACAAAGAGATACTACGCGAAGAATCTTCAGTTTAAAGAAAAAATAGGTAAATTTTATACTTTACATGTAAGATCTCTTTGTGCTCTTTGTGCCTTTGTTTCTTTGCGTTTAATTTTTCCTATACTTCATTTCCCAATTACATCATTCCCATACCGCCCATACCACCCATACCGCCCATGCCTCCCATACCACCCATTCCTCCCATGCCACCCATAGCAGGTTGATTGTTTGCCTTTGGGTTCTGGTTTATCGGTGATCATCGCAGCGGTTGTCAGGAGCAAGCCTGCAACCGAAGCTGCATTGACTCAATGCACTTTTTGTTACAAGTACTGGATCGATGACTCCGGCATGCAACAAGGTTTTCAAATTTGCCTGTAAGTCCATTGTAGCCGATAGTCTCCTTTGCCTTCGTAGATCTTCTCGGCAATCAAATTTCCTTGCTTGCCGCAGTTGTTGGCGATTTCAGTTGCAGGAGCGAAAGACTGCGTGTCGAATGATCGATGCACCGACGGCTTCATCTCCAGTGAGATTTAAGCTTTCAAGACTTTTGACAGCTCGAGAAGCGCAACGCCGCCGCCCGGAACAATCCCTTGTGCAACAGCAGCGCGTGTAGCGTGCAGGGCATCTTCGACGCGAGCTTTTTTCTCTTTCAGTTCAGTTTCTGTCGCAGCTCCTACATTGATGACAGCAACGCCACTCGACGAGATTTGCTAGGCGCTCTTCGAGCTTTTCTTTGTCATAGGTAGAGGTTGAAGGGTCGAGCGATTTCATTCTTGAATTGTGCAACCCTTTCTTTGATTTTTGCCGGAGTGCCTGCGCCATCGATGATGGTGGTTTCTTCTTTGGAGATTTTATCGTTTTGGCTTTGCCCAGCATGGTGACATCAGCCTCTTCGATTTTTAAGCCAAGTTCTTCTGTGATTACCGTAGCCGCCTGTGAAAATGGCGATATCTTGAAGCATTGCCTTGCGACGATCGCCAAAACCGGGAGCTTTAACCGCGCAAATCGGAAATCCACCTTTCAGTTTATTGACGACTAAAGTCGCCAAAGCTTCGCCATCGATATCTTCGGCAATGATGAGCAGAGGGTGAGGCCCTTTTTCCATGATTTTTTCGAGAATCGGTACGATTTCTTTAACTGTAGATAGTTTTTTGTCTGTGATGAAGATCGAAGGCGTTGTGACAGTCTCCACAGACATGTTTTCTGGATTTGTGATGAAATAAGGAGACAAATAGCCCTTATCAAATTGCATCCCTTCGACGACATCCAAAGTTGTTTCGATCCCTTTGGCTTCGGCTACACTGATGATTCCATCTTTGCCGACTTTTTCCATCGCTTCGGCGATGATTTTTCCGATTTCCGGATCGTTGTTTGCGGAGATGGTGGCGATTTGTTTGATTTCATTCGTCGTGTTTACCGGAGAAGCCATGATCGCATCAGGCTTTGCAGATGGTGTCGACAGCCATCTCGATGCCACGCTTCAGGCTCATTGGGTTGGCTCCGGCCGCTACATTTTTCACGCCTTCATTAAAGATCGCTTCGGCCAGAACAATCGCGGTTGTAGTGCCATCTCCAGCATTATCAGAAGTTTTGGAAGCCACTTCTTTGACGAGTTGAGCGCCCATATTTTCGAATTTGTCTTTCTAAAGCGATTTCTTTGGCGACAGTGACACCGTCTTTTGTGGAAAGTGGAGAGCCGAAAGATTTTTTGATGACGACATTGCGTCCTTTGGGTCCAAGAGTGACTTTGACAACTTTAGCCAGCATTTGCACGCCTTTGCCGATCGATTTCAAAGCCTTATCATGAAACTGTAATAATTTAGCCATTTGGTTGCTCCTAAGGGGTGATGAAAGTTTGCTGAGGTTACGGTTTTCTTTAAGAATTGACTAGAACGCCAAGGATATCATCTTCAGCAAGAATGAGGTATTCTCCCTCGCATGAATTTCCGTTGTCGCAGCCGTTATGCTTGACTTCTGTACCCGAATAGGAACTGAACAGAACGCGATCGCCTACTTTAAGGTTTAAAGGCTCACATTTACCTTGATCGTCACATTTTCCGGGTCCTACAGCGATTACGGTGCCTTCTTTTGGCTTCTCTTGTGCTGAATCAGGCAATATAATGCCACCTTTAGATGTTTGTGCTTTTGTACGCTCAATTAATACGCGATTGCCTAATGGTCTTATTTTTTGCATCGTTGAATCTCCTGTTAAGTGGTCTTTTTGTATACAAGATTAAGCGGAAAAAAAAATAAAGTCAAGAGGGGAAATGGGCTTTTTGGCAAAAAATTAAGAAAAATTAGCAAGAGGAGAGGGAGAGTGCTAGATGGGTACATAATCAGTGAAACGTTACAATTCAGACTCAAATCACATGATCCCTTGCATTTTGTCGCATTTGATAATAGATTTTTGGGATTTGAGTTCTAGGTTTTAAATTTCCGATGCCAGGAGGCTGGGTGATGTAATCTTGAATGTTAGCTACATTTCCCTCTATTAAATGTTGCTTAATCATAAATTGATGAAAGAGGCATGCATAATCTTCGCCCAACTTTTGCAATTTCACGGTATTTTCTTTAACTTTTATATTTGCACCAGGTATATTGTTGATAATTTCATCTTTAATGGCTTGAAGGTAAGCCTCTTTTTGATCAACATAAGAGTTAAGTGTATTTCCTATTGAATCTATTAGCGTAACACGCACTTCATTACTATTAGGCACGCGTTCAATGCAAGCCTGAACTCCATGGCCAAGACCTGGAGGCTTTCCTGAATAAGTAAGATCGATAAACATTTTTTCCATAGGGGGATTGATCTTAAGAAAATCTCTTACAGCCGTTTTTACATTAGCTGGCTTATTACATGGACCAACAATAAATATTTCAGCACCGGGCTTATTTGGTTCGTCATAGAATAAATCTGTTTGCACCATATGGTTAGGTAAATCACCATTGGTATGTCCAACGTAGTGCCTTACACGCACATTAGGATTATCTCTATAGGTGGAATCGTTTAAAAATGCTGTTTCTACAGCACCGACATTTGATATTGGTCCGTATCCGAGAGGATTGTCTAGAGAAAGATCTCGCGCATGTGCAAAATTAGCTTTTCCCTGATTAATAATTTGATCCTTCAAATTTACTCCATTCCTAGTAATATTTGTGCGCGTTAAAACTTCTGGGGGAAAGCCATCTTTAGGTGGTTCTTTTCCAACGTTCCCTTCCACTCCATGTTCATTAGCGTAGTATACCCAATCCTTTGACCAATCTAATTGACCATTTATATACTCTCCTGTAATGCCATATTTAAAAAGTGCTTTTCCATTTACTGTTTCGAAAGTTCCTTGATATCCCACAAACTTTCTTTGGTTATTAATTTCTGAAAATATTCCTTCTTGAATTCTATCACCTGTTATTATGCGTCCTTCTACTAATTTTCCATTTTCAAACACACCTGTATGTGTTTCTGTGGAAACTACCATGCCCTGAGCATTTTTAATTTCCATTACAAGCTCTCCCTTGCCATTAGGGAGACCATTCATTCTAGCTCCAGTATAATTAGAAAATTGCTGAGTAGTATCAGTTGGAAAATTTGCAACTGGAATTGGTTGTTGCTGAGGTTTATTCTTTGGATTGAGATTGAAATTAGTAATAGTATCTCCCAACATTTTTACTAAAGCATCCTTTCTTGCATCTGTTATAAGTTGTCCATTTTCATATGCCTTATCCAATTCGACATATTCTTTCATCGCTTTTAATCCTTCAAGTTGCATTAATGGGAAAGAAATTTGTTTTGCGAGTAAACAATATAAACCAAAACTTTCTTTTTTATAAATCTCTAAATCTATTTTATTTAAAGTGGGGTCAACAGCTTTGTATTCATAGCATAGTGCTAATTTTTTCACGGCTTCAAAATGTGTTTCTGTTTTAGTTTGAGAAGGGATATTTAATTGATTGACTATCTCTTTATATAGCAGCATAGCGTCGTCTATGTTTCGATCTTGAAAAAGTTTTTTTTCAGCTTCTGCATATTTACTTTTCAATTCTTCTGGCTTTAGGGGAACAATATTTTCTGAAGGCCGAGTGTTTACTAGAAGAATTTCTTTAGATAATTTTTGTGCATCCTTAATCCATATTTGAAGAGCCTCAATATTTTGGTCTTGTGGCCTTATTGAATTCAATCGTCCAATTAGATCCTCCAATTTTGGTGGTGAAAGACGTAATGCATCCATTGCCATTTGAGGTAAATTGGGATCTTCGGTATATCCTTCAAAAATATAAAAAAGCTCATCTAAAGTAGAAATATCCTCTTTATTTAATTGAGTTTTTAAATCGTTTTTTAATTTATCATTGTTAAGAGGGTAATGATTTACCAAATTTGAAGCTCTAGCTTGTCGATCTGATTGAGCTTGTACATTATTTGCATTACCAGTTGAGGGGATTGTGGGAGTAATTGTTAGCGTATCTAGTTGATTAGTTGATTGCGGATTTATTTGATTGAAGGTTACAGGATTGCTTATACTGTTAAGGGGCGGAGTTGTACGGCGCGCAGCAGAGGATTTTCGAGAATCGCCCAGAGGATCTTTACTTATCGCCCCACCCAGAAAATATCCAGCCCCAAAGGAAGCTCCGACAACAATAATGATGGGGATAAAAGCACCATGGGTTAAGACGCTAAGACCAATTACAACTGTTATGATTACGATTGCTAAAGCGATCCCTTTTTTGTGCTCCCACATCCATTCACCCACTTTTCCAGCACATTGTCCAATTGGTTTTATAACATGGTCAATTGTTCCACTAGTGAATGTACCAACTCCACCGGCAGCTTTACGTGCTAGAGAACCAACTCCGCTTGCAAAATCCGAGGCCATTCCCCCAAGTTTGCTTGCTATCCCCCTTGGTTTAGCCTCATCTGCGGCGACTGTAACCGTATTATGTCCTATGTTATTTGTCTTTTCTAAAGTGTTTCCAGAAGAAGGCTTCTCAGGTTGATCTTTTCCAAAACCAAAAGTGCGTTGAACACTACTTGCGGCTCCTCGAACACTTTCCATAGATACCCCCGTCATAATGCAATTTAGATTATTGCTTTATAGTTGAATCTCCTTATTTATATAATAACATATCTGAAATATTAGTAAATACTTTTTGGTTAATTAATGAAATTTTTTTGAAGATCAGTTATTTCATCGCGGGGGATATTTTTGATATCCTGAACTGTTTCAAAATCAAAGTCATCGACTACATTGACTGAATCAATTTTGAATTTACTGATATTTTTCCAATAGGGTTCGGGTGCGTTTTCTTCAAACCATCTGACGGAGCTCCATTTGTAATCTTTTGCGCATTTGACAATTTTATGTCTTACGGGGTTTTGATTTATATAATTGAGTCTTGCACAATATGATTTTTGGTAAGTAATTTTACTATCCCAATATTGAAACCAGACTAATCTATTAGGGGTGTTGTGCTGGAGATTAAGCATTTTTGCTGAAACAGAGTGAAAATGTCTAATGAAATCGGGTAATGATTTTGAATTTTCGGGTGATTGAACTAGAAAATGATAATGATTTGGGAATAAAACCCAAGCTTCTAATTTCCAATCATATAGTTTAGCTAAATCTAACAATAGATCATGTAAATAGTCTAATTCATGAGGTTTTTTAAATAGTAATTGTTTGCAATAAGTTGCGCCGGTAATCATATATGTGCCGGCGGTATTGTAGAGATGCATGGGAGCGTGGTGCCATCTTTTCATAGTTTAGCCTTGATATTTAGATTTTTCTTTGAAGTCATACGGTAAATGAAAAGCGAGTAAATGTAAATAAAAAAAACGGATGCGCGAGAGTACCAACATAAAAGTGATTACTGGCGCTATTTCAAGTTAACTAATAAAAAATTTTTTGGAGTGCGTGTGGCTCTGCCACCGCGCGAGAAGTCGTTTTAAGGATTACTTGTAGCAATACAATTTCAAATTTATACTGATATAGGAACCTATTACGTGCGCATCCAAATAGACCTCTCGCGCGGTGGCAGAGCCACACGCACTCCAAAAAATTTTTTATTAATTTAACTTGAAATAGCGCCAGTAATAACTTTTACGTTTAATAAACCTATTACCTATCCAAATAGACCTCTCGCGCGGTGGCAGAGCCACACGCACTCCAAAAAATTTTTTATTAATTTAACTTGAAATAGCGCCAGTAATAACTTTTACGTTTAATAAACCTATTACCTATCCAAATAGACCTTTCGCGCGGTGGCAGAGCCACACGCACTCCAAAAAATTTTTTTATTAATTTAACTTGAAATAGCACCAGTAATAACTTTTACGTTTAATAAACCTATTACCTATCCAAATAGATCTCTCGCGCGGTGGCAGAGCCACACGCACTCCAAAAATTTTTTTACTAATTTAACTTGAAATAGCGCCAGTAATAACTTTTACCTGATCATCAATTGTCATAACTCTTCATCACTGAAATCTATAAACTTCTCTGCATCATATGTATTTTTTAACTCATTCCTCTCATTGTAATTTAAGTATTCACCATCAACAAATCTCTTTTGCAGATTAGTTAAATTTTGATGGTATACATCTTCCGGTATTATTTCTTTTATATCTAAATTGGTGTAATGTTCACGCATTTCAGTATAGATGTTATCTTTTTTTTGCGAACTTTCACAATATGTATGTAAATCTTTAATCATTTCCATTTCATCTTCGTTAATAAAGTCATTATTAATTTTCTTATTCCATAAATCCAAGGTCATTCTAAAGGATTTATCTCCGGGAAAAGCATCTCTCATCTCATACAATAACTGCGTCGCTGTTTTTTGTATTTTCCATTGCTCTGCAATTTTTAAGACATCATTTGCCTCGTCCATGCTTAATGGATTATTATTCTCTAATATATTGTGACACTCTTGTAATTTAAGTTTAGCTTTTTCAGGCATTTTTTCCGGGATTGGATAACCTATTACGTCAAGTGCCCTATCAGCATCAATTCGTAATTGAATTTTATGCCTTAAAGTATGATGAAAATTAATATCAAATCCCTTTAAGCTTTTAAAATCTCTTCCTTCATATTTAGTAAGAGTGGCGAGTTCAGATTTGCTTATGAGTTTTGGATATTTATCTAGATCGTTATTTTGCTCTAAGCTAGCAATTAAAATAGTATCACTTTGAAGTTGCATTTTTAATTTTTTAATCTGTGTTGAAAAGTCGACTTTTGAGAAAGATTGTACAATTTTACCTAAAATCTCCAACGCTTTATCTGCCTCGCCTTCGCTTAAAGGTTTTGGTGGAGTTTTATCATGATTTGTTATTTTATTAATAAAATTTTTAAGATCCTTTATCTCATCTTTCGAGAATTTATTGAGATGTATGTATGGGAGTCTGCTGAGATCCACCTCACCTTTAGAAATGATTGACAAATTTACTTCACCGTTAGCTGCTATAATTCCTAAGTTCCCCAGTTGTGTGAGAACATCTTGCCGTTTATTTACTTTAGTTTCAATTGCGGCTAGTCGATTAAGATCATTACTTCCCAATGTATCAATTTTTTTCGTCATGATAGAATTCAGAAAATCACTATCTGATTTACTGACTAATCTAGGATCATATTTGGTTCCATCTAAAGCTTTTTCGTTAATGTTTTCTTTGCGGCTTACTGCCTTTTCTCGTTCAGTACTTAGAGTTGCGGCACCCATTGGGATGATAGCTTCACCGATACGTTGTGTGAAAAAGTTTTTTATTTGGGCACAGACTTTACAGGCTCCATCTTTACAAAAATCTTTGATGGGAGATGTCCCTTTGTATCCCATTTCGTTGACCTTTTTTTGCATCTCTGCATGGGACTCTTGGGCACTTTTACCCATTTGATAGACAACTAATCCAGGTAATAATAGAGGTGACGCAATCATAACGGCTGTTACACCGATGGCCTTGATCAGACTTTCTCCAATATCTTCTTTACTAGGCAGAAAATCCAATGTTTTGGAAATACTTGTTGTTTTTGGATTTTCTGGCATAGTTACTTCTTGTATAACTATTTCTCTATCAGGTTCCATATAAATTCCTCCAATTAACATTATTATTTAATTTTAAAATTCTCACCATTTTACTATTTTTTGGAAATCTTCTTAGATTTTGCCCAACAAATATGTATAAGTTTTTTCCCATTTAGTCCATTCATCCGGAAATCGATCAAAAAGGCGTTTGGCAGATTCAAGTTGTATTTTGGCATTGTAGGAATCATTCAGGCATAGATAGGCGTCTGCACAGTATAAATAGAGTGAGGGATTTTCTGAAAAAGTTGTCTCTGCAAGCGTGTAGATATTAATTGCAGATTGGTATTGTTCCATCTGTTTATCGCACATCGCTGCTGCTATCCAAAATTCCGGAATTTGAGGAGAGATATAGGCCAGGAAAAGCATGATTACTTTGGAGTCTGCATATTCTTTTTGATTGAAAAGAGATTGTCCAAAGGTGTAGCAATGCATGAGTGTTTCTGAACTTAACCCGCACATTTGATAGATCGGTATGATAGCAGTGTCTTTCTTCTCATCCTCTTGTAAATAGCGCAGAAGATTTTCTTCGCAGTGAGAAAATTGGTCAGAGAGACTTTCCCAAACTTCTTTTGAAACTACTTGACGCATCAGATTGCAAATAGTCGTAAGTGCTTTTGCCGTTAATTCCTCAGCAGATTTAGAATTAAGTAATTCTTTTAAATCATGGCGATAGGTGGCAATTTGTTGTTCTTTTGTACGCAACGGATTTGGAACAACTAATTCATCACCCTTCTCGTTTAAATATTCTTCTATTTGATTTTCTATTTTTTCGTCGTAGTGTTTTTCCCATTCTTTTAGTTTCATAAATACCTCCGTTCAATATTATTAAAGATTACTTCCTTTCACAGTTTTATTATAGATTTGTATTAAGATATTATGCAACAAGATATTTGAGATTTGCAATGAAATATTTAAATATGTTATACAAAGGAGAGATAGCCTATCTGTGTATATATTATCAAGACATGGAGGTTAATATGAATAATGGATTAAAAGAATTGTTTATTGAAGAACTAGAAGATATTTATAGTTCAGAAATTCAGTTTGTTAATTTGCTGTCGGAATTGATTGAATTAGCTTCCTATCCTGAACTAAAAAGCCTTATTCAGGAGCAATTTACAAAACATAGAAACCAGTTACAACGTGTCAAAGATATTTTTGTTTTCATGAATATAGATCTTCAAGAAAACAGATGTGATGCCATGAAAGGGATGGTTCAGGAAGCTTATGAATTGACTTCGAATCGATCTAAATCTCCTGTTTTAGATGCGGCTATCATTACCGTCTTGCAAAAAATGCTTCATTATCAAATGACTTCCTATGGATCTCTTTGCAGTTTTGCTAAGTATTTAGATTTAGAGGGTGATGTCATTGAACTGTTATACGATACATTGAACGAAGATTCCGCAGCTGACAAGAAGCTCACAAAAATTGCTGAAGGATCTTTTTTCTCCAGTGGCGTCTACGAAACTGCTGCTGAAAGCAGCAGTTCTTAATTTTTCTAAGCAATATCGATCAAACGATGATCTGGATTTTCTTTGATCGCATATTGCTTTTCCCAACTTTCACCGAATAAGACCATCGGCTTTCCATAGCGATCATTGACAATTTGAGCTGTGGAAGGTTTTTTAAAGGTTTCTAAGGGCCCTACAAGCCATCCACTGCATTGGAAAGGTAAGAAAGTTAAAAGTGTTTCGACTCCATATTCATCCTTCAGGCGGTATTGCATCACTTCAAATTGTAAGCGACCGACGGCTGCAAAAATGAGGTCGCTATACCCATCTATAGGCTTTAAAATTTGGATTGCACCCTCTTCAGACAGTTGTAGAATCCCTTTGTCGAATGCTTTTCGTTTTCCGATATCTTTGGGCTGAAGTTTTGCGAAAATTTCGGGCTGAAATTGCGGCAGAGGTTTGAAATTAAATCCTCCGGTTAACGAGACAGTATCGCCAATAGCGAATACCCCTGGATTGATGACTCCGATAATATCCCCGGCGAAGGCATAATCGACAGTAGAGCGTTCTCCAGCAACCATCCCATGAGGCCTTGACAAGCGAATTTCTTTGTTTAGACGATGATGTTTGACCACTAGGTCCCGATCAAACCTTCCAGAGCAAATGCGTAAAAAAGCCATACTATCGCGATGTCTTTTGTCCATATTTGCTTGAAGTTTGAAAACATAAGCAGAGAAGGGTTTTTCAATAGGATCGATGACACCTTCATCCCCATTTGGAAGATCAATAGTTCTTTTTTGTGGAGAGGGGGCTAGATGAATAAAGGCATCAAAAAAAGGTTCTACACCAAAATTTGTCAAGGCTGAGGCAAAGAATACAGGTGTAAGCTTTCCATCTAGAAATTTTTCCAGATCAAATGGATTTCCGGCCATCTCTAAGAGTTCGAGTTCCCCTTTTAATTTTACAATTCCTTCTTTGCCGATCAGCTTTTCCAGATCAGGACTTTCAAGAGGAAACCTTTGGATTTCAGCTTTTTGGGCTCCACCGGTGGAGACTTTGGTGAAAATGATGCATTCATTTGCGATACGATCATATACACCTGTGAAATCGCGACCTTCTCCGATGGGCCAATTAAGGGCACAAGCGTGAATTCCCAAAACCTCCTCCACTTCAGCCATTAGATCGAGAGGATCGCGACCTGGCATATCCATCTTATTAATGAAAGTGAGGACCGGAATGTGGCGTAATCGACAGACTTCAAAGAGCTTATATGTTTGTTTTTCAACACCTTTGGCTGAATCAATGACCATGATCGCACAATCTGCAGCAGTGAGGGTATGGTAAGTGTCGACCGAAAAATCTTCGTGACCTGGAGTATCCAAAACATTGATGATTGTGTCTTTGTAGGGGAATTGCATGGCAGAAGCGGTGATAGAAATTCCTCTTTCTTGCTCCATAGCCATCCAGTCTGAGGCAGCAGCTTTCCGCCCTTTACGTCCTCGTACCATTCCGGCAGTATGCACCATTCCGGAATAGAGGAGCAATTTTTCTGTCAATGTTGTCTTTCCGGCATCCGGATGGCTGATGATGGCAAATGTACGCCGTCGTTTGATCGCTTCTTCAAGAGATGTGTTTTCCAAGAGAGAACTCGTGTGTAAAAAATTAATTTGGGGGCTTAACAAAATTACTTGCCCAATCGCACAAGTTATTATTGCCCAGTCCCCTTAACGCGTGGGAATCCAATTACGACGCGTTCCAACAGATTTAACTTTACCTCTCTTTGCTGTAGAAGGAGAAGTAGTGGTTGATTCAATTTCACTAGTTTGAGATATAAAAAGGGCATCTGGGGATAAATTAAATGAAGCCAGAAATTTTTGAGCAATTACTTTTTCACATTTTTTAAGGTGTGCAAATTGTTCTGGGGTAAAATTTTTAGGATTACTTAAATAGGCGCGCAGTTGACTTCTTGTAATTCCGTGTTTATGAATTGCCTCTTCGACTTTCTTTTCAACGTCTTGTTGTATTTGGTTCATTTTTTCAAGCATCGCCGCAATTGAAGGAGGGGTGGTATAGCTACGAATCGGTTGTGGAGGCGCTGGATTGAAGGGATTAACATGAGGAGTATTTCTTAGGGGAATATAATCGTTCTCAGAGGCAAAGTTTGTCATCTGTGCAGTTGAACTTGTTGAAGAAGCATTTTCTGTAGGTGTCATTGCTATTTTATCTTTTTTAGCAGAATCACTGAAAGCATTAAGGGGACTTTTTATTTTTCCTGAATGACTCATTGTCCACCTCACTTTTTAGATCTGTATTATGGATCAGTTTTGCCTCTTCTGTCTTAGCCTCATTATAACAAATTTCTCACTCACTGTCAATTGAGATCTAAATGCCTGTCTGCAAGATATCGTGCATTTTGATCAGTCCTTCGATAACGTTATGCTCATTTATGACAGCTAACACAGTAATTGGGGAGTCTGGATTTTCTTCCATTAATTGTAGGGCTTCCCAGGCAAGTTTTTTTCTTGAAATGCACCTAGGGGAAGTGTTCATCAAATTGCGAATAGGCCCTTTTAAAATATCTGGACCATGACTATTCAACGCTCTACCAAGATCTCCATCTGTAAAGATTCCCTGTAAGGATTTATCTGAATCGATGATAAGCACGCAACCACAATGTTTCTTCGAAAGCTCCATGAGTGCAAAATGAATGGGGTCATCAGGGTAGCAAAGAGGGAGTGCCTTACCTTGCAACATTAAATCTTCCACCTTGATTGTAATTCGACGACCGATTTTCCCTGACGGGTGGTTCTCTGCGTACTGACTTAAACTGAAGTTTTTGCGCTTCATCAAGGCAACTGTTAGTAGGTCCCCAAAAATCATTTGTATTTGCATGGAAGTTGTGGGCACTAGATTAAAAGGGCAGAGTTCGCGAGAGAGAGGCAACGCAATGCACATGTCACAGAGTCGTGAAAGGCGACTTGAACTATCAGAAACGATTGCAACAGTTTTTGCACCTCTATTACGGACAAAAGGAACCAAATTAAGGAGCTCTTCAGATTCTCCTCCCTTCGAAAGTAGAATAAAAATATCCTCCGAAGAAACCATACCGATGTCCCCATGCAACGCATTTGTGGCTCCTATGAAAAAAGCCTTTGTGCCGGTGGAGGTCATAGTCACAGCGATCTTTTTAGCCATGGCTTCGCTTTTGCCAATGCCAGTGAAGAATAAGGTTCCCGAGCATCTTTCGAGCTCATCAACGAGTTTTTCAGTCGCATGAAGATCGAGATGTTGGAAGAAATGGTCAAGGTATTGTTTACCATTATCAAGTAATTCTTTGAGCATTTGACAAGTTCTCCCGCAGATTTTTAAATTGAGTGTATCAAGTTTCATGGACGAAGTCCAGCAGTTCCCGATAGAGTCATTAAAAAATAGATTGAATCATTTTTCTTAGGGTGCTAACTTGAGTTTTTTATTCATGTGAGGGTTTATGCCGCTTCCGATCTATCCGTCTCAGAAAAGTAGTCTAGGTAAAACTTTACCAAAATCCTCTGCCATTAAATATGTTATAGCCGTTGCTGCGGGCAAAGGGGGTGTTGGCAAATCGACCGTCGCAGTCAATTTAGCTTTAGCACTTCAAGGTCTAGGGCAACGTGTTGGAATTTTTGATGCAGATATTTATGGTCCTTCCATACGTAAAATGCTCCCAGAAGAGCTTCCTCCATCGCAACAAGGAGAACGACTGATTCCGGCAATTTGTTATGGAGGAATCCGCATGATGTCAATGGCTTATTTTCGCACTGAAAAGGAGGCCGCAGCAGTTCGAGCTCCCGTTGCCAATGGAATCATTAAACAATTTATTCAAACAGTCAATTGGGGGAATCTAGATTATTTGCTCATCGATTTTCCACCGGGGACAGGGGATATTCAATTGACCTTGAGCCAACAAGCTCATCTTTTCGGTGCTGTGATGGTGACGACACCTCAAGAGATTGCTTTGATGGATGTGTGTAAGGCTATGCACCTTTTTGAACAAGTTCGAATACCGGTTGTAGGTGTAGTTGAAAATATGAGTTATTATCTTCATTCTGACGAAGAAGAAAAAGTGTATTTATTTGGGAAAGGAGGAGGGCGGAAGCTAGCTCGCGCCTCGGGGGTCCCTTTTTTAGGCGAAATTCCTATAGATTCGGAAATTTGCCGTTGTGGAGATGTTGGAGAAGCCTTGATCTCAACAAAAACTTCTACACGAGGATCAAAAGCTTTCATCGCATTGGCTCAAAAGTTTATTGAAGAAGTGAATGAGTTGCATGAGCATTCCAAAGGGGCATTGCTTGAT
This sequence comes from uncultured Parachlamydiaceae bacterium, assembly GCA_963752155.1. Classification (GTDB taxonomy): domain Bacteria; phylum Chlamydiota; class Chlamydiia; order Chlamydiales; family Parachlamydiaceae; genus JACCRY01. The sequence continues at coordinate 32,640 of CAVVXH010000011.1, read as the reverse complement.
TTTGAATTGATTTGGAAGGAGATGGCAGATGTCGCAAATAGTAATTCGACAAATTAACCAAATAGACAATCACCATTTTCAAATTGAGTGGAGTGATGGAGTCTCCAAGATTTATAATTTGAGTGAACTTCAACAACGTTGTCCTTGTGCAGGATGTGTGGATGGAGCGACTGGCCAACGTAGGCCTCATGTGGTGGTGCATCCGGAAGTAAAGGCTGTGACGATACATAGCGTTGGAAGATATGCTTTGAAAATTCAGTTTACATCGGGGTGTTCTGCTGGGATCTATCATTTTGAGATGTTGGTAGGATGAATAAATTCCCGCTAAACTTTCGTGCCCGTGCCCATGCCCGAAAATTAGCGGGAATTACTGCTGTTCCTATACATTTACGTTACTAAGCGATCAGTTGAGTTTCTTCCATTAATTTCTTAACGGCCTGTGCAGTTTCTTTATACTCATCACTGGTTTTGCCCATAGCTTCTGCTAAAATTTTATTGAGCAATTCAACTTGATCTTCCACTTTCTCTGCCAATTGATGTTGGCGAGCTGCCCACTTACAAAAATCTTCATTGGCTAAAGTCGCCTCACCTGTGTATGAGTCTTCACTGTGATGAATACGGTTGGACAAATAGATTCCCATAAGAGCCGCTATCAATCCTACACCCGTCGAACTGCCTGTAATAAGCAAAGCCAAAGAAATAACGACCGCAGATCCATTTGAAAAATTTTCTGCCCATTTTTTTTCTTTAATGGCAGAGAACACATCTGTTGCAATTTTTGTAATCGCACCAATGATTTTTCTAGGAATACTGAGTGGTTTTTTTATTGTTTGCCCGATCGCTTTCAGATCACTTTTTACTGCTTGGAATATCTGACGCCCTTTAAGCACTAGCAATCCTAGCAAACCGACTTTTAAAGAAACAGACGGTGATGCACCTGTTAGGTGAGCTAAATAAGCGAGTGAAGCGGCAGCAATTGTATTTTTAACTTCAGTTGGAGCCTCATCTTGAACCACTTGGGCTGCAGTGCAGGCAATCGCGCCTCCAATTCCACCCGTCGCATTTCCGACGACACCATTCATCATTAACATCGCTAATTGTTCAATGCGATTGTTAGGACCTTTAGCTGAAACATAATTTTCCCAAACGCTTCCAATGTAGTGATGAGCTGCAAAGGCTGCACCTGGACCACCAACCATCCCCGCTAAGCTTGCTCCAAGCAAACTGACGAAATTTTTTGTAATGAAACTATGTTCATAAAGAAATTTGTTTTTAATTATTTTTAGCACATCTTGCTGTAACTTATTTTCTCTGTCTGTGAATTTTAATAAGTCCTTTACTTCATCTTCGGAGAGCTTAATCTTATTCGTACATTTTGATTTAATTGCCCTAAGGGATTCTAATTCTTGTTCAGAAAACAAGCTGCCATTATTTTCAGCTGGAAATAAACCAGTAATTTCAGCCTTTAGATCTTCTAAGAATTGATTTTGTTCCGCACTTAGTTGTCTAGTCATTGAGTCAAGTTGCTCAAGAGCTTGATCTTTAAGAGTGCCCATGGTATTCGCCCAATTTTCTAGAGCTTTACCTAAAGTATTTTCACGTTCATTTTCTTTCTTGATCTCATCTAGTTCGCTCTTAATTTCATTGATATTGCTAATGACTTCATCAATTTTTCCAAGTTCATCTGTAATTTCAAATTCTGCATTAATTTCATTTTTATATTTAGTTAAATATTCTGTTAATGTATCGCAAACTTCAATTAAATTATAGTTATTTTCAGATTTTTTCATCTCTTCGAGTTGTTTAAAGTAGACTGATAGGCCATCTTTCAGATCTTCTGACTTACTTTTTTTAATTTCTTTTGTATTATTTTCGCAGTGAGGAGCACCTAAATACTCATCAAGATATTCATCAACTTCGGTCGCTTTTTCGAGAATTTTAGTGGCAGTATTTTCCATAAAATTAGAAAATAAACTAATAGCCCCGAATCCAAAATCAAGAAGCAAATCGTCAGCTTCTACTTGTTTTTGTTGATTTTTAATCACCTCTACAGCTTTTTTAACTTCAGGTGTGGTATTTTTTTTTGGCTGCAAGTTTGACGTATCAATAGCCCAATTTTCCCCGATGACGTTCATAATTTTTGATAAATGACTCATAAAACCTCTTTTTTTATAAATTAAAATTTTAACTATCTAATTAATTATAGAAATCACACAATTAATTATAAACTGTATTTAATTAAATGTCAATGGACTTTTAAATCATTTTTTTAATTATTTAAAAAATAATTCAATATTTTGTTTGGATAATGTAATAGGTAGGTGAGAAAGATGCTGCGATATTAGGGTATAAAGTATAGGAAAAAATTAAACGCAAAGCGAGACAGTTGCCTGCGGCGCCTTGCCATTGGTGCCTGACCTGATATTCTGACATTTGCCTACAATGATAACGTAACCTCCCAGGAGGGCAAATGTCAGAATGTCAGGTCTGGAACCAAGGCTGGCCGTTACCCGCAAGATTTACGCAACTGAAAAAAGCGTCGTTTTCAATTAATAACAAGATACTTAATTCTAAGAGGTAATGTTTAGCCTTGGTTCCAGACCTGACATTCTGACATTTGCCCTCCTGGGAGGTTATGTCATCATTGTAGGCAAATGTCAGAATATCAGGTCAGGCACCAATGGCAAGGCGCTTTAAAAATTTGTTATTTCCCAATAGGGGCGCAGCAGGCAACTGTCTCGCTTTGCGTTTAATTTTTCCTAGACTTCATACCCCAGTAGGGCGCTTCTAAGCGAAAATTCAACTAGATTGTTTCTTCTTTGCCTCGATTAAATTTTTTACGAATGCTTTTTGGCTTTGCGGAACATATTTATCGCAAACATCGTTAGCTCGTTCAAATTGATTATTATTAATAAATGCCATCGTCACTCTGAAGAACATTTTTTCAATACCCAAATAGTATTCTTGTTTTAATAATAAAGACAAGGCTAATTCTGGAAGTTTTTCGGAAACGGCTAATCCAATGATCTCTTCAAGTTTGATATAGTTGATCGATTTAATTGTATGATCGGAAAATTGTCCGATTATTGGTAAAAAATTAGCTTTTATATCTTCCATACTGCCTAAGTTTCCAGCTACCACACTATATAATTTCTCTGATAACTCTTCAGTACTGCTTATGAATTCTTCTGAGATACCCGACGAATATTTATATAAAGGATATTTTAATTTTATTACAGGGAATTTGAAAGGAATACTAATTATCTTTTGACAAAGTTGTAAAGCCAAGTGAAGATGATCATTTGATGTGAGTTCAGAGACCACGTCTAGGGAAAATTCTAAATCCAATGATGTTTTGAGGTCTCTAACTGCATGTCGCATAGCCATTCCTTTCTGCCTTCCGCGTATTGCTTCCCTTTTTATCATATGTTCAAGAGGGTGTGGTTGATTAGGTTTTTTAAACATTTTCTCAATTTTCCTACTGTCATTAGCATTAGGGATTGGTCTATGGTCATGAGTATTATAGGCTTTATTTATATCTGAAACGGCTTGATAGCATTCCAAGACATTTTTTTCGCCAGTAAATTTATTTTTGATCAAAATTAAATCTTCTTTTATTTTCTCAAATTTTTCAGCATCGTAAACTGTTTTGCTGAAAAATAGAATATTTTCGTCTAGGTAATTGGCAATTTCTTCTTTGCTAATAGGATAAATGTTTAAAATTGATAATAAATCATTTTTTTCTTGAGAGTCCTTTTGAATATCCATCGAAATTTTAAGCTTTGCTCGCTCAATAAATTCAATCTGAGAAAATTTTTCGCGAGCAATTTCTAAAGTTTTAAGATAGGCTTCCTCTAATTCAAAAAATGAATTTGGGTTACGTATTTCTACTCTAATGATGGAGTTTATGCATGTTTCGAATAGGCATTGAAGTCGTAGAACTCTTTTTCGAGAAATTTCTAATAAAGTTTCATTTATTTCTTTGTTTAATCGTAAAAATTTAGCTTGATCCACATCATCAAGATAATTTACATATAAGTTTGTCATGATATCTAAGTTTGAAATTTTATTAGATTCCATAATTTCTCCATTTTGAATGTTGTTACAAAAATATCAAATTTTGGATAAAAAATGCAATAACAATATCGATTGATATCGTAACAGCTAAGAAATTTGCGCAAATTGTAGCTCTTAAAAAACTAAGGAAAGCGCCTTGCCATTGGTGCCTGAACTGATATTCTGAATGTTATTTCTTCATTACCTAGATTGAATTTTTAATGATAAATCTGATAATGTTTTGAGATCTCTTGTTGCATACCACAAAGCCAGTCCTTTCTGCCTTCCGTATACTGCAGGGGTTATATCCATATACCGAAAAAGATCTGGGTTATTAGGTTTTTCATACATTTTTGCAATTTTCCAATTGACACACCTCTCGTAATCAATAGCATACTTACAGGAGCCATCAGTATTCTTATAGCTATTAGTATTATAGGCCTTATTTATATCTGACACGGTTTGATAGCATTCCAAGAGATTTTTTTCCCCAGTAAATCCATTTTTGATCAAAATTAACTCTTTTTGTACTTTCTTACATTTTTCAGCAGTATTTATATATTGCCTAATGCTTAAATTTAGAATTTTTTCGTCTAGGTAATTATCAATTTCTTCTTTGCTAATATAATAAATATTTAAAGTTGATAATAAATCATTTTTTTCTTGAGAGTCCATTTGTATATCCATGGAAATTTTAAGCTTTGCTCGATCAATAAATTCAATCTTAGAAAATTCATCGAGAGCTATTTTTAAAGTTTTAAGATATGCTTCCTCTAATTCAAATAGTGAATTTTGGTTACATATTTCTACTCTATTTATGTTACATACTTCTACTTTATTTATAAACTTTATGCAAGTTTCGAATAGGCATTGAAGTCGTTGAACTCTTTTTTGAGAAATTTCTAAAAAAGTTTCATTCATTTCTTTGTTTAATTGTAAAAATTTAGCTTGACCCACATCATCAAGATAATTTACATATAAGTGTGTCCAGATATCTTTGTTTGGACTGGTTTTATTAGATTCCATAATCTCTCCAATTTGAAAGTTTTTTTTTATAATATCAAATTTTAATAAAAAATACAATAAAAAAATAACAATAAAAAAATAACAAAATTGATTGAAATACTAAGAAAAATTAAACGCAAAGCGAGACAGTTGCCTGCGGCGCCCCCTATCGGGAAATAACAGATTTTTAAAGCGCCTTGCCATTGGTGCCTGACCTGATATTCTGACATTTGCCTACAATGATAACGTAACCTCCCAGGAGGGCAAATGTCAGAATGTCAGGTCTGGAACCAAGGCTAAACGTTACCTCTCAGAATTTAGTATCTTGTTATTAATTGAAAACGACGCTTTTTTCAGTTGCGTAAATCTTGGGGGTAAGGGACTGTGCAATAATAACTTGTATGATTGGGCAACGCGAAAGCTCCCGTGGTTAAGCGATCGAAAGTGACCCCATATTATAATATGGGGTCACTTTCGATCGCTTAACCACGGGAGCTTTGGCGCAGCCCAATCGTGCAAGTTATTGTTGCACAGTCCCTAACGTTCCAGCCTTGGTTCCAGACCTGACATTCTGACATTTGCCCTTTAGGAAGCAATGTTATCGCATCGGCAAATGTCAGAATATCAGGTCAGGCACCAATGGCAAGGCGCTTTAAAAATCTGTTATTTCCCGATAGGGGGCGCCGCAGGCAACTGTCTCGCTTTGCGTTTAATTTTTTCCTATTACTTTATGCCCTAATATCACAGCATCTTTCTTGCCTCCATTTCGTTGATTATGTAATCACGTCCACTCCTTCCGTTTTTTGTTGAAAATGGAACGTGAAATGTGGCACCTTGAAGTTATCTATCGCTTTTGAGGTATTGAGATGCTAGACGAAAATTATGAAGAGTTTACTGAATCACAGCTAAAGACCCTTGAAAAATATGTGACGAACACTCACAGCCATATATTTGCATTACGCAATTTGCCGGAAGTGATTAAAGGCGCCCTTTTTTCACGCTATTCTCGTTCAACATTGGGTTTGCGTTCTTTGTTATTGAAAGAGTTTGTTGCTAATAATGAAGAAGCGGCATTCGATGCGATTTCAGGTGGCGGAGAAGGGCATGTTAACCTAGAAAATCAATCTGCAGCGATTAAAAAGGCTCAAAATTTTTATGACCGCATCTTAGATGGATACGGTGATGATTCTATTGGGGAACTGGGAGGGGCTCATTTAGCCCTTGAAAATATTTCAATGTTAGCCGCCAAGGCTATTGAAGATTGTCGTATAGGGGGATCACCCTTAGAAAAATCTACCCGCTATATCTATTTCGATCATAAAGTTAGAGGCGAATACCTTTTTTATCGAGAACCCGTATTGATGACCTCGGCCTATCGCGATTTGTATATTTCTACCTGTAATATGCTTTTTGATACATACAGCAAGCTGATTCCTCCTTTGACAGCCTTTATAGAAGAAAAGATGCCGAAGGATTCTTCCACTTCTAAAGTCGCTTATGCAGCAGCCTTGCGGGCAAAAGTTCTCGATTGCTTACGGGGATTATTGCCTGCAGGGACTTTAACAAATATGGGAGTCTATGGCAATGGTCGCTTTTTTGAAGGATTAATTCACAAATTACATTGTAATAATCTCGTTGAATTGCAGGACATTGGCAAATGTACTTGCGATGAATTACGCAAAATCATTCCTTCTTTTATTCGACGAGCTGAAACGAATCACCATACTCATCAGAATTTTAGCGAGTTTTATGAGGCAATGGAATCAGAAATTAAAGCAGTGACTGCACAAAATACTGAATTTGATAGCAAAATTTTTGAACCTGGAGTACGGTTAATTGTAAGTGATCAAGAGTCTGTTTTTAAGGTCGCAGCGGCTCTTCTCTTTTCCCATTCCAACAAGGGGATGGAGGAGCTCATTCACCTCTGCAAAAGATTGCCAGATGAAGAAATTGCTCGGATTTTGGATACAGCCTGCAATGCGCGAGAAAATAGACGTCAGAAATCACCACGTGCTTTGGAACACGCGAATTTTACATTTGAAATTTTAGCGGATTTCGGGGTGTATCGTGATTTGCATAGACATCGAATGTTGACGCAGGAAAGGCAACTGTTAACCTGTAATCACGGATTTTATATCCCTAAGGAGTTAGCTGGGACTCATTTTGAATCGACATATGCAAGTGCGATGCATCAAGCAAAGGAAGCTTTTGATCTAATTGTTACAGAACTTCCAGAAGAAGCGCAGTATGTAGTTCCGATGGCTTTTAATATAAGATGGTATTTTCAAGTGAATTTGCGAGCTTTGCAATGGCTTTGCGAATTGCGTTCTCAGCCTGCCGGACACCAGGGTTACCGCCATGTGGCGCAGTTAATGGCTAAAGAGGTTTGCCAAGCATTTCCTGCTTTTGAACGTTTTTTCAAGTTTGTCGATTACGAGGGCTATGAATTAGGACGTTTGGAACAAGAGGAAAATAAAGTTGAAAAAGAAAGATTCAAAGTGGAAGGATAATTTCTATGAGTCATATCATAAGTACAAAACAGAGCGTAGCGTTTAGTTCTTTCAAAACTTTTTGCAGTTATTTATTTCTCCTTTGCGTTGTTCTCTTTTTAACAAGCTGTGAAGGAAGTAAAACGATTGTTTATGGCTTGGATCAAAATGAAGCCAATGAAATCCTCGTCTTTCTCTCTTCGAAAGGAATCAGTGCAGAAAAAGTCAAGTCTGAAGATACTGGAGGAGGCGGTGGCAGTAAAATCACTCTGTGGGATGTTGTCGTGAAAAGTTCCGATGCTAATGAAGCTATGCGAGAATTGAATAAGCAAGGGTTGCCAAGGCGTCGCTCACAAAGTATATTGGGGCTTTTTTCCGGCGGAGGACTTGTTTCTTCTGATCTTCAAGATAAGATTAGGTACCGAGCAGCCTTAGCCGAGCAGTTAGCAAGTACAATCCGAAAGTATGAAGGTATTCTTGATGCCGAAGTCACGGTTTCATTCCCCGAAGAAGATCCCTTAAATCCAGGAAAAAGTAAAGGCAAAATTACTGCATCGGTGTGGATTAAACATTCTGGGGTTTTAGATGACCCAAATAGCCATTTAGTGACCAAAATTAGACGGTTTGTTGCTTCTTCCATTACAGGTTTGAATCCCGATGATGTGACCGTTGTGGGTGAACGCTCACGTTACGGAGAGACCTCAGCTGAAACAGGAGCCTCCGCATTTGAAGAAGGAAAGCAATACACGAATGTTTGGTCGATTATTTTGGCCAAAGAATCTGTCTCTCGTTTCCGCTGGATATTTTTTTCCTACACGATTCTTCTTCTTCTGATGGCTCTTTCACTCATCTGGTTATTTTGGAAATTACATCCTGTTTTGGCTAAGCATGGTGGAATCAAAGCTCTTTTCAGCCTCAAACCTTTAGAGCATGAAGAAGAGAAGAAAAAAGAAGAGGAGGCTCCCCCTTCTCCTGCCAAGGACAAAGCAGAAAGTTCGAAAAGTAAAATCAATAAAGATATCGATGAGACATAATTTATGGAGTTGAAAAGCGCCATGATGGTGCGAGTACTCATTAATCGTTTTCACCAGGGGGCTCCGGAAGGTCTGTTAGCAGGTTTGCCGAAGGCTGATGCTGAGAACGTGCTTGTGCATACGATTTCTTCTCCTGAAGCTGCGCAGGTGATGACGCAGCCTAGTCATTTCTTTAAAGAAATCCATTATTCTTGGCTCCAGCCTGTGATCGAAACTTTTAGTTCACAGTTGCAACCTCTTCTCATTTCGGCTCTGCCTCAAGATAGCGCTACAGCCTTGAGCAAATTGATGGCACACCCACTAGTAAAACCTGCATCGGAAACTTCAAAGGAGTTTTTGCTCTCATTAATTTACCGCAAATTCTCAGTTGATATTCCGTTACCGATAGTATTTTTGCCTCAGACATTTGCAACCCAGCTTGCTTTATTGAGCAAATTACAGTTGATTGAGTTAATTGATTTTTTAGGTATTTATGACTTAGCAGAGGAACTTAGGCACATTGTCGATAAGGTTTTACTGAAAGCCATCTATCAATGCCTTTCACTTAAAAAACAACATTTTTTACGCATCTGTTTACATCAAAAAGAAAAATTAAAGGCGGGTAAGATTGGCCTTGTGAATTGGAAAGGGGATTGTGTGCAGCTGGGACGGCTTTTGCATCGTCGTGGGCTTTTGAGGTTAAGCTATGCCTTAGGAGGACAGACTCAAGATCTTATCTGGCACATCGTCCATCGCCTTGATGTGGGGCGAGGACAGATCGTTATGAAGAATTTTTCACATAAAGAAGTGCCGGGAGTCACCGTTTATCTCTCCCAACAAATTGTAAATACGCTTAACTATTTAAAGAAAATGAGTGGAACGTGAGTAAAAAATTTTTCAGTTTCATAAAAGAAAATGCTCTTCATGTCGCGCCTTCGACTAAGGTACTTCCTGCCGCAGAATTTACGACTTTGCTGAATGCAGCGGAAGTGCTTGAACTTGCTCAGAAAGACGTGGAAAATTTCAAAATTGAAGAACTGGAAGAAATTGAAAAGATAAAAATTCAGGCACAGAGAGAGGGTTTCGAGGCTGGGTTTAAGAGTTGGGCAGAGGCGGTCGTTGCACTGGAAGAAGAAATAAAACGTGTTCGCGCCGAAGTTGGAAAAATGATTGCTCCGGTCGCCCTTAAAGCAGCAAAAAAAATTATTGGACGAGAAATTGAATTATCCGATGACGCGATTGTCGATATTGTTTCGAACTCTTTGCGGTCAGTTTCTCAACACAAAAAAATTACGATTTATGTCTGTAAAAAAGATCTCGAAATTTTAGATAAAAATCGAAAACATTTAAAAGATCTTTTTGAAAGCTTAGAGTCCCTTTCGATACGTGAACGTGAGGACATTGAGAGTGGTGGATGCGTTATCGAAACTGAAGGGGGAATTATCAATGCTCAGCTCGATAATCAATGGCGAATACTGGAAAAAGCTTTTGAAAATCTTTTAAAACCGAAGAAAATTGAGACCTTATAATGACAAAACACCTGAACTATCTTTACCGCGGATTTATGGCTTTATTAGCGGTCCTAGCAACCCTGTGGTTTTTCCCCCAAGCTTTGTATTCGGAAGTCATTCTGGCCCCTCAGTCCTCTTCAAAGGCTCCTAAGGACCTCGTTGTCGTTCCTCCAGAAGATGAATCTGCTGAAACGCCTGCTCCGGCTAAAACTAGTGATCAATCAACGACTCCTTCCCGCGGTAGATCGACAACTTCAGTCCCAGGTAAGGCACCTCCACCGGAGAATTATCCTGCAGGTGCTAAAGAGCTCCTAGAAGACGTTAGCGTGTCATCTAGACCCACTTTGATTTCTCAAGCAGTTGCTTTGACATTGCTTTCGCTGTCCCCTTTCATCATCATGATATTGACCTCTTTTTTAAAGATTGTGGTGGTTTTAGGACTCTTACGAAGTGCCTTGGGAGTACAGCAAGCTCCGCCAAACCAAATTATCAACGGCGTAGCCTTCATGCTTAGCCTGTTTGTGATGTACCCTACGGCGATGAAAATGTACGATGCTGCTCAACAGACCATGCAACGATTAAATACTCCCGATTCACTGACATCTCCGGCAGCCTCAAGCTACATCATTGAGGTGGCTTCACAAGCAAGAGAACCCCTAAGAGATTTTTTGAAGCGCAATTCATCGGTTAAGCATCAGGCATTATTTTATCGTATAGCTTACAAGGGACTTTCGGAGGATTTTCGAAAAGATTTAAAGCCTGATGATTTTATGATTGTTATGCCCGCATACATTACGAGCCAATTGAAAGATGCTTTTGAAATTGGAGTGTTGATCTACATCCCATTTTTCGTCATTGACCTTGTGACCTCAAATATCTTGTTGGCAATGGGGATGATGATGCTTTCACCGGTCACCATTTCGATGCCTCTAAAGCTTTTCTTATTGGTTATGCTCGACGGATGGACGTTACTCATTGAAGGCCTCGTCAATACTTTCCGAAATTAAAGGGTAGATAATGTTTCAGTCGCATGTCATCCAGTTAGCCTATCAAGGACTTTTATTAATCTTGATCCTTTCGGCACCCCCAATTTTAATTAGCATGTTTTTTGGAATCATTGTGGCTATCTTCCAGGCTGCAACGCAGATTCAAGAACAGACCCTTTCTTTTACAATCAAGCTGGTTGCGGTCACATTAACCTTAATGTTTATGGGAAGCTGGTTAGGTGGGCAAATCATGAGTTTTGCTTTGGATATTTTTACGCATTTTCCAGCTTGGAGCTTTCCTTCGGAATAAGGGACTGGGGCTTTTTTTTCTATGGATAATAATTATCTGAGTTTATTTATCAACAGTGCTTTGGCTAAAGGAGATCCCTTTTCCCCATTAACGTTACTCTTCCTTTTTTTAGCTCGATTTTTACCTATAGTGGCGCAAGCTCCGTTTTTTGGAGCTAAAGTGTTGCCCCATCCGGTAAAAATTACTTTTGCCATTTCGATGTTTGTCATTTTTTTGCCACAACTCTTGGCAGTGACATCGGCTCCGATTCCATTTAACTCGTTTTTAATTCTCTTAGCACTGAAAGAAGTTTTCATTGGAACCCTTATTGGATTTATGGTGGGGATGCCTTTTATTGTCGTTCAAAGTGCTGGGATCATCATTGACCACCAGCGGGGGGGAGCCAGTTTAATGGTGAACGATCCTACGATTCAAAACCAGTCTTCACCGCTTGGTACATTGTTTAATTATTCGATGATCTTAATCTTTTGGGCATTGAATGGACCATTTTTGGTGATAGACTTGATTAGCACCTCTTATGCGATGGTTCCACCTGGAGAATTCTTTCACGCCGCTTTTTTCAATCCGGGGACCCCGTACTATCTTTTTATGATGCAGCTCTTTAATAAGTTTATGATTCTTAGCATACAGTTAGCGACACCTGCACTTCTAGCGATTTTAATGACAGACGTATTTCTTGGGATAGCTAATCGTTTAGCTCCACAGGTGCAAATTACTTTTTTGGGGATGCCTTTGAAGTCATTGTTGGCATTGCTTGTGGTTTGGGTAGGTTTTAGATTATTCAACGAAGAAATTGCTAAACAAGCATTAATGTGGATTAATACTGCGGGTAGGATGATCCATATGTTTAATCCGGAAGCTCCTTACACAGAGGATGTTATCGGTTTGTAGTGAGGAGATGCAAAAATATGGGTTAGAAAGTATAGGAAAAATTCAACGCAAAGGCACGAAGGCGCAAAGAGCACAAAGAGATCTTACATATAAAGTAAAATTCACCTATTTTTTTTAGATGAAAATTCTTCGCGTAAGACCTCTTTGTGCTCTTTGTGCCTTCGTGCCTTTGCGTTGAATTTTTCCTAGACTTCGTATGCAACGGCTCAGCATCTTATCTTTCAAAAGGGATTGATAAAAGGTCCTTAACAGCAATGGTATTAGGGAAAAACTCTTTAGCTTCAATTTCAAAATCGCGTGGAAACTGATATCTTGCGGAAAAATGCGTCAAGATGAGTTTTTTGACATTTGCTTCTTTGGCAATCATCGCAGCTTCCTTGGCAGTCATGTGAAAGTGCTTGTGAGCAAGATCGCGATGTTCTTCTAAATAAGTGCTTTCACAAATTAAAATTTTTGCGTCTCTAGCAATATCGATCGCATTTTGACATGTACGCGTATCGATTACAACGGCAAGAGCATCCCCTTTGCGTATAGTGCTAACGTCATCGAGAGTGATGGTTTGTCCATCGATCACTAGAGAGCCGGAGTTTTGTAGCTGTGTGACAAGAGGACCCCGGACGTGATGTGTATCGAGCTTAGTTTTGTCGAATTTACGTGTATCGGGTTCAGTAATTCTCCAGCCAATGTTGTCGACCCCATGTTCAAGGAAGGTCGCTTCAATGCGGAAATGGCCATCGTCATGAACGATTCCTGGGCTTGAAACAGGATGTTCAATGACAGTAATGGTTTCATGATAGATCGTACCATAACGCAACCGATCAAAATATTTTTTGCCGCTGGCAGGATAGTAGCAATGGATAGGATGTGTGACTTTATCTAAATTTAACCGCATGAGGATGGATCCAAGTCCTAGACAATGATCGCCGTGGAAATGAGAGATGAAAACACGTGTGATGACCGGTGGCGCAACGTTGGCAAAGATAAATTGTCGTTGGGTCCCTTCGCCTGGATCAAATAACAGTCCTTCGTCATTCCAGCGTACGAGGTAAGCTCCATGATTGCGCATTCTTGTGGGTTGTTGGCTGGAACAGCCTAAAATGATAATGTCTCTGACGCTCATGGTGAAACCTCCTCAGGAAGTGAAAGGCCCCTTGCATAATAGGAGGGGCCTGAACACTCAATCAGGCCCCCACCTAAACAAATATCGCCTGCATAGAAAACAACCGATTGTCGAGGGGTAACAGCACGTTGTGGAATAGCAAATGAGACATAAGCTTTATCCCCTTCTATTTTTTCGATCGTGCAAGCTTGATCCGGCTGCCGGTAGCGTACTTTAGCATGGCCTTTAAAAGGCAACGGTGGAGGACTCCCATGAATCCATGTCATTTCACTGGCTATTAAGTTATCACAATAGAGAGCGGGATGCAATGTCCCTTGTTCAATGTAAACGACATTGCGTTCAATGTCTTTTCCTACGACAAACCACGCTTCTCCTGCCCCTCCGATCATCAATCCTTTTCGCTGGCCAGGAGTATAGAAGGCTGCACCATCATGCTGCCCAATCACTTTACCGCTTAACGTTTCAAAATTCCCTTTTTGATATTGAATGTATTGGCTAAGAAATTGTTTAAAATTCCGTTCTCCAATAAAACAAATGCCCGTGCTATCCTTTTTTTCGGATGTCGACAATTGGTACTTTCTGGCAATGTTGCGCACTTCACTTTTCATCAGGTCGCCAATAGGGAAAAAGGCTTTGCTTAAAGCTTGACCATCGATTGCGTGCAAAAAATAGCTTTGATCTTTACTGCCGTCAGCCCCTTTGAGGAGATGTGGGTTTTCGTTAAGATCGGTTGAGAGTCCTCTACGGCAATAATGTCCGGTTGCTAAATAATCTGCACCAAGCTCTAAGGCTCGTTTAAGTAAGACCTTAAATTTAATTTCTCTGTTGCAAAGGATGTCTGGATTAGGCGTATGCCCTTTTTTAAATTCATCCAAAAAGTGTGAAAAGACATTTTCTCTGTATTCTTCCACAAAATTGACTGAGTAATAGCGTATCCCTAAGGTTTCACATACAGCTGCCATATCTTCGTATTCCTTTGCAGACATGCAGGCACCATTTTCGTCTAGCTCTTCCCAATTTTTCATGAAAAGACCAAAGACTTTATAGCCTTGCTCTTGAAGTAAAAGCGCAGCCACTGAAGAATCGACCCCTCCAGACATTCCGACGGCAACTGTGATTTCACCTGGAGTTTTCATTAGAAAGATGAGGGTAGGGTATTTTGGACTGCAGGATTCAATACTCGGTTTTCACCTTCCGATTTAGCGACAAGGACTGCACAGCAAGTATTTCCAAAGACATTTGTGGCAGTGCGGAACATGTCGAGAATTCGTTCTACGGCTAGGACCAATCCTACTCCTTCAACAGGTAAATGTACCGCTTGTAAGATAAGGACAACGGCAATTAAACTTGCTGAGGGGACTCCGGCCATTCCAAAAGAGCTCAGTACTGACATAATGATAATGATCATATGTGTAGAGAAGGGGAGTTCGATGTTATAGGCTTGAGCAATGAAAATGACGACCATGCAAGCATACATCGCCGATCCGGAAAGATTTACAGCAGTTCCAAGAGGAACAGTAAAACCGCAGATCCGATTTGAAACCCCCGCACGTTTTTCAACACAGTCAATGACTACCGGAAGAGCAGCAGCGGAAGAGCTTGTTGAAAATGCCGTTAACAGGGCAGGGGAGACCGCCGCATAGTGTGCAAGAGGGTTGACGCGGCCGATAAATTTAAGAATAAGAGGCATGACTATCCCCGCATGTATTCCAAGAGCAATGAGGACGGAAACGAAGAACCAAGCAATCGAATGAAAAGCTTCGACACCCGATGTGGCAATCACTTTTGCGACTAAAGCAAAGACGCCGATAGGTAAGGCTTTCATGAAAAATTCTGTCATTCGCATCATCGTTTCAAAAAGAGCTCGCCAAAAGGAAATCATGACGCTTGAAGCATGTTTATCAATTTGAGTCATGAAATATCCAAAGAGCAAACAAAAGATGATCATGCTAATCATTTGCCCCTGAGATGCTGCAGCGACTATATTTGAAGGGATAATTTTTAATAATAGTTGTCTAAATTGGAAAAAACCGGAATCGTGAGAAACTGCTTCAATATTTTGCAGCTTGTTTAAGTGCTTGAGTTGTAGGGGATGAAGATGCGATCGAAGTAGGAGGAGTTAAAACGTCTGAGATTCAGTGGAAACAAGTTGAGTTTGATTTTGAAGTTGAGATTGTCCTACACCAGGCTTTAAGGTTGTCACAACAGCATAGCCAGCTAAGACAGCTACAGTAATAGTTAAAACAAAATACCCTAAGATTTTAATTCCTAAATTGCCCATCGATTCATCGCCACCCATTCGAGCAGCGCCTAAAATGATGGAAGCGGCGACTAAGAGGTACCACGACAAGATTCAAAGCATTTAAAAATAGCTCGCCAATGAGTCCAAACAATTCGATGACTGGGACGCCGAAAATTGTGGTGTTGGGACCGACAAAAAATCCTGCAAGGCAAGCCAGTAGAAGGGCAGCGATAATTTTGATGATGGGGCTATTGAAATTCATTTTTTACACCTTTTGTCTAATCGGGAATTTCGCGCAGTAGACCGCGCCTGGTATAATAATTTTACAGTATCTCTTTATTTTTGTGGAGAGTTTTATAGCAGGTTCATTTAAAAATTAAAGAATGTCTGGCTGCGGACCTAAGGGTGTACTAGGAATTATTTTGCAATAAAACAGGTAATTTAAGAAGAGCTTCTTGAAATGGTATCGCTTCAACATTGCCATAGTACTCACGGCGATTTCCTCCAAAAAGTAAAAAAAGCTTAGCTTCTGGATATTCTTGGGCAAAAATCATCAGTGCCTTAGAGTCTTTAGGCGTGAGCGAATGAGAACGTTTTATCTCAAAAGCTAAAATTCCTTTAGGACCATATAAAATGAAATCAACTTCATGTCCTTCTATTGTTCTCCAATAATATATTTCATATTCTAGTTGTAAGTAATCATTTAGTGCTTTTATTTCTTGTAAGAAGATTGTCTCCAGCGCAGCACCATCAATCTCTTCTGGGCGATCGAAGGGGCCTTTTGGACGTAAAGAACGAAAGACACCCACATCAAAGAAAAAAAACTTAGAATGCGACGTAACTCTTCTAGAAGCTCTTTTGGCAAATACAGGAAGATAACTAGCAAGTAGTAAATCCTCCAATATCTGAAAATAGTTTTCCACAACTTTGCGATTAACTTGTGAGTCACGAGCTACTTCTGTAACGTTTAATAACTGACCTTGAGAAAAACTAGCGACTTCAAGGAATCGAGTAAATGCTGCAAGATTACGTGTAAGGCCTTCTTGAAGAACTTCTTCTCTTAAATATGTATATATATAGGAACTTAAATATAACGCAGGCTCCGGTTCGGAAAAAATAGCTGGCAAAAAACCATTTTTCAAAGTTTTTTCAAGGTTAAAGTCGCTTCCTAGTTCCTGTATAGTTAAAGGATAAAGATGAAAGGTTAAGGCACGACCAGCTAAAAGATTGACTCCTTTTTTTCTTAAATTTCTTGCAGACGATCCGGTCAGTATAAATTTATGATGATATTTTTCGATTAATCGGTGAACTTCATTTAAAAGCTGAGGGATTTTCTGTACTTCATCGATAATGATCCAATCGTCAAAATTAGGTGGGATCAAAAATTCCAGCCGTTGAGGATTTATAAGAAGTTCTCCAAAAAGAGTGGATTCTAAAAGATCGAGATAAAGAGCTTTAGGAAAATGATTTTGCACCCAAAAAGTTTTACCTGTGCCTCTTGGTCCAAAGAGAAAAAAACTTTTTTTAATTTTTAAAGGAGCTTGAAGGAGCCTTGCGTACACGATCACCCTGTGTTGTTTCTAAATTTTAATTTTAGGAGTATTTTATAGAATTGTCAATATTTTTATCATTTTTCTGGAGTCGCTAACTCCATTTATTGTCTTTTTTTGGAGTTGTCGACTCCATTTATCGTCTTATTTTACTTTGAGCCTTCGTGCCTTTGTGTTTAATTTTTCCTATATTTTATCTCCTAAACACTGCATAAGCATGCTCGATCATCGTTTCGATGCCAGGATAACGTGGATGCCATTCCAGCTCACGACGAGCCTTCTCCGCATTCGCAACCAAGATCGGTGGATCTCCAGGACGTCGTGGTCCTTCAATTATTTGAAGAGAAGTCCCCGTAACTTTTTCGACGGCCTGAATCACCTCGTAGACACTAAATCCTCGCCCATTGCCCAAATTGTAGACGCTTGAAGAGTTCGTTGCAAAAAGTTGCTCGAGTCCTTTGATGTGTGCTTCTGCTAAGTCATAAACATGGATATAATCGCGAATGCAACTTCCATCGCTTGTAGGATAGTCTTTTCCAAAAAGCGTGACCTTTTGCGTAGGATTCTTCAAACTTTTCAGAAGAAGAGGAATTAGATTGTTCTCCTTACGCTCTTGCCACTTAATTTCCCCCTCAGGATCTGCTCCGGCAGCATTGAAATAACGAAGACAACAACTCTTTAATCCGTATGCAGCATCAAAATCTTTTAAAATTTCTTCAACGAACAACTTTGTGCGCCCGTAAGGATTGATCGGATGGCAAGGATGATCTTCATTGATGAGACTTGTTTGAGCCCGTGGCATCCCATAGACTGCGGCGGAAGAGGAAAATACAAATGCTTTAATCCGATATTCGATGGCGGCATTTAATAAGTTCAACGTATTTAACACGTTGTTTTGATAATAAACGGCAGGATTTCTAACGGACTCTCCGACATCAGTAAAGGCTGCAAAATGCATGATGCCGTCAAAAGAATAAGATTCAAAGAGTTTTGTTAAGCTTAAACTATTTGCAAGATCACCTTCAACGAACGTTCCATAAAGAACATTTTTCCGATTTCCTCGACTCAAATTATCGTAAATAACCGTTTCATATCCAAGTTGATGCAAACGCTTATTGACATAAGATCCTATATATCCTGCGCCCCCAACGACTAAAATTTTCTTCTTTTTTGTAGGTCTTATGTTCATAATTTATCTCTTATGTTATTCTAGTGTTTTATACTATCATCTTTATGAGAAGCTGTCTTGTAAAGGGAAAAACCATTTATATCACTCGGAATGTTGTAGGAGATTGAAATTCAATGAATGATAGTTCAAGTGAGCAGACTAATTATAATGAATTAAAATTTTCCAAAGAACAAGGATTTTTAGATAAGAGTCTAAGTATTCGATGGGGAATTGGTTTTCTTTTTGTATTATCGCTCTTTTTTCTTCTCCATTTTCGTGAAATTCATGTTGAAATTTTAGAAGTTAATTCTATAGCCCCTGCTTACGTTGTCTCTCAGGTCGATTTTGATTTTTATGATGAAGAATCCACAATCATTCTTAGAGAAGAGGCTTTACGTGATGTCGGCAAAATTTATCAAATCGATGAAAAGGAAGTGCGGCGACGTCGCAATGAATTTGAACATTTTCTAGTCCATACTCCTGATTGGAGGGAAGAAGTGAGCGATGTTGCCTTCGAGGATCTTTATGCAGGTATATCCCTTGTAGAAAGATTTTTGACTGAAGTGCGCTTTGTGGATTCAAGAACAATGCAAAAGATTCGTGATGTTGGTTTGCCTTCAGGAAATTATTTCATTTTTACTCCCAATGATATCACTGAGGGGATTATTTTGCCTCCTCATCTATGGCAGTCTATGGAAGAAAGAATGTTACCTGAAGAGGGGGCCTCGAAAGTAACAATTAAATTTATCATCAGTTGGTTCCGAAGTAAGTTGTGGGATATTCAAGAAGACATTTCCGCACAAAGTCTACTTCGAACAAAACTTAGAGGTCGAGTTCCACAAAAATTCACTCATGTGAAAGCCGGAAGTCGGATCATTGATCAGAATGAAAAGGTCACGACGCGCCATGAAGCTATGTTGCAGGCAATGCAGAAAGCTTTGAGAGAAAAGACTAACTTGTGTCATCCAATTACAGTGATTGGCAGTGCACTCATGGCCCTGATTTTTATTGGAATTAGCTATAGCTTTTTTCGTTATAATTATCCTTTAGTTTTGGCATCTAACCGGAAGTTGCTTTTGCTTCTGACGGTGGTTGTGCTGGTCTTTGGCATTGCGAAGCTGACTGAATTTTTTCTTTTAGTTTCAAAAAGTAATTTTATAGATAGTGTTCGGTATCCTTTATTTGTTCCTTTTGCGGCAATACTGATTTGTAGTTTGATTAATTCCAGTGTGGCAACTTTTGCAACGGGGTTTCTGACTTTAGTGTTGACGATTTCTCTAGCTTTTGAGAAGCAAGGTTTTATGATTACCAATGCTATAGCAGCAATAGTCGCAGTCCTTAGCACTCGATCCTTAAAGCAGCGTAAAGAGGTCTTTGTGGTTTGTGCTAAAGCATGGTTATGTTCTTTAGCTATGGTTTTAGCGTTGCATTTTTACCAGAGTGATGCTTGGGCGATTAGGAGCTATTTTGCAGATGTTCTTTGCGTTACAGTCAGTTTGCTATTAACAAGTATTCTTGTGGTAGGATTGCTCCCGCTGTTGGAATCGCTGTTTGAAATTATGACAGATGTGACCCTGATGGAGTACATGGATCCTAATAATATGCTCCTCCGTCGTCTTTCAATTGAGGCCCCTGGAACCTATCAACATTCCATTGTCGTGGGAAATTTGGCGGAAGCAGCAGCAGTGAAAATAGGAGCAAACGGGCTTTTTTGCCGCGTTGCTACGATGTACCATGATGTGGGTAAAATTGTAACACCGCAATATTTCACCGAAAATCAACAGGGTGGAATCAATGTCCATCAGCTTTTGACCCCTAAGGAATCCGCACGAGCGATTTTAGCTCATGTGACTGAGGGTGTTATTCTTGCTCGAAAGGCCGGTTTGCCTGAACAGTTTATCGATATTATCAAAGAACATCACGGTACATCGTTAGTCTATTATTTTTATAGAAAAGAGCTCGATGCTTTAGGAGGTGATCCAGTATTAGTTGATGAAAAAGAGTTTCGCTATCCTGGTCCTAAGCCCAGGAGCAAGGAGTCGGCCATTATCATGATAGCCGATTCTGTTGAAGCAGCGTCACGTTCTCTCGAAGATATCAATGAGGCAAGTTTAATGGAATTAGCGACTCAATTGGTGCGCATCAAAGAAAAAGATGGTCAATTGGACTCTTGCTTGCTGACTTTTGAAGAGCTTACGATTGTTAAAACAACTCTTGTTAAAACGTTGGTGGCTTATAGTCATTCGAGAGTTAAATATCCCGAGAGGTAGAATTTAGATTCCAATATAGCTATAATAAGGCAATGTCCAAAATAGCCTTGCCATTGGTGCCTGACCTGATATTCTGATATTTGCCTTAATGAAAACAAGACCTCTTAAAAGGGCAAATGTCAGAATGTCAGGTCTGGAACCAAGGCTAAGGCGCTTTAAAAATCTGTTATTTCCCGATAGGGGGCGCCGCAGGCAACTGTCTCGCTTTGCGTTTAATTTTTCCTATACTTTATATCCTAATATCGCAGCATCTTTCTCACCTATTAAACAACATGTTATTTCCCTGTAGGGGGGTGCGCTCTAGCCTGTCTCGCTTTGCGCTAACATAATTATAAAAAATTATAAAAATTCTTGCAATTTACTCTCACCTTCTGTATAAGTTTAAATTTAAAGTAGATAGCTTTGAAATCAAGTGAAAGGACGGCAAGGACAGCAAGGACAACAAGGACAGAAGACAGCAATAAAAGATAAGGATAAAATAGGCAATAAAGAACTAACATCGCAATGATCGATGTTCCTGAATACCTTTTCGTCCTTGCTGTCCTTGTCGTCCTTTTTGTCCTTGCCGTCTTTGCCGTCTTTGCCGTCCTTGCTGTCTGATGTTAACAACAAGGATGCGATATGAGGATGTCTAGAAGGAATGTGGAAAACAGAAATTTATTTGAAAGTTCTCGGGCTTATTTGGAAAATACCGTTAACAATGCATTGGATACAGCTCCATTGTTGAAGGCAACAAAGGCTCTAATAGGAACAATAGGTACTGTATTTACCGCAGCCTTGTCAGTTTGCACTTTCGGAATTTCAAATGAACTGAATAGATACGCCCACAACAATACTGAAGAAAATAGATTCTCAAAATTTATTTTGCCAAGTGTGTATTTATACTTTCTTAAGATTATGGATCCAAATGCAAATTTAGCAGTGAAGAGAGAGCCAGAACCAAAAAATGAAATTTGGATTTCTTCAGCAGTGGCTCATCCTATTTTCAAAAAAGCAAAAATTATTTCATTGAAAAATAATACATTTTTTAAGCGCCATTTCGTTTCACGGGGGTGCTATGCTTTAGCAGGTTTGGTCTCCATTGTGACAAAAGTTGCTGATCTTGCTTTAGGTTTGTTAGCAGCAGTGCTTTCTATAATACCTTGCTTGGGTAGGCTAGAGGGGATCAATGATTTTGCATTCAATCAATTAGGAGCGCTTTCTCTCGTGGATGATCTTTGTCGTGCTGCTCGTGGAGTGATGAATCCTCAGCAATTTTTGGCTTGAGATAGCGCCAGATTCCAAAAAATTGTTCTCATTTCATATGCTCTGTTGAAAACTTGCAATTTATTTTCACTTTATATATCATCAAGAATTGAAAGTAAATGGCTTTGTACGATATTTCAAAGCTTTGTGTATATATTAAATCAATTAACAAAAGGGTTGAATTATGGAAACAGCGTATGGAGCAGATGGGTTGAAAATGTCTGAACAAAGTTCATTCAGTTCACTAGGGAATTTATTCTCAAAGGCTACGGGTTTTCTAGGAAGAGTTGTTGAAAATGTGACAGATCCTACTCTATTGCAGAATGCATCATCAGCCTTAATAGGCTCGATATCTGCTGTATTTACAGCAGCTTTGTCAGTTTGTACTTTTGGGTGTTTGCGGGAAGTGAATAGTTTGGCCGATCAAAGAATGAAACCGAAATATTCAAAAAATATTTTACCAAACGTCTATTTACATGTCATTACGAGTATTAATCCATATGGCAATTTCTCTGAAGTTAGTAGTTCAGAGCAAGAT
Organism: uncultured Parachlamydiaceae bacterium; assembly: GCA_963752155.1. Lineage (GTDB taxonomy): Bacteria > Chlamydiota > Chlamydiia > Chlamydiales > Parachlamydiaceae > JACCRY01. The sequence goes on along the minus strand of CAVVXH010000011.1, from coordinate 10,246 downwards.
AAACTTTTTATCTCTTCAATGTTTGGTTCTCCTTTTTTTAGGATAGCAAAAGATGCGGCGCAAGGCGATACGCTTTTTAATAAGCATTTCGTTTCACGCGGATACTATGCGTTGGCTGGTTTGGTATCCCTTGTGACAAAAACTGCAGATCTTGCTTTAGGTCTGTTGGCAGCGGTATTTTCTATTATACCTGGCTTTAGCTCTCTAGAGAGTGTTAATAAGTTTGCATTTAATCAATTAGGTGCTCTTTCGTTGGTTGATGATCTTTGTCGAGCTGTCCGAGGTGTCATAAACCCACAACAATTTTGTGTAAGAGGGCTTTCGTAAAGTACGTAAAGTTAAATATTAAGACACATTATGCCGATTTTGGCATAATGTGTTTTTTGAGCCTGGTAGTCCATCATTAAAAAATAATTATCGAAACTTTTCCTTGCAATTCAATTTGCTGTTATGTATTGTTGCTTTGTATAAGTAAGTAACTTTGTACTTGTTCAAAGTGTGTCTTATGGTTTTAATTAACATAAAGGTTGGAATATGAAGTTCTCTAGGGTTATGGCTGATAATGAAATAAAATCAAAATCAAATGATAGTCCATTTTATGGATTCAAACAAATGATTGATAATTCGATAAATTATTTAGGAAAAACTGTTCGCAATATAACGACTGTAAGTCCATTAGTAAGTGCAATTGGAGCTTTAGTAGGCACAATATGCACTATAGTTGCAGCAGCTTTTTCAGTTGGTACATTGGGATGTTCGAAGAGAATGAATAAACTCGCCGATGCTTTTGAAATTAAACCTTCGAAATTTATTTTAACAAACGTCTATGTATATGTTCTTCGAATTGTTAATCCAGAAGCACTTTTTTTCAGAGAAGAAAGACCACGCCCTGAAGATGATACTTGGATTTCTTCAATGTTTGCTCTTCCCATTTTTAATAAAGCGAAAGACGCTTCATCAAAGAGCAATATACTTAGTAGGCATTTTGTTTCACGTGGATGCTATGCTATAGCAGGCTTGGTATCAATTATAACAAAAGCTGCTGATCTTGCTTTAGGCGTGTTGGCTGCAGTGTATTCCTTTACACCTTACTTTGGTAAATGTGGTCGAGTTGAAAGGTACAATAGCTTTGCATTTGATCAACTCGGAGCTCTCTCGCTAGTTGATGACCTTTGTCACGCTGCTCGTGGTGTCATAAACCCACAACAATTTTTGGGCGAGACTCTTCCCTCTAAAATAAAAGTTGATTGAGGACTGTCAGCTGTCAGAACAATTTTTTAAAACCTGGGAAGCGAAACAGTTGTCTGTGGCACCCACTATTGGGAAATAACAAGTTGTTTGGTAGGTGAGAAAGATGCTGCAATAGTAGAGTATAAAGTTATAAGAAAAAATTAAACACAAAGGCACGAAGGCACAAAGAGTACAAAAAGGACATACATATTAAAGTATAAAAGTTACCTATTTTTTCTTTAAACTGAGGATTCTTCGCGTAAGATCTCTTTGTGCCTTCGTGCCTCCTAAATAACAAGTTCGCGCCTTGCCATTGGTGCCTGACCTGATATTCTGACATTTGCCCTCCTGGGAGGTTACGTTATCATTGTAGGCAAATGTCAGAATATCAGGTCAGGCACCAATGGCAAGGCGCTTTAAAAATCTGTTATTTCCCGATAGGGGGCGCCGCAGGCAACTGTCTCGCTTTACGTTTAATTTTTCTTAGTACTCCGCATCAGTCGATTTTGTCATTTAGGAGAACGTTGTCAAGACTAGTGCCCTAAGCTATTGCAAAATCCTTCTATTCTTTATTGTCTGAAAAATGTATCATGATTCTTTAGGTTAAGAATGCTATTCTTCTTATCATTAATTAACCTACATTAACCTACAGCTAATTACAGATAAACTATGTCCAAATTTGCTCAATTTTCTTTAGATGAGTCCATCCTCGAAGCCCTTGCAAAAATGGGTTTTGAAGAACCTTCTCCTATACAAATAGAAACAATTCCCGCAATTCTCGATAACCAAGATCTGATCGCCCTTGCTCAGACTGGTTCGGGTAAAACTGCAGCTTGTGCTATCCCCTTGTGTCAATTGGTGAATCCCGCATCTAATCAAATACAAGCTCTTGTGATCGTACCTACAAGAGAACTTGCTTTGCAGTATGCCACTGAAGCGCAAAAAATTGGTTCACGTAAGGGAATAAAGGCTTTTGCAATTTTCGGGGGAGAAAGTCCCGGGATGCAGCAGTCAAAATTAAAGAATGGCGTACAAATTCTTGTGGCGACTCCGGGAAGATTGATCGATTTCATCCATTCGCGAGAAATGGATTTAGACACTGTTAAAACTCTTGTCTTAGACGAAGCAGATGAAATGCTTAGTATGGGTTTCTATGAAGATCTCAAATTCATCATGGAATGCCTCATGCATAAGCATCAAACTCTTTTATTCTCTGCAACAATGCCTAAAGAGATCAAAAGTTTAGCAAAAAATCATATGAATAATCCTAGAGAGATCCTGCTAACTTCCGTTCAGCGTACTCCACAGCAAATCGACCATCATTTTCTCTATTGTCGGCATGACGACCGCAGCTTGTCTCTCATTCAGCTCATGAAAGAGTACACTCCCAATCAAAGCATTGTCTTCTGCCATTCACGTATCGAAGTTGAAAAGGTCTGCCGAGAGTTGCAAAAAAATGTCGATGGGGTTGATTTTTTACATGCAGGATTATCTCAAGACGTGCGTACCATTGTCACCAATAAATTTCGTGCTGGAAAAACGAAGCATCTTGTTGCGACAGATGTCGTTTCCCGCGGGTTAGATTTTTCAGGGATTACTCATGTATTCATCTATCATCTTGGAGATGATCCCGATATCTATGTTCACCGCTCAGGCCGTACTGGCCGGTGTGATCGAGCAGGCAAGGTCATCACATTGGTCACCGATCGAGAATTACACACCTTAAAGCGCGTTTTAGAGACTATCAAAAGGGAAGTGTCTTGGATTGGTGCTCCTCCACCCGAAAAACGCCATGTCAGATCCTCATCGCAGAAACGTCCTTATAGAAAGACACCCTCCAAATGAAAGCCAAACACTATTTCCTAGGACTGTTATTTATTGGATTGATGGTGTGGATTGCGAAATTTGTCTACTATGAGCGCACCGATGGCTTTTCTTTAGCCAATATTACGTCAGAAGAGTATTCAGATGTTTCTTGGAGAGTTCCCCCTTTGAAGGGCGCAGAGGCCGATGAAGTCAATCGCGCCCTAGATCAAAAGTATAGATATCTTGGAAAAGGGCATCAGGCCTATGTCTTTGAAAGTGAAGATTCCCGTTATGTCATTAAATTTATAAAGTTTCAGAAATACCGACACCATCCTCTCTATGCAATGTTGCCTTTACCAGATTTATTTGAGAAAGATCGTTTAAAGCATGCTGCTCATAAACACGATAAGCGCGACGCTTTGTTTAAAAGCTGGAAGATCGCTCATACAAAGCTTAAAGACGAAACCCAAGTTCTTTTTATCCATATAGACCGAACGGATCCTGTAAATAAAACACTCACTCTCTATAATAAAAGTGGATCACCCTATCAATTGAATCTGAACGAGCACGTTTTTCTGTTGCAGAAAAAAGTAGAGTTGTTTGAAGACGTCTTAGCCCAGTCCCTAAGTGCAAAACAATTGCTTGATGGCTTACTAGAACTATATATTAAAGAGTTTAATCAAGGTCTTTACGAAGAAGATCGCTATATTGTTCGTAATACTGGAGTCTTGAATCATCGTCCCATCCAAATTGATGTAGGGCGTTTAAGAGAGGATGAGACTCTTAAAGATCCTAAAAAACAAGCTGAAGTGATCCTCTGGAAAACAACTTTGCTAAAAGAATGGTTAAAGGAAACATATCCTGAGTTGGAAGCTCATCTGAATCAGCGTCTGGAGGCATTTAGAAGTATTTTATGAGCTCTAGATGGTATAAAAAATTCATATTATTCACACTAGCTATCGCAGCAATTTATGGTGTTGGAAGACTCTACTATCGCGTTACAGACGGCTTTCTTGAAGAGAATATCCACTACAGCTTGCCATATGACGCACGTTGGGAGAGCCCTCTCCTTTCTTCCGAAAGGAAAAATGAAATTGAAGCGATCTTAACACAAAAATTTTATTATTTAGGAAAAGGATGCCAGTCCTATGTGTTTAGAAGCGAAGATGATAAATATGTGATCAAATTCTTTAAGTACCAACGTTTTAAGCCACAGACGTTATTGAATATTTTCGCTTTTATTCCTGCAGTCGATACCTATCGTCAACAAAAACAAGAAATCAAAAAGAAAAAACTTGATTACCTTTTTTCAAGTTGGAAAATGGCTTACGATGAGCTACAGCCGGAAACAGGCGTAGTGTATGTGAATTTAAATAAAAGTGAAGAGTGGAATCACTCCCTGATCGTCTATGATAAAGTGGGGTTAAAGCACGAATTGCAACTGAATTCGTTGGAATTCATGATTCAAAAAAAAGCAAAGATGCTTTGTCCTGAATTATTGGAGCTTAAGAAAAATCAAGATTTTTCGACTGCCAAAAAACTTGTAGACAATTTGTTGGGGATGTTGTTATCAGAATATGAACGTGGCTATGCGGATAATGATCATGCATTGATGCAAAATACCGGAGTTTACGATAACAAACCGATTCATATCGATGTAGGACAGTTTGTGCAAAATTCGATTGCTAAGGACCCTAAAGTTTATCAACAAGAGCTTTTCAACAAAATGTGGAAATTTCGCCTTTGGCTAGGTCGCCATTATCCTGAATTAGCTGACTATACCGAACAAAGCCTGCGGAAATCGATCGGTCCGGTATTTGAGACTCTTACACCACAACTTAATAAAGCCAGCATGGGGCGCATCCCTGTCATATTATCTAAAGGGAGTGATCAGAATGAATAAAACCGTAAAAGAAATCAATGCCACAGAAGTTAAAAAATGGTACGAAGCCGGTGAAATCGTTTTGATCGATGTGCGTGAACCCTTAGAATATAATGAAGAACATTTAGCTAAGGCACATCTTTTTCCTTTATCACACTTTAAACCTGAGCTCGTCCCAGACCCCATTGGCAAAAAGCTCATTTTTTATTGTCAATTGGGACTCCGTTCAAGCGGTGCAGCGCTTAAATGGGCCGAGTATGCAGGAGTCACAGAAGCGTATTGTTTAAAAGGAGGGGTCTCCGCTTGGAAAAATTGTGGTTTTTCGACCGTTCACGATAGTAAGATGAGTCGGAAAATTGAAAGCCAAACCTATACATTTAGTGGTTTGCTTGTCCTCATCGGCATTATCTGTGCGTTATATATCTCTCCTTGGTTCCTTCTTCTTCCCATAGCGGTTGCAATCCTTTTGATTCTATCCGGAATCATGGGGCATTGTCTATTTTCTTTTTTTCTTTCAATGTTCCCTTGGAATCGTTAAAATAACGTGAAAGAATTGATCGTGTGGCCAGAGCCTGTAAATATTAGCGAAAATGGCCTGCAGCATACTTGTGAAGAACGCTTGCAATCAAGGTTTGATAAGGGAGGCCTTCATAAGCAGCTATTTGCTTTAGATTAGATAGATCATTGCTTGTCAATCGAATATTAATACGCACATCTTTACGCAGCGTTTGGGCCGCAGTCTTAGAAGCGATTAATTTTTCTTTTTCAACATTTTTAATTGTTTTCCATTCATCTTTTTCAAATGAAGATAAAAGTTCTTTTTCATCTGGATCAAGTTTAATGTGATCTGGATTTTTATGTTTTTTCATTGCTTTCTCTCAATATATTTTTTCTTGGCTTTTCTGCTAGGGATGATAGTTTTAAGGAAAATATTTTCATCCTGACTTATAACAAAAGGGACTAAATAAATATATTCCTTGATGTGTATTACATAGATTTTTTGCCTTCATATTTTTCCGTGTTAGGATGTTCTAGAATGTCTAATACTTGATTATTTTCAATAGCTGCAATTATCTCATCGAAACTAATATTTCGTTCTGCTATGAGCTTGGAATTTTTTTCCGAAGAGAAAGTGTAAATTGACATTTTTTAGATTGTCCTTTAAACAGTATATTATAATGTTGTCTGCCTTTTGTCTACACTAAATTGTGTGAGTATAACGCTTTTTTTGAAGATCTCTTTTTTGGATTTTCTTTTTTTTCTTTCAATGTTCCCCTGGAATCGCTAAAATAACATGAAAGAATTGAATCGCTAAGGAGTTGTCATGCGACGGATCATAGAATTTTTTTTGGCTTTTTTTATGCGGCTGATGATTTGGTTTCGCTATCGCGTGGTCTTTAAGGGGCTTGATCATCTCAATAAAGAAACTCTTAGTAAACCGGGCGGAGTTCTTTTTTTGCCAAATCATTCTGCAGTTTTTATTGATCCCTTAGTTGTCACCTTAGGCGCTATGAAGAAATATCCTATCCGGCCGATGGTTGTTGAATATATGTATTATACGCCTATTGTGCATACGGTTTTAAAATTTCTCGATGCTTTGCCTGTGCCTCGTTTCTTGACAACAAGTAACAGCTTAAAACGTAGCAAAGCTGAAAAAGTGATTCAAACCGTCATTGAAAGTTTGCGGAAAGGGCAGAATTTTTTAATTTATCCTGCTGGAAAAGTTAAATTGACAGAACGTGAAGTGATCGGAGGGGCTTCTGGCGTTCACGAGATCATTGAAGCTGTCCCAGAAGTAAATGTGGTGCTGGTCCGCGTTAAAGGACTTTGGGGAAGCAGTTTTTCCTCTTATTATGGAAAAGGGCATCCTCTTTTTGCCACAATCCTCCAAGGGGTTAAATTTTGTTTAAAGAATCTTTTGTTTTTCACTCCACGGCGAGAAGTGATCGTCGAATTTGAACCTGCTCCCGCAGACTTTCCTTATCAGGGAACTCGGATGGAGCTCAATCAATATCTTGAGCGGTGGTATAATCAGCCTGATGGGTTAACAAAACAAACCGGAGAATACCCAGGGGATTCTCTAATGCTTGTTTCTTACAGCATGTGGGGGGAGAAATATCTTGAGGTAGATAAAGATAAGGATTCAGAGAGCGATCAAATGGATTTGAACGCAATTCCACAAGAAACAAAAGATAGAGTCGTTCGGAAAATTGCCGAATTAGCGAAGCAACCTCCTGTTCCGTTTATCCAATTAACTACGTATTGCTTGGCTAAACATCTCTCCCACCGTCCAGCGCGGCAGATACGCAATTGTAAAGCGGGTTTCGAGCTGGCCCTCCTCGCGCAGCATCGATTCGAAACCCGCGATGCCGGTGCAAGCGACACTCACTCGATTGGCGGTGGATATCCATTTCACCCAGTCCCAGGTGTGGCGCTGGTCGCGAGCCTTCAAATTCATTAAGTGCTGCGCCTCATCGATAATGACGAGGCGCGTGGCTCGCTCGGCGAGCGCCCGTCGATGAGGTCATCCGCGATCCAGCGTTGGCGGTGGACCGAGAGCGGCGCTGGAATGTCGAGTGCCGACATCAACGCCCGTTGAAGCACCGGGATGTCCGGATGCGCATCCGCCACAAAATAGACGACGCGCTGCGTCCCCGGATCCTCTGGGCTTAGGGCGCGTTGCTCAAATTCCCGAACCAGAGTCGATTTGCCGGATCCCGCATCCCCGACGAGCGCGAGACAAGGCGGTCTGATGCTCACGGGTCGATCGATGAAGTCCGCGAGTAGCGTGAGCACGGTTTCGATCGGATGATAAAGAATGAATCGATCCCGTTGGATGTATCGAATGCGGGCACTCACATCCGCGTCCAACAGTTCCCGCGCTTCCTCATCCAAGTGTTGATACAGGCGGTTACCATGTTTCCTCTCCTTCGACGCGGCAGCGAGGGGCCTGGGCCAATGCGCGGCTCTTCAAGAGATGGCCGTTCGGCGGGAGGACATCAGAGTCAATGTGCCACTGCACCTGACGGGCGAGGCGTCGGCCGGCGCCTCGGTGGCGCCCGCTGACTTTCTCGCGGATTAGCAGTCGATTTGCGGCCAGCTCTTCTGCAATACGATCTGGATCGCGGGAGCGACTCGCCGCGAGCGCCGAGGCGCGCACCTCACGCCACTCCCAGAGGGAAAATGCCATCGCGGGGCCATTGGCAAGCTCCGCGGCGATATAGTCGGTCGGTGTTTCAAGGTAAACGCGCGATAAGTCTCGAGGATCGAAACGCACCATCTGTCGCCGACCCGATTCCATGTGGGGGACGAGTTTTCAGAGCGGTACGTGAGCGCATGCAAGGCAATGCCTTCGCGCGACACTGTGCGCCATTCACCCGTAGGAAGGTCAGAAGGAAATGATCCGCACTTGCGGGCAGGCGCGGCACCGCAGGGCTCCCACTGATACGCCAAGCGCGTTCCCAGGCAAGGGCCGGTGGCATCTCCAAGGTCCCGTGAGGAGTCTTGTGATACACACTGATCTGCCGCGCGAGATACAGCTCGAGGTCTTTCAGCGTCATCCGCGCACCGCGAATTGCGTTTCGCGGCCGTTTGCCGAGGAGCTTCGAGAAGCTCGCCCCCGGTAAGAGACGTACCTTCATCATGAAGGTGCCAATCGCCCGCTCGATGATACCGCCGGCGGCCGGGTGGCCTTGAGGGCGGTAGCGAAGCTCGACGCCGTAGACTTCGGCGGCACGCCGAAAGGCTCGACCATGAAATTCCCGGCCATTGTCGGAGAGAATCGTGCTGGCGAGCCCAAATCCTGGCCAGCAGGCATCTGGCAAATTGAGGTTCTCAGCCAATTATCCTTCGGGAAGGTGCTGTGATGCAGGCACAGCCCGATACTTAACTGACTCGGTGTTCGAGACTCGAGAGCCAAGAGCATGCCTAAAATCACACGGGTCGCCCGATCATTATCATCGTGAGCACTGGTCGGCCGATCGAAGCACCCGTCCGGGGTTCAATCAGGTGGACATCCGCGACGGTGTGATCGATTTCAACCTCAACGCTCAACGGGGCTCCGGTCTCGATGTTTGAGCGAACAGGCCGGTTGCGATATTCGATCTCGCGACGAATGGCTTGAGGGAAGAGGGTTGTCTGACGGCGCGCTTGCCGTAAGCGAGACTGACGTACTTCGGCCGGGCGGCGGCGATCGAGTGCTTCGGCAGCAGCCCTGATCAGGGGTAGGAGGTCATCGACGCCAATGTCGGGGCTCAGCTTGATCGCTCGCGGATCTCCTCGCGCATGAGACGCTCGATGTCGGATGCACGGTGGTGGCTCCCGGCAGGGGTCCGCGACGTAGCGGCAGGAACGCATCGATCGAACGAAGGGCGGCATAGCGCCTGAGCTCGCGACGGATTTGCCGATCGCTCAGGCCAGGGTATGAACGACCTTGAGTCGCGCTTGCGATCCGAGTTTCCGAGGAGTGGACCGATGAGTCGTTCCTCCTCTCGGGCCCTCGACCAAGCGGCGTCAGAGTGATCATCCGCCGCCGTCTGGCGCTCAACACCACCCGGTACGTCAGGCGTTGCAGGGGTTTGAGTCCGGCGGCCTCTACCACCTCCGTCCGAGAGTCGATCAAGTGGCGAACCAGAAGACGTCCCGGCGTCATCGCTCGTACGACCGAGACCGGGATGTTCCCCAAGCCGGTAGAGACTCCCAGCCTCAAACTCCAAAACCTGGGCCGCTCGTCTCGGGATCATTTCAGAACCCGAGGGAGTTGCTGACTGCGATGCTTCGAGCCTTCATAGCCTTCCCCCCGCTGACCGCTGTCTCCCCTTGAACGCCTAAGGTCCGGATGGGTTTCCTGACGTCCCAGAGTGGATGTCCGATTCCGTTTGAGCCACAATTTATGTCCGATTCATGATCGGCGTCGGTTGCGACAGCCTGAATTTCACGAGGGACGGGCGGATAAACCAGCCCTTTTCCGCATAGAGCCCATATAATAGACTTACATCGTGGGTCTGGCGCTGGGACCGATCTCTGGGATCCGACAACTTTACAGATGGAATTGACGCAGAACGGTCCTGAATTGAACCTAGGCCAGTAGCTCCGCAACCGGTGCTCAAGGGCCCGCCGGCGGCGTTGCTTGAATGGCAGGCGATGGCGGAGGGCGCGTATTCGGCGAATACGCTCCGGGCGCAGAAAGCCGATGGCGCGATCTTTCAGGCATTTTGCGAATCGCGTATGGAGCTATCTGCCGGCGGATCCGAAGACGATTCGGGCGTTTATTGAGCACTGCGTGAATAACGGCAAAAGCCGCGACCATCAGGCGTTATGTGGCGACCA